>OZ240211.1:0-732500 GCA_965197525.1 Candidatus Nitrosopumilus sp.
GCACTCTGATTCTATCCTCTACGTCTATTCTCTTCACACAACGCTCAAATTCTTGCTACCACTACGAAAAATGTTAAAACTCCCTAAGAAAAATTATGCAATTCTGTCAACTAAACTTGGCAATCATTAATTATGTTGTCATTTATGGCAGTATTGTCATTGGTCTATATCAAAAAAGTTGAAATCTTTGGTTTCAAATCGTTTGGATTTAAAAATACCACGGTCTCGTTTGAACCCGGTCTAATATCCATATCCGGTCCTAACGGTTCTGGCAAGAGTAACATCCTTGATGCCATAATATTTGCAATGGGTGAGAACAAACCCAAAGTTATGAGGGTTGACAAGCTGCGATCTCTCATTCATGATATTGAGGGAAATCGCCACGGTCCCAAAATGGCGCGTTCTAGTGTACACTTTGATAACTCTGATAGAAAGATCCCTATCAACTCAGATCTAGTTGAGATTACAAGGGAACTTGATGTAAATGGTGAAAATACGTATTACCTGAATAAAAAAAAGACAAATCGTAGTCATATCCTTGACTTGCTTGATGTGGCAAATGCAGGACTTGGGCAGCTAAACGCAGTGCAGCAAGGAACCGTGACTCGAATATCTGAATTTACATCCGAAGAGAAGAGAAAGACAATTGAAGATTTAATCGGTCTATCTTACTTTGATGAAAAAAAGGCCGAGTCACTAAAACAACTTGAAGAAGCAGATCGCAGATTGGATATTGCATTAGCCAAGATGGGTGAGATTAAAAAGAGAATTGACGAGTTAGAAGAGGAGAGGAACCAGAAACTACGGTTTGATCTTGTGAACCGTGAACTTGGCCGCTACAAGGCAATATCTGCTGCAAATCAGCTAAAAGCTGTTACTGCTGAGAAGAGCACCAAAAAGTCCGAGCTAGAATCCATTACATCTCAGATTGCAGCCCTTGATAACTCCCGAGCTGCAGTCAGAGAGGAGATATCAAAATTGGATGCTCAAAGATCAAAACTAATGGCTAGCGCAGACATTTACAACAAGGCAAAATCCTCACTTGACACTGAACTAAGCCGTGCATTGGAACAGTATGAAACCCTCAATAGTACTATCTCTGTATCTGAAAAACGACTAAATCAAATTAATCTTAGAATTCCTGACATCGATGATCAGATTGCAGGCCTGACTAGCACCAAAAACAAACTTGATGCAGAGATCCTAGAGATAAAAGAATCCTTGGATCAAACCACCCCATACAAAGACAAGATCAAAGAAAGCATTCGCCAAATTGACATTAAAAGAAACAACATACTTGCAGAACAATCGCGTATAGCAGCTAAAAAATCTGAACTTGACAAAACCGTCCAATCTCTAACTGCCGCCCTTAATGAAGCCAAGCTAAAACTTGCAAAGATTCAACACGGGAAAACAGAGTCCGATAACAAAATTCGTACAAACTCTGAAAAACTTCTTGAACTAGATGCAAGTACTACTCAGCTCATCAAATACCAAACCCGTATTGAGACCATCCTAAAAAATCACCATGAAACTATCTCTAAACTCAAATCCCAAATTGAAAAGCTTCATGCAGACAAATCAAAGATATTGCATGACTGTGAAGATCTAGAACTCATTCTTGAAAAGTCAAGCAAGGTTGCAACTCAGTACGATTCCAAGATAAAAACTGTAAAGGGATTTATGCATGAGGATTATACTGTTGCAAAATTAAAAGAAGATCCTCAAATACTTGGAATCCGTGGCCTAGTCTATGAGATTATCTCGTGGGATAAGCAGTATGAGCGATGTGTCTTGGCAGTCGGTTCTGACTGGATAAAATCTCTTGTAGTGGATGACTTTGCCACGCTACTTGGAATTGCCCAAATTGCTAAAGACAAAAACCTCTCAAAACTAAAGATCATTCCTTTGGGAACCATTCCTAAATTTGATCTTAGTCTGCCTGACGAGCCAGGAATCTTGGGCGTTCTTTCCGACTTTGTAAAATGTGATCCGCAATACTCTTCTCTTAAGACATTCCTCTTTGGGAATGTTATACTGGCAAAAGACAAAGAATCTGCCTTTAATCTCTCTCAGCTGGGGTATAGGTCAGTAACTATTACAGGCGAATACTTTGAGGCAGACGGTGGTACTGTAGTAATTGATATAAATTCCAAGATCTCCAAACTTACCAAACTCATCTCTATGAGTAGTGATATTGATGGATTACTACGTCATATTGCTTTGATAAAGAGATACGTACAAAAAAAGAAACACACTGTGAAGAAACTAGACGAATCAATCCAGTTACATACCAAACGATTGTCTTTGTCTGAAAACTCTCTGACTTCTGCAAACGAGAACTATTCCCATTTAAACACTAAAATCAAATCTACGCAAACCATTCGGGATAAGCTAACGCAACGAATATCAGACTTTACATCACGTAATAGTTCCATTGAATCCCAAATCAGTACTGAGGAATCTAGCATAAAATCTCTGCAACAACAACTTGCAACTGCTAAATCCCAGTACACCTCTGATGGCGGACCTGACAATACTGCCCAACAACTATCTGAGGTTAATCAAATAAAATCAGATTGCGAAAAATTACATACACAGGTAATGGAGCAATACCAAAGCCAATCATACGGTCTAACGGCACTTCAAGCCCAACAGAGCGGAACAAACACTCAGCTAAACAATCTCACTGGCGAAAGAGATGCTCTAATTTTAGAACGAGAACAACTAGATGTAAAAATTCAGGACATGCAAAAATCCAAAATGTCACAAGATGCGATTCTTGTAAATCTGAGGGACAAGGAACAAAAACTGATCTCAAATTCAGGTTCTTCTATAGATGATATCCAAGAATTTGACAGTCAACTAAACAAGCTATCTTCTAACGAACGGGGTCTGACCAAACAAATAAACACACATGAACGTCAATCTGATTCATTAAACCGCGATCTAGGCGACTTGGTTGCCAAACAGTCAAACCTGAATCAAGTTCTTACGTCATTTGGATTTGAACAAAGTACTGAAACATTTGATGTTGAATCTATTATCGATGGACTCTCATCTGAGCTATCATCTCTATCTGCACTCAATGCCAAGGCTCCTCAGACATATCTTGAGGTATCATACGGATATCGTTCCATGTCTGATAGAAAGAACTCTCTTGAGGAAGAGCGCAACGGCATAGTCAAATTCATGGATGATATTGACCGCGACAAAAAACAGACATTCCTTGACGCCTTTGACAAAGTTGACAAGGAGATTCGATTAATATTCCATAACATGACTGATGGCAATGCTTGGCTTGAACTGCAAGACGAGGATAACATATTTAGTTCAGGCATATCATATCTGCTCCAATTCCCAAACAAGCCCAAAAGAGAATCAACATCAATTAGTGGTGGAGAAAAGACATTGGCTGCCATCGTGTTTGTTCTTGCATTGCAAAGACTAAAACCATCCCCATTTTACTTGTTTGACGAAGTAGATGCGCATCTTGATGCTCCAAACGCCAAAAGACTTGCAAAAATACTAGAGGAGCGTTCTCTTGAGAGCCAATTTATCATGGTTTCCCTAAAGGACTCTGTCATACAAAAAGCCAAGCTCATCTATGGGGTATTTCCAAAAAACGGTGTTTCAAATGTTGTAACATACAAAGACAAGCGAATCCCTTCAGTCAGTACCGTCTAATTTTACATGACACGCACAGTGATGTCCTGGCTCTTTCTCTTCTAGTGGGGGTTCCTTGCCGCATTCATCTATGGCATATGGGCATCTTGCCTTGAATCTGCACTCCTGAGACATTGGCATGTCCTCTGTATCGTTAATACGTATGTCTCTTTTTTTGTATAGGTTATCTGGGTTGGGTTCTGATATTGCATCAATCAATGCCTGTGTGTATGGATGCTTGGGACTTGTCAAGACTTTGTTTATTGGTCCTACCTCTACAATCTTTCCTCTGTATAGGATTCCAATTACATGGCCAAAATACTTGGCTGTTGCCAAATCATGAGTGATGTAAATAAATGAGATGCCGTGAGTTTTTTGAATCTGTTTCATCATCTCAAGCATCTCTGCTCTAACTGAGACATCGAGCATGGATACTGGCTCATCAGCTAGTATTATCTTTGGTTTTAGCACCAATGCTCTTGCTAGCACTACTCTCTGTCTCTGTCCTCCTGATAACATATGTGGATATCTCTTTGCAATATCTTCTGCAGGTTCTAGTTTTACCTCTTGTAGTACTTGGATGACTCTTGATGCTCTGTCTTTTTTGTCCCCTACATTGTGTATCTCTAGCGGTTCTGATATTATCTGCTCTACTCTCATTCTTGGGTCCATGGAATCATATGGATCCTGGTGTATCATCTGGCAATTCATTCTAATCTTTGTCATATTTTTTTTGTCATTGTCAATTACCTGATCCTCGAAGATTATCTTGCCTGAATCTGGCTGGATTGATTTTAAAATTAGTTTTGCTATGGTAGTCTTCCCTGATCCTGACTCGCCTGCTAGTACCAGCACCTGCCCTTTTTTTAAAGAGAACGTCACATCGTCTACTGCTCTCACAGTTGTGGATTTGGAACTAAATATTCTCTTTTTTGTATAAAACTTTGATAGGTGCTCAACTTGTAGTATCGCGTCTGTCATATCTCTTGTTAAATGACGGGTTCTATATCAAGGATACAGTCATGTGTTGTGCGCTCTAGGTCTCAACTATATGCCTGAGTTATCCTGTTAGAGGGGGAGGAGTTGTTGTTGGTGTTGTTGTTGGTGTTGTTGGTGTATTGACGATATTTATCATATGTCTATTGTGTAACTTGTAACAATTAATAATGCACTTTATCATCCAATGTGCTTAAAATCATTGCTAACGCATTTATGCTTAGCAAAGACAGATCTAATACTTGAATGATATGGCAGACAATCATCTTGTTTACAAAAAATACGTTATAGATTCCAAGCTTGAATACTTTAAACCTCATGCAAGCAGTATTGAGAAGACATTTGCTCAGGAGATATACTCTAGTCTTAATCGTGACTCTAAATTCATCTCTCCCAAGTTTTTTTATGATCAGAGGGGATCAGAGCTGTTTGAGCAAATCTGTGTCTTGCCTGAATACTATCCCACACGAACAGAGATTAATATCCTAAAGAACATGCAAGACGAGTTGCCGCAATACCTTGATGAAACCTTTCAACTAGTAGAATTAGGTAGTGGCTCATCAACTAAAACGCGATTGATACTTGATGCTTTTGCTACGCTATACCAAAGCAGAATCGATTACTTTCCAATAGATATATCTGAAATTCTAACCGAGAGCTCAGAGCAGCTGTTACGCGATTATGACTCTTTACATATTACTGGAATAATCGATACATACGAGGGGGGATTGGAGTTCCTTAAAAACTACGACAATAAAAAAAATCTCATAATATTTTTGGGTTCTAGTTTTGGTAATTTTTCACCTGATGATGGACGCCATTTTCTAAAAAAGATAAACTCGACTATGCGGCCAGGTGATCTGTTTTTGGTAGGTCTTGATCTAGTAAAGGATACGGAAATTTTAGAATCTGCCTACAATGATTCTGCAGGTGTTACCGCACAATTCAATCTCAACGTCTTATCTAGAATAAATGATGAACTTGATGCCGATTTTGATCTTGACAATTTTGCACATCACTGTGTTTATGATGACTCACATCAAAGAATAGAGATGTATCTGCGTTCTCTTCTCAACCAGTCAGTTATTATCTCAAAATCCAGTCTCTTGCTGAATTTGAAGAAAGATGAATTAATTCATACTGAACACTCGCACAAATATGACATGGCACAAATCTCTGAGTTGTTTGAGAGCACTGGATTCAAAATCGTTAATGTGTGGTATGATGATAAACAATACTTTTCAGTCTCTTTGGTATCAAAATTAGATTGATACACAGCTGCTACCTGTATTGATGGTGTGGCATCGTGTTGATAACATCGATAATGGCCACTGCAAAATTACAGATAATTACCACACGACAAAAGCAATGGTGATTTAATCATCATCTGCTACAGCATCTAAAACCTGAGAATAGCCACCGTTCATCTAGTCTGAAAAAGTTTCTATAACTTGTTCTAATTGACATTTGAGGCGTTCCAAATGATCCTCCTCTTAGGACTTTTTGATTTGTAAACCACTTGTCATTATATTCATCGAAATCCGATTTGAATCCTGGATATCCTACAAACTCTGACGCAGTCCACTCCCAGACATCGCCAATCATCTGATGACACCCTGCATGACTCTTTCCATTAGGAAATGATCCTATCTCTGAGCATCCCCAATAGTGTGATTCGAGTAGATTACACCTATCGCTTGTAGGGGGTTGATTGCCCCATGGGTACAATGTCTTTTTTTGTGTTTCTTCACTCCAACATGCTGCCTTTTCCCATTCAGCTTCTGTAGGTAATCTCTTTCCTGCCCACTTGCAGTATGCGTCTGCCTCATAGTAACTCACATGACATACTGGCTGATTTGGATTTATCTTTCTTATTCCCATAAAATCTCGTACATACCATTGGCCGTCTCGTTGCTCCCAATACATTGGAGCATTCCAGTTGTTTTCCTTTACCTTCTCCCAACCGTCAGATAACCAATACTTGTACGTGTTGTACCCGCCATCGAGAATAAATTCCACATACTGTTGATTTGTAACTGGATATGCGTCAATACTATAATCATTTAGATACACTTTATGTTCTGGCAATTCAATGTCGTAGCAATACTCATCTCCGTTATATCCTTGTATGTATAATCCCCCTTTGATGCGAATTGGTTCTTCTGCTTCTTCTTTTGTTTTGGGCTGACTTGTTATTATATTGTTTTTGTTTATCGGTCTGTATGTGTCTGCAAGTAGATGTTGCAAATCATATACCAAGAGCTCCTGATGTTGACATTCATGATGCAGACCCATTATGATGAGTTTTCTTGCATTCTGATCTAATGTATTATCTCTGATAAATTGCAGTACCCGTTGATTAACGGTGTTAAAGTATTGGAATATTTGGTCTGTTGTGGGCCTTGATACTATGCCTCGCAGTTTTTTGTCGTGCGGAACTCCAAACTGCTGATAGTATGAGTTCAGGTATTCTGAGAACTCTGTTGAATAAAATTCGTAATTTTTATCCAATTTACTCATAATTGCCTCGTAAATCCAGCTTACGTGGCCTATGTGCCATTTTGGCGGGCTCATAAATGGTGCTGTCTGAACTACAAAATCATCTGTCTGCAACGGCTTTACTAGTTCTAATGTTCTATCTCTCGTTTCTTTGAACTGTAGCAATAGAGTATTTTTTATCTGATCTTCTTCTTCTTCTTCTACTTTTTTTGTTGTGGTTGATTCTTTTACCTCTAGTTTCGAGTCTAATGTCATTAATAATAGACCATTTTTGACTACTATTATTGTGTTTGCGCATGCATTGTACATCTATATCTGTTATAATTATACAAAAAATATCTGAATCATCTTGACTTGAATATTGATACTGATGCCATTCTTGTTACACGAAACTGTTTCTTGATTTTCTGGGTGTTTTATGTATCGTTGTTTTGTGATATTTGAGAACTTGGTTATTTTTAAACAGCATTACAGAACGTTAAATCTATACAAAATTTACGCCTCTGAGTTCTTCTCTGGCATATAATGTTCAGACATTGCAATCAGCTTGTGCGCCATGTCTGAATATCCATTCATTAATCATACTCTAGTTGTAACTGTCACTCCGTCTTCAGTTGGAATAAACGTATGTTCTGCTTGTGCAACTCTTTGTTCATTTACTTCAATCAGAACAGGGTATGCTTGAACCGCTTTCTTTTTTATCAAAATTTGCAACAGCTCGTCTACCTTGTCTACTTTGTCTTCTTCTTGCCATTCGTTTGTAATCCATCTTAGTGCAAATGGCAGCATGTTGAATCTCTCCCAAATAAAATCAAGTAGTTTATCTGCTTTGTCATTTTTTGTTCTCTTCCGTGAGTTTAATGCAAAAATATTCTTGGTTTTACCGTTCCTTACAAATCCTCCTCCGTCATTTGTAGTTACAAACGGTTCACATGCATATGCTGAATCTTCTGATAGCGCAAATCCTCCGATAGACCATATGTTTGGGATTGACCGTCCTGCATGAATTGTATATTTGTCCAACGAATGTCCGCTAAGGTTTGCAATAGGTTTGAATCCTCTCTTTTTAATCGTCGACTCTATCGTTCGCCCTACATCACTCGATTTCACTCCTGACTTTATCATTGATATTGCATCTCCCAACGCCGTCTCTGCTGCTTGAACTAGTCCATCAAATCGCGTATCATAACATACAGTTACAGCAGTATCTGCGATGTATCCATCAATCTGTGCACCAAGATCAATCTTTACTAGATCCGTATCTTTGATTGTAATCTGGTCATCTGGCTCTGCTGTATAATGTGCTGCTATCTCATTGATACTGGTGTTGACTGGAAATGCACATTTTGCTCCTCTTCTTTTGATCTCATCTTCTACCTGCTCACAAATTTCATAAACTGTCTTGCCTATCCAATTCTTTGTCCTTGCAATCTCCCTTACCTCTGCTGCTATCTTTCCTGCTTTGATGTATTCTTGGGTCTGCATGTCTTTGACTAGTTGTATGCCTTTAAAACGATTACCTGCTTTTCAAATAAATGATCATATGTGAGGCTTAAATTGGGTAATTTCATAATTTTAATGGGATCGTGGTCTAGCTTGGTATGATTCTGCGTTTGGGACGCAGAGGTCGCGAATTCGAATTTCGCCGATCCCACCATTTCTACAATTTATGTTCTCTGTTAACTGCTGGTATTGGCAAATGTCTTGTACATTGACTAATTACAACATATCAGTAGGGTCTACGACGGCTTGCATTAACCTACATTTGAATTAATTAGGACTTTCTTGCCAGCACTCCACACATGTTATCAATCTCTCTGATTACCACACTATCTGAACCTCTCTTCTTCTATAGGTGCATACATTTGCAAATTGCCAGTACCACTATCTTATTATTGATATCAGTCTTGTCGTAACTGCCGAGCAATGAAGAAGAGTTAGAGTAATGATCGATGAGATAAACAAATGACTCTGAGCTCCGGCATACTTTTATGACTTGGATACCCACATCCTCTTGTTGTACTTTGAACGACGTGATATCATTCTAATTGCAGGCTTGATTCTTTTTATGATAGGTTTGCTGCCATTTATGGCGCCCGTCTACGCCGTGCTCATAGTCGTATGCATGTACTTTGGGATCAAGATATATGTAGGCAAGAAGAGACAGTTGATTCAAAACGAAGTTGGAGTCGAGGGCCTATGTATGGAGTGTGGCTCAAAGGTTGTCAACAAGAGATGTCTTCAGTGCGATGAGAATGATCAAAATTAACCTTGTTTCATGGTCTAAACTGCCATGTTTTTACAATTTTTACATATATGACTTTAACCATAAGCTCAACTTTTTCTCTATCCTATTTTAAAATGCTTTTTGATCAAATCATCTTGAAGACAAATGAGTCGTGCTTTGTTTGTATTATTGTTAGTAGTGTCATCTGTATCTATATTTTCAGCTGGGTTTGTCTTACCTGCACATGCACAAACGTCTCAAAACGTTGTAATTAATGAGCTAGACGTTAATCCTCCTGGAAGTGACAGCAGATCTGCTGTTGAATGGGTTGAACTATACAATCCTACTGATTCTGCCATTGATTTGAGTGAATGGAAGATTGCATCAACTACCACGTTAAAGAAGACATTGACTATTCCTTCTGGAACTGTTATAGAGCCCCAAGATTACATGGTCTTTCTTCATCAGAGTCTTTGGTTCTCTGATACCCTTGAATCAGTCGAACTACTGGATCAGAATGATGTACTCGTTGACAAAACCCCAATACTAGTTGATCTTGACAATGACATTAATTCTTGGCAGCGAATCTCTGATGGGTTTGATCTTGACAGCATAAATGATTGGAAATTTGCATTAACTACTGTCGGTGGTTCAAACGGAAAGATTGTTTCATTGCCTGATGTTGTTGCGTTATCTATGACTGTCTCCACTACAGAATCATCGTATACCCTTGGTCAGACTGCTGTAATCCAAGGAACCGTATCTGAATTAGCATACGCTGATAGAAATTTTCTTACTCCTGCATCAGTTACTGTGCTAATTTCAGGCCCTAATTTTGCAAGGACTACAACAATATATCCTGATTCTGATTTGAATTATTCTACAACACTTAGCTTGCAGCAAACACAGAGAGTTAATCCCGGTATTTATGTTGTAACTGCAACTTATGGGGATGCATCTGCAACCACTCAGTTCACAGTAAACCCTGCTGATTCCGGTCCAATTGTAACTACTCCGCCAATTGTTATCACTACTGATAAACCGCAATACTTTCCAGGTGAGACAGTCTTCATCACAGGTGCTGTAGCTGACCTAGTCCAGTATAGATCAATGGCATTTAGAGTCACTGATTCTAATGGTGATCTTGTAGCAGATGGCACTTTGCTTCCAACTAACGATGAATTTCTAACTGACGTCTTTCTTAGTCATGTTAATCCGGTATATGGCGTTTATACTATAACTGCCACGTATTTCCACATGTCTACCTCTGTCACTTTTAGTGTCTTAGAGGAGACTCAGAATGCTGATGTGATACTATTATCAACTGCAAAACCAGCTTTTGGTTTAGGTGATCAAATACAAATTAACGGTAGATTAAACCAGGTATGGACTGCTGCATTAGATTTAGCGATAACTCAGACTACTTTGTCTGGTGTTGCTACAGATTTTGAGATTATAGATGAATTACGCGTCTCTGATGATGGCTTGTTTGATTATACCTTTACCGTCTCTGGTGATTCAAGTGGCATAGGACTCTATACCGTTACAGTATCTCAAAATGATGTAGTCTCCTCTTCTTCGTCTCTCATTGTCCACGTAGTTGATAACCCTGGCGAGTTTGTTGCTTCTGATGATCTGTTTACCGTATCTGTTGATAATGATATCTACACGTTAGGTGACAAGGCGGTAATATCTGGACTTATTACAGATTCACGTCTTGACTCAATCTATGCTGTTGGATCTGGATTACAAATCTTAGTAACTAGTGCAGATAGTAATTCTGATTCGTTGGCCATGCAGGCCTCGCAAAATAGTTTTAATACTGATATTCATGGACAGCGATTCGTAGAATATAGTTTTGCAGCTGTCCCTGACTCATCTGGGCGTTACTCTGTAGACTTTGTCATAACTCCTGGCACTTTCTCTGCTGGGGACTATGTTGTAACTGCCAAATATTTTGATCGTAGCATTACTACTACATTTACCGTAATCGAATCCCTGGCATTCATTGGCGATCCAATAATCACGCTTGACAAGCAAGTGTACGGCCTAGGTGAGACCATTATGCTTTCAGGTATTGCTCCTGCTACTGCTGCATTGGGAGTTGACATAACCATAACAAAACCTGATGGCACTGTAATTGATTCTAGAACTTCAATTGATGATCAACGCTTCTCATGGTCTTGGGTCACACCTACACGTGAACTACGTCAAGACCTTCCATCATCAGCTAGCGATCGAGTTGCACCTAAATCAAACTTTGGTATATACAAACTACAAGCATCCGTTGACAGATTGCATAGCGAACTATTCTTCAAAGTTTCAAAAGATCCTGAAAATGACTTTATATCCACAGCTCCGTTGTTTGTATCTACTGACAAGTCATTGTACCTGCCAGGCGATACATTGCAAGTATCTGGCAGTGTTCTTTTAGAACCCCAAGCAAATGAGTCATTTCTGCCTCCTAAACGTGTAACAGTCCAAGTAATCGACAGTAACTCTTCTCCATCAAAGGTCGTCTACGAATCCAAAGTATATCCACAACAGGGCGGTCTCTTCTCCAGCTCTTTTGATCTCCCTCTCACAGTCTTTACAGAAGAGACATACCTAGTTAAAGCTACTTTTGAGAAGCTCTCTGAGACTATCACGTTTGGTGTTGTCAATGATTATGGGCGTGAGACTATTGATGATACTCCGGCATCTCTATTGTTGTCAACTGACAAAGAACAATATTTTCTGGGAGATGTGGTAACGATCACTGGACTATCAAGTAAATTAACTTATGTAGAATCGTTTGATGTTAGTATATCTCAGCAAATAAATTCCGATGATGTTGCATGTGATACACTCTTTTGTGGTGTACAGCTGGGTCCTGTCACATCTGTTCCGCCCAGCTCATCGGCTTCATTTACATATCAATTTACCATTCCTGACGCAGATTCTGCACTGGGTTCATACCAAGTAGCAGTTGATGCTGGCTTTGATATGCAATCTATCTTGTTTGATGTGGTACAAGAATCCTCTACTACATCAGCATCCCCACCTAGTACCGTAATTATCAAAGAGAATAGAATCCCTGATAGTGATATTACCATATCTACTCCTCTCACACATATTCACGATACTAACTATGCACCACGTGTACTGTCCGGCTCGCTAATCACCTCATCCCTTGATGCCTACTCAATCGTCAATCTCAGGGTGTCCACTCAAGACGGACTATGCATAATTGGACCTAGTGTTGATTGTCTTGTATCTGAGTCTACCCAAGTACCTGGTTCCATATATGATGTAGTTGAGATTGATGGCACAAGCTTTAACGTACGTTATTCAGGTCCTGACGTGCGTCTGGAAAAATTCAGCATATTGCCTGAATCCTCTGATGAGTTTTTGCCTGACGTTGATTGGGATGTTCAGATTCTCAAAGATGATCAGGTCTCACGATTCTATTACAAGGTAACTTACAAGTCATTACTAGAGTAGTAGTAGTAGTAAGTTCAAAATACTCGTGTCTTTTTGTATATCTTAAATTGATAGTCCGGCAACATAGATTAGACCCAGTAGCAGTACTGCAGGACGTCGGACATGCATACATGATATCAACCAGTACTGGAACCATGACCCAACCCGGGAAAATCATTCCGAAATTCTTGGATTTCTTCGACGGTATTCTTTTTTAAAATCTGGATCGTGTTGCGCCGTACGTACCTTTCTGTAATTTTGCGGGTGTTGTTATCAAGTAGTTCACTTTCCACAACATGAGAGGGGATGACTAGATCATGGCCTAACAACGCAATTTTCTCCATCAACTCCGGGCAGCTAATCTCATTACACACTGCAATCATTGTAGTGGCATCTAATATTTTCAAGATTTATCTTAATACCGCCATCCGTTTGTCCTTCATTTTTTTAATTATGTAATCCTGTGACCTGCCTAGCAGTTCGGCTGCACGCTGGGAGCTAATTTTTTGTTTTCTAATCAGTGACAGTATGTAATTTTCCATGTTTGGTTTCAGATTTTCATATTCGACTGACTCTTCGGTCATATCAGGATATGCAGAATAGATGTATGCAAGCAGTTCGTTGCTGGTCATGTCGTTGAGGAATTTTTTGTACTCGTCTAGGACTTTGAGGATCTTTTCGTCCTCATGTTTGGACAGTTCTTGTGCTATCTCTTTGCCGGTTTTAGTCAGGGCGATTTCTCCGGTACTGCTAGTCAGTACTCCTATTTGCTCTAGGTATTGTTCCTCTTCATCTAGCACTTCGCTGTACGGACCATAGTTGTCTGCGTCGTAGCTGTTCTGTTCTTTGATCTCTTCGATTTTATCTGAGAGAAGATACATCATTTTTTGAAGTTTCGTCCTTCCCTTAATAGGCTCGCCGCTGGCATTTGCTAGTAAAATGATGAATTTATGTAGTTCATCTCCGTCTTCTAATATTTTTTCCTTGATTCCCATGTCTCTATATCACCCATAGTTACTAATATTATTGGTTATAATATAATAATCAACAGTTTTTTATTTGCCCTTGTAGAAAGCACTAATTTTTTGAACATTAGGTATGAATTGCTCCCTCTAACTGTCCAAGCTCCCTGAGCGCTTCTGTCTTGCCTATGCATGTTCATGACAAGTGAGGGTCTGCCTCAAGTGCCAGTTCATAACAGTGTAGGGAATACTCGTATTTTTTTTCTGAGAACAGGTGATTACCATTCTGAATCAAGGTCTCGGACATGAACATACACACGAATCAAACCAATAGAACCCTACTTGTGCAGATCTTTTGAATTCTAGTACAGGAACATTCTCAACATCTCTCTTACTTTTGTCATGTGGCAGAACATACCAGTTATGAACCGGTTATGCAGTGTTTTAGGTTCCACGCGTATGCCGTTTGCCGGGAGTGGACTGCCGGTCATTTGATATCCTTTGCCTTTCTGCCACGTCACATCCATGCAAAATCAGTAAATCGTCTAGATTTAAATCCAAATTTTGTGCAACATGTTCTACTGAAAATAGAGAATTCATTAGTAGATTTATTCAAATTAAAAATTTACAAACATCTTCTCCTGTGTCTGTCAAAGATATCCGATGATTAGTTCCAATTTGAGTCACTTTGATAAATTTCCACTTCTCTTCAAGTGGTTTTATTATATGGTGATCCAATTTTGCATAGTCACTTTGAGTCACTTTGTCATTTTTTGAGTCGATCAGATTATTTTCTATTGCAAGTTTAGCAAGAGTTTTTTTGTTCAAATTGTTATTTTGTTGTGCTATATCCAGTGCTTTTATCAAGATGGGTTCTGGTTTTTGGATGGTATATTCTGGAAGTTGTATAATATCTCTGATTCCTGAAGACTGTGGTGCTTCTGATGGCTTTTCATATTTTTTTGGCTCTACATAATACGGTATTGGGCAATATTCTTTGAATATCATGCACGCCATCATCCCTGCAATCGCCTGAATTTTAGATCCTGACGAGACATTTACATAATACGTATTGTCTTTTTCTTCACTTGCAATACTTTTCACACTCTTGATTATGCTGAGCAGGTTTAATCTGTCTAGCTCCTTGATATCAAACTCAATTCTTTCTTTTTGTAGCCTTGCTTTGATATCCTCAAGATACAATTTTGCCTTGGTCTTTTTCGGATTGTTGTGTATCAGTATCCAAACCTTGTCTGCCTTTAGCTTTATTGCAGGTAAGACAATCCTGTCGGATTCAAAGCCTAGTGGGGCAATATGAATGCGTAATCGTGCATGTTTATTCATTATAGTATGTTCATTAAAGATACTATGTTGATGGTATTTAATAATTTGTTTCCGCTAAACTGTGTTATGACGGCACATGCTATCTTGGAATCATCAGGGAGGTTTGATGATCAAAGAGATGAAGAATCGGTGGTGTATGGGAGGCACAACTAGTTTGAGATCTGATAATGAGACAATAAATTATGTATATGAAAAAACTGACGGTTATTGTTATTATTGTGGTAAGAGATTATCTTTTAAAAATTACGGCAAACCTGGAAATCATGGTGCGTGGGAAATTGATCACAGTAAACCAAAGTCAAAGGGCGGCACCGATTATCGTAGGAATCTGGTTCCCGCATGTGTGGCCTGCAACAGGGACAAAAGTGCAAGAAGAGGCTCAAACTACAAAAGAAAGTTTGAACCCGCGACACTTGGCGGTCAGCTAGTCAAGCAATTGGGATTGCCTGAAGGATTTATGGGCGCATCAAGAAGGAAGACGGATAGGAGATAGGATATGGCTTATAGAAAAAAATCCGTACGACGTAAAGTTCAAAGCATAGTTGACGGCGATACTATCAAGGTTCGTAGAAAGGTAAGAGGATCTCAATATATCAGAATTGCAGGGCTGAATGCGCCTGAAAAGGGGAGGAGAGGATATGCATCTGCCAAGAAAAACCTTTCAAGAATTAACGGCAAGACTGTCACAGTAACACCAAAGGCAAGGTCATACGGCAGAGTGGTTGCCAATGTAACTTACAAACGCAAGAGGATCAGAGACTAAGATGGCGTTGAAATGGAGTGAGCCGATTTACTATGGTGGCAATGAAGGTTATGTCCGGCCGGACTATGATGGCGTTTATGTAATTGCAAAAGAGGAAGGCGACAAGACGAAAGCAATCTATGTTGGATAGGGAAAAATAAAAGATAGAATGCAGCTCATGAATGAAGCGATGATCCAAATGAATGCTTGAAAGATTTTATGAAAAGACGGAACAGCAAGACCAAAGTTTTTCATGCGCGAATTGATTCAGAAGAAGAGCGCAATGATGCAGAGTATACGATCCGGCATGGGTATCTCTGAATAACCCTATACTTTTATTCTGACTGTTGTTTTAGTTGTACTGATGGTACAGT
Source organism: Candidatus Nitrosopumilus sp. (assembly GCA_965197525.1). Lineage (GTDB taxonomy): Archaea > Thermoproteota > Nitrososphaeria > Nitrososphaerales > Nitrosopumilaceae > Nitrosopumilus. The sequence continues at coordinate 16,273 of OZ240211.1, forward strand.
GCAAAAAATTATCTGGAATGGGGGTCGCTCTTGTTATTGGCGGATTGATTTGGATGAATTATGTACTACCTGTAATTAAATCAGCCCCAGAATCATTGAATTTTGATATACCTTATGCAGAATTGTGGGGTTCACTTATGTTTTGGTCAGGAGTTGCTATGTTAATTACTTCTGGAATTATTGTCGCTTATCGTAAACTACAACGGTAAAATTTAAATCAATCACCAAACGGCACGCAAATTGTATATTGAGTGTTAAATTCGGGACATAACAAATGGTATATTTCGAGACTGTTAAATTAGGAAGGTGTAAAGGATGGGGAAAAACTCGCAAAAAAATGAAGTGCATACTATTCTGATTAAAGATCCGGACAAAATCGCTTTCACCATTGAAATCTAAATTAGATGTTCAAAAACAAGACAATCAACTAAGATATGGAAGTGTCTTGAATAATACACGCAGTGCTAGAAGAGATCCGGATGTACATAGCCGTCACACGGTAATAATAACACAGAATGATCTGTTCAGTGTGCAGATATTTTGTGTATGCTGATCACTGTTGTATGATTGTAGGGCCTACAGGTATGATCCGCGGAGGGTGCCACGGCCCGTTTTGATTTTTGAGGGCCTCCTGCATATATCTGAACAGTTTGACTATGGCCACTTCTCTGCTGTGCAACAGCTGCCTGATCCTCTTTTGCAGCTCGTCTAGCCCTCCAAAAAACATGTCTGCAACTGCACGCCTTATCTCGCGCCACTGTATCTCGATTGGATTGTGCTGCGGGGTACGGGGAGGTAGAAACCACAAGATGACATCGCCCTTGGTGCTTTTAATATAGTTGCCCATCTGTCTGCCGGTGTGGGCTGCCGCGTTGTCAAGTATTACAAACACCTTGCCGTACCTGTATCTGAGATACTCCAAAAGTGCAATCGTACTATTGGCATCCGTCTTTTGATGGAACTGTATGTCAAGCGTGCCCAGTCCCAGTGCCCCTATGATCTTTATGCTCTTTTTTGAAAAATTAATCTGGACCGTGTCCTTTCCGCCTTTTGCCCGTATGCCCCGCGTCGATGAGGGCGCATCTACAAAGGCTGCGGCGTCCACACATACTGCTTTGTAATGCTTGTTGTCATATTTTTTGAGCATCTTTATGGTTTCGCAGATGTATTCATCCTGCTTTTCAGGCGTGGCACAGTTGTACGGCACGGGTCTTGCATATCTGACAGAGAAACCAATCTTTTTTGTCAGCTGTAACGCGCCGCTTGCACCGTACGCCACTTTGAACCTGTTTTTGATATGACAGGCGACAATCTTTGCGGTCCACGAACCACGCAGAAAACCGCATTCTGCAGGACTTTTGCCAAGATCCATTCTCAGTCTGTTTTTTTGCTTGACAGAGAGGCGACACGGCCTTCCCGGACTCTTCCTGTCGTGTATGCGTTTGATTCCTCCGACGGCCAGACGCAGCAGCCACCCATAGACGGTACTTTTTGCAACTCCAAGAGCTTGGGATATCTGCCTGAATGAACTGCATTGCTTTCTGAGTCTGACTGCCTGTAGCACGCACTTGACCTTGTAATCCGTGCTGCCTGCGTGCAGTGATTCAATGTCTGCCATATCGACATCTGGAAGAAACGATTTCCCTCGTTCCACTATACATGCAGCAGGGACATCCGTACTATGCAAGATATTTCTGCGTCTCATACCGGTCCGACCCTTCTGCCATACCGCGCGTAGTTAGTTGGGATTAACTTGCAGTGAAGAAAAAATTTACATACGTTCTTAAGCGTTGTTCCTGTGAGTGTTTGTTGTGTGCGTCCCTTCATTTGTGGATATCTGAAGGGATTTCACACTGTATGTTATTAAGAGACGGTATCAATTACGTTTGAATTACAGCTAAACTGATTTAAAACGTAAGGCACGCACATGCAGGATTGATCAGATCGTGTTGATTACCCATTCACGCATCTGTTGTAGGAACTTTTTCTAGAAAGTGTCCGGATCTTTAATCAGAATAGTATGCATATGACTGAATGTCGGGAGATCATGGTTATGGACTTGCGCGATAAGAGGAGAGAGTTTCCATGCTTGGAACCTAACTGTGATTAACCCTGGTGAATGGATGAAGAGTGTGCTGAGTGATAGAGCTCGTATAGATATGTGCCTAACAATCTTATCACGCTGAACACCACAACGCTTTGCAAAGTCGTACTCTGTATTTCCATAGATCCGGCAATTGGTTTGATTCTGTCGTTTTTTACCTCATATTGCGTTCAAATTTCTTCTCGATTTCATTCGTGATCAGTTTGTACACATACAGATTTTCCGACTTGTGGTATCCGTCAGCAGCATACAAGGCAAGCTCGTACATCCTTCTCTTCATTACCCTCTGAGATACCTTGTACGACTTTAACGTCGATGGGATCGCTACCTCGAACTCATTGACAAAGTTCCGGAGCTCCGAAATTCCCTGCTCTGCATCATCTGGAGTAGGTATGTATGGCTCCGATTCAAGCCACGGGAGCCCAGCTATCTGCTGTCGTTTTTCTGCCCCCAGCATGCCAAACCACTTCTCCTCGCACTCTAGAGACAGGTTGTCAAAGAGGACATGTAGCCCGTTGTCGTTGTTTACTATGTGGTATATCAACCAGTCCATCTCCTTTCGTATTGGACCATATCTTTCCATGACGCATACGAGCAACTCCAGCATACTCTTCCAGAATTTTTTCAGCCGCCTGAGATAATTTGCATCTGCATAGCTTTTGGTGTCAAAGGAACCGTACGACGGCTCTAGGGAATATGGGGTCACGATGCTTTTGAGCCTCTTATCATCCCTTGCCGGATCCTTTCTGCTGGGAATCTTTGGATATTTGTCATAGGATCTGTCGGGGTTTCGTATGATTATGCGACGGATCTGCCGGCTTTCCGCTATGACGTGTGAGAAGTCTTTCTGTGTTCTCCTAACGGATTTTTCATTGCGGCCCGACCCTGAACAGTCGTCCGTTCTGGGTAGGTTTTTCAGATCTTTCGTGGTGGGGTTGATCGACATTAGCAGGTCAAGTACTGCTACCTCTGCCAGTTTAACCAGTTGACTGTGTACGGTGGGCAAGTCCACTATTTCTGCATTTACTTGTCTCTTTACATGCCAGCTGTTCATATTCCTGTTGGCTCGAAAAAACATACGTTGCCACCATGCTTCAAAAGATTCGGAAGATGCCTTAAAGAGCATGTCCATGCACCTGATGTTATGAATTTCACGACTTCTGTCTAGGAGCAAACCCTTAGACAGGCGTGTCTCAAATTGCTCTCCTTCGTATTCTCTGATCTTCACCTTGTCATCCATTTTGAGTAGGTATGTGGCTTTCCCTTTTAACTGAAGCGGACACTTGCGTACCCTATCTGACAAGCTGTCTAGCTGATAAATTGTCCGCTTTTCTTATATGGAAAATACTGCCTACATGTTTCAGATGAAACACACATCCAGAATTGAAAAGGAGGTGAAATGATGGGCAAGGCAGGACGAGGTGGTGGCAAAGGCAAAGCCGGCGGTGCTAGCAAGACCGGAAATCCATCCGGAAAGAACCCTCACTAGTTGCAAAAATGTTCAAAATTCAGTCCTGGAGGAGATTAGCCCTCTCACTCTTCTTAGTGACCGAGCATGCTAGAAAACAACCCTCAGGTCCGCCCAGTAATGGGCTGGGCTATTTTTTAAATACAACTTTATAATCAGTTAACCCAAAAGTGAGCCTAATCTAACATCTAAAAATCAATGCGGTGCTTTCAAATATCGTCATCTTTGAGAAAAAGACAGGCTTGATGGCTATTGTGTATAGTTTAAAGATTCGTCTGCAGGCAAGACCGAACATGATGGCCTAATCTTCAGAAAAGGTGCTGGTTTTTCTGATACTAGATGTATCAAACATTTTAAAAATATGAACAGTTTTTTATCCTATCTATTTGTACATCTAACAGAACGTCTGAAATTTGATGTTTGATGCATGTTGCAGCTGTCTAGTACGAACACAGTGATCCGATGTCAGGCGGCGTCTTATAGCTCGGTTCGTGCCGGGCAAGCACGGTTATTATCTCGATTCGCAGATGTGTCTGCGTCATGCGTTTTGTGTTCTTGTCTGCCGGCTTGGATGTTGCAGACATCATCGCATTTATCATCACCCAAGCATTGAACATTACCACAGAGTACAAAAAGCAGAATATCCTGGATACGGTCTTGTTGCTGCGCGTCCGCGCCCTCATCTCTTCTATCATGCGGTATCCTGTCTCTATGCCCCATCTCTTGGAGTACAGTTCGGCATCCTGAATAGGCATGTTGGTGGCAAATCCAATGAACTCCTCTTCTGGACGTGTATGCACATCGTCTGATTTTTCCCCACTGTCGCTTTTCTTCCTTTTCTTCTTCTTCTTCTTACGCTCGGTTATGATTATGGTATACTTTACTGACACTCCGTCGGCATTTGTAATGTATAAACTTGATACTGCCTGCCGTCTTCCCGCAACAAATTCTGCGATTGCATCCACTACGACATCTGTGTTCTTGCACGGTACAAGGTAGCCCACATCCATCTTCTCAAGGGTCTCAAAGACACGAGTGGAGAAAAACTCGCGGTCAAGCAATACGGCCCTGATATTACATCCCACACTGCGGCATATTGCAATCAGGTTGCGTACAAAACCAGGAACATCCTCAAGTGCTCCCATGTGTAGGACTCCCAGTACAAGACGCGGTCCGCCGTCAACGCACTGCGCTGTGATGTACCTCTCAAACGTCCCGGTTCCATTATTTCTTCTTGAACGCGTCAGATCGATGCCGGGTTCTTTGTCCCATCGCGGGATCAGGTGCATATCTATTGCAATTACCATACCTTTCTTTGAAACCTGTCCGAGTGCGCGCACCGCATCAAGCTGCAGGCGCACAGAATTGGCAAAATCTTTCATCATCTCAGTCCTGTCAATCTTGGCAAGAAGTCCGTTGAACCATTCGTCAGTGGGTGATGCCCGATGATGCGTTCCTGCACCCGTACTCCACTCAATATGATTCCGTACCGCCGAAGCCGTAGCCCCTACAGAAGAGCCGTTGACTGTAGCCCACATCATACCCCTGTTAAAGTCGTCAAGCCCGTATGTCCTGTTGGGGCTGTCCGATATTTTGATGCACGAGCAGATGCTGTCCTCGGCTGCCCTTACTGCTGCATCATTGCGCCTTTTATGCTGGCCGAACCATGATGATGAGAGACGAATGTTTTGATTTGACACGTCATATTGTCATAAAAGTTATTTTTATGGTATTGTATTAGGTATTGCATAGAATTATGTCAAAATTTGTTCAGGCATGAAGTGGTGCTGGTGCACAACAAAGGTAGTTGTTAATTTCATATGTGTTAAGGGAAATGATTCATGTGAATTGCTTACTTTTGGGTTAACTGATAATTAGTGGCAATCTCAAGACCTAACTGATGTTTGATTCTTTTGTAAGTCATAGTTTTTTTATATCACGGCTATCGATTACGGTCTTTGCTTGTACAATATATTCTATCAAATCTTCTCTGTCTACTAATTTTATGTTTGTGCTATTAGCTTGTATGATTGCAGAGTTTGTAAAATATGAGTTTGTTACCACCCAACCCTCATCTGCACCATAATGTGCTAGGCCGGCATAAACTTCCTGAACTGCCTTGTTTCCAACGTTATTGGAATGTCTCTTGGCCTGCACAGCTATCATGCTATCGTTTTTTTTCAGAAGAAGATCTACGCCATAATCTCCTGTTGTGTTGGTGGTTGATACATTGTATCCTAGTACTCTAAACACGCTCTCTAGAAATGTTTCAAATTCAAAACCAGTCATGTCATCCATGTCTTCGGCTCCAAAGTACACCAGTGCTTGTTCCTTCATTCTCTTATCTGCCTTATCTGCTTCACTGTTGGAGGACCATCCAGCTGCTAGTATAATCAAGGAGAATATCCAAACTGCAAATCCGCTCCAAAATTCATAGGAGGTTATACCTATGCTTGTTATCCAAACAAGTACAGAAATAACTATCCACGTAGTTCCTGTTCTTGCCAATACATTGTTGCAATCTGACACATTTATAGAGATATCTGCATCCTTCTTGATCATTACTAATAAAAATCTGCCATGAGTTACAAAATCCAGAATAAATCATTCACTAAAATCGAATCTCGAGTTGGAATCTAGTAATATACATAGGCAGAGGTTCAATGGTGCATAATCACGAATATGGAATCCAGAATTCTGTGTTTTTACTATTCTCTGATATTGTACAATGCATGGATAATCATCATGGCGATGATTTCTGACAGGACTGAAAGATAGAGTGCCATGATCATGCTGACATGTAAGATACAGGCGGAATCACATCTGATACGCGAGCCCAAACCGCCTGCCTGACGTCAGATTTGGTGTACATTTCGGTTAGCTGATCGCGTAAGATAGTTTTATAAGATATAATACCTAACATGTAATATCAGAATCTGAATCCTTCAGACTAACGGGAACCTACGTGGTATAACGGTGGTACTGAGGGTTCTGTGGGTTCTGGGTCATTATTTTAGCAAATCATCACTCATCTCTGTGTGCAGTCTGGCTGCAAGATCGATGTTCAGACATCGTTTAATGGATTGGCCGCGCTCGTTACACCATGCTATCGCATCGGCAATTTCATAAGCTTGTCCCCCGTACACTGTACTCATGCCCCAGTTTTTTCCTGTCAGGTTCATGTCTGAATCGCATTGCATGACAATATCTCGGATCTCACAGTTTCTAGGAAACGCAAAATATTCTATCTTGTCACGTATCATTTTCAATAACAGATAATCAAAGTGTTTTTGAATTTTGAACTTTGGTTTGTTTTTTGGACGTAGTTTGGTATTGCAAACTATGTGATCGATGATCTTCTGTCTTTCCACATTCAGACACATACCAAGCAGATCATCATTGCCAAACTTTAATTCTTGAAATATTTTCTGTCTCTTTGAGCTAGATAAAGACGACATATGGATTCTAGTCAAGCCGATTTTTTGATAGATTTTGCTAATGCTTTCCTCAGTACCTATGACAACGGCAATATGTCTGGACTGACCATCTCCTGTTATATTACCAGATACATCTGCACCTATAATTACCACAAACGTATTTTGAATATGCGGTATTTAATTTCTATCGTCTAAAAAGTAGTATGCTTTTATCATATATCATAGGAGGAACATGTCATGACGGACTTGGGGTGTAGATCTGGGATAAATATACACCGATGGTGACATCGTGCAGAACGGTGGGGGAATACAGGAAGACGCCGTACCAGCGTTATGAAAAAGCTGGACGAATAAAAAATAAAGGCTGTTTTGTGCGCCAAAATCTACGCAAGAGTAATAAGGTACATGATTTTACATACATCCAGTATGAAATCCCATCCTGAATTTCCACTTAAATTAATAAAACAGCATGAAAAAGTAGTGTTAAATCTTAAATGAAGTTACAAGTTCTAATGTTTTATCAGGATGATCCAAAAAAATGTACCGCAGCTAAAATAGTAAAATTTGGACTAGCAGAAAAAATCAAGAGGATCAATTCGCGCAGTCTTGTATTGGATCCTTTTTCTCAAGATCTGTTACTTCCAAAAGACAGATCAAAGATTCGTACCATTGTTGGACTAGACTGTTCTTGGAATTTAGCAGCTGAGACTCTGTCTAAGAATTTTTCAGGCATCAAAAGACGACTTCCTCCACTCCTTGCAGGTAACCCTGTAAATTACTCAAAATTAAACAAACTAACTACTGTAGAGGCATTATCTGCCACGCTATTTATTCTGGGTTCAAAGCAGCAGGGTCTAGAGTTACTTGACAAGTTTAGGTGGGGCCACACGTTTTATGATTTAAACTGCAATCTCTTAGAAGAATATTCCAAACTTGAGGATGCATCCCAGCTCGAATCAATTTTGCAGGATTATGGTTTGATATGATCGTACCTGTTCGTTATCTCTGATCTCTGATGAGCGACGTCGTTTTTACTATTGAATCTTGTGTCCTGTCTGATCCTTGCTTTTTCGGCGCTGGATTATTATTATTCCTATTACAATGACTATTGCTATTACTATTATTATTCCTGATATTATTCCTAAAGTCTGATATCCTGGTTGTTCTTCTTGTAGATGTATGTTACTTTGCATACTTTGTGGCAGTTCTGCATTGTTCTCAGTTACTATAAAGCTTGATTCATAGAAATCAGGTTTTAGCACTGATTCTGATATTGCAAATATCTTGATACTATTTGCACCTATTCCTAGCTTTTCTGATACCTCAGACGATATGTTGATACTTGTCATCATTTCATCTGTGTTGCCATCACTACTATTTACATCATCATCCAATCTGATGGCCTCTGATGCTACTATGTTCCCCTTGGTGTTTGCCACAAAATACAGTATTGAATCTGAGTTTCTCGTCTCTACTCCGACTGTTATCTCCTCGCCATGTTTGGCTGCATCATCCAACTCTATCATACTAATTGATGGGAATTCTGCTTCTTCGAATATTGCCCATGCCTGACGATCAAATGGGTATGTGTCATCGTCAAATATGTTTACCTTTATCGTTCTTGATTCAGGCGAATATGATTCCAGATAAAACGGTCCGTTACTAATCACTGCATGATTGTTATCATCTATCCACTTTATTGATGCATTGTATCTGTCCTGATAGTACTCTTCTGTATTTTGGTTGTCTCCCCTAAATGCAGATGGAACATGGCCTGTATCTCTGAACTCTTGTAGATATTCTTTAATTATCTGCGCATCATTTGGAACTATCAGTGATAGCCAGTTTACATTCTTACTTGTAGCCCCTGATCTTGAGAATGCCACCTTTCCGTCAGTTACGGCCCTCTCCATTGCAGCTGTTATCTCCCATGGAACAGAACTCCACATCGCTGCCCAATCCGCTATCTCTCCCTGATCAAAGTGCCAATAATCTACATAAACCTCCATTGTATCTGCATCAATTGGGTTGACTCCTATTATCGTCTGTATGCTTTGAGCAGCCCTTGGTGTGAACTCTGTGTCAAATGTCTTGTCATTCTCGTCAACTTGAGTTCCCCACTCCATAACAAAGTATAACGAGTACAAAACATCTTGTATGTCCATGATTTCTCCATTGTGCCAATTACTAAACTTGAAATCAAACGTGACTTTGCTTGTTGCATTTACATTGTTTGCATCTACTACCCTATCCCATGTCTGTGATGATGGGTTCCACATGATTGCTTCATCTGGAATGTCTATTCTTCCATTCGGTCCTGCAGTTTCCACCTCCCACGTTGTTCTAATTGGAAATGTCTCTCCTGTAAATGGGTGTTTTCCTGTTGCAGGATCTGCTATGATGCCCCAGATATGGTTACTATACGTGTCAGTTAACCCCATTATTGGGTTCCATGCTCCTTGATAAATCTGTTTTACGCCTATCACGAACTCTTTATGATCGCTTTTTGCATTAATTGGTGTAAATCTACTTGGAATTCCTGCACCAAAGTCGTTGACTACTCCGCTGACCTTTTGATTTACTACATATTGATCAACGGTACTTGCAAGAAAAATTCTGACTGATTCCTCGATTCCTTTTACAACTGCTTTTTGAATTAATTCTGTTCTCTCTTCGGCCGTCTCAAATTCACTTGTGTATATTTTTTGGGTATATCCGTCTATCTCGTCATTTTTATAGTTCCAGTATGATGGATCGTTGAACCCTGGCATGTTTGAGAACCAAGGAGAGTACATCTGCGCCAATGCTACAGAATCATACCTTACAAATGCTGAACTGCCCCATCCCTCTGTGTATAAATGCCATTTAAGATCAGCAGGATTTGAACCATACACTACTACAAATGCTTTATTGAGATCTCCGAAATCTTTTTTGATTGTAAACCCTATCTTCTCAAGCTCAACTGCTAATATCTCCCCGATAGATTTTCTTACAGGATCGTCACTTCTGATAAACATTGTAATCTCTATTGGTTCTCCGCCGGCTTGCCATTTACCGTCACTTTTGATTGCGCCTCTCTCTGTTAGAACATTGGAGATGATTTGTTCTGCATACGTTGGATTGTATTTGAAATTAAATGTCTCCAGTTGTTCAATTACTGTGAGGTATTCTGGGTTTGATGGACCATAATATGATATGATTGGTGCCCCGTATCCTCCCATTAACTCGTTTACTATCAGTTTTCTGTCAACTAGGTAGTTTAGGGCAAATCTAACGTCTCTGCTTGCAAATGGATTAAACTTTTCAGTATCTGCAGGATTTACAAGAAGACTAAATGACCCTCCAGTTGAGTCAAACACCTGCAAGTCTCCTCTATTTTGACTGTTCTCTAATCTGTCAGGTGATATTGTATAGTAATATGTATCGAGGTTTCCATTTTTTACTTCCTCTAGTGCCGTATTTTCATCTAGATATTGGATGAATTTGACAGAGTCAAAGTATGTCTTCTCATCCCCCTCCCCCTCATCACCTTGCGCAAATGATTCATTATATGGTACTATCAATAATGTTAACAATACTGGCGCGACTAGTATGAAAGCCAGTAGTTTACTCATACCCTTCATCATTAAACCATCTAATAAAACCTATATCACGCAAACGATCTGTATGGTTTGGATTAAACATATTAAATCATTTTTTGCCAAACTCTATATTCTTAGTATCAATACCCATACCATTGAAGATTCATCCTAAAACGATCGCAGGATTACCTGTAATAATTCCTGGAGGTATATCTGTTACTGATTTTCATGCAGCTACAAACCTAGATCCTACTGATTGCCAAATAATTCTGGACACCTTGATTCGTAATAATATTGGCTTAAAGCAAGACAACATGTACTATTTTGAAGACGGCGACAAACTCAGAATTGCTATCCTCTTGCTTGAATCAGGTCTTCCAATAAGCGATATAGCAGTAGCATTGGATTGGCGGGATTTTGAAGGGCTTGCAGGACAAATTCTATCCTCCAAAAACTTTGCTGTAATCAAAAATATGATGTTAAAAAATCCTAGAATGGAGATTGATGTAGTTGGTATTCGGTTAGGTATTGCAGTTCTTATTGACTGCAAACATTGGAAACGCTATAGCGCGTCATCTCTGGCATCTGCTGTCACAAAACAGATAGAGCGTACCAAACAGTATGTTGCAAAGACTCAAGGTGCTATCGCAGTACCTGTAATTGTTACGCTATACCGAGACCGGATTGACTTTATTGACCGTGTTCCCATCGTGCCAATATTTCAGTTCTCTTCTTTTATTGACGAATTTTACGGCAACATTGATCAGATGAAACTCATAGAAAGAGACTCGTGATAAATAGTCCTGTACAACCAATAACAAATCCTTTTGTAATTTTCAAAGAGTTATCTAATGCCTTGGAGTAGTCCTCGTATATACTCTGACCCATCACTCTTACTCTAGTTTCGTTCTCTAATATCTCAAACATTCCTTGTATCATTGACTTTTCTGCATTCTTTGCAACTTCCAAGTACCACTTTGCCAGCTTTTCTGCACTAGTTATTAATCCCAACTGATAGTATCCATTTCTATTTCTGGCTTTGACTGGGGCGTAATGTGTATCTGATGTACAAATCTCTACTAGATTGTATCCTTTATTTTCAAATATGCTTACTATCTTCTCTCTTACACCGTTCTCCATATTATTTGCATCTGCCCATCCAAGAAAATACTTTTTTTCATTGATTCGAAGGCATAGGATGCCTAAACCACCCATCCCCAAATCTTCAGTCCATACGTCCATTTTGTCTGAGTTTGCATAACCAAATTCCATTGGGAATTTTTTTTGAGTCATTAGTGTATCAAGACACGTCTTTGCAGCATTTAACATGTCTTGGCCATCATCCTCTTTTGAGATCTCTTCTCCCATTGCATTATGTGAGTCAACTATCATCGTTCTTGTGTAGTTTTTGTCTTCGGCATATTGTGCGATTCCTTCTTTCATATAACTTGGGATATCTTCCATGCCGTGAGGCGATAGAGATAAAATCAGCAGTGGGTCATTCCCAAACAGCATCCCAGTTATTCTTGCTTTGTTTATTTGAACAGTTATTGGTTCTGTGCATTGAAACCCACTTTCCTTTGTTTTGCTATCGTCTAAACTCTTCAAATATTTTTCAACCTGTTCTTTTGATGGTAAATTTAACGAGTGGTCTGATATGCTGTGCATTACCATTGCAGACGATGCCATTTTTTTGTAAATCATATATGGGATATTACTACCTCCTACAGGATGATATGGTCCAGGATGTATGTCAGGCAATATTATCGTAAATTCCGTTTCACCCTCTTTATCTTTTTGAGACTGCGTTGGAGTTGCAGTTGATAATCTTATCTGTAGTGTTGTTACTCTTGTTTCATTTGAGCGTTTTTCCATTATCTCTTCTGCATCAGTAAAATCGTTTCCCTGTGATGCAAGGTATGCTTGAATTGTTTTGTGTGTGCTCTCCATTCCCGGTCTTCCTGCTCTGTCAGTCAGAACTGACCAAACACTTGCAATTATAACAAAAGATACGCCATACGATAACGATAGTGGATCACTTAGCATTGGTACCCATAACTCCTGTGGGATCAGTACCAAAAACATTGATAACGGTTGCACAAGACATATCGCCCAAGCTTTTTTGAGATTTACTCCAAGTGTTGTTGTGTATATACCAATTCTAAAACTTGCAAAAAGTAACATTCCAAAAGTGACAAAAAATAGCGATGTCTCCTTTCCTAACACTATGCTTGCCAGTAATCCCATTAGAAGCGTAACAATCCATAGCATATTTCCAAATAATGACGAATGAAGTGATTTGGAATATTCTTTCTTTTTTGTAAACCTTACATCAATGAATTGCGTCAATGCCAGTACTCCAACAATTAGTGGGATTCTGTACCACATATCATCTGTTGTTGATTCTCCTAGATATCCAAAATATACTGTAAATGCAATTAGTGTACTAATTGTTAGTGATACTGCTAGTGAAAAATAATGTGACGACGGATTTAGTAGGGTAAGAGAAAATCTATTATGTATGTTTGCAACATTGTCTGGATCTTTTTCCATTGTTCCTTCAAGGAGCTAAAAACAGATCAATTATCCATGAAACTACGATTAAACTAATCGGAATTGTTACTACAATTTTTGGATCAATCTTAAATCCTTTTGTTTCATCCTCAAAGAATCTCATGAGGCCTCCACTTGATGCCGGAAGTGGTGCTGATTTCTTGTTACTGCTCATTACAACTCATCTTCACGGATTTTAACATAAAAACTTTATTCTGCGCTAGATTTGATGCTAAATTTGCCATATATTTTAGAATTAATGACATTTGCCTGCCATTTGCTTTGATTATTTGTTGATAACAACAATACCTTCGCTTACAGAGATATCATTTGTTCTAGATTATTTCATTATTAACAATATCAGTAACAATACTATGGCAACAATTCTCTAATGTCAAATCATTTTTGATATTCTCATCACCGCCACCATTCTCATCCCTACCTCCTACCATGACCACTCTGTACTATAGTTACTTTATATGATTATCATCTGCAACCATCTACTTGTAACAGATCATTAACAGACGTATCATCAATTCTAAAATCATAACTACACAAATGGTTCTATACATATTCCTTGGTTGTTTATTATTTGATAATGCCTTGAGATAAAATTTACAAATACTAAATAATTATCTTAAACTGTTTTTGATCTAGTTTACACTTTGAATGGTAATCAGGATAACAAAAGTTGATAAATTAATGTGAATTAACTTACCACAAGATCTAAAACTGATTGTGACTATTTAATATATGCTAAAATATTCTCGAGTGGTAAAAGATCCTAAAATGTTTAAATCAATTACTGGAATTAGTGTAAAACAATTTAATCTCTTATACTCTGACATCGAAAGACAATACGTCAAGGAAGAATCTAAAAGACTTACAAAAAGAAAGAGGTATAGAAAGGTTGGCGCTGGCCGTAAATTTAATTTGGAATTAAAAGATCGTGTTCTGATGACTCTGATGTATTATAGAATGCACACTAGTCATGATATTTTAGGATTGTTATTTGATCTGGATAATTCTAATGTGTATAGAAATATCACATACATAAAACCCATGATTGAATCCCACACTTCCATGCCTGCTAAGAAATATCCTAAATCAGACAAGGCAATAACTATACATGATTTACTGACAAATTTCCCTGAATTTAGAATAATTACTAGTGCATTGAAAAGATCAATATTTGGATCTAAGAATCCTGACAAGCAACGCATAACTCACTATAACAAACGTGCATAACCCAAAAATAAAGACCCGTTTCGTTTATTAGTTAGTTTGTATGTTGTATTCTTTATGTGTTGTAATAAGGATATCCTGGTGCCTCATTATTCTGTTCTGTTATATTATTCCATGTCACTTGTATAGTATATACAAATAGTCTTATTTAATTTTGAAACTCTGTTATGTGAAATAGTACATTGCATATTTTATACATTTATTCTATTTTTATTAATTGATTTTTAAACCATATGTTCTATCATCATCATCATCATCTTATTATTGATCCATAAATTGTTTTTATACTCAAATATGTCATGTGATATGCTTTTGAATTTCCATCAAAAATGACTTAAATCTCTAAAGTTATCCTTCTGATGGTTAATTACATGATTTGGTCTAGAAAAGTATCTTCTTTGCTGTTTGGATGCGCAAATATTTTTCTATTATCTAGAGTACGTTGTTATGTTAAATTAAAAAACAAGTCAGTACAGTCGCAAAAAATTACTTGCATAACTCTACATAATTATAGCTCTGCTCTATAGTGTCCAATTATCTATTTTTTTGTATGTTCGGCTAGATGATCTAAATTTCCTGGTATTGACTATTTTTTCTACAGTAATTATTTGCAATGTATGCATTCGTATTTGGCGCTTCTCTTAACACAAAAAATTAGTATTCTTGTAAATCATATCTGGACTAAAGTGCGACATAGGCACGTCATTGACATGACGCAATCTTTATAAACAACCAATTAGTAAATCTTAAATATCACATGGAAGATTCTGATAGAAAAATGGTTAAACAATCCAATTTAAATCTAAAATGTCAAAGATGTGCAAATAATACGTTAGTAACCGATGCTAACACGGGTGAAAATTTCTGTAGCAGCTGTGGATTTGTAATTAATGACAAGGTAGAAGAATCAGGTCCGGAATGGCGAACATTCTCAAGTGATAATGACAATAAAAGTAGGGCTGGTGTGCCAACATCGCTTGCAATGCATGATATGGGATTGGCTACCGTGATTAATCCTCAAAACAGAGATGCTACGGGAAAGCCTCTGTCTTCATCAATGAAGAGCACTATTGAGAGATTACGTACTTGGGATAGCAGAAGTCAAGTTCATGAGTCAATTGATAGAAATTTTCGACAGGCATTTAGTGAATTAGATAGACTAAAAGATAAACTCACCGTAGGTGACTCAGTAATTGAAAAAGCCGCTTACATATATCGCAAGGCACTTGAAAAAGGTCTTGTCAGAGGTCGTTCTATCTCTACCCTTATTGCATCTGCACTTTATGCAGCGTGTAGATACACTGAGACCCCTAGGACACTAAAAGATATTGGACATGCAAGCAACGTTAAACGCAAGGATATTGCACGGTGTTATCGTTTATTACTACGAGAGTTAGATCTCAAAATGCCTCTGGTTGATCCTACTAAATGTATTTCAAGAATCGCAAGTAACGCAGATTTATCCGAAAAGACAAAGCGAAAAGCAACACAAATTTTACAGATCGCAGATGAAAAAAAAATTCTAGCAGGAAAAGATCCAATGGGATTAGCAGCTGCCGCACTTTATGTTGCATGTGTGATGTATGGTGAGAGCAAAACACAAAGAGATGTAGCTGAAGCTGCAGGCGTAACTGAGGTCACCATTAGAAACCGATACAAAAACCTCAAGGTTGTTTTAAACCTTTAATGCTTTTTCCGTACAAGAATTTGTTTATAATCAATACACTTATTGAAAATATTCCTGACGCTAGTAATATTATCTCTATTGTTGCCATAAACGAATGTGAAAATACCTCATCTATAGAAATCGCATTTATCTCTGCAATAAAGTAACCATACGAGAATACAAAATAGTTTGTGGCCCAATGAATTAACAATGCGGCTACAAACCCGTATCTTAGGTATGCCCAACCTAATATTATTCCTCCTGCCGTTGCTTGCGCAAATTTGCCCTCACTCCACGACCCTTCAAATATGATGTGAGACATCCCAAACGCAACTCCTACCACAACAATTAGTATAATTGCTTTTTTTGAATTATCTATATTCAAAATGTGAGGGTTCCACAGACATCTGATGAAATATTTTATCGATGCTTTTTTTGAATATATCAAAAATAATGGAATTCCAATTAGTAAAAGACGAAACCCAAATTCCTCTATTAGTGGTGCTAGACTAATATAAAAAAACTGAATCAGGTGATTCTCGGCATCTGCTAGTGGTAGTGGTGGTATGATCTCTATGCCTAGTAATGAAGTCTGAACTAGGTCAATTATAGCTGAGATCAGTACTAGTATTGAGAGCCATTTTGTCACGCCTACCATATAGTTTAACTGAACGTGTGACTGTTGTTGCTCTCCTCGGGATATTATTCCAGAGAGTGTCTTTAGAAATCTCTGCCTCGGACCTAGTACTGCAATAACAAAAACTACAAGATAAAACATCCATAAAACGACAAACGCGTCGCCAACACTGACGTTAATTGGTATCTGTTGTAGTATGGTGTCATTAAACAGGTGCAAGTCAGTAAATGGATATTCGTAATTGATATCTCCTCCTATCTCACTCTCAAAGACAACATAGATTCCTACCGGAAACGAGACTAGCAACAACCCAAAAACTACCGATAGTAGTGCAGTAAACGGAATCCCGATTAATTGGATTGAATTGTTTAAACTTTGCAATTTGTTTTAGTGTAGTTCGATTGTCTCCTCTGCAAATCCTAAATTAATCAAAGTCTCTTTAATTGAGTCTCTATGATCTCCCTGTAAGAAGATATAACCTTCCTTTGCAGTTCCACCACAGGCATACTTATTTTTGAGCTCTTTTGCCACAGTTTCTAGATTGTTTAATTTTGGATCCAATCCTTCTATCATGGTCCCTTTTTTTTTGAATCGTCTCGTCTCCAATCGAATAATAATTTTAGTACTATCTTTGGCTAATTCACCACAAGCACACAGATCTTCTGGTAAGCCACAAGTATTACAAATTACTGCCATCGGTTCTAAATAAATACAACTAATCATACTATTAAGTCTTCTTTGCCTACTGAAGGGAATTACATACTTGGATTACATTATACGTCACTTATATATAATACACAGACTATTAACAGTTAACCCAAATGTCTCAAATTTGCCTGTTTTAAACACTATAAATCGTAAAAGCTATAAGACACTTCAAATGATATTGCATAGTGAACACAAACCACCTGAAGCGCAATATTAAAAATAACATACGCCTATTTCAAGATACCATTTCTGAGATCCAAACACAAGTGGAACCCTGTGTTCACATATCCAAGGCTGCCAACGCCACATATGATATCACGCATTTTATTACCTGTATGATGAATGGTACTCTGAATGATGCATCTGTAAGTGGAAAGGCAGGCGATACACGTTTTGTAGGTGATGACCACTGCAGGCCAAAGGGAACAAGGCATTATCCCACGGGCGAATGGAACAGACTGATACTTGCCAAGATGAGTAAAAATGAGATTGAGAAATGCCTTGAAGATACGGTTAGAACTCAGATTGCAGTATTGGACAAAAACAGGTGGATTCCTGACAAAGGCATAGATATAGCGATAGATATGCACAAGATACTCAGGCACGACAAGAAATCAACTGGCGATCTAATACATACAAAAGACAAGGGGCACGCAGGATACTATGAGAGATACATAACTGCACAATCAGTCACTTCAGGAATCAGACTGAATCTATGTGCGTATCACATGCCTGCACTTGAATCCATAGACAATTTCGTGCGTAAAATCCTCGTTTCATGCCAAAATATTGGAGTCAAGATCAGATATGTCTTACTTGATCGCGAATTCTTCAACGCCAAAATTCTAGACATGATTGACAAGATGGGATTGTATTACATCACACCATGCAAGAATACGGATACTGTGGTACGATGTATAAGAAAATTCGATAAAGAGAACGGTCCTGCAGAATCCAAAGTTGAGATCGCAGGATATGATGGTACAGTAGCTGTATACCATATGATCATAGTGACAAGAAAGAAGAGAAAAAAGATCAAGAATCGCGAGCTCCGGCCGGAGGAGAGATACATCGGATTTTGCTACTAATCAACCCAGTGTAGACGTTGAGATCTATGCCAGCAGATGGGGCATAGAGACCGGCTACAGAATGTTAGAAAATATTAGAGCCAAAACCAAAAGCAAGAATTCTGCTGCCAGAATGTTCTGTTTTGTGTATTCTCTGTTGTTTTATAATGCGTGGGTGATGATCAACACGCTCTTATGGCGATCATGCATGGTTGGCTACGCCTAAAAAAACCGATAATCGCGCAGGGGATGATCAAAATAGCATTGGATAGAACGGTAACGAGATGATAATTCCGCCAGAGCCTCCACCTGACGCGATCTGGCCTTAGAATATGGAGACATTTGGGTTAACTGATCTATAAACTTTATCTTAAATTCTACCATTTCTCGTCTGACATTCGCAAGCGCGCTTTTCAATTCTGCATTTTCTCTTCTCAGATCTGAGTTTTTGGCCATTTCTGACTGTCGCCTTGATCGTTGACTTTATCATATTTGCCTTCCAAAAAACTACTATTTAGTAAGATTAGTTACAAAAATTTGGTAATACACAAAATAACCTACATCAAATTTGACATAGAGATGCAACAAACTAATTTTCATGATTTAAACGCCTAAATGACGTGAACGCTTACCATTTTTGCGTCATTCCATCACGACAGCACGTTGTAGCAGACGCGCCTGAGCAGCGGCCTTTGGACCCGCAGCGTCTTTGCGCAAATCATTGCAGTGAACATGACTTGAACGACGAGAACACGGACTATTATACTGCACTGGTGGCACGTCTTCAAACTCTTCGGGGTTATTCTCCTGCCATCTGATCATCTCTGCCCTAGGACTGAATCCCCTTGCGACGTGGTTCTTGCAGGTGCAGATGACGGGTCTTCTGTCCGAGTCACGGATCATCTCGTAGTTCTTGTGTGCGTCATATCCTGCATCAAGCATCGCGCATCCGGTGCCGTCTGGAACATTCTCGAATCTCTCTCAGAATATGGGAGAGTCGTGCGCGTATCCTTTGGTGACTGCACAGGAGACGATCTTTCTTCCCTTGGAATCGACGATCACGTATAATTTGACGAATTCGCGCCTGAAGACAAGTCCTCCTCTTGGCGTCTTCTTCCCAGTCTGCGTATTGGTTTATGGCAACCCCCGTGGAGTCGCCCAGAGGGAACCGCGCGCGTGGGATTCTGCCTGCCATTCCATTACTTTGTGCAGCCACCCATAATCTGCGATTACGGTGGCTGCGTGGCGCAGGCAGGATTTTGATGGAGCGGTTTTTAATCCATACATGTGCAGTGTTCCCTGATGTGTCTGCAGGTATGAGACATGTTGACGGTATGAATGGCAGTAGAACTCCAGGTCTGTAAGGCATACCATGTATGGGATCATACGCACCTTGCCAGGGGGGTGTGGCAGATGGGTAGATTTCATACAGCAGGGCAGTGAGGGCCTTGATTTGCAATCTAGTTACGTGGCCCTCTCCCTCTCCCCCACCACTCCTCCATGTCTCGTATTCCTTGTAGTATCCGGCGGGGCGTTCCCATTTCTCGTCGTTGGGACTTGCTTTTGCATCGTTTCTTGCTCTTGCTGTGTTTCGTGTTTGTATCACGTTTTTTGTTCATCAAGCGGCGTGCGATCTGATCTTTGAGCTTTTCGCTGATTTTGAATCAAAAATTTGGACAACGCCGCTTGTAAATGTAAAAAAAGAATCATCAATGAGATTTTTTAAAATAGTATCTGAAAAACTAGATGCTTTAGGTGTTGTTCCCCATCACGTACTCTAATGCAACTCTAAACTCGTCTAGGGTTATCAGTCCTTTTACCACTAGTGGTGCAAGATCAGTCATGACCCAGGCAGGTATGTCTGCTCCCATGTGAGTCAGGCCCATAACAGCTAGCAGTTGATTGTCATCTGCTATCTCAGATTCAAATCCAGACCACATGCGCAGTACAAGCAATGCACGGTCATAGTCTGAGTCATCATCAAAAGTTTCAATCACAGGTTCTGGATTATCAGGTACTGCAGCAGGTGACCGGGGTTCTGGGTTCGCCTCTGCTACTTGGGGCTCTGGGTCTGCCTCCGTTGTTGCCTGGGGCTCTGGATCTACTTTTGAGGGTATGATGTTTAGCGCATCAACTATTATGACTATTGAAGACTGACGGTCTGCGTTCCAAGTTCTGATTACCATGTTGGTATTCCCTATCGCATCTGCAAACGTGATATCAAGTGCGACTGTCTTTTTATTGCGATCATCAGGGTCAGTTGATATAGTGATGGAGGCATCTGAGAACAGGTTATGAGGATCAACTATGTTGGTCTTGCCTCTGTTGTATTCCACGTATGTATCACTGTTCGTGTATGATATGTCATCATCTTGCAGGTTCAGGTATACTGCAAAGTAGAGTATGTCAAGTCTGTCGTGTGCCGTAAAACTCATGGATATGGGTTGTTGGTCTACTGCAACCTCCAGCGGCGTGGGATGATGGTTTACCCTGTTTTGAACATTGTAACTCTGGCCGTTTATCTCAAGTGTATCCACAGATGGTGGTGGTGCGGTACCTGACTTTTTGGACTTGAGCAGTATGGTAGCATCAACAAATGATTCCAAAGGTTTGCCTGACTCGTCTACAACATTGCCTGTACCGCTGTCGTATGAGAGCGTGTCCCCACGAGACAGTGAACCGTCAAGTAGTAACGTAAGGGTGTTTGTGCCATTTCCGGTGATGGATTCCACTGTGACTGTACTACCAGAAGAAGAGGATACTGTAAATCCGTTGAGGCCTGTTCCATTGATTTTGACTGGCTCAGAGAATGTCAGCGTTATAGAAGAGCCAGAGCCCCGTACAGATACAAGACGTGGAGCTATGTCATTTACTGTAACTGATACCAGTTCAGATGCTGTGCCACCGTTACCATCCGAGACGGTCACATTAATGGAGTGTACACCGTCCTGGGACTGGTCAGGCCTCCAAGAGAACGAGCCTTCCCGGGTGATTGATGCACCACGTGGTATGTCCCCGTCAAGTGAGAATCTCAAAGAGTTAGGAGAGCCTTGATATATGTCGACGTCCCGGGCTGTTGCAGTAAACCTAAGCGTGTCTGTCTCATCTATGGTCTGTGCACCTATGGGATCAAGTCGTGGATTCTGATTTACCTCAGTTACAGTTATTGTGACGTTTTGCGAGTCTGTGCCTCCGTTACCATCAGAGACCTGTACGGTTATGGTGTGACGGCCATCCTGTGCCTCAGTTGGCGTCCATGAGAACACTCCGGTGTTGGTATCCATCGCGGCACCGTCAGGTATCGGCTCGATAAGGGAGTATGTCCGGGCATCGTTATCATCAGGATCAGTTGCTTCAGCAGTGAATGTGAGGAGTGTAAGCTCATCTCCAGTCTGCGGTGAGATATTATTCAGTACGGGTAACTGGTTGACTGTGTAGGTCTCATTAGAGCCGATCACTGTCAGGTCAATCAGACTGTTGGTTGCAGTATCCTGTATGTCGTGGTTTTGTGCGATATCCAAGCCGATGGTTCCACTAGCGGTTACTGTGACTGTTACTCGGTATGATGCACCGGAACCTGATACGCCAGATATTGTACCTGTACCGGAGCCCGTTACTGTAAAATCGGCATCATCCACATTGGTTACTGGTTCATCAAACGTGACAGCAAACACCAAGGTGGTATCAGTTGTGGATTGAGCTAGAGGGGTACCACGCAGTATGGAGGCAACGCGGGGCGGAGTGGTGTCTGTTACCGTGACTGTGTAGGTCTGATCAGAGCCGGTAGGTGCCAAGTTGGCCAAACGGTTGGTTGCGGTATCCTGTATGTCGTGGTTTTGTGCGATATCCAAGCCGATGGTTCCAACATTATCTACTGTGACTGTTACCCGGTATGATGCACCGGAACCTGATACGCCAGATATTGTGCCGGTGCCGGTGCCTGTTACTGTAAAATCGGCATCATCCACATTGGTTACTGGTTCATCAAACGTGACAGCAAACACCAAGGTGGTATCAGTTGTGGATTGAGCTAGAGGGGTACCACGCAGTATGGAGGCAACGCGGGGCGGAGTGGTGTCTGTTACCGTAGTGCCTGTTACCGTAGTCTCTGTTACCGTGTAGGTCTGATCAGAGCCGGTAGGTGTCAGGTTGGCCAAACGGTTGGTTGCGGTATCCTGTATGTCGTGGTTTTGTGCGATATCCAAGCCGATGGTTCCAACATTATCTACTGTGACTGTTACTCGGTATGATGTACCGGAACCTGATACGCCAGATATTGTGCCGGTGCCGGTGCCTGTTACTGTAAAATCGGCATCATCCACATTGGTTACTGGTTCATCAAACGTGACAGCAAACACCAAGGTGGTATCAGTTGTGGATTGAGCTAGAGGGGTACCACGCAGTATGGAGGCAACGCGGGGCGGAGTGGTGTCTGTTACCGTGGGGGCGGTGGGATCAATATCTTTGTTTTGCTCTACTTCCTTGTCAAGATATATGACATTGATGGCGCCGCGGTCTCGCCCGCTGTTATCATCTCGATAAGCACCAACTGCAAGGTCTGTCACCCCGTCGCCGTCAAGGTCGCCTATGGAAGCAACGGAGACGCCGAAATAGTCACTGTTTGATAGCGTGGGACCGTTTGTAGTGGAGTCGTTTATCTCTACTGTGCTGTCTACCGTACCGTCAGTATTCATAAACATTATGTGTACTGCGCCGCGGTCTTGTCCGCTGTTATCATCTTGATAAGCACCAACTGCAAGGTCTGTCACCCCGTCGCCGTCAAAGTCGCCTATGGAAGCAACGGAGACGCCGAAATTGTCACTGTTTGATAGCGTGGGACCGTTTGTAGTGGAGTCGTTTATCTCTACTGTGCTGTCTACCGTACCGTCAGTATTCATAAACATTATGTGTACTGCGCCGCGGTCTGATCCGCCGTTGTCATCTCCATAAGCACCAACTGCAAGGTCTGTCACCCCGTCGCCGTCAAGGTCGCCTATGGAAGCAACGGAGATGCCGAAATTATCATAGTTTAATAGCGTGGGACCGTTTGCAGTGGAGCTGTTTATCTCTACTGTGCTGTCTACCGTACCGTCAGTATTCATAAACATTATGTGTACTGCGCCGCGGTCTGATCCGCCGTTGTCATCTTGATAAGCACCAACTGCAAGGTCTGTCACCCCGTCGCCGTCAAGGTCGCCTATGGAAGCAACGGAGATGCCGAAATTGTCACTGTTTGATAGCGTGGGACCGTTTGCAGTGGAGCTGTTTATCTCTACTGTGCTGTCTACCGTACCGTCAGTATTCATAAACATTATGTGTACTGCACCGCGCTCTGATCCGCCGCCGTTATCATCTTGATAAGCACCAACTGCAAGGTCTGTCACCCCGTCGCCGTCAAGGTCGCCTATGGCAGCAACGGAGATGCCGAAACGGTCACTGCTTGATAGCGTGGGACCGTTTGTAGTGGAGTCGTTTATCTCTACTGTGCTGTCTACCGTACCGTTTGTATTCATAAACATTATGTGTACTGCGCCGCTGTCTAGTTTGCTGTGGTCATCTCGAGCAGCACCAACTGCAAGGTCTGTCACCCCGTCGCCGTCAAGGTCGCCTATGGAAGTAACGGAGACGCCGAAACGGTCACTGTTTGATAGCGTGGGACCGTTTGTAGTGGAGTCGTTTATCTCTACTGTCCTGTCAACAATAAAGGCAACGCGGGGCGGAGTGGTGTCTGTTACCGTGGGAACTGACACATCGGTTACCGTGACGTCATAGGTGTCAAAAGCCGTGGCCCCGTCGTCGTCAGTAACAGTGAGGGTAAATGTAACTTGGGTGTCAGATGATACCTGTGACGCAGTGTACTGCAGGGTTGCTGCGTTACCGGACGTTATCGTAATAACAGATGTGTCATCCACGCTCCACGCGTATGTGGATATTGTACCATCAGAGTCAGAGGCAATACCCGTGAGCGTGCCGGATGCGCCCTCGTTGATTGTAGTGTCGCCGGTTATGCTGCTGATAGTTGGGGACTGGTTGGGGACTGGCACATTGTTTACCGTGACATCGTAGGTGGCAGATGCCGTGGCCCCGTCGTCGTCGGTAACAGTGAGGGTAAATGTAACTTGGGTGTCAGATGATACCTGTGATGCAGTGTATCGCAGGATAGCCGCATCGCCAGTCGTGATCGTGATAGTAGACGTATCATCCACGCTCCACAGGTACGAGGATATGTTGCCGTCAGAATCGGAGGCAATACCCGTGAGCGTGCCGGATGCGCCCTCGTTGATTGTAGTGTCGCCGGTTATGCTGCTGATAGTTGGGGACTGGTTGGGGACTGGCACATTGTTTACCGTGACATCGTAGGTGGCAGATGCCGTGGCCCCGTCGTCGTCGGTAACAGTGAGGGTAAATGTAACTTGGGTGTCAGATGATACCTGTGATGCAGTGTACTGCAGGGTTGCTGCGTTACCGGACGTTATCGTAATAACAGATGTGTCATCCACGCTCCACGCGTATGTGGATATTGTACCATCAGAGTCAGAGGCAGTGCCCGTGAGCGTGCCGGATGCGCCCTCGTTGATTGTAGTGTCGCCGGTTATGCTGCTGATAGTTGGGGACTGGTTGGGGACTGGCACATTGTTTACCGTGACATCGTAGGTGGCAGATGCCGTGGCCCCGTCGTCGTCGGTAACAGTGAGGGTAAATGTAACTTGGGTGTCAGATGATACCTGTGATGCAGTGTATCGCAGGATAGCCGCATCGCCAGTCGTGATCGTGATAGTAGACGTATCATCCACGCTCCACAGGTACGAGGATATGTTGCCGTCAGAATCGGAGGCAATACCCGTGAGCGTGCCGGATGCGCCCTCGTTGATTGTAGTGTCGCCGGTTATGCTGCTGATAGTTGGGGACTGGTTGGGGACTGGCACATTGTTTACCGTGACATCGTAGGTGGCAGATGCCGTGGCCCCGTCGTCGTCGGTAACAGTGAGGGTAAATGTAACTTGGGTGTCAGATGATACCTGTGATGCAGTGTACTGCAGGGTTGCTGCGTTACCGGACGTTATCGTAATAACAGATGTGTCATCCACGCTCCACGCGTATGTGGATATTGTACCATCAGAGTCAGAGGCAGTGCCCGTGAGCGTGCCGGATGCGCCCTCGTTGATTGTAGTGTCGCCGGTTATGCTGCTGATAGTTGGGGACTGGTTGGGGACTGGCACATTGTTTACCGTGACATCGTAGGTGGCAGATGCCGTGGCCCCGTCGTCGTCGGTAACAGTGAGGGTAAATGTAACTTGGGTGTCAGATGATACCTGTGATGCAGTGTACTGCAGGGTTGCTGCGTTACCGGACGTTATCGTATGTGGATATAACAGATAGTGTCATCCACGCTCCACGCGTATGTGGATATTGTACCATCAGAGTCAGAGGCAGTCAGTGAGGGTAAATGTAACTTGGGTGTCAGATGATACCTGTGATGCAGTGTACTGCAGGGTTGCTGCGTTACCGGACGTTATCGTAATAACAGATGTGTCATCCACGCTCCACGCGTATGTGGATATTGTACCATCAGAGTGAGGCAGTGCCCGTGAGCGTGCCTGATGTGCCCTCGTTGATTGTAGTGTCGCCGGTTATGCTGCTGATAGTTGGGGACTGGTTGGGGACTGGCACATTGTTTACCGTGACATCGTAGGTGGCAGATGCCGTGGCCCCGTCGTCGTCGGTAACAGTGAGGGTAAATGTAACTTGGGTGTCCGAGGATACCTGTGATGCAGTGTATCGCAGGATAGCCGCATCGCCAGTCGTGATCGTGATAGTAGACGTATCATCCACGCTCCACAGGTACGAGGATATGTTGCCGTCAGAATCGGAGGCAATACCCGTGAGCGTGCCTGATGCGCCCTCGTTGATTGTAGTGTTACCGGTTATGCTGCTAATAGTTGGGGGCTGGTTGGGAACGGTAAATATCTCAATGTTCTTGTTCTGCGCAAGGGATCCGAATGCCCCGGGCGGGTTAAAGTCAAACATTACAGCAGGATCCGGGAGGAGAGGGATTACGTCCCTGCCTGGGCTCTTAAGGGCAGTGATCGTTGCCCCCCCCATCTCACCGTCAGGCGACAGTGAGTTTTGTGCAACATACTGGAGATCAGAGGATACGTCCGTACTCTGTGGCGCGTACCTGAAGGTAAGGATGTCGGTGCCGCTACCGGACAGATAGGGGGCCGTTCTGTGTTGTGGACTGACATCAAGCGTGAGTCGGGGCGTTCCGGTTACGGCCACTGGTTCTGAAAATTTGACTGTAATATCGACTGTCTGGCTTGATCCGTACGTGCCGTCTGCAGTGGTGGAGGACACGGCGCGGATCAATACATCCTTGTCAAAGTACATGATGTGCACGGTGCCGTGATCCGTCCCGCCGTGGTCGTCGCCCCAAGCGCCTGCGGCAAGGTCCGGCACCCCGTCGCCGTCAAGGTCGCCTATTGCCGCGACGGATGCGCCAAAAAAGTCATCGTCTGACAGTACGGGGCCGTTTGCAGTGGAGTCGTTTATCTCGACTGTACCCTTTACCGTGCCGTTACCGTTCATGAACATGACGTGCACGGCGCCGTGATCCGTCCCGCCGTTGTCGTCGCCATCAGCGCCTACGGCAAGGTCCTGCACCCCGTCGCCGTCAAGGTCGCCTATTGCCGCGACGGATATGCCAAAATAGTCCTCGTCTGACAGTACGGGGCCGTTTGCAGTGGAGTCGTTTATCTCGACTGTACCCTTTACCGTGCCGTTACCGTTCATGAACATGACGTGCACGGCGCCGCGGCCCGGCCCGCCGTTGTAGTTGCCCCAAGCGCCTACGACAAGGTCTTGCACTCCGTCGCCGTCAAGGTCGCCTATTGCCGCGACGGATGCGCCAAAATAGTCCTCGTCTGACAGTACGGGGCCGTTTGCAGTGGAGTCGTTTATCTCAACTGTGCCCTTTACAGAGCCGTTACCGTTCATGAACATGACGTGCACGGCGCCGCGGCCTTCCCCGCCGTTGCTGTCGCCATTAGCGCCTGCGGCAAGGTCCGGCACCCCGTCGCCGTCAAGGTCGCCTATTGCCGCGACGGATGTGCCAAAAAAATCATTGTTTGATAGTACGGGGCCGTTTGCAGTGGAGTTGTTTATCTCGACTGTATCCTTTACAGAGCCGTTACCGTTCATGAACATGACGTGCACGGCGCCGTGATCCGTCCCGCCGTTGTCGTCGCCATTAGCGCCTACGGCAAGGTCCTGCACCCCGTCGCCGTCAAGGTCGCCTATTGCCGCGACGGATCTGCCAAAACCGTCATCGTCTGACAGTACGGGGCCGTTTGCAGTGGAGTTGTTTATCTCGACTGTGCCCTTTACAGAGCCGTTACCGTTCATGAACATGACGTGCACGGCGCCGCGCTTCTCCCCGCCGTCGTCATCTCCCTGAGCACCAACTGCAAGGTCTGTCACCCCGTCGCCGTCAAGGTCGCCTATTGCCGCGACGGATCCGCCAAAATAGTCATAGTCTGACAGTACGGGGCTGTTTGCGGTGGAGTCGTTTATCTTGACCGTATCCTTTACAGAGCCGTTACCGTTCATGAACATGACGTGCACGGTGCCGTGATCCGTCCCGCCGTGGTCGTCGCCCCAAGCGCCTGCGGCAAGGTCCTGCACCCCGTCGCCGTCAAGGTCGCCTATTGCCGCGACGGATGCGCCAAAAAAGTCATCGTCTGACAGTACGGGGCCGTTTGCAGTGGAGTCGTTTATCTCGACCGTATCCTTTACAGAGCCGTCGCGGTTCATGAACATGACGTGCACGGCGCCGTGATCCGTCCCGCCGTTGTCGTCGCCATCAGCGCCTACGGCAAGGTCCTGCACCCCGTCGCCGTCAAGGTCGCCTATTGCCGCGACGGATATGCCAAAATAGTCCTCGTCTGACAGTACGGGGCCGTTTGCAGTGGAGTCGTTTATCTCGACTGTACCCTTTACCGTGCCGTTACCGTTCATGAACATGACGTGCACGGCGCCGCGGCCCGGCCCGCCGTTGTAGTTGCCCCAAGCGCCTACGACAAGGTCTTGCACTCCGTCGCCGTCAAGGTCGCCTATTGCCGCGACGGATGCGCCAAAATAGTCCTCGTCTGACAGTACGGGGCCGTTTGCAGTGGAGTCGTTTATCTCAACTGTGCCCTTTACAGAGCCGTTACCGTTCATGAACATGACGTGCACGGCGCCGCGGCCTTCCCCGCCGTTGCTGTCGCCATTAGCGCCTGCGGCAAGGTCCGGCACCCCGTCGCCGTCAAGGTCGCCTATTGCCGCGACGGATGTGCCAAAAAAATCATTGTTTGATAGTACGGGGCCGTTTGCAGTGGAGTTGTTTATCTCGACTGTATCCTTTACAGAGCCGTTACCGTTCATGAACATGACGTGCACGGCGCCGTGATCCGTCCCGCCGTTGTCGTCGCCATTAGCGCCTACGGCAAGGTCCTGCACCCCGTCGCCGTCAAGGTCGCCTATTGCCGCGACGGATCTGCCAAAACCGTCATCGTCTGACAGTACGGGGCCGTTTGCAGTGGAGTTGTTTATCTCGACTGTGCCCTTTACAGAGCCGTTACCGTTCATGAACATGACGTGCACGGCGCCGCGCTTCTCCCCGCCGTCGTCATCTCCCTGAGCACCAACTGCAAGGTCTGTCACCCCGTCGCCGTCAAGGTCGCCTATTGCCGCGACGGATCCGCCAAAATAGTCATAGTCTGACAGTACGGGGCTGTTTGCGGTGGAGTCGTTTATCTTGACCGTATCCTTTACAGAGCCGTTACCGTTCATGAACATGACGTGCACGGTGCCGTGATCCGTCCCGCCGTGGTCGTCGCCCCAAGCGCCTGCGGCAAGGTCTGTCACCCCGTCGCCGTCAAGGTCGCCTATTGCCGCGACGGATGCGCCAAAAAAGTCATCGTCTGACAGTACGGGGCCGTTTGCAGTGGAGTCGTTTATCTCGACCGTATCCTTTACAGAGCCGTCGCGGTTCATGAACATGACGTGCACGGCGCCGTGATCCGTCCCGCCGTTGTCGTCGCCATCAGCGCCTACGGCAAGGTCCTGCACCCCGTCGCCGTCAAGGTCGCCTATTGCCGCGACGGATATGCCAAAATAGTCCTCGTCTGACAGTACGGGGCCGTTTGCAGTGGAGTCGTTTATCTCGACTGTACCCTTTACCGTGCCGTTACCGTTCATGAACATGACGTGCACGGCGCCGCGGCCCGGCCCGCCGTTGTAGTTGCCCCAAGCGCCTACGACAAGGTCTTGCACTCCGTCGCCGTCAAGGTCGCCTATTGCCGCGACGGATGCGCCAAAATAGTCCTCGTCTGACAGTACGGGGCCGTTTGCAGTGGAGTCGTTTATCTCGACTGTACCCTTTACCGTGCCGTTACCGTTCATGAACATGACGTGCACGGCGCCGCGGCCTTCCCCGCCGTTGCTGTCGCCATTAGCGCCTGCGGCAAGGTCCGGCACCCCGTCGCCGTCAAGGTCGCCTATTGCCGCGACGGATGTGCCAAAAAAATCATTGTTTGATAGTACGGGGCCGTTTGCAGTGGAGTTGTTTATCTCGACTGTATCCTTTACAGAGCCGTTACCGTTCATGAACATGACGTGCACGGCGCCGTGATCCGTCCCGCCGTTGTCGTCGCCATTAGCGCCTACGGCAAGGTCCTGCACCCCGTCGCCGTCAAGGTCGCCTATTGCCGCGACGGATCTGCCAAAACCGTCATCGTCTGACAGTACGGGGCCGTTTGCAGTGGAGTTGTTTATCTCGACCGTATCCTTTACAGAGCCGTTACCGTTCATGAACATGACGTGCACGGCGCCGCGCTTCTCCCCGCCGTCGTCATCTCCCTGAGCACCAACTGCAAGGTCTGTCACCCCGTCGCCGTCAAGGTCGCCTATTGCCGCGACGGATCCGCCAAAATAGTCATAGTCTGACAGTACGGGGCTGTTTGCGGTGGAGTCGTTTATCTCTACTGTGTTGTCGACAGAGCCGTTTCCATTGGTTTTCATGCCATTAATGTGGATTATGTGTACGGCGCCGCGGTCTGATCCGCCCTCGTCATCTTGATAAGCACCAACTGCAAGGTCTGTCACCCCGTCGCCGTCAAGGTCGCCTATGGAAGCAACGGAGACGCCGAAACTGTCATCGTCTGATAGCGTGGGACCGTTTGTAGTGGAATCGTTTATCTCTACTGTGCTGTTTATCGTACCGTCAGTATTCATAAACATTATGTGTACGGCGCCGCGCTCTGATCCGCCGTCGCCGTCATCTTGATAAGCACCAACTGCAAGGTCTGTCACCCCGTCGCCGTCAAGGTCGCCTATGGAAGCAACGGAGACGCCGAAATAGTCAACGTTTGATAGCGTGGGACCGTTTGCAGTGGAGTCGTTTATCTCTACTGTGCTGTTTATCGTACCGTCAGTATTCATAAACATTATGTGTACGGCGCCGCGGTCTCGTCCGCGGTCGTCATCTCGATTAGCACCAACTGCAAGGTCTGTCACCCCGTCGCCGTCAAGGTCGCCTATGGAAGCAACGGAGGCGCCGAAATAGTCAACGTTTGATAGCGTGGGACCGTTTGCAGTGGAGTCGTTTATCTCTACTGTGCTGTCTACCGTACCGTCAGTATTCATAAACATTATGTGTACTGCGCCGCGGTCTGATCCGCTGTCGTCATCTCGATTAGCACCAACTGCAAGGTCTGTCACCCCGTCGCCGTCAAGGTCGCCTATGGAAGCAACGGAGGCGCCGAAGCGGTCAACGTCTGATAGCGTGGGACCGTTTGCAGTGGAGTCGTTTATCTCTACTGTGCTGTCTACCGTACCGTCAGTATTCATAAACATTATGTGTACTGCGCCGCGGTCTCGTCCGCCGCCGTCATCTCGAGCAGCACCAACTGCAAGGTCTGTCACCCCGTCGCCGTCAAGGTCGCCTATGGAAGCAACGGAGACGCCGAAACGGTCATTGTCTGATAGCGTGGGACCGTTTGCAGTGGAGCTGTTTATCTCTACTGTGCTGTCTACCGTACCGTCAGTATTCATAAACATTATGTGTACTGCGCCGCGGTCTGATCCGCCGCCGTCATCTCGAGCAGCACCAACTGCAAGGTCTGTCACCCCGTCGCCGTCAAGGTCGCCTATGGGAGTAACGGAGAAGCCGAAGCGGTCAACGTCTGATAGCGTGGGACCGTTTGCAGTGGAGCTGTTTATCTCCACTACGGAGTTTGGATACGCGTTGTTTGATGCGTACGCAGTATCCACACCAAAGCTTAGATGTATGTCGTGTATGCCAGGGGTGTGAACCGATAGCACGAGGCTTGCGATGCCGTCGCACTGATAGTCCTCAAACGTAATGATCCCATCATGTGCTGTAGCATCCAGTATGGAGTCGTTGCCGCACAATACCCCCACAAACCCCACGTCGTCAGGAGAAGAGTCCCCAAACGTGGTGCCGTTTATTACAGAGATTGTTAGGTTATGGGTACCGTATGTCCTAAAGTTTATCGTCCACTCCCCGCCCACTACAGGATAGGACTGCGGGTTGAGTACGTCGATTCGCCCGTACTCACGGTTCAGAAAACTGGCTGCCGACTGCTGTATCTCTGAGGTAGTTACCGTTACAGGTGTGGGGGGGGGGGCTGTCAGTTATCGTGATCACAGGGTCAGTCATATAGGCAGACGCAAAACTGACATCATAGTACTGGAACAGTAACAAAGATACAGTCACTACCACAATGGCCATGACTGTCATAGTATGATGAATTCTTAATGTATTCATATCACATTCCCACCATTATCATACAATAATCCACAGGGACTATTTAAAAAGATTGTATATTCAACTCTGTTTCCTAATTACATGCAACACAGACACCCATCTGTGTGATTTTGCTTATGTCATTGCCTTCCCTCCTACACTGCGGTCTTTGTGGCGGGTTTTAGACTGATACACTATCTTTGGTGTGCCGTAGTATTCCCATTGGATAATAGCTCATTTTGACTATACACATTTTGTATGTGTTTACATCGTACTTGGAAAAATAAGAGATGTTCCCACAGTGTGTTAAACTTATGCCTAAATCCAGTTAACCCAAAAGTGAGCCTAATCTAACGTCTAAAAATCAATGCGGTGCTTTCAAATATCGTCATCTTTGAGAAAAAGACAGGCTTGATGGCTATTGCGTATAGTTTAAAGATCCGTCTGCAGACAAGACCGAACATGACAGCCTAATCTTCAGAAAAAGTACTGGCTTTTCTGATACTAGATGTATCAAACATTTTAAAAATATGAACAGTTTTTTATCCTATCTATTTGTACATCTAACAGAACGTCTGAAATTTGATGTTTGATGTACGTCGTAGATGTCTAGTACGAACACAGCGATCCGATGTCAGGCGGCGTCTTATAGCGCGGTTCGTGCCGGGCAAGCACGGTTATTATCTCGATTCGCAGATGTGTCTGCGTCATGCGTTTTGTGTTCTTGTCTGCCGGCTTGGATGTCGCAGACATCATCGCATTTATCATCACCCAAGCATTGAACATTACCACAGAGTACAAAAAGCAGAATATCCTGGATACGGTCTTGTTGCTGCGCGTCCGCGCCCTCATCTCTTCTATCATGCGGTATCCCGTCTCTATGCCCCATCTCTTGGAGTACAGTTCGGCATCCTGAATAGGCATGTTGGTGGCAAATCCGATGAACTCTTCTTCTGGACGTGTATGCACATCGTCTGATTTTTCCCCACTGCTGCTTTTCTTCCTCTTCCTCTTCTTCTTCTTCTTACGCTCGGTTATGATTATGGTATACTTTACTGACACTCCGTCGGCATTTGTGATGTATAGACTCGATACCGCCTTCCGTCTTCCCGCAACAAATTCTGCGATTGCATCCACTACGACATCTGTGTTCTTGCACGGTACAAGGTAGCCCACATCCATCTTCTCAAGGGCCTCAAAGACACGAGTGGAAAAGAATTCGCGGTCAAGCAATACGGCCCTGATATTACATCCCACACTGCGGCATATTGCAATCAGGTCGCGTACAAAACCAGGAACATCCTCAAGTGCTCCCATGTGTAGGACTCCCAGTACAAGACGCGGTCCGCCGTCAACGCACTGCGCTGTGATGTACCTCTCAAACGTCCCGGTTCCATTATTTCTTCTTGAACGCGTCAGATCGATGCCGGGTTCTTTGTCCCATCGCGGGATCAGGTGCATATCTATTGCAATTACCATGCCTTCGTTTGAAACCTGTCCGAGTGCGCGCACCGCATCAAGCTGCAGGCGCACAGAATTGGCAAAATCTTTCATCATCTCAGTCCTGTCAATCTTGGCAAGAAGTCCGTTGAACCATTCGTCAGTGGGTGATGATGCCCGATGATGCGTTCCTGCACCCGTACTCCACTCAATATGATTCCGTACCGCCGAAGCCGTGGCCCCTACAGAAGAGCCGTTGACTGTAGCCCACATCATGCCCCTGTTAAAGTCGTCAAGCCCGTATGTCCTGTTGGGGCTGTCCGATATTTTGATGCACGAGCAGATGCTGTCCTCGGCTGCCCTTACTGCTGCATCACTGCGCCTTTTATGCTGGCCGAACCATGATGATGAGAGACGAATGTTTTGATTTGACACGTCATATTGTCATAAAAGTTATTTTTATGGTATTGTATTAGGCATTGCATAGAATTATGTCAAAATTTGTTCAGGCATGAAGTGGTGCTGGTACACAACAAAGGCAGTTGTTAATTTCATATGTGTTAAGGGAAATGATTCATATGAATTGCTTACTTTTGGGTTAACTGATTAACTGGATGGAAAAAGAAATAGAAGATTTTATTTATAGAACAGTGATTGTAAAACCAAGGCAGACAAAAGAACTGTCATTGAAGGCACGCAGGATTGCAAACTTTCAGACGTATTTTTTCAACATGGGCGTAGAGGCAGGACTGGTTGAAAAATATGACAAAATCAAGACAAGCCGTACCATTACTGACATACATCACACCATGCCATGGAGCAACAGATATCACACCAATGTGGCAACAACTGCGTTCCAACAGGGGCATGATACGGCAGACAAACATTTGAAATCCTGCGCAAAAAAACGCAGAGTACGAAACTGGGCAAAAAAGACTGGTGACAAGAACCACAACTGGCACACGTCATTTAAAAATCTCAAACCAAACAAATGGATTGACAGAAACAGTTTGTTCAGAAACGCCAAAAATGCAAAACATGCATCCATAACAGTAAACGGTAAGCATCCCTCGCTAAGGATGGGAAAGTGGAAAAAACTGTACATGAATCTGCCTGGTATGGGTCAGGTGGAGCTGTTGTCGTCTTTGAATAATCTTCCAAAGCAACTGGCATGTGAAAGAGACAAAAACAGCACTAGCAAATTCTACCAGACCAACATTGTATCATACAGGCTTGTAGAGAACACCAAAAAAATCACTGTCAATACAAACGATTCGAACCGCACGTTTGAGATCCATCTGACACTAAAAATACAGAGACCTAAAAATACGGATCGTACAGTCGTATGCGGAATAGACATGGGGGTTAAGAGATCCCTAGTCGTTCATGACGGAATAAATGCCGATTTTTACAGGACACCTTATTCCTGTAGGAGAAAGAAAGACGATGTAGTCTCAGAACAACAGTCAAAAAGAGACGGCCACAAACTGCATAGTAACAGATGGAAAAAAGAGGATCGCAAACTGAAGAGGATGAAGAAAACACTCAACAACAGAAGAACCGAGCACAATAATTTCCTTGCCAAACAGATTGTGATGAGAACAGGAGTGATAGTCATGGAAAAACTAAACATTGGCAATATGACTGCAAAAAATGAAAAGCGGAAAAGCGGCCTTAACAGGGAGATTTACGGGGCAGGTATGGGAAGAATGGGGGATAGAATAAAAATGACTGCCGAAAACCACGGAACCAAAACGCTTGAGATTGTTCCGCATTATACCAGCATAACGTGTAGTAAGTGCAATATGATCAACAGCAACTCTAGAACTACCAGGGATGCGTTTCAATGCGTATACTGTGGATTTTTGTGCGATGCAGACGATAACGCCAGCACAAACATCAGACATTACGGACTTCCGTGCATACGAAGGCTCCCGCTTGTAGACAGATATGGAAACTACAGGTGTGACAGCATGGAAAATATTATTTTAGCTAATAAAAATGGCACATCTAATAGTGTCAGTGTTATTAGGGGCGGTAGGGATTATCGTCACAAGACAGAAGAATCAAAATATGGCTTACACCATGTTGTTTCTAAAAAAGACGGCAAGAACCAAGCTGTGAATGATTTGTTGGACTGTCAGAAAAAAACCTTGGTGTATAAATGTAACCTAGGTATATAATTCCCCTACTGAATATTATCACAAACAGCTTTTTTAAATGGCGATACAAACCATTGATTATGTCTGATGATCTCCAGAAGCGAGCAGCTGATATGTTGTTAAATGGTGCGACATTACTCGGTGAGCCTTGTCCATACTGTAACGGTGTTAGAGTTCTGAATCACGGATATGCGTTATGTACTAGTTGTGGCAGCGAACCTGAATCAAAGGATGTTCATTCTCCTTCTACTCCAACAAATCATAATCCTCCTCCTCCTCCTCCTATTGATGATGTTTTACAACAAAAGATAGACTCTCTATCAAAAGAACTGGCATCAGAAAGAGATCATCAAAGACAACAAAATATCCTAAAAACAATAAATTTGCTGTTAGATACGGCAAATAGGATTAAAAGCTGATTACTAGTGTATATTCTTCAGTCTTTATTTACGATATTTAGGGAATTATATACACGAGTAGTCATCCCCCATGTCTTTTCTTGGCGTTCTGAAAAAGTCAAACGGCTTCTCGTCAGAAGAACCTTCTTCATTGGTTGACGGATTCAAACCATCCCCATTCTTGCGCATATAGCAACGTGCACAAGTTTCTGTAAATGATATTTTATGACCATCATAGGCATAATGCCTCTTGTCTGGGGAATATGCCAAAAGCAAAAAAAAAAAAAAAATGCATGGAAGATTAAAATTCAGATTCATGTATGGCTATACATACCACATTGGAAAAAAATGCAGGCACCAACATGATACGTACAGAAGATCAAGCTGTTCGTACAATCATTGCTTTTGTGCAGATTTAGACGATATCTGGTGTTGATACAATGTCGGGATTTGGCGGGTGCCATCCATCTTTATGAATAGCCGCATGATTCCTTTGGGCGGTTTTCTCTTCTGGCATTTCTTAAAATTATAATCAAACTTGTGTACTAGGATAAACTCATACACTGCTGCCAGATGTGCATCCTTGTCTGCATAACGTAGGAAATGATTCATTGCACGTTTGAGTACGCACCATACTTCCTCTACAGGACTCGTATGTGAATGTTCTACAGGATACCCCATGACAATAATGTCGAGCTCTGCAAAGAATCTTTCTGCTTCCTGGGATGTATGCCGCGATGCCTTGTCTAGTATCATGACCATCTTACCTGCCTCCCTGTACACCTTGTCCATATGTTCTAGAAAGGAACCCCACTGTCTGGCATATCGCCTTATCTGCGTAGTGTTCCCATTTGATAATAGCTCATTTTGATTTTATTATTTTTGTACATCTCTTGTATAAATATTATTTATCTTGTCAATGTCAGTATACAGAATGTTTGTAATATTCTACTTGAACATGAAAATACATTTAGTTAAAAAATAATTTACTAAATACGCAATATTTTTTAAACCAAAAAGCTGTATTACGATAACGATTTGAACAACACATGACAGCAGAAAAATCCCTGCCTACAGGCAGCAAATTTCTATATGGAACAAGTGTAGGACGTCTGAAAAAGATGCAAAGAAATGAAAAGGATCCCAAAGCTGCCAAAAGACTTCTTGTGTTTATCAAGAGGAAAGGGAACATGGCCATCCGTAAGATATGTGACTTGATGAACATGTCATACACGACTGTGCGCCAATGGTTGTGGCGTGCAACGGATATGGGATTACAAGGAAGATACGACAATGTACGCCCCGGAATGCCATGCAGGCTTGATGACTCACAACTGAAATGTCTCAGAGCGGATCTTATTGCAGGCCCTCAAAAGTGCGGATTCATGTCAAATGTATGGACTGCGCGACTGGTGTTAATACATCAGAAGTTGAAAATGTACCCTCTACACACGTTTTTTACGCATAATTTTACAAGCTAACGCACATAATTTTTTGATACATGGAACCTGTACTGCCATGCGTCTGGTTCCATACGTGGGTCGCTTGGAGGATATCTCTCTTACCTTGTCTGTGACCTCTGCATTTATCATAACATCTCTTGATTTTTTAGTATAATGCCAAGCGTGTTTGGACATCCCGCAATACTGCAAGGCTTTGTTCAGACTCATCTCTTTGCTTGTTTCACGTACTGCCTGCATCCTCATCGTTTTGTTCCCTCCAAAGTTTTTTTTAAAACGTCGTTGGCTATGGTGATCTCACCTATTATACGCTTGAGATTCTCTACCTCTTTTGCATGATTTTTGGTCTTGCTTCCTTTGTTTATGAGAGCCTCCTTGCCTCCCTGCAGAAACTTGTCTTTCCAGTCTTGGAATGTGGTTGGAGATATGTTGTGTTTGCGACACAATTCGGCAGCAGATATACTGGTATTGATAAATTCCATTACAATTATTGCCTTATCTTGAGGGTTACGCTTCTTGTTCATACCCTTCCTCTAACCTCCTGTCCCAAAAAGTATACGGATTTGATCGGTTTCATTATAGAGGGGTCCGCACCAAAAAAAAAACAGGGTTCAGGTTACTATTTTTGATCACAAGATAATTATATCATACTCTATTACATAACACATGCTCATATATTCCAGTTTTGAGGATGGACGAACTATTTTTGGGATCCCACACTATAATTATTATTTTAACACATGTTCTATACTCAAAGTATCACCCTGTACGGATGACGTCGACGGTTCCATAACGCCGACATCAAGCGGTACCGTTGATGCAAGCCAGGCCGGAACGTACACCGTGACCTACTCTTGTACGGATTTGGCAAACAATGAGGCTACACCGGTGTCAAGAACCGTGATCGTTTCAGAGAGTATGGGCCAGTCTCCCCCCCCTCTCAACCACCCTCCTACTGTCGATGCCGGATCTGACCGTACCGTCAACGAAATGACGACAGTCACGCTGTCAGGGTCTGCAAGCAATCCCGATGTCGGCGACATCCTGACGTACTCGTGGTCGCAGGACTCTGGGACGCCAGTGGTGACGCTGACAAACGACGACACCCTCCGGCCGCAGTTTACGGCGCCGGGTGTCGCCTCTGATGTGGAGGAGGTGGAGTTTGTATTCAGACTTGCCGTCACAGACGACCTAGACAAATCCGCAGAGGACACCGTCACAATAACCGTGCGTAATGTGCCCATAACGGTATCGTCTGCCACGTACAATCCCGGCAACGGGCAGCTGACGATTACATTCAACTATGACATTGGCACCGTCGACTATTCCGGACTACACGTGCGCAGTGCAGACTCTGATACCGGCGGCATTACGCTCTTTGATGCAGACTCTAGGGACATATCCTCTGCCAGAACGATAACTGCAGTCCTTGACTCTGACATGAGGGAGACGTATGCGGATCTGACTGACCCGCATCTTGTTACTGATAACGGCGCTGTAACGGACACTGACGGTGACACGACAACTGACGTGCCGGACCTGCCCATAAGGGATGTAAGCTCCCGCAAAAAATCATCCTCACTCCCGCCAGCAGTTGACTTGGGCACGCTGGCATACCAGAGACATGTCGACATCCCGCCGCACATTGCAGAGCAGATGACATCACGCAGCGACTCTGACCCGCTTGAGCCACTCGTACCCGATGGTACCTTTGAGTTTCCGCTTGTGATAAACGGGTACGGCTACCTGCTCGATGCTTCCATCAACACGCTGGTACCTCAGACTGTCACGGCAGGGGACGACGGTTCTGTGACTATCACCTTTACCGTGTACACCGAAAAGGATCTTGCACACTTTGCACTGTACCTTAACTTGCAGGACGGCAATACCGACTATGTAGACAGCGACACGTACATAATGTACAAAGACGGCGACGGCACGACAGTTGTGACTGACCCGCACGGATACATCGCCGACGCCACAATCACCGTGACGCAGGAGGACGACTCTGTACCTGAAAGGAAGACTGTTCGGATAACCATAGAGTTTGGAGATGAGCCGATGGGTTCCACCAACATGGTCGCATACATGTGGAATACCGACAGAAAGGCCACGTTCGTCAGGATGATTGACGCACTTGAGGTGGTAATGGCACTACCGCTGCTGCCTCCACAGGAGCCTGTCATGCAGGCAGCAGACCCTGAACCCGTCGAACCTGACTCCGTACTCCCTACAGACCCCGAACCCGCATTCTATGACATACTGGAACCGGATGATTACGACGAGGTGCAAGTCCTGCACCTCATACGCATGTGGTCAGGTTTTGAGCCCGAGATGATCACAGACGAGCAGCTGCTGGCCTCGCTCGGATTTGATGATGACGACTATCCAGACGCGGACATTCCCGACTGGGTGATGACCAAGCTGGGGGTGTTGGTAGTAAAGGGCGATGTCACGGTAAACGAGTTAGTGCTTGTACTGCAGTACGTACTGGATGGTACATAGGTGATACGAAATGCCTCAGACCGACATGCCTCTTGGTACTGCTCTCCCTCTGATGAAACCAATCAAATCCGTATACTTTTTGGAACAGGAGGTTAGAGGGATGGCATGCACAAGAAGTAACCACAAGGCAATAATCGTAATGGAATTTATCAATACCGGCATTCTGCTGCCGAATTGTGTCGCAAACACAACACATATCTCCAACCACATTCCAAGACTGGAAAGACAAGTTTCTACAGGAGGCCAGTGGGGGGGGGGGTGGTAGGGTGTATGTGTGGATAGAGGAAGAGCTGTGTCGTATCGCCGTTCCCCATGTATTTACCATTATGCAAGAGACACTCGGAGATCTCATACACGGTTTGATGTCTTTTGCCAACCCCATCCGTATTTACGCTTAACTGTCATTGATTGCCTGATCAATTGGTTCATAGTTGATTCTGTGCATCTTTCATATCAACATCTTTCTGCTTCGATCGATGAGAAATGTTCCTGACAAAATCTCTGCTTGTGTCGTTGGTGTTGTTTTGTGGCGTGTTGCTATTTCCTGATGTCTATGCACAAACACCAGACAACAGGTCTCCAACCTTTGAGTCCTCTGAATTTAATCTCATGACAGGAGTGCTCACGATAGCCTTCTCAGAGACCATAGATGTGACGCCTGCCACAAATGTTGTTCCATCCCAGATACACATCAGGGAGTCAGACAACTACACCGGCGGTATAACCCTGACTGCACAGGAGCTTGACACTGTATCTGACGGTACTACGATCTCATTTACCCTGACTGCATCACACCTTGCAGCAGTCAAAGCACTGACTGTGCCGGAGCTGACAATCGAGCCGGGGGCAGTACAAGACACGTCTGGCAACCTCATTGTCGGCACCTTTGATGCATCTACTGCTACCTTTGTTGATGCCACCTCGATCTCGTTCCAAGAATCTCATCCGACAGGCATGGCATTCTCAAATGACGGTACCAAGATGTTTGTAATAGGTACCGGTAGTGACGCCGTAATCGAATACACTCTATCTGTCCCATTTGATGCCTCCACGCTAGATTACATAGACGCCACCTCGATCAAATCGGAGGAAACTTGGCCATCAGGCATAACATTCTCAGATGACGGTACCAAGATGTTTATAATAGGTGCCGGTAGTGACGCCGTAACCGAATACGCCCTGTCTACTGCCTTTGATGCCTCCGCCCTGACCTTGACTAACACCACATCGATCTCAGATCAGGAAACCGCTCCAAGAGGCATGGCATTCTCAAATGACGGCACCAGGATGTTTGTAGTAGGTGCTCACAGCAACGCCGTAAACGAATACACTCTATCTGTCCCATTTGATGCCTCCACTCTGACTTATGCTGGTATTGTATCCCTGACACCACGAGAAAATACGCCACAAGACATAGCATTCTCAAATGACGGCACCAAGATGTTTGTATTAGGCGGTGATGAAAGCATCATAAGCGAATATGCTCTATCTATCCCCTTTATTGCCTCCACCGGCACCTTCATTGACGCCACCCCTGTTGTCCCATTATGGGAAACACATGCAACAGGTATGGCATTCTCAAATGACGGTGCCAAGATGTTTGTAATAGGCCGTATCGGAGATTCCATATACGAATATGCGCTAAGCTCAGTCTATCCCATTGCCATAGATTCCTCTCCTCCCACCTTTGTGTCCTCTGGACTTAATCCCGTGACAAGAGTGCTCACGATAGCCTTCTCAGAGGATGTGGATGTGACGCCTGCCACAAATGTCGTTCCGGTCAAGATACACATCAGGGAGTCAGGCAATTACACTGACGGCATAACCCTGACTGCCCAGGAGCTTGACACTGCATCTGACGGTACTACGATCTCATTTACCCTGACTGCATCACACCTTGCAGCAGTCAAAGCACTGACTGTGCCGGAGCTGACAATCGAGCCGGGGGCAGTACAAGACGTATCTGGCAACCTCATTGTCGGCACCTTTGATGCATCTACTGCTACCTTTGTTAGTGCCACCTCGATCTCGTTCCAAGAATCTTCTCCGACAGGCATGGCATTCTCAAATGACGGCACCAGAATGTTTGTAATAGGTGTTAACAGCGACAGCGTAAACGAATACACTCTATCTGTCCCCTTTGATGCCTCCACCCGTACCTACGTTAATGCCACCTCCGTCTCAGACCAGGAGATATATCCGACAGGCATGGCATTCTCAAATGACGGTACCAAGATGTTTGTAATAGGTGTTAACAGCGACAGCGTAAACGAATACACTCTATCTGTCCCCTTTGATGCCTCCACCCGTACCTACGTTAATGCCACCTCCGTCTCAGACCAGGAGATATATCCGACAGGCATGGCATTCTCAAATGACGGTACCAAGATGTTTGTAATAGGTGTTAACAGCGACAGCGTAAACGAATACACTCTATCTGTCCCCTTTGATGCCTCCACCCGTACCTACGTTAATGCCACCTCCGTCTCAGACCAGGAGACAAGTCCGACAGGCATGGCATTCTCAAATGACGGTACCAAGATGTTTGTAATAGGTATTAACAGCGACAGCGTAAACGAATACACTCTATCTGTCCCCTTTGATGCCTCCACCCGTACCTACGTTAATGCCACCTCCGTCTCAGACCAGGAGACAAGTCCGACAGACATGGCATTCTCAAATGACGGTACCAAGATGTTTGTAATAGGTGCTAGTAGAGGCTACGTACACGAGTACACGCTAAGCTCAGTCTATCCTGTTACCTTGGATTCCTCTCTTCCCGACTTTATCATGTACACACCTGACGTATCCTCCACCAATGTTAATGGAACATACTTTACAGGTGCCATGATCGACGTAACTGCAACATTCCCAAACGCAGTAAATATGAAGACGTCTGGCATTGTTGATGGGAAAGGAGGATTTGACAGACTGAAAGGTGCAAATTCTGTTACAATCGTGACAATCAGCGGCAAGACATATGCACTTGCGTCTAGCACAATTGACGACGGCGTTCAGATTATTGATATTACTGATCCCTCGGATCCGTTTGCAGTTGCATCCTTTGGAGCCGGTGATGCCGATAGCAACGGCGATATCTTTGATAGTCTTGTTGCGCCGTTTGACGCTACAACTATTGTAATTGATGGCAGGACATACGCTCTAGTGGTCGGTACTTTATCTCACGGCATCCAGATTGTTGATATTACAGATCCTGCTGATCCTATTGCAGTTGCATCAGTCTTTCATAGTATTGAATTCCCAGCGCTTGTAGGACCAAGGTCTCTTACCTCCGTAACAATTGACAAAAA
Source organism: Candidatus Nitrosopumilus sp. (assembly GCA_965197525.1). Taxonomy (GTDB): domain Archaea; phylum Thermoproteota; class Nitrososphaeria; order Nitrososphaerales; family Nitrosopumilaceae; genus Nitrosopumilus. Next base: position 59,822 of record OZ240211.1, read on the forward strand.
TATCTATGCGCTGGTTGCAGGCTACCATGCCGACGGCATCCAGATTATCAACATCACCGATCCTGTTGCCCCTGCCGCAGTTGCACATATATCCGACAGCACCGATTCTAATCCTACAGATTATGTCACATTGGACATTCCAACTTTTGTTACTACTTTTGTAGTTGATGATAAAACATACGCCTTGGTGACGAGTGCTGATGATCACGGCATCCAGATAATCGACATCTCTGATCCTGCCGCCCCTGTAGCCGTTGCATCAGTGACTGACCTGAATGACTGTGACGGTATTCCAGAAGACGAGTGCTTTGATACGCTTCGGGTTTCATACCATGCCATCATCACTGTAATTAATGATGATACTTATGCGCTGGTGGCAAGCGCTGCAGATTCTGGCATCCAGATAATTAACGTTACAGATCCTGCCTCTCCTGCCGCCGTTGCATCAGTGACTGACCTGAATGATTGTGATGATACTCCAGAAGATGAGTGCTTCGATCAGCTTGCCGGTGCTACGCATATGGCTATTACAATAATTGATGGCAAAACTTATGCGCTGGTGACAGGCCTGTCAGACAACGGCGTCCAGATAATCGACATCTCTGATCCCGCTGCCCCTACTGCCACCGCATCAGTAACTGACAGTACGGCTAGCAACCCTACAGGCTATAGGGAACTTGGCGGTGCAAATGCCGTTGCAATTACAACAACCGTTCTTGGCAAGACTTACGCACTGGTGGCTGGATATGCTGATAACAGCATCCAGATAATCGACATCACAGACCCTGAATCGCCCGTACCTGTCTACTTTAACCCGTACATAAATCTGGACTTGACACATACCACTCAACGCGCAGAATATGCGTCTGGATCTGGAACTGACACCCTCTCCTTTAGGTATGTGGTGCAACCTGGTGACTTTTCGCTGGATCTTGCATACACTGATTCTGCGGCACTAGTAGTACCGCGTATTAGCAAAATAGAGGATGCTGACAATAACGTTTCTATCGTATCGGTACTAGCTGATCCCGGACAGCCAAAATCACTTAGCACAAACAAGGACATTAAAATTAACGTGCACGTAGCCGATGCAGGAGACGACGACAATGTAGATGAAAATGTCCTGTACACCCTCAACGGTACAGGCTCTACCGGCCCCCTCGAGAACCCGTTGACATTTGAATGGACACAGGACTCTGGTCCGACGGTAACCTTGACAGACATCAATGCGGTCTCCCCGTCGTTTGTTGCCCCCGTCGTAGCTGAGAACACCCCGGTGGTCTTCACCCTCAACGTCACAGCTGCAGGAGAGTCTGACACGGACACCGTCACCATTACGATAATTGACAGTGAAAGCAACGCGCCAGTCGCTGATGCAGGTGATGATGACAATGTCAACGAAGGTGTCTCGTACACCCTTGATGGTACAGATTCCACTGACCCCAACGACGACCCGCTGTCATTTGAGTGGACACAGGACTCTGGTCCGACGGTAACCCTGACAGGTGCCAATACTGACTCTCCGTCGTTTGTTGCCCCTGCCGTAGCTGAGAACACCCCGGTGGTCTTCACCCTCAACGTCACAGCTGCAGGAGAGTCTGACACGGACACCGTCACCATTACGATAATTGACAGTGAAAGCAACGCGCCAGTCGCTGATGCAGGTGATGATGACAATGTAGATGAGGGTACCTCGTACACCCTTGATGGTACAGATTCCACTGACCCCAACGACGACCCGCTGTCATTTGAGTGGACACAGGACTCTGGCCCAACGGTAACCCTGACAGGTGCCAATACTGACTCTCCGTCGTTTGTTGCCCCTGCCGTAGCTGAGAACACCCCGGTGGTCTTCACCCTCAACGTCACAGCTGCAGGAGAGTCTGACACGGACACCGTCACCATTACGATAATTGACAGTGAAAGCAACGCGCCAGTCGCTGATGCAGGTGATGATGACAATGTCAACGAAGGTGTCTCGTACACCCTTGATGGTACAGATTCCACTGACCCCAACGACGACCCGCTGTCATTTGAGTGGACACAGGACTCTGGTCCGACGGTAACCCTGACAGGTGCCAATACTGACTCTCCGTCGTTTGTCGCCCCCGCAGTAGCTGAGAACACCCCGGTGGTCTTTACCCTCAACGTCACAGCTGCAGGAGAGTCTGACACGGACACAGTCACCATCACGATAATTGACAGTGAAAGCAACGCGCCAGTCGCTGATGCAGGTGATGATGACAATGTCAACGAAGGTGTCTCGTACACCCTTGATGGTACAGATTCCACTGACCCCAACGACGACCCGCTGTCATTTGAGTGGACACAGGACTCTGGTCCGACGGTAACCCTGACAGGTGCCAATACTGACTCTCCGTCGTTTGTTGCCCCTGCCGTAGCTGAGAACACCCCGGTGGTCTTCACCCTCAACGTCACAGCTGCAGGAGAGTCTGACACGGACACCGTCACCATTACGATAATTGACAGTGAAAGCAACGCGCCAGTCGCTGATGCAGGTGATGATGACAATGTAGATGAGGGTACCTCGTACACCCTTGATGGTACAGATTCCACTGACCCCAACGACGACCCGCTGTCATTTGAGTGGACACAGGACTCTGGCCCAACGGTAACCCTGACAGGTGCCAATACTGACTCTCCGTCGTTTGTTGCCCCTGCCGTAGCTGAGAACACCCCGGTGGTCTTTACCCTCAACGTCACAGCTGCAGGAGAGTCTGACACGGACACAGTCACCATCACGATAATTGACAGTGAAAGCAACGCGCCAGTCGCTGATGCAGGTGATGATGACAATGTCAACGAAGGTGTCTCGTACACCCTTGATGGTACAGATTCCACTGACCCCAACGACGACCCGCTGTCATTTGAGTGGACACAGGACTCTGGTCCGACGGTAACCCTGACAGGTGCCAATACTGACTCTCCGTCGTTTGTTGCCCCTGCCGTAGCTGAGAACACCCCGGTGGTCTTCACCCTCAACGTCACAGCTGCAGGAGAGTCTGACACGGACACCGTCACCATTACGATAATTGACAGTGAAAGCAACGCGCCAGTCGCTGATGCAGGTGATGATGACAATGTAGATGAGGGTACCTCGTACACCCTTGATGGTACAGATTCCACTGACCCCAACGACGACCCGCTGTCATTTGAGTGGACACAGGACTCTGGCCCAACGGTAACCCTGACAGGTGCCAATACTGACTCTCCGTCGTTTGTTGCCCCTGCCGTAGCTGAGAACACCCCGGTGGTCTTTACCCTCAACGTCACAGCTGCAGGAGAGTCTGACACGGACACAGTCACCATTACGATAATTGACAGTGAAAGCAACGCGCCAGTCGCTGATGCAGGTGATGATGACAATGTCAACGAAGGTGTCTCGTACACCCTTGATGGTACAGATTCCACTGACCCCAACGACGACCCGCTGTCATTTGAGTGGACACAGGACTCTGGTCCGACGGTAACCCTGACAGATGCCAATACTGACTCTCCGTCGTTTGTTGCCCCTGCCGTAGCTGAGAACACCCCGGTGGTCTTCACCCTCAACGTCACAGCTGCAGGAGAGTCTGACACGGACACCGTCACCATTACGATAATTGACAGTGAAAGCAACGCGCCAGTCGCTGATGCAGGTGATGATGACAATGTAGATGAGGGTACCTCGTACACCCTTGATGGTACAGATTCCACTGACCCCAACGACGACCCGCTGTCATTTGAGTGGACACAGGACTCTGGTCCGACGGTAACCCTGACAGATGCCAATACTGACTCTCCGTCGTTTGTTGCCCCTGCCGTAGCTGAGAACACCCCGGTGGTCTTTACCCTCAACGTCACAGCTGCAGGAGAGTCTGACACGGACACCGTCACCATTACGATAATTGACAGTGAAAGCAACGCGCCAGTCGCTGATGCAGGTGATGATGACAATGTAGATGAGGGTACCTCGTACACCCTTGATGGTACAGATTCCACTGACCCCAACGACGACCCGCTGTCATTTGAGTGGACACAGGACTCTGGTCCGACGGTAACCCTGACAGGTGCCAATACTGACTCTCCGTCGTTTGTTGCCCCTGCCGTAGCTGAGAACACCCCGGTGGTCTTTACCCTCAACGTCACAGCTGCAGGAGAGTCTGACACGGACACAGTCACCATCACGATAATTGACAGTGAAAGCAACGCGCCAGTCGCTGATGCAGGTGATGATGACAATGTAGATGAGGGTACCTCGTACACCCTTGATGGTACAGATTCCACTGACCCCAACGACGACCCGCTGTCATTTGAGTGGACACAGGACTCTGGTCCGACGGTAACCCTGACAGGTGCCAATACTGACTCTCCGTCGTTTGTCGCCCCCGCAGTAGCTGAGAACACCCCGGTGGTCTTCACCCTCAACGTCACAGCTGCAGGAGAGTCTGACACGGACACCGTCACCATTACGATAATTGACAGTGAAAGCAACGCGCCAGTCGCTGATGCAGGTGATGATGACAATGTAGATGAGGGTACCTCGTACACCCTTGATGGTACAGATTCCACTGACCCCAACGACGACCCGCTGTCATTTGAGTGGACACAGGACTCTGGTCCGACGGTAACCCTGACAGGTGCCAATACTGACTCTCCGTCGTTTGTCGCCCCCGCAGTAGCTGAGAACACCCCGGTGGTCTTCACCCTCAACGTCACAGCTGCAGGAGAGTCTGACACGGACACCGTCACCATTACGATAATTGACAGTGAAAGCAACGCGCCAGTCGCTGATGCAGGTGATGATGACAATGTAGATGAGGGTACCTCGTACACCCTTGATGGTACAGATTCCACTGACCCCAACGACGACCCGCTGTCATTTGAGTGGACACAGGACTCTGGTCCGACGGTAACCCTGACAGATGCCAATACTGACTCTCCGTCGTTTGTCGCCCCCGCAGTAGCTGAGAACACCCCGGTGGTCTTTACCCTCAACGTCACAGCTGCAGGAGAGTCTGACACGGACACCGTCACCATTACGATAATTGACAGTGAAAGCAACGCGCCAGTCGCTGATGCAGGTGATGATGACAATGTCAACGAAGGTGTCTCGTACACCCTTGATGGTACAGATTCCACTGACCCCAACGACGACCCGCTGTCATTTGAGTGGACACAGGACTCTGGTCCGACGGTAACCCTGACAGGTGCCAATACTGACTCTCCGTCGTTTGTTGCCCCTGCCGTAGCTGAGAACACCCCGGTGGTCTTTACCCTCAACGTCACAGCTGCAGGAGAGTCTGACACGGACACCGTCACCATTACGATAATTGACAGTGAAAGCAACGCGCCAGTCGCTGATGCAGGTGATGATGACAATGTCAACGAAGGTGTCTCGTACACCCTTGATGGTACAGATTCCACTGACCCCAACGACGACCCGCTGTCATTTGAGTGGACACAGGACTCTGGTCCGACGGTAACCCTGACAGATGCCAATACTGACTCTCCGTCGTTTGTCGCCCCTGCCGTAGCTGAGAACACCCCGGTGGTCTTTACCCTCAACGTCACAGCTGCAGGAGAGTCTGACACGGACACCGTCACCATTACGATAATTGACAGTGAAAGCAACGCGCCAGTCGCTGATGCAGGTGATGATGACAATGTAGATGAGGGTACCTCGTACACCCTTGATGGTACAGATTCCACTGACCCCAACGACGACCCGCTGTCATTTGAGTGGACACAGGACTCTGGTCCGACGGTAACCCTGACAGATGCCAATACTGACTCTCCGTCGTTTGTTGCCCCTGCCGTAGCTGAGAACACCCCGGTGGTCTTTACCCTCAACGTCACAGCTGCAGGAGAGTCTGACACGGACACAGTCACCATCACGATAATTGACAGTGAAAGCAACGCGCCAGTCGCTGATGCAGGTGATGATGACAATGTCAACGAAGGTGTCTCGTACACCCTTGATGGTACAGATTCCACTGACCCCAACGACGACCCGCTGTCATTTGAGTGGACACAGGACTCTGGTCCGACGGTAACCCTGACAGGTGCCAATACTGACTCTCCGTCGTTTGTTGCCCCTGCCGTAGCTGAGAACACCCCGGTGGTCTTCACCCTCAACGTCACAGCTGCAGGAGAGTCTGACACGGACACCGTCACCATTACGATAATTGACAGTGAAAGCAACGCGCCAGTCGCTGATGCAGGTGATGATGACAATGTAGATGAGGGTACCTCGTACACCCTTGATGGTACAGATTCCACTGACCCCAACGACGACCCGCTGTCATTTGAGTGGACACAGGACTCTGGTCCGACGGTAACCCTGACAGGTGCCAATACTGACTCTCCGTCGTTTGTCGCCCCCGCAGTAGCTGAGAACACCCCGGTGGTCTTCACCCTCAACGTCACAGCTGCAGGAGAGTCTGACACGGACACCGTCACCATTACGATAATTGACAGTGAAAGCAACGCGCCAGTCGCTGATGCAGGTGATGATGACAATGTCAACGAAGGTGTACCTCGTACACCCTTGATGGTACAGATTCCACTGACCCCAACGACGACCCGCTGTCATTTGAGTGGACACAGGACTCTGGTCCGACGGTAACCCTGACAGGTGCCAATACTGACTCTCCGTCGTTTGTCGCCCCCGCAGTAGCTGAGAACACCCCGGTGGTCTTTACCCTCAACGTCACAGCTGCAGGAGAGTCTGACACGGACACAGTCACCATCACGATAATTGACAGTGAAAGCAACGCGCCAGTCGCTGATGCAGGTGATGATGACAATGTCAACGAAGGTGTCTCGTACACCCTTGATGGTACAGATTCCACTGACCCCAACGACGACCCGCTGTCATTTGAGTGGACACAGGACTCTGGTCCGACGGTAACCCTGACAGGTGCCAATACTGACTCTCCGTCGTTTGTCGCCCCCGCAGTAGCTGAGAACACCCCGGTGGTCTTTACCCTCAACGTCACAGCTGCAGGAGAGTCTGACACGGACACAGTCACCATCACGATAATTGACAGTGAAAGCAACGCGCCAGTCGCTGATGCAGGTGATGATGACAATGTAGATGAGGGTACCTCGTACACCCTTGATGGTACAGATTCCACTGACCCCAACGACGACCCGCTGTCATTTGAGTGGACACAGGACTCTGGCCCAACGGTAACCCTGACAGGTGCCAATACTGACTCTCCGTCGTTTGTTGCCCCTGCCGTAGCTGAGAACACCCCGGTGGTCTTTACCCTCAACGTCACAGCTGCAGGAGAGTCTGACACGGACACAGTCACCATCACGATAATTGACAGTGAAAGCAACGCGCCAGTCGCTGATGCAGGTGATGATGACAATGTCAACGAAGGTGTCTCGTACACCCTTGATGGTACAGATTCCACTGACCCCAACGACGACCCGCTGTCATTTGAGTGGACACAGGACTCTGGTCCGACGGTAACCCTGACAGGTGCCAATACTGACTCTCCGTCGTTTGTTGCCCCTGCCGTAGCTGAGAACACCCCGGTGGTCTTTACCCTCAACGTCACAGCTGCAGGAGAGTCTGACACGGACACAGTCACCATCACGATAATTGACAGTGAAAGCAACGCGCCAGTCGCTGATGCAGGTGATGATGACAATGTAGATGAGGGTACCTCGTACACCCTTGATGGTACAGATTCCACTGACCCCAACGACGACCCGCTGTCATTTGAGTGGACACAGGACTCTGGCCCAACGGTAACCCTGACAGGTGCCAATACTGACTCTCCGTCGTTTGTTGCCCCTGCCGTAGCTGAGAACACCCCGGTGGTCTTTACCCTCAACGTCACAGCTGCAGGAGAGTCTGACACGGACACAGTCACCATCACGATAATTGACAGTGAAAGCAACGCGCCAGTCGCTGATGCAGGTGATGATGACAATGTCAACGAAGGTGTCTCGTACACCCTTGATGGTACAGATTCCACTGACCCCAACGACGACCCGCTGTCATTTGAGTGGACACAGGACTCTGGTCCGACGGTAACCCTGACAGATGCCAATACTGACTCTCCGTCGTTTGTTGCCCCTGCCGTAGCTGAGAACACCCCGGTGGTCTTCACCCTCAACGTCACAGCTGCAGGAGAGTCTGACACGGACACCGTCACCATTACGATAATTGACAGTGAAAGCAACGCGCCAGTCGCTGATGCAGGTGATGATGACAATGTAGATGAGGGTACCTCGTACACCCTTGATGGTACAGATTCCACTGACCCCAACGACGACCCGCTGTCATTTGAGTGGACACAGGACTCTGGTCCGACGGTAACCCTGACAGGTGCCAATACTGACTCTCCGTCGTTTGTTGCCCCTGCCGTAGCTGAGAACACCCCGGTGGTCTTTACCCTCAACGTCACAGCTGCAGGAGAGTCTGACACGGACACCGTCACCATTACGATAATTGACAGTGAAAGCAACGCGCCAGTCGCTGATGCAGGTGATGATGACAATGTAGATGAGGGTACCTCGTACACCCTTGATGGTACAGATTCCACTGACCCCAACGACGACCCGCTGTCATTTGAGTGGACACAGGACTCTGGTCCGACGGTAACCCTGACAGGTGCCAATACTGACTCTCCGTCGTTTGTTGCCCCTGCCGTAGCTGAGAACACCCCGGTGGTCTTTACCCTCAACGTCACAGCTGCAGGAGAGTCTGACACGGACACAGTCACCATCACGATAATTGACAGTGAAAGCAACGCGCCAGTCGCTGATGCAGGTGATGATGACAATGTAGATGAGGGTACCTCGTACACCCTTGATGGTACAGATTCCACTGACCCCAACGACGACCCGCTGTCATTTGAGTGGACACAGGACTCTGGTCCGACGGTAACCCTGACAGGTGCCAATACTGACTCTCCGTCGTTTGTCGCCCCCGCAGTAGCTGAGAACACCCCGGTGGTCTTCACCCTCAACGTCACAGCTGCAGGAGAGTCTGACACGGACACCGTCACCATTACGATAATTGACAGTGAAAGCAACGCGCCAGTCGCTGATGCAGGTGATGATGACAATGTAGATGAGGGTACCTCGTACACCCTTGATGGTACAGATTCCACTGACCCCAACGACGACCCGCTGTCATTTGAGTGGACACAGGACTCTGGTCCGACGGTAACCCTGACAGGTGCCAATACTGACTCTCCGTCGTTTGTCGCCCCCGCAGTAGCTGAGAACACCCCGGTGGTCTTCACCCTCAACGTCACAGCTGCAGGAGAGTCTGACACGGACACCGTCACCATTACGATAATTGACAGTGAAAGCAACGCGCCAGTCGCTGATGCAGGTGATGATGACAATGTAGATGAGGGTACCTCGTACACCCTTGATGGTACAGATTCCACTGACCCCAACGACGACCCGCTGTCATTTGAGTGGACACAGGACTCTGGTCCGACGGTAACCCTGACAGGTGCCAATACTGACTCTCCGTCGTTTGTCGCCCCCGCAGTAGCTGAGAACACCCCGGTGGTCTTCACCCTCAACGTCACAGCTGCAGGAGAGTCTGACACGGACACCGTCACCATTACGATAATTGACAGTGAAAGCAACGCGCCAGTCGCTGATGCAGGTGATGATGACAATGTCAACGAAGGTGTCTCGTACACCCTTGATGGTACAGATTCCACTGACCCCAACGACGACCCGCTGTCATTTGAGTGGACACAGGACTCTGGTCCGACGGTAACCCTGACAGGTGCCAATACTGACTCTCCGTCGTTTGTTGCCCCTGCCGTAGCTGAGAACACCCCGGTGGTCTTCACCCTCAACGTCACAGCTGCAGGAGAGTCTGACACGGACACCGTCACCATTACGATAATTGACAGTGAAAGCAACGCGCCAGTCGCTGATGCAGGTGATGATGACAATGTCAACGAAGGTGTCTCGTACACCCTTGATGGTACAGATTCCACTGACCCCAACGACGACCCGCTGTCATTTGAGTGGACACAGGACTCTGGTCCGACGGTAACCCTGACAGATGCCAATACTGACTCTCCGTCGTTTGTCGCCCCTGCCGTAGCTGAGAACACCCCGGTGGTCTTCACCCTCAACGTCACAGCTGCAGGAGAGTCTGACACGGACACCGTCACCATTACGATAATTGACAGTGAAAGCAACGCGCCAGTCGCTGATGCAGGTGATGATGACAATGTAGATGAGGGTACCTCGTACACCCTTGATGGTACAGATTCCACTGACCCCAACGACGACCCGCTGTCATTTGAGTGGACACAGGACTCTGGTCCGACGGTAACCCTGACAGATGCCAATACTGACTCTCCGTCGTTTGTTGCCCCTGCCGTAGCTGAGAACACCCCGGTGGTCTTCACCCTCAACGTCACAGCTGCAGGAGAGTCTGACACGGACACAGTCACCATTACGATAATTGACAGTGAAAGCAACGCGCCAGTCGCTGATGCAGGTGATGATGACAATGTCAACGAAGGTGTCTCGTACACCCTTGATGGTACAGATTCCACTGACCCCAACGACGACCCGCTGTCATTTGAGTGGACACAGGACTCTGGTCCGACGGTAACCCTGACAGGTGCCAATACTGACTCTCCGTCGTTTGTTGCCCCTGCCGTAGCTGAGAACACCCCGGTGGTCTTCACCCTCAACGTCACAGCTGCAGGAGAGTCTGACACGGACACCGTCACCATTACGATAATTGACAGTGAAAGCAACGCGCCAGTCGCTGATGCAGGTGATGATGACAATGTCAACGAAGGTGTCTCGTACACCCTTGATGGTACAGATTCCACTGACCCCAACGACGACCCGCTGTCATTTGAGTGGACACAGGACTCTGGTCCGACGGTAACCCTGACAGGTGCCAATACTGACTCTCCGTCGTTTGTCGCCCCCGCAGTAGCTGAGAACACCCCGGTGGTCTTCACCCTCAACGTCACAGCTGCAGGAGAGTCTGACACGGACACCGTCACCATTACGATAATTGACAGTGAAAGCAACGCGCCAGTCGCTGATGCAGGTGATGATGACAATGTCAACGAAGGTGTCTCGTACACCCTTGATGGTACAGATTCCACTGACCCCAACGACGACCCGCTGTCATTTGAGTGGACACAGGACTCTGGTCCGACGGTAACCCTGACAGGTGCCAATACTGACTCTCCGTCGTTTGTCGCCCCCGCAGTAGCTGAGAACACCCCGGTGGTCTTCACCCTCAACGTCACAGCTGCAGGAGAGTCTGACACGGACACCGTCACCATTACGATAATTGACAGTGAAAGCAACGCGCCAGTCGCTGATGCAGGTGATGATGACAATGTCAACGAAGGTGTCTCGTACACCCTTGATGGTACAGATTCCACTGACCCCAACGACGACCCGCTGTCATTTGAGTGGACACAGGACTCTGGTCCGACGGTAACCCTGACAGGTGCCAATACTGACTCTCCGTCGTTTGTCGCCCCCGCAGTAGCTGAGAACACCCCGGTGGTCTTCACCCTCAACGTCACAGCTGCAGGAGAGTCTGACACGGACACCGTCACCATTACGATAATTGACAGTGAAAGCAACGCGCCAGTCGCTGATGCAGGTGATGATGACAATGTAGATGAGGGTACCTCGTACACCCTTGATGGTACAGATTCCACTGACCCCAACGACGACCCGCTGTCATTTGAGTGGACACAGGACTCTGGTCCGACGGTAACCTTGACAGACATCAATGCGGTCTCTCCGTCGTTTGTTGCCCCTGCCGTAGCTGAGAACACCCCGGTGGTCTTCACCCTCAACGTCACAGCTGCAGGAGAGTCTGACACGGACACCGTCACCATTACGATAATTGACAGTGAAAGCAACGCGCCAGTCGCTGATGCAGGTGATGATGACAATGTAGATGAGGGTACCTCGTACACCCTTGATGGTACAGATTCCACTGACCCCAACGACGACCCGCTGTCATTTGAGTGGACACAGGACTCTGGCCCAACGGTAACCCTGACAGGTGCCAATACTGACTCTCCGTCGTTTGTTGCCCCTGCCGTAGCTGAGAACACCCCGGTGGTCTTCACCCTCAACGTCACAGCTGCAGGAGAGTCTGACACGGACACCGTCACCATTACGATACGTAACACTAATAATTCTCCAGTCCCGACATTTCTAACTCCAGTACTTGATGTAGATGGTGATAAACCTAGTGGCAAACCTGGTGATAAACCTAGTGGCAAACCTGGTGGTAAACCTAGTGGCAGACCCGGCGGCGGCATCTATGTGCCAGAACCCATACCAGAACCAGAACCCAAGCTCACACCAGAACCAGAACCCATACCAGAACCAGAACCCAAGCTCACACCAGAACCAGAACCCATACCAGAACCAGAACCCAAGCTCACACCAGAACCAGAACCAGAACCAGAACCCAAGCTCACACCAGAACCAGAACCAGAACCCATACCAGAACCAGAACCAGAACCAGAACCCAAGCTCACACCAGAACCAGAACCAGAACCAGAACCTATCCAAAATCTGCATGAAGAAAACTGCTTTGTTGCAGTAGCATATCACCCCGAGACAGAGCATACCATTCAGTTTCTAAGAGAGGTCAGAGACAACTCTGTGACATGCACAACAGTCGGCGCGTCATTTATGGACGGCTTTAACAAAGTATATTATTCGTTCTCACCTGCAATTGCCGATCTAATACGCGAGAATCCTGTATTCAAGGAGATGGTCAAAATCTTTCTGACTCCGATGATCCTGACACTGCATCTTATGGTGCTGGCCGATGAGTGCTCTGAACTGCATGTGCTGGGCCTTGGAATACTCGTCCTGCTGCTAAACGGCCTTGTCTATCTGCTCATACCGTTACTGGCACTGTTTGCAGTATATAGAATACATGCAAAGAGGAAAAAATTACGCGCCAGCTATTCTCAAAACAGCATGTAGCGAGCATTAGAACTACGGCAGTGAATCAACCAAGTACCGTATCATCTGACAGTTCACAGAACTTGTATCCGTGGATGGGTACGGCATGCGGTAAAGGTTAGTTTTGGCTACTCTGTTCTATGTCTTGAGGCCGCATAAATTGTACCGATCAGCTGATCTCAAACTCTTGACTTGTACATACTGAATCCGTGTATTACCATTCAATAAACTTGTATCTTGTGATATCTGGACTAAAGCGCGTCATTTTGTAAAACTCCATTACTGCTACCTTTATCTTGCCAAGTGGGAAATAGGCAAACTGCCTGCGCGCTCTTACTGCTACCATATCTCTGGCAGCGTTGAGATACGGCGATGCTGTGTAAAAGAAATCGGATCCGCCCCCTGCCGGCGTTCTTTTTTTAGAGACTCCATTACGTCTTTGGATCTGGCATGCTATGACTTGTTATACTGCATGTATTCCCAAATCTGTACGTGGACCTGGCGTGGACGCAAACTATACCGGATCACACTCTTCAAATCATCAGAACATCCGTTGTCTGTCCTTTGCAAGCATCCGCCTACTGCCTGTTCTCTACATGATCAGCTGTAATACACGCAGGCAGGCCCGGTTGCAACCTGAACATTGTCTTGCACCATTCAACATTGCCGGCCTGTCAAAACACCGTATGACTCCGCACGCTACTCTGGATGCGCAAACACCCATTTTCCTGCCAAGCAAACCTGTGTACATTTCCCAGAAACTCTGTTGCTTTACCATGTCTCCTAATCGCCGTATTTATCGTCCCTGCCACCTTTTGTGTTCCTGTCACATCCCTTGATCATCGTGCCAGGCACAAGATCCGTACTCTGATCTCTTCATTGCTTTTAAATCAAGAATTCGGACTTACATCCGTAGAACTGCACGACAAACTAGAAGAGATGTCTGGAAAAAACATTGGCATGTAGCAGATAAGGCGATATGCCAGACAGTGGGGATACTTTAGAAAAAAAAAAGGAAGACACAGTCAGTCATGGTTAGTAGAACACCAATAGAAGAAGTAAACAAATGGAGAGCCTGCCTGTATCAAAAGATTGCAAGATACACAAAGATGGTATATGCAATTGTAACACAGGATGAATTATACTTATTCAAGTACGACGCTGGAACGTCTGCAAAATATTGGGCAAAACTGTGCCTACACATATTCATGTTATGGAGTGGAGGATTTCATAGATTCTCAATATATGCAGCATGATACAAGACGGTAGACAGTTTTTTAATAACTGTCAGACTGTCAATACCACTTACTTCCTTTCTAGAACATATGGACAAGGTGTACATGGAGGTTGATTATAAAATCTATTTAGCCATTACCACACTACAAACCAGTCAAGTACTTGAAATACTATCTAGTCGGCCTCTAACATCTTCCTTATCTTTCTTTGAATTATTGGTTTTTCGTTCTGTCTTGATAAAAACTCTAGATCCTCTACATTGTCAACATCCCACATTATTCTTTTGACAAAAACCATGGCTACATTACGCGTATATTTTTTTGCCGTATTCATATGAATCTTGTAGCTGTCTTCATCATAATGTGTCTGCATCAAGTCAACTGGCATTCTAATTAACGCGTTTGTTCCATCAAATCTTCTAGACGGCACAATAATTGCAAAATTTGGCGGTATCTTGTAATTTAGCATAAAATCAATATCCTGCGTCTTGATGAATGGAATATCCTGGGGTAGTACAATTGATGCGTCAAAATTATTCTCAAGTAGATACTTGTCAGCTAACTCTATTGCATGATTTACGCTTTGTTCTTTCTCGTCCATGATTATTGTAGCATTATATCTTTCCCCTAACTCTATTGCCTTTTGTTCCTGTGTCACCAAAACTGTTTCATCAATATGAGGCGATACGCGCAATACCTGAACAATCTCCTCTAACATAACTAGACACAACTCTTCAATTTTCTGTTGTGGTAATTTCAAACGCGTCTTTGCATTAGAGAACGTCTTTACAGGAATTATGGCAGCTATCTTCAATTTGTTATACGTGGATTTGTTTTAAAATAAAATTTGCCAATGCTTCTTCGGCCAATTTATTTTTCATAGTTATTTTTGTTTCATAGACTTTCATATCTAAACTCTGAATCTTTTTTGCCAGTGCTTTATCTTTTGTATCAATTATCATGTGCGAACACACATCTGAATACATTTTTGCTAACCCGTACGCATTTGATTCTATTCCTGCCGCTTGCATATATTTTGCTGCTGGCCCACTTAGTGCATCCTCTCCAATCAATGGACTCACTGCAACTACTTTTTTCTTCATCTTTGTTAATTCTTTTCTGATTCCTTTGATCTGTAACATTGGTCCTATTGACGTTAATGGATTTCCTGGTGACAAAATTACCATCTCTGCGTCATGAATTGCGTTTACTGCATCAGGGTTTGGACGTGCTTTATCTGCCCCAATATACTGAATTCCTTCAACCGGATCTCGTCCACGATACTTTACCCAGTATTCTTGTAGGTGTAGTTCTCCTTTGTTTGTTGTAATTCTAGTCTCAACGCTGTTGTCAGTTGCAGGTATTATTCGCGCACTGACTGCAAATTTTTTGCACATCCAATCAGTGATGGCGCTAAGATTTTCACCATTTTTTAATTTGTTTGTTCTAATCAGATGAGTTGCAGCATCTCTGTCTCCGATTCTAAACCACGTACTCTCTCCGAAGACCTCCATCTGGCGCATAAAGTTAAACGTGTCTTTCTTCACTCCCCATCCTTTCTCTTGATCAAGCAAATCTGCTAGTCCGTACACTATCGTATCAATATCAGGACATACATACAGTCCATAAATCCAATAATTGTCACCGACATTGCTAATTACGTTAACTTTGGATTCTTGTGCAACCAGTCCTCTTACCAGTTTTACTGAACCTGTTCCACCTGCTAAAACTGTAATCATCACATAACTCCTAACTAATGTTATTAGATTCTATACTTTATATTACTTTTTTCAGAATTAAATATTTTTGGATAGATTTATTAACTGAAATTTATATTTTTGACTTGTGTTAAAGAATACAGTTCTAATAATATTGATTGCATCTATTGTTGTTATAGGCACTAGTACACCTGCTTGGGCTGCCCAATTAGAAGCTAAACTTAACCCCGATAATAACTCTTCACAATTTTCTGTAAACTATCAAAAGGTGGTATTTATCGAGTATCCACAAGGCGGTGACCTTTTTGATGAATTACGTGGAAAAGAATGGGTTGTATCTGGGAGTGCTGACTCTACCAATCCCGGCGTACAGGACCTAATATCAAAACTCAATCAAAAAATATCAAGCGAAACAGTTAGTACAAGAGTTACTGACTTGGCTGTCACCTATGATTTTAATCTCAAAGCTCGTAACACTGGCACCTCTATTGATTATCACGTTCTCTTGGAGGGAACACTTAGTAACTATGTTATAACCAAAGATTCCCAGCGAACGTTAGTCGATCTTGGTTGGAGGGGGTTGAGTGTATCTGATGAGGTAACTATTGACGGTGTTGAAATTAACATTCCTATCAATATTTTACGAGATCAAGAACCATCAGTATATGCCTTTTTTGAAGGAACAGAAGCAGAAGATGTTCTTGGCAGACCTTTGCTTGACGCTGATTTTATTGCAGAGCAGCCACTAGTTAACTGGCACTTTTTGTTTGATCCAACAGGTATTAATGCGGATGCCGGAACATTTGGACTAGATGATACTATAGCTGGTTTTGTGGTATCAAGTTGGACTATGGGTGAGAGCAGTATTAGAGAAGGTAGACAAGTAGAGCGAATATTTGAGGCAGAAATAATGGCTGATCAACCATATGTAGTTAGAAGTGTCCAGTCTGCAGATCAGGCAAATCTTTCAGCCATTGGATTTGGCGCTTTGGATAAACTTGATGGTATTGAGATAGCGGGAATTACCCCAACACCTCCACCCGGCTACGCGACAACATCCACAGGTGATTTCCCTGTGCTAATCGTTTATGGCATGGCAGGACTAGCAGCAGTTGCAGGTATTGCGTTCTTTTTTGTTAGTAGCCGATCATTGAAAAACGAAAAGAAAGGTCAGCAAGGAATTGATCCTAGTAGACTAGTCGGTTATCAGACTAGTTCATCATCTGGTGGTTATCAGACTAATAGAGGTGAAGCGCAGTTAAAGGATGATACAGACTATCAGCAAACCCGTAGTGTTTACGAGGAGACAAAACTTTCATCCCAAAACGATGTTGCCTCTACAAGTAGCAATACCAATAGTACACCGCCACCACAACAAGATGCAGCATGTGGTTGTGCAGCATCAGCTGAAATGGGTTCTGAGTGTGATTGTGCGATGCAATCGGCATGTTTGTGTGATGCAACATGTGGTTGTGCAGCTAGTGTATGCAAAGATCAAGTCAGTTCAATGAGCTAGAATATATTTAAGGTTCTGTCGTGTTAAACTCTGTTTCCTAATTACATGCAACACAGACCACCATCTGGGTGATTTTGCTTATGTCATTGCCTTTCCTCCTACACTGCGGTCTTTGTGGCGGGTTTTAGACTGATACACTATCTTTGGTGTGCCGTATCCGTTCTCAATTGCCGTATCGATCATCTGATTGTACAAACACACCTTTCCGTATATCTCCGTCTTGACGTTTTCCCATTTTCGTGCCATTATAGACTCCCCTAATACCCGCTTGAACGTAGAGAACGCAGTCTCTACTGTCCACCTGTCGTTGTATCCTGATTCCCTGCGCCACATATTCTGCCGTTCCTTCTTTTCCTTGCGCGTAAGATCTGCAAACTTGTGTTCTGACTTTTTATCTATATGCTCAAAACTGCCAAGCTGCTCGAACCCAGCCTTCTTACGAGACATGCATCCGTTTGCGTTTCCAGCAAAATTAATGCGAACCGGAATCAGTGGTTTAATCTCGTTTTTGTTGCAGTAGTTGTAAATATCTCGTGTATCATACGCACCATCGGCTGCAACCTTGGTATCGGCAGACATCTCCACGTTTGGTGATTTTTCTGCGTTTGCAAAAGCTTGTTCCACTAGTTCTTCAAACTGCGGGGAATCTCCACACTTGTCGTCAGTTATGACCACTGCATAGATCTTCTTGGTTTTAGCATCTACACCGACATGCAGTTTTATGAATCCGCGCCTCACTCCCCATTTTTCTGCCATCCAGTCGCCGCGGTTTGTAGGCTTGAGCCCAGTTGAATCAAACGCAAACAGGCTTATCTCGGTTCTCGTTTTGCCGTCTGTAAACCATGCAGCGGCAGTGTTACCGCTACCGTTGTCATCTATTGTACAGTTGAGTTTTGTCATCCTTTTCTGAAATGCAGAGTATGTAGGCGCATTTTCCTTGCCGACGATTGCCTCTGCCACACCCTCCAACTGTCTGTATGGGATACCGGTGGCGTTTCGGAACAGAACAGCTGCTGCAACGCACGCGTTTGAGAATGTAAACGGGTGGCCTACCTTTCCACAGTTCATCTTCTCAAGCCCCTGCACCATGAGCTCCTCGTTTATCTGAAGCATAAACAACTTGCCGCGATCTATGTATTTGCGGTTATCATACTGGAGTCTGCATTCGTTTGAACTGGAAGATTTTTTAGTACCATGCTTGCCTAGTTTGTCTGGAGAGGATGTGTTTTTGGTCATGATTGATAGTCTGATTGACAACGCACCTCTCTGTTCAATACAGTTTTCTATTGAAAGTGTTTGATACAACGTTCAAATTCAGTTGTTCTATGCCTAATCTGATCTGATTTTGGATTAGTTAGGCGTGGTTGGTGATAATTAGGAAACAATGTTTCGTGTTATATGGATCTAATGCATTAACTCAAAAATTGATGTTCTTTTTTTTATCAAGTTAACGAGTCAAATCTCGTATTGTTGACTTTGACATATCGACTATTTGGATTACAGGTCTACAGGGTTCCAACATTGCATTTTCAAAAGTGAACGACTGCGCTTCACTTGTACCATCTCGACTATCCCTAAACCTAGCGGACAGTTTGTGTGATGCATTCATGGCAGCTATGATCTCTCTATCCAAGGGGTTTTATATTGTGCAGGCGGTCATATGCACAAGTATCTACCCCTGTTGATCTGTTTACATTTTGTACCTGATTTGATCTGAATTAGAGCCCATTTCGCTTAGCTGGAAAAATGAAAGAAGTTATATGCAATTTCCCTACATCAAGTAGCATGCAAACCGTCCTAACTGCTAGCTTTCAGGATTATGACAAGCATGATTTTACAAAACCTACTGTAATGTACATCTTGCAGCAGATTCAACCAAAAATCAGGCAAAAACTCGCTTCATACCATTATTTGAAAAACTCAGTCATAGATCTGACCCCTGATGAACGGCCAGATCTGGAAAAGATAACATTAAGCGAGATAGAATTCGTAGCCGACAAGATCTCTTTCAATGCCAGCTGGTTTACAACCCAGAAGTATATGGAATTGTGGAAAGAGTATCTTTTAAAATTTTTAACTGAGCATGCTGAAATTCAAAAACCGTTTAAAACCATCCAGACTAACTTTCCAGATAATTGGATTGACCAATTCATGCTGGTAAGGGATCTGTTGAATACAATGTACTCGGTGATCAAAGACTCGTATGATAACTGGCACAAGAAATCCATGGCAGAGTTTTGTGACTCCAATCTGCCATTGGAACTGTATAATTTGTACAATCTCTCATACATAGAAAAGATATCCGTGGTAAGGACTTTTGCATGTGACTTGGCCAAGCTGCAACACAAGCTGCATCTTGTAAGATCAGACCATAAAAAAATAACAAACGAGTTATCGGTGTTTGAAGAGCAGCACAGGAATATTTCTAAACTGTTTGCAGAGATGTCACGTTCTGAGCTTGTATTAAGATTTTATCTAAAATCCAACAACGCAAAAGAAATGAAGGACATGTTTAGGCCCATACCCATAACTCTTGATGACGCCGCAGAAGAAAGATTTAGGATTTATTTCAACGACTTTAAGAAAAACCTTTTTGATCTGACGAATATTCTGAACAAAGAAAGATACCTGAGCGAAGACATCACCCTGAGTTCTCCAAAATCTGAATCTTTTAGGAGTTTTGGGGAAAAACTAAACCAAATAATCCTGAAATATGGTTAAGGGTAATATCGTCGTTTGTGTGGATTCATCCATATTTCTGGCAGAGGTGTTCGGTAACGAGGTACAGTCATCACGGTCAGGTGTCATAGACAAATTTCATAATCTGTTTTCATTTGAAAAATGCATGTCAAAAACTGTAAAGTGCGAAATAGATAACAGGATTTCGGTAATGACTAGATTCATCGACCATGTATCCAAGAAATTCATAGCAGAATTTCTTTCCTTCAAGGCAGAATCACCTACAGTCAAATTATCTGATTTGTCCTTTATGGAGTTATTTTTCCGAACCCTGAAAGATGAATATTCAGAGGGCTCTACTGAGCTTGAAATAATAAAAAATATAGAATCTACCATGGCTGTATTTTTAGCTGAAAATTGTCGATGCAAAAAACCTCTAGAAACAAATGATTTTACTCTGTATGTTGGGGGGAGTTTGATAAAGTCATGACAAAAATCAAATTAAACTTTGACACAAAACTGGGAACATATCGCGTATTCCACGAGCAAGCAGACCCGTCAATCCGTAAAAAACTAGAAAACGAGTCAGAAATGAAAAGAACGGTTAAGAAAAAACCATGTGATATCGATATTTTATGCGAGGTGGAGGCATACCAAAGAAGTTCTGGAAAGACATGCCTGTTGGCAACCACTGATCGTGTTGACTTTCTAAACAACAGATTAGTAATTAAGTCCTTAATAGGAGTGAAATGTATAGATCCTGTTTATCTTCCAATTGAATTAGAAGAATAACAAGTTCAACATGGCATTGATATTTGAGCAATGGGTGACATTTGACTACCCGAAAGCATAAAACCAACTACTAATTTAAGATTGTCTGGTTTGACTTTGGAGTTTGTAGAAAAAATATACTAGTGCTTAAAATTCTGTATAATGGTTTATTATTTTTAACCACGCATAAACACATGTTAACTAGATTCACTTACATCTAGTGATATCGTTTGTTTCAAGATTTTTGAAATGATCTCTGGTTACGTACCTCTTGCGAGATATCATCTTTAATATTTTGACAAACCTTGGATTGACATCAAGATCGGCAGGCATTACGGGTAGCACTATTTCGTAGTTTGCGGTCATGACATCAATGCCCCTTTGTATAAAAGATTAAAAAAAGACATATAGAATTGCTTAGAAAAGAGCATTTCTTATTTTAACAGATCAGACTCTGCATCTGAATTTGTAGCATCCTTAGGATCAATCTTGATGTACTGTTGTTTTGTTTCTTAGTATTGTAGTGTGTGCTGGGAGTAACCCTCCTTTTGTTTTCACGATATTTCGCTTTGCAGCCTACCTGAACTTGGTACAGGATCGTATAGTTCTGTTTGGCCTTGCTCCATGTGGGTCGTCTGTTTCATTCCTTTTATGGAAACCTCAGGTTTTGCCATCACTGTAAACGCCATATTGGATCACTTTTCTGTTCCGTTGCCAATCATCTCTGATTATCTATCTCCAGATCACATTTCCTGTATGGAGGGAGGAGTTTCCTCTGCCGTAGCAGCGTTTCGTGCTCCAGCTCACACACACGGTCGTATGTATTGGCTCAATTATAGTATTTCTTTAGGTTTTGTGCCTGTTATGAATAATGTTCCATGCTCTCTCTTCCATTTCTTTTTGTTTTGTGAATCTTTGACATGTCTTGTTCTGACATTAAATCCCGCTTTCTTGAAATGTTCTCTCCATTCTTTCTTTGAGTAAAGATGCATCTGTATCTTCATCTTGTCTGCCCAATGCGCAGTTGCTTTGTTGTCTGCATAAAAATCGGTTCCACAAAAAAACTGTCCTTTAGGTTTTAACAATTTGTATATCTTTGCTAGTGCTACATCTATGGAATCAGCATAATATAGTGACTCCATCGAGAAGATGTAATCAAATCGCCGTCCTCTGTACCTTAGTGATTCAATATCACTATGAACGAACTTTTCTTCTTTGGACTGTGACATCTTCCTTGCCTGCATTATCATCTTTTTACTTTTGTCAATTCCTAAGGCTAGATTACATCTTTTTTCGGCTGTAATTTTTCTGATTACCCATCCATTTCCACATCCTACATCTAAAAATGTAAACGGCTCATCAAATGATACATTATTTAAAAATCTCGAGACGTTTTTTTTGTGCTCTGTCTCCATTAATTTGGCTCTTCCATTTTGAGCCCATACATCAAAGGTTTTTTCAACTTTATCCATCTTGTTTACCTTGCATAATTAGTTTAATCTTTGCTATTTATTTTAGTTTTCTAGATGTTTTTTACCATGCCAAATAACTGTCTAACTACAAGTTTTGGATGATGTGTTGCCAATCTTATCATATTGGATAATCCAAAATCCGCCTTGATAAAGTCAATAAATTCCTCTGATTTTAGCTCTTTTATGACATCTATCTCTTTATCCCATTGCTTGTCAGTCAATCCGATCCATCTGTTCTGAACTTTGCCTGCTGACTTGATCTTTGCTTCTATTTCATCTCTCCAATTTTTCTCATACGGGTATAATGCCTTTTCATCGGTTATACCTGACTGTATGGCCTTTGATGACACCGCGCCTGCAACCTTGCCAAATTTTATTGCGTAGCGAATTCCTTCCAAAACTAGTGGGTTTGCCTGTCCTGCTGCATCACCAACTAGTATTAGATTATTATACACAGTTTTTCTTGATAGTCCGTCATTTGGAATCAATCCGTAATGGGACTCTATTATCGTGATCTTGCCTAGCTCTTTTATCGGACCTAATCTTTTCTCTATTATCTCGTTTAGCCTTTGCTTTGGATCTACATTTGATTCTGGTTTGCCAACGCCTACTCCGATTCTGACAACATCTTTTGATAATGGAAATATCCACGCATATCCTGCAGGGGAGTATTGTTGTCCTACCATCAGCCACCATGTATCAGAATTAACACCGTCAACTCTTGCTTCGTATTCTGCTCCTACTCCGTACCGCGTCCACTGCTTTGCAAATCCCATTGCTTTACACACAGTTGATGCAAATCCACTTGCATCAATTATCACTTTGGCGTAAAATGTTATCTTGCCGTTAGAATCATTCCCTGTTACTCCTACAATGTCTCCTTTTTCATCTTTTATGACTTCTCTAATGTTTGTCTTTAGAAATATTTTGGCACCCTTTGCCTCAGCTTGATGTGCAAGCCATCTGTATGTCTTTCTTACATTCAATACTGCGGCCCTAGGGATGGTATCGCTGATAGTTACTCTATTATTTGGGGACACAAATGAAAAATTTTTGATTGGATTAAAGCAGTCATCTGGAATTCCGAACTCTTTGATATTTTCAATCCATGTAACCCCGCTTGTTCTGACTGTCTCTGCAACGGACTCTTCTTTTTCAATTATAGCTACTTTGATTCCATTTTCTGCAGCAGCCCATGCCGCAGATGATCCAGCAGGCCCTCCTCCGACAACTAGTAGATCATAGCGGTGTATTCTTGACAATTAATCTAAATTGTAATAACCTTGAATATAATTTTGAGGTTGCCTTTTTGTGATTATCTCTTTAACACCGGAGTGCCTGTTGCGTCATTTTCCCTCTCTGAATCAAACGTTTCCATATGTGCAGGGTCGCGATGCATGAAGCTATGCGTTTGTCCTTCTGCCTTTCTGCAGAATTTCTTATGAATGTTAAGTTCAATGTCTAGTGTGGTCTGATTTTCATGAAATAGGCGTTTACCGCAGTCAGGGCATATGAATTCAGGCATAAACCTTCTTTATGTCAAATCTATTTAGATGTTTCAACACTGTTTTAACCTAAACTTTAGATATGTATTCATCTATTGCTGGTTATGGACTATCTAGGACTATCTTCACTGATTATGTGGTCAATAGT
The DNA here is from genome assembly GCA_965197525.1 of Candidatus Nitrosopumilus sp. Lineage (GTDB taxonomy): Archaea > Thermoproteota > Nitrososphaeria > Nitrososphaerales > Nitrosopumilaceae > Nitrosopumilus. The sequence continues at coordinate 83,838 of OZ240211.1, forward strand.
AACTGGTATTGCTATGCTAGTTGTTGGATTCAGTTATAGCATGTATTTGAAAAGGCATGCTGATGAAATTAAAGATGAATATGACATTGATGCTGCCACCACCACCATCCCTCTTGATACTTTAAATGATAATCGCACTATCGACACTCTGAATACTACTGAAATGCAATCTCAGCTATCCTCTGATATTCTGCATGAATCGCCATCTAATATTGTGTCTGGTGCATCTGCTTATATCTCTATTACCAATCACGATACTGATAATACAAAAACTATCTCATCTAAATCTGAACAGATTGACGATTAAGTGAAAAGAAACATGTTTTTGTATATTTTGTATCATCATCCTTCAGATGCTGCTTTTCCACCATCTACATTTAATGTAGTTCCAGTTACCCAGTTTGCTTCATCTGATGCAAAGTACAACACTGCATTTGCAACATCTTCTGGCTCCCCTATTCTTGCCAGAGGTAATCTCTCTTCTAGAACTTTTCTTGCCTGAGGATCATCCAGATATGATTTTATCATTCCTGAATTAATAATTCCGGGGTTAACACAATTGCATCTAATATTCTTTCTTGCATATTCTACTGCTATCGATCTTGTAAACATGGATATTGCAGCTTTTGTTGACGAATATGCTGCTAAATGGACTCTTGGTATCGCTCTCTCACTTGATATTGAACCCAAATTAATTATTGTTCCTGCATTGACATCTACCATTTTTCCTAATACTGCTTTTGTCATTTGAAATACGCCCAACATATTCACATGAATAAGATTTTTTATATCTGCACTTTGCATTTGGTGAAAGTGTATTGGATCATTTATTACTCCTGCATTGTTGACTAGAATGTCAATTTTACCATACGTATCCATGATCTGATTTATTGTCTGTTCTACTTGTGATTCGTTAGTTACATCACATGGTACTGATGCACTTTGTTCATCGCACCCAACTTCTTTTCTTGCATTCTCTAACTTTTCTAGATCTCTTGCAATTAATACTACTTTGGCCCCTTCATCCACAAATTTCTTTACAATTCCTTTACCAATATCACTTGATGCTCCTGTAACAATGGCAATTTTATCCTCTAGTCGCATGATATTATATCATATTAGTCACATATAGAATTTTTGTTACACTGGTTCAAGTCATATCTAAATACCTTCTATTTTTCAATTAAATTAGTAAAATTTCAAATAATTACCAATTTTTGATTAATATCTTAGATTTTTTTATTTAAATTTGTAATTATTCTCTTGAATGATAACTGGTTCTATAACATGTGTCTTTAACAATACCCAATCATAGGCCATGTGGAAATATTTTATCGTTTTGGCAAGCGTCAACACCACAACACATGTCATGGTTATACATCTTAATTTCTTTTATCTTTGCTATGAATATTTAAATTACTATATATCATCTTTGTAGTATGTCAAAGCGAGTAACCATTATGATAGATGATGATCTGGACAAAAAGCTCAAAAAACTCCAATCAATTAGGCAAAATAAGGAAAATGGACATATTAGCTACTCCAAAGTGATCAATGACTGTGTAAGAAAAACAATGAAATAAGCTTTGTATTGATTATTCATTTATTCTGCTTTGCGTAGATTACCCTGCTATGATATTAGATTATGTGTGTGCGAAGTATTGCTCTTATTTTTGCTAGTTAACACATGCAAATGTCATTGATTTTTTCTGTGTTACTATTGTTTTTAGAGTGCAAATCAATAAACTTTCTTGTGAGAAGAGCATTTTGATGAGGGTCAGATATGTACAACTAGATTATAAATAATTAAAAATTGTTTCAATATTGTATTGACAACGCACACTGTTTCCTTATTTCTGCCATTTTCATACCTTGATTTTTAATATGTAAAAAAAATTAATGGCTGTGCCCACAACCGCAGGAATCATGATGTCCTTCTGATTCCTTTCCTGCACATTTTGAGCATTTATCTGATCCTATGGGTGAAAAAAACCCAATCCCACAAGATACACATTTCATATTTGCCATGCTGTTGCTCAAAAATTCCGATATTTAATTAATTGTATTTGTTTTTTTTGTAGTTGAGATGTTCTAATTATAGAGATTAACGTGTAGATTTTTTCTCAGATGTTTTATTTGCTGTCATTTTTGAAGACTCTATATTCTCCAATAATTCCATTGCATTTTTCGCACGTATATTGCCCTCTCTCTACTAACGTCAGATTTTCTGCTACTTTTTCATTGTTTTTTTCTTCAATCTGAATTTTTGGCGAATTGCTGAACTCGGTTTGACAATTATTACAATAATGTTTGTGCATTTTATCTGTCTCTAATTTCCCAATTGGCGCTAACAGTAATTTACCTACCCCTAGGTCTGCTTTACCTGCTTGCTCTTCTGTCAGTTCAGCAATCACATAACCGCCCGAACCGTATAGCTTGAGTTCTGTCATTTTAATTTGATGTTTTTTACTCTACTAAAAACTATTTGATGGGGTTAGGGGGCTTGTATATTTGGGTTATATAATTTAATAAGAGAAGAAAATAGATGATTTGTAACTGTGTAGTTTTTTGAAATAATTTTTAACCTTTAATATAATATTTTGCTCTCAAGTTATCTTGAACCACGATTACAGTGTTTAACTATGTCCAACAACGCAACCGAATATCACTGGAAGCAGAGATATGAAAAATTAGAGCATACATATCTGATTAAAATATATCAAAAAACTATCTCGTTACCACAGTTACATTTTTTGTATGATGTGATTAACCTGTTTTCAGACGATGTAAAAAAAGTATATGATGGATTAAAAAAATTGATTCGAAGTTAGCAAAAATACCATCTTTAGGACTACAATTTTACATCAAAAAATACTACTCAAACACAAATTTCAGAAAATCCTTTATTTTCAACCATTTCTGAAAAAGAAAACTCGTAGACTAATTCTTACTTCTTTGAAAATTAAGCCAATATTCTCTTGAATCTAGGTTTTGATTTTGCTAAAGTCATAGCGTTAACATAAACTTCTGCCAGATCAATCCCTTCAGCAATGATTTTTTTATTATCAAATGCAATCCACTTGTTAGAAAACGCTACTTCTTTTGCACTCTTTGCCGATTTAGTCATATTCGTATTACTCCCATATCCGATATTAGTGTTTCAGACAGCATAAGCCCAATTCTAATATTTAGTTAATTATGGCTTTTAAAGAGGCACCGCATTTTTTAGGCAATATGGGATATTTTTTTCCATAAATGTTGACTTTGATTCTCCGGATACGATCATGAGCGAAATAATTTTTGTAGCTCTTTGCTAACAAAATCATGAATAATGAAAAATGGCTGGATTCTAAAGCACTTGCCATGGAAACAGCTTTCTTGCCACTATTAGTGAATTTATCTTTGATTTTGCCTACGCTAAGAGAATTACTTTTCAATTCAACGATGATAATTTTTTTATCATCTTGAAAAATTATACAGTCACATATTTTTTCCGGTTGGGTTTGTACTAACAGTTCTCCTTTCAAGATCGCATAGTTTTTTGCGGTATCTATACAAATACTACATTGTTCATCACAGCAATCTAGTTTTGCAAAATTGTATTTGCGTTTAATTTTTTGAACGATCATTAGTTTTCAGGCATATTCTCTTGCAATTTAATAGATTCCGAGTGAAGAAGTTCGTTAACTTTTACAAATTCTTCTTGAGAAATACCTTCTTCGTCATTTGTTTCAATTGGAAAAATTTCATGGTCATTATAGCTATTTCTAACAAATACGTATGGTGATACCTCGTTAAGATGCAAAAAATCATTAGTTTCGAATCCTAATTCTTTTTTTCTAATCTCGGGTTTAATTTTACTGGCAAGCATGAATTTACCTAATTGCTCCAATAAGAACACGCTATGAGTAGTGATCAACACGTTGAGTCCTGCACGAATCATTCTCACAATATATTTTGCAAAAACCAATTGATTTGTAGGATGCAAATGTGCTTCCGGTTCTTCAATGATTAGCAGACTCCTCGGATGTACGATGTATTTTAGATACAAAGAAAGCGGGGCAATTTCTGAAATTGTTGATGACGTTCTATGTAGCGGAATCTCATCTTGTTTGGAATGATAAGTGATTTCGGGAAAAGAATCTTTACTCCCTGAGGGTAATTTGATGTGTCCGTGAAGAAGTTCGAATTCCAATTGTTGGGCTAATTTGATGAAAGGTCCTGGGTTATTAGGAATAACAATAATGTTGGCAATAAAATCAGACACTACTCCCGTGAGTTTGGGTATTTGGAAGGATTGAATTCCTCCAAACTGTGCACTCTTAATTATGCTGGCAGATAGTGCTTTGTGACCTTGCAATATTCCGGATCTGGCTGCTGGGAAATAGAAAGAGTTGGTAGGAATGGTAGGATGTTTGATTTGATTACATATGGAATGCATGAGGTAGAAAGGAGCTTCGAATTCAAAAAACTCTTTGGCATAATTTTTGTTGATAGTTATAACATGCTGACCACTTTCTATCGTCTCTGAAACTTCATAGTCATCGTATTCTTTTGAAGAAATTTCAAATCTGTATTTCACATTAATGTCTGAGTAGGTCTTAACATTCAATTTGTTTTTTATTGAAATATCAAATTTGTTTGAATCTGAAACGCTAATGTTTGATAATTTTTGTCCTGATCGGATAAGATCAGAAACTGAAGCACCAAAGTTTCTAGTAATCTCCGATTCCAAATTTGCACGAAACACATCTTTAACTATCAACGCAGAAATTTTTTTTATAAGATTTGGCGGAATGTCAAAGGATTTTTTATCTCTGTTTTGCCTAACAACTTTTTGGATGTCTTTATTAAATAATTTATATGTATTAGAACCCTTAGATTTACTAAAACGAAATGGGTTGCCCATACCCATACTCTGATTTTCAGAAGATATGATTGAATGAACAAGCATAGCTACATATGATTTTCCTGAATTATTAGGACCTACAAAAACGGTCAAAGGTTTTAGTTGTATGTTTCCTTTGGAAACAGGTCCAAAATTAGTCATATCTATTTTTAAATCTATTTTTGCAGGTGATTGAGATCGTCTTCTAGGAAAAGGTATTTCAAGCATGAGGCTATTTTGATTATGGGTTACAAAAGTATTGCTAAATAATCCCTATACAATGAATCGTAACAGCTCAACTTCCCAAATAATATGACATCTGAGACACACAGTATGTGCCGGTTGTGCAAGACACATCTGATGTCTGAATTAGTATGCCATACAAATGTAAATATGTAGATCTACATGAATTTGATAACTCGGAATCTGATATCTACCAGCCAAGCATCAATATCAATGATAGTAGGATCTAACTCAAATCATCTATACCAGCATAATCTGAATCTATTTGATAACATTGGATCTTGATCAGTAGATTCTTATCTAAAATTTTCATGCAATGCCTCATGAGCAAAATAAAACAAAACTCTCCTGTACTATTCTTTTATAACAACTCTAAAAAATGGTTAACCAAGATATCAAAAAACGAATCGTTTCATACTCATATCGGAGTTATCAAGCACTCTGATGCAATTGGTAAAGAGTACGGATCCAGATTAATCACAAACAAGGACAAGTACGTCTATCTCTTAGAACCTACAATGTATGACTATACAATGAAGATTCAACACGGCACTCAAATCGTATATCCTAAAGACATTGGATACATTATTGCAAGGGCTGGAATAGGAAGTGGCCAAAAAATTTTAGAGATTGGAACAGGCAGCGGCTCTTTAACCTCTTTTATTGCAAGTGTTGTAAAACCCCGTGGCCATATTCATACATTTGATGTTGATGAGAATTTCATAAAAATAGCAGAAAAAAATATCAAAAAAGCTGGAGTCTCAAAATATGTCACACAGTATAATTTAGATATAAAGACTACAACAAATTTACCATTTAACGAAGAGATGGATATTGCATTAATTGATCTAGGTGATCCTTGGGTTGTGATTCCAAAAGTGAGGGCGATGCTTAAAGGAAGTGGGTGTGTGTTTGCTATCTGCCCTACTATGAATCAATTAGAAAAACTGACCATCTCTCTTATTGAGCACGAATTTACTGATATTGAATCAACTGAACATATTTTACGTACTATTGATGCAAGAGAAGGTAAAACGAGGCATTCTTTTCAAGGTCTTGGTCATACTACGTATCTTTGTTTTGCACGAAAAGCATTTTTTGATAGAGGTTCCAGACGCTCTCTGGCGCGTTTAACTGATACTTCTAAAACTACTCTTTCTGGAACCAAAGATTCTGTTGCCAAGCCAACTAAAAAAACCAGCACTACTGCCAAGCCAACTAAAAAAACCAGCACTACTGCCAAGCCAACTAAAAAAACCAGCACTACTGCCAAGCCAACTAAAAAAACCAGCACTACTGCCAAGCCAACTAAAAAAACCAGCACTGCTACACAGATCTTTAAAAAGACCACAACAACTTCTAAAACTTGAACAAATTGAGTGATATCTTCAGTATTTTATTTACACTTTAAAACAGATTTATTTATCCATTTATTCTTTAACAGTTATGAAAAGAGAAGATCTCTCTGCATCAATTATTAAGAATTTTATCCCTGGCCGACGTTCTGATTCTAGAAAGGGAGATAACGGAATAGTTTTAGTTGTTGGTGGAAGTTACATATATCATGGCGCCCCGATCTTATCCTCTATTGCAGCCTTGAAATCTGGCACTGATCTTGTCTATACATCCGTTCCAAAAATCAATGTTGCCTCAACGCGTGCAATCTCTCCAGATCTTATCGTGATTCCGCTAGTAGACCAAAAACTAACTCTGGGTGCTGCAAACAAGCTAATAGGGGCATTGCCTAAAAACTTGGATTCTGCTACCATTGGAATGGGTCTTGCAATCGCAGACAAAAATTCGCTACTACGCCTTGTGCAATCTCTCTTAAACCACGACGTGAGACTATCGTTAGATGCTAGTGCACTAATTCCTGAAGTCTTGCCTTTCCTTGCCAACAAAAATGTTGTATTGACACCGCATGCCGGCGAATTCAAACGATTGTTTGGTGATGTCCCTCCGTCTTCTACTTCTCTTGATGATATGGATAAACGAATCACTCTTGTAGAAAAAAATGCCAAAGAGTTTGGGGTTACCATCCTGCTAAAAGGTTCTACTGATATAATATCTGATGGTATAACTGCAACATACATTCACAAAAAAGATACGCCTGCAATGACTGTGGGCGGAACAGGAGATGTCTTGTCTGGTCTTGTTGCAGGCTTTCTATCTAAAAACCGAAATACCTTGGAATCTGCAGCGGCAGCCACTTTCATCAATGGTCTAATAGGCAAACGTGCCCAGGACAAATTAGGATTACACATCACGTCAACTGATCTCTTAGAGGAGATACCTGTGGCAATAAAACCATTTGATCAGGTATTGTAACTAGCATGAAACCATCTAGATACATAGACACTCATATGAACCAACTCGTCTCTGATCTTCAGACGCTGATACGCCAACCTAGCGTATCGGCACAGAATCACGGTATTGAAGAATGCGCAAAACTCGTAGCAGATCTGTTGACTAAATCAGGAATTCCATCTGAAATATTACGATTAAAGAAAGGTGTTGCACCAGTCGTATTTGGACACCTCAAATCAAAACAAAACCCTTCAAAGACTTTGTTATTTTACAATCATTATGATGTGCAACCTGCAGAACCCCTTGAATTGTGGGGCCATCCACCATTTAGCGGCACCCGTAAAGGAAACAAAATCTTTGGGAGGGGTTCCACTGATGACAAGGGTGAGTTGATCACTAGAATTCATGCAGTGTCATCATATCTTCAAAGTACTGGTGATGTACCATGCAACATAAAATTTGTAATAGAGGGTGAGGAAGAGACTGGCAGTGTGCATATTGAGCAATATTTGAACAGATACAAAAACAAGTTTTCCTGTGATGGTGTGATCTGGGAGTTTGGATATGTGGATACAAAGAATAGGCCAATCATCGGTCTTGGAATGAAAGGGTTGCTATTTGTTGAATTGTCTATTCAAGAATCAAACATGGATGCCCATTCAAGTTTGGCGGTCTTGATAAAAAACCCTGCATGGCGGCTAATTGACGCCTTGCGCACACTTTGTGATGCTGATGGAAATATTTTGATATCTGACTGGTACAAAGAGGTTACGCCTCTCTCAAAACATGACTTGGATCTGATTCAGAGAGAACCTTTCGATGAGATCTCATTTAAAAAAGAGTTTGGGATTAAATCATTCCTTGGTGGAAAGAAGGGACTAGATGCCAAAAAAGCACTGGTAGGTGGTGCTACATGCAACATTGCAGGACTCGTGTCAGGATACACCGGTGATGGTGCTAAAACCGTTCTTCCTAGCCGCGCTCTAGTAAAGATTGATTTTAGACTAGTGCCACAGATGGATCCCAAAAAACAGGTACTACGACTACGGCGTCATCTCAAATCAAAAGGATTTGGAGACATTCACGTTAAAGTGCTCAATGGTGAGGCCGCTGCTAGAACAGATCTATCTGACCCATTCGTATCCCAAGTCCAAGACGCTGCGAATCGCTCGTTTGGCGATTCTATCCTAAATGTCTCAAATGCCGGAACTGGTCCCATGTACCCCTTTGTCGATATATTAGATGCTCCGTGTATCTGTATCGGCAGCACATACGTGTTTGCAAAGATTCATTCTCCAAACGAGTTTGCAAGAGTCGATCTTTTAAAAAAGACAACAAAGTGTATGTGCTTTATTATGGAAAATTTTGCTAGTACCACTGTATAGGATCACTTTGACATCACTAAACCTTGCAAAATAATTGGCAAATGTCATAACTTGGTGGTGGTGATGGTGATGGTGGTGCTAATTCTAATGAATTGCTCTTGGAATTCTTTTAATGGCATGTGCCACTGATATCCTACCTGGACCTGCTACCATAATTACTAGTGCTGCAGCTAGCAGTATCAAATCAAATTCTACTCCTCCATCTCCGTCTATACTCTGTGCGCCTTTTACCAAGAATATGGCACCTAACATAACTATCGATATCGCAGCACCACCAATTCTGCTAAATATTCCAAATATCAGTACAATCCCGCCTCCGACTTCTGCTAGTACAATCAAGAATTGCATCTCTGGAGGCAGTCCTAAATGTTCCATAAAGTTGAGGAATCCTGGATTAATTTTACCCCATCCATGAAGGATGAATATCAGTCCTACTGACAGCCTCACACCGATAAAGGTTAAATCAGTTAATATTCCACCCTTGATCTCAGCTTCTGCCATAACACTAATCATGTTTACATAGTATAACAGTCTTACTCAGATATTCCGTATAAAATGTAGAAAGCCCTTTATTATGTGACTGAATTATTTTACTTATGTCAATGTACATGCCTGGCGCAACTGCTGTCGGAGTTACCTTTGACGGTGGCATCGTACTGGCTAGTGAAAAGAGGATTGCATTTGGGAATTTTCTTGTAAGCAAATCCTCAAAAAAGACATTCTCTATAACTCCCAAGGTTGGTGCAACCTGTGCAGGCCTTGTGGCAGACATGCAAATTCTAACTCTGCAGATATCGGCATTAGCCAAAATCCGCAAGATGGATCTAAAAAGAGACGTTCCACCCAACACTATTGCCAAAATGATGTCAAATATGATGTATGAGCGAAGATACTTTCCATTGCTGACCCAAGTAATTGTAGGCGGTATAGTTGATAAACCAATCATGTATACTTTGGATCCTTTGGGGTCTGTTCTGCCTGATGATTACGCTGCAGTTGGAACCGGTGCCGAAATGGCATTAGGCGTGCTTGATCCCCAGTTTAAACCTAACATGACTAAAGACGATGCAGTCAATTTAGCCAAACACGCAGTCAAATCAGCTGCTTTGAGGGACTCTGCAAGTGGTGACGGTTTGGATATTCTAGTAATTACCAAGGATGGCACCGAAGAATTTACCGAAGATATAAAGTAATCATTCTATTTAGATTCTTAACTCTTTTCCTATTTCCCAAAACATATCTGAGATGTAGTGCATATTCTTTAGAACTTCTCCTTTTTCCATCTCTTGTAATTCTGAGCTATCGACAGTGGCTTTTCCCACCGCTAAAAATTTATGATGTGACTCCTCTATTATGCATACAATCTTATCTTTTTTGAATTCTGTATGTTTTACAATTCCCGGTCTCATGAGATTTGCACCTTTACACATAAATTTTACTGCACCCATATCAACTGTAATTGTGGGAAACTTTTTCAGAGTCTCAATCTCTGATAAAAATGGTACAAACTCATCATCAATTTTTAGCATCTTTATTTCCTTACCTGTGATTATTTGCGCGTTATTTGAGATATGATGAACCTTTAGGTTTTTTATCTTTGGCAATTCTATTGACCATCTCTCCGAAACTGTTTTTAAGAGTGATACAGTCTCGCTCTTTGAAATTAGATTGGATTTCAATCTCGCGCAATCTCTTCTCTGATGTCTAAAAGGTCTCTTAAAATTGAACTTGCAGTCTCCATTCCTCCTGCCCCTTTGCCGATAATTGTTTGTGTGCCTGAATGTTCTGATGTAAACGCAATTGCATTTAGTGTTCCGTTTACACACAATGGATCATCATTTGATATTTCTTTTGTAGATACTGTTAATTCTTTGTTGCATACAGCAACTAATTTTACAGAGCAATTCTTCTTGGTCGCTCTTTTGACATCTCGTGTATTTACATCTCGTATTCCTGTACATACAATATCTGGCATGGTTACCTTCATCCCCATTACCCAGTTTGCAAGGATTACTAGTTTTGCTGCAGCATCTAATCCGTCTAGGTCAAGTGCCTCGTCTGCTTCTACGTATCCTCTGTCCTTTGCATCAGCCAATGCTTTCTTAAATGACAATCCTGCAGTCATGTTTGATAAAATATAATTTGTTGTTCCATTTAGTATGCCCGCAAATGATGTTATTCTCTCCCCTCTTAGACTGTTCTTAGCATAATTCAGAATAGGCGTTCCTCCTCCTACTGTACCACTAAACTTGAAGAGGATTCGATTATATGTTGCCAGTTCCATCAGTGATGGAAAAGCAAGTGCCAGTGGCCCTTTGTTGACAGTTATTACATGGATGCCTTTTCTCATAGCAGTTGTAATGTGGGTCATTCCTGGTTCTGCATCTTTGTAGTTACTAGCTGTAGTTTCAATGAGGACGTCTGCTTTTACCTCATTTAATATCTGCACACCTGATAACGAGTTTTTTGTATCTGAATAATTTTTGACAGTCCCAAACTCTTTTTTTACGTTGTACAGCCTATCTAGTTTTAATCCTGATTGATCAACTGCACTACCCTTGCTGTCAAACACTCCGACTACTCTTGGCTTAAATCCGTATTTTCCGTATAGATCCTCTGATCTTGACTCAAATAATTTTACCAAACTTTGGGCAACAACACCGAATCCACATAATACTATCCTCAAACTATTTCATTGCCTCTCTCTTCATTGTTCATCTCTTCTTGATTAATTTATGTTTATTAATAATTATTACACTGTTAAATCTTAGGGAGTTTTTAGATATGTATTAATTTTGGGTAATAAATTGTTAAAAACTTAAGCATTTTACACTTGGTATAACTTGAAAAGAAAATCCCTAACTTTACAGTGGTTTGAAAAGCACCAAAGATCGAACCGTGTAACTGAGTATGAAAAGCACTAAAGATTGAACAGTGTAATTTGGGCGTAAAGGCTTGTTGACTTTTGATATCCGATTAATACTGACTCGACGTATTCCACGTCTAGACAAAGTGTTTTGGGTAGTAAGACATCTAACAGGCCTTCAAAACTGAAGTGTATGGTGTGAGCAAATGTAAAACAATAATACAAAACGCTATTTTTAATAATGAAAACTTGGTCTGTCCTCTCGAATATTGCATAGAACTAAGATTAGTAATTTTTAAATTCTCTTTTTGCTATTAAATAATGTGAGCGTAACACTCCCCAGAACATATACTATCACATTTGCTAGTAAAGAAGATAAAACTAAGGCTGTTGTTTTTCTTCTGCGTTCAAACTTTCCATTCAAAGGCGTTGATATTGATACTATTGTTGTTCAGAAAGACGCTCGTGACGCTCTCATAGAAAAAAATATCAAATTCAATTAAGCATCTTGCCTCAATTACGAATTGAAATTTTTATTCCATTGTACTATAATGAAGATGAAAACGGAAACCGTAAAAAAATTGAGGCCGAAAAATATGTTAAAACTTTAGACGAATTAATACTTTAATTTGGAGGATATACAGCTAATGGTGACATCTTTGATGGTCAATGGATTAATCCTGAGACATCTGAACGCATTGATGATCAAACTAGAGCGATTTGGATTTTATGCGAGAATATGAAAAAGAATATTGATTTTTTAACACGCCTAAAAATAACATTGATGGAAAGATTTCAGCAAGACGACATCCTCATGTTGAATACACGTGTTAATAAATTCTAGTACTTGATTACATTCCGAATTGGTGTAATCCATTTGTCATCTACATTAACTTCAGTTTCACAAGTGTAGAATTTATGCATATTATATATATACATACAAAAAGATTTTACTTTGGCATTTAATTAAAAAATCTCGAAGATTTAACAGTGTAATAATCATCTTTGAGCAATTATCAAACTTTAAACATAATCTAGCCTTCTTTGTCACCATCATCATCTTCATGTTGCAGTGATATGGAGTTGATACAGTATCTTTGGTTCGTTGGTTTAGGCCCGTCATCAAATACATGACCTAAATGTGCTCCGCATCTGTTACAATTAACTTCGGTACGCTTCATTCCGTATGTAAAATCTGACACATATTCTATCTTATCTTCTGAGATCGGCTTCCAGAAACTAGGCCATCCTGAACCTGAATCAAATTTTGTCTCTGATGAGAATAATTTTTCGCCGCAACACACACATCTAAAATCTCCATCAAGTTTGGCATAATTGTATTTACCAGAAAATGGTGGTTCTGTTCCGTGGTTTATGCAAATCTCATACTGATCCGCTGTTAACTGCTCTCTCCATTCTTCTGGTGTTTTGGCTACTTTTTTTTCTGTCATGTTAATATTATTATTATTATTATTACTACCTGACAACGTTTACCTTGCAATCATTATAATTTTTTCTTTTTTTGATTCTTATTCCTATTCTTTTTCTCTGCAGTCCTCTTTTCTGATTCGAATCTTTCTAAATCATAGTTTTTCATATCTGCATATCTTATAATTTTTGATAGGTTTGGGTGAACCTTGATCATCTCTTGAAATATTTGTTGTGCTACCTTTCTGTAATCTGCATGTCCCTGTGGTACGGTTCTTAATTCTATGAGGTGACACGCTTCTCTGAGATTAAACTTCATAAAATATGGATAGTTGTAACCAAAGTTTACTACGTATTGTGCCTGTTCTGTATATTTGGTTCTAATCTGCTCAAATACGTCTCTCGTATTTTCCATGCAGTCCTTGTAGTCTTTTTGCATTCCTAACGTATTGACTTCGTCAGGTATTGTGTAACCATGGTCAGTCGTTAATAGCTGTCTTTGCAGTGTCAATGCACGATGACGGTGTAAATCTCTGAACATGCCAAAGTTGTTACACAGATCAAATGTATAATACACGTTTTCAAACGCCCTTGATGGCCGGTGACGTCTGTTTGATCTCAGCGATGCAAATTCTGTAATTATTTGCGCCTTTTGCTCGTCTGGAATTTTTTGTACTTGTCTTTGTATGTCACTATACGACATACCAGTAGCATGCTCGTACAAAACACTGGTGATTATTTTGACTGTTGCAGTTTTTTCTGGTTCGTAATCCACAAGTTTTGTGTATGCATTTACTTTATTTTTTCTGTTGCTTTTCTGCATCTTTATTTTTTTTGATGCTATTACATCTCTTGTCTTTGATCTGAGTTCTCTTTGGTATTTTTGAAATGCCCTGCCGTATTTGTCGTCTGCTCTTTTAACAAACGATTTTATGGATACCTCGAGTTCTTTTTTGATACTTGCAGCTAAATCCGTCTCTTCTTTTAGATCAGACGATCCTAAAATTGTTAATAGATACTCAAAAGCCCTGCCGTTCCCTGTAATGCCTACATTAGTTAGTGTTGATGCTGGCAATAATCCTCTGAGAATATCTAGTGCCTTGGCTTTTGTTGAACCTCTGTATATCATATTAGATGTTTTTATGTCTGATTCTATCTTTAGTTTTCCAAATAATTTGTTTTTACCATCTGTAGAGTCTTTGAAACTGTATCTCTCTATTGGATATTTCTCTCTGATGTATTTTATCATAGGTTCTATATTTTTTGAATATACATCAAATGATAAATTACAACTTTGTTCGTACGCATCTGCAAATTTAGAGTTAGACAATATTGGGTCATCTCTATAAAACTGATATCTTCCCTTGCTGTCTTTTTTATTCCATGTAACATACCTTGATGATTTTTCTAGATACGATAGTCCTATTCGTCTATCCTCTATCTTTTTGACTGCAATGTTTGATAATCCTTCTATTGCAATTTGTGCCTCACCTAATTCTGCAACAGAGTCATCACCATACTCTTGCAGCACTCTGTCATAAAATTCTTCACCTCGGTTCTTGTTTGTTAAAAACTCATCAAGAAACACGCGTCTCATACTTTTGTTTGTTCTGCTATATCTTGACATTAGTGCACCGCGGTCAACCTGTTTTGGTGTGATAATACCAAATACGTTGTTGTCAGTATTTGAAAAATGCCTGTTTAGCGCTCGTTTCTCTCTGACTGTGAATGATTCTGACAATAATGTTGTTACATCTGTCTTAATTATTAAAATCTATTTCTCATTCTTCTTGCCAATCTGGATGAGATCGGGACCTTTGTCTCTGTTTTTATCTTGACCTTTGGATTGCCACCGTAACAGGACTTCTTTGAAGGATGCAGCATCTGCTTCATCCTCTGTATACATTAGCGTTGTGACCCAAAATCCCTTTTTAGCAGTTCTTCCACCTATGGAGTTCATCCAAAAGTCATTTGGCAAAGTAGACATTGCTTTGTTGTTTGGGTCTTTTGTAGTCTCAATCCACCTCTGTGCTACAAAATTAAGAATTTGATCTAATTCCTCTTTCTGAATCATAATTATACTATTTTGTTACTAGATTTTAAAATTACTATATAAAACCCGTATCGATGTCTTATGATCTCGTAGTTGCATTTAATATTTCAACAATTTTTAGTAGACTGATTAGCTGATTCGTTATTCTTCACTTGATTTTACTCTTATGTTACTTTTGAATGGTAAAATGAAGATTTTGAGGAGAAAAATGAAGATTTTGAATAGAAAATGGGGATTTTGGGGAGGAACTGGTTCCTTTCTTCCTAACTGCTTGAAAATGATCAATTCCATCAAATTTTCAGTTAATTTGAGCTTTCGATTTTGAGATTCAATACAGACTAACATACTGCACTAAACGATCCATCAGTCTGCATTACTGCATGTCTATCAGAGACATCTGTATTTTTTGTCTCATGATATTTTGTTTCTACCTGTTTTCTTTCTCTAGCATTTCAAATATTTTTTATCTATTTACATTATGGTGCTATATCTGATCTATGATTTGTTATCTGATGTGATCAAAATTCACTGTCATTTTTTTATCCTATAACACTTTTTTGATTTTCAATCATTATTTTTACATTTTTTTATTTTAGAATATATTCTAAATTCTATTTAATCTTTGAACTTGGTTTGTATTTGTGTATTTATTTTTTTATCTTGGTTAATTGATGTTTTTAGTTATGCTGAAACCCTTGAACTGATACTTTTTACAAATCTATTTTCTTATAACGAATAACTGAATTTTAAATTTGATTATTGTATGTGTTTTTTATCATTCTTTTGGGATTTCAAGTTTTTTAAATCTATTCCAATTATTTTGCTTTATTCTTGCGCATATGTTTTATCATGATTATTTAATGTTTATTGATTTTCATATTTTTAATTTGCCTGTTTTGCAAATCATCTTGTGATATATTTTTGTTCATGTTCTATTTCAATTTGTTTGATATGAAAAAATCATTGTTGTTACTGTTTTCAAATCAATATACTATTTTTAAATTATCCTAAAATTTTATTCCAATTTCAAAATTTATGTAGTTCTTTAAATGATTTTTTAGTTACATACTACGTTAACCATATTTCAAGTAAGTGTAATGTTGTCGCTGATATTAATCATAATAATGATGATAATGTTGTCGTTGATGACAATGCTCTAAATACGACAACATCAAAATCTGTGATAACAATTTTATTATTAGTAACTGTGTTACATTAATGTTAATTGCATCAATTACATTTCTGAAATGATAATACTATCTATACTGACACAGCAACTATATTTCTATTTGTTTGTAATACTCAATCGATTATAACTCACTTTCATTTCTCCAAATTGTCATTTTATTGAAATTCAAACTACGGTCTGCTTTTATGTCTTGGTATGTGATCATACCGTCTGTATACCATTACAGTCTTTTCTGACAGTATGAATTCCATGAAAAATTAACTTCATATTGCATCTTATGCCTGAAAATCAAATTCACAATCACAAGTTAGTAAAAATAATCTTACCAAAGTCAGGAATAATACTTACACTTTGTAGGTTATACAAATCTTTTGAGCGTTATACATGACCCACGATGATAACGAATTAATCGGAAAAAATGTTAAAGACATGTACGGAACATTCATGGGCAAGGTTGTAGGTACAATAACTGACATCGACGGTAGCGTTCAATCCGTTGGAATTGACTGCGGCTCTCAAGGATTACAACAAATCCAATATGAGCAACTAGTAGTCCAAGGCAGTATTGTTATTTTTATACCAAAATGGAGACTAGATTCTCAGAGACTCATTCGTGAAAAGCAATTGACTCTACGTCGACTAAAGGCATTGATTGATATTGTTTCAGACAATGATGATATGAAGGCAGATGCCGAAATAATTCATGAGAAATACAAGTCAAAGCTTGTATCGTTGGATGAAACAGAAAGGGAGATCAAAACAATCCTGGATGTTAGATTAGAAGAGTTGAACGCGCAAATGAAGACTGCCAAAATGCTGTCATTTGATGCAAAGGTGCAATACAAGAGCAACGAGATTACTGACGGTGTATTTGATACTGTCAAATCATGCACAAATGAGGTAGTCGAACATATCACTCATGAGATTGCAGAGATTGCAAATGTCCAGAGTAGAATTTCAGATCTTCAATTGGAGGTCAAGGAGATCACTACCGTGCCACCTACACCTAACATTCAAGAATCCGCAATTTCGTATCTGGAAACTACTGAACAACAAACACAAGAAGTTCAGTCTATACTTCCAGAAGCACCCACAGAACCAATTTCTGTGTCATCGTCACCACCAACACCAACACCAACACCGCCACATGCAACTACGGTACCTTCCCAGCAATCATCAGATTCTGTAGATGATGGGATCTTACCAGTGCCTGAACCTTCCCCTGCTGAACCAGAGATTGCATTTACCTTCCCAGAACCGCCTCAACAGGCAAAACCAGAAACATCTAAAGAAAACAATGACGATGATTGGCTTGCTAGAATGGAAGCACAATAATTTTTTTTACTTATTTTTTTTTACAACATTTAAAAATCTGTAATTTCTGTGTGTTATCATGTCAGTGCCCTCTGAAGTTTTTAATGTCGGATTGGGAAATCATGATGATAATAATTTACGCCAAAAAGCCGACTCTGATTTTATATCATTTTGGGATTCCCAAGCAGAGAATCTATTTTGGTTCTCTTCATGGAGTAAAACTCTTGATTGGAGCAATCCTCCGTTTGCCAAATGGTTTGTTGGCGGGACCACAAACGTATCCTATAACGCACTTGATATTCACCAGAAATTACTAACTGAGAAGCCTGCCATACTATGGGAGGGTGAGGACGGTCAATCGCGAACCCTTACATACGCTGACATGTTTGTTCAGGTTCAAAAATTTGCCAACGTTCTCAAATCCTTGGGGGTTCGATCAGGTGACAGAGTTACCATATACCTTCCTATGGTTCCAGAACTGCCTATTGCCATGCTTGCCTGTGCTAGAATTGGTGCAATTCACACAGTCATCTTCTCTGGATTTAGTGCATCGTCAATCAAAGATAGAGTAACTGACTCCAAATCTAAAATTATTGTAACTGCAGATGGTGGGTATCGTCGTGGCAAGATTATTCCACTCAAAGATGTAGTTGATACTGCAGTTACTGATGATCTTGGTTTTGTAGAACACGTTGTAGTACTTCAAAGGACGCATCATGATATCAATATGACACCCAGAGACAAATTCTGGGGCGATTTGATGCATGATGCGTCTGATACCTGTGATGCAACTCCACTTGATAGCCTACACCCGCTCTTTATCTTGTATACATCTGGCACTACTG
Source organism: Candidatus Nitrosopumilus sp. (assembly GCA_965197525.1). Lineage (GTDB taxonomy): Archaea > Thermoproteota > Nitrososphaeria > Nitrososphaerales > Nitrosopumilaceae > Nitrosopumilus. The sequence continues at coordinate 102,356 of OZ240211.1, forward strand.
GTAAACCCAAAGGAATTTTGCATGGGACAGGAGGTTATTTGACTCATCTGCACTCTACTTTCAAGTGGGCATTTGACATTAAACCCGCTGATGTATTTTTTTGTACTGCCGATATTGGTTGGGTAACAGGCCATAGCTATGTAGTGTATGCGCCGTTACTGCATGGAGCAACACAGGTAATGTACGAGGGCGCGCCTGACTATCCTGACCCTTCACGGATGTGGAGCATAATTCAAAAATACAAAGCTACTATATTTTATACCACCCCAACTGCACTTCGAATGCTAATCAAGTTCGGTGATGATTCTCCCAACTCTTTTGACTTGTCCTCATTGCGATTACTTGGGACAGTCGGTGAGCCGATAAACCCTCAAGTTTGGATATGGTATTACACTGTCATTGGAAAGCAGAGGTGTCCAATTATAGATACTTGGTGGCAGACTGAAACCGGCGGTATGATGCTATCTCCACTTCCTGGACTGGAGACCATGCCGTTAAAGCCGGGATCTGCAACTCGTGCTATTCCCGGGGTAAGCATATCTGTAGTTGATGAGGATGGTAATGATGCTCCTGTAGATACAAAGGGATATCTTGTAATTGATAATCCTTGGCCTGGCATGCTCTTAACGCTGTGGAATGATGATAAGAAATACCAAGATGTATACTGGTCAAAGTATAGTAATCGTTATTATTCTGGCGATTATGCCCTCAAGGACAAGGATGGGTATATCTGGTTACTTGGACGCGCAGACGACGTCCTAAAGATTGCTGGTCATAGAATTGGAACAGCCGAATTAGAAGGATGCTTGGTATCTCATGCTGATGTTGCAGAGTCTGCAGTGTGTGGAATCCCTGACCCGGTTAAGGGTGAGGCAATCATTGCGTTTGTTGTCTTAAAACATGGTGTGCAACATGATTCTGATTCCTTGGAGAAGGAACTAGCAGGCAAGATTCGCCTAGATGTGGGTGCCATTGCAGCACCCAAGAAAATCTATTTTGTTTCTAAACTTCCCAAGACACGCAGTGGCAAGATAATGCGACGTGTCCTAAAAACGATTGGAACTCGACAACAGATCGGGGATCTTAGCACGCTTGAAGATGACGCTGGAGATATAGTGACTGAGATTCAAAATATGTTCAATAAATCTTAACTGTGGTTTGACTTTTTTTTTAATATTTTGTTATTTTATTTTATTAATTTAGTGCATTACACACTTGTTGGTTTGCCGTTGCTATTTTTACATAAACATACATCTTACTAGAGTACTAAAACTCTTTTATTGATATTTGTCAATCATTTACTATACGTTGTCGTTCTTTGCTGTGTATGTTACTGTTTTAGTTCTTTGAAATTTATTGCATGTAGCATATCGAACATATCTTTTAATCCATCATATTCTGATTTGGACTCTTCATCTAGCCCATTGTACTCTTGTTCTTTGATTTCATCTAGTTTTTTATTTGCCTCTGAAAAGTACCTCTTGTATTCGGTTATTTTTTTCTCTGTCATCTCATCAAGATTAAAGATTACGGTGTTGCTACCTAGAAGATTCTTGCTCTCATCATAAAGGCTAGTTGCTTGCAGCAATCCTGAAAATGTACTGTTGTCTTGCCTGACAAATGTTATCTTTCTGTCAACTACTTTTCCTGTCTCAAACCAAATCTTCAACGAACTATTCATATCTTGCCATGATTCTTTTGGGACATGCTCAAAGATTGACTTGCCTATTATCTCTGATTTAGAATATCCTAAATTTGTAGCATACGTGCTGTTACAGTCCAAAATTACGCCTATGCAGTTGATTCTTCGCCACATTATCGGCGCATCCTTTAATGTCATTCTTGCTTTGGTTTGAAGCATTTTTTAAATTGTATCATCTAACTAAAATACTTTAAAACCATTGATCTAGATTCTGACTCTTTTTTTCTAATGCTTTTCTTAGTCTGTTAAGTGTTGATTGCACTCTGTCTGCTGAGAAACTTTTGTCCTTTACTAGATAATCTGTGATCGTTCCGTAATCAACTTTGTTGAAGGTTATTTCATCAACATCTGCTACCTTTGGATTCAAAAAGATCTCACGAATCTGCTGAAAATCTATATTCTGTAACTGCTCTTGAATCTGGGGAATATCTTCCAATCTTGAATGTTTTTTAATCATCTTTAGTGCAGTCTTTGGTCCTATTCTCTCAAAACCATTAGGGTTAAAGTCAGTTCCAATCAGTATTCCCACATCGATTATCTCCTCTCTTGTTAGCTCTAAAGCATCAAGTGTTTTTTGTGTATGGATAATTTCGGGCACAACATCGATGTAGGTATTACTATTTGGTATCTTCCGTCTGCCACTATTTGTAAAGTTTCTTACCAACCGTTTTGCCCCGCATAATATCGAATCATAGTCTTGACTTGCAGAAGCATATGCCTGTCCGGTGTTTGTCAAATGTGCAGCAGTTGCTTCCCCTTCTGATGGTGCATCTATGTACGGAATCCCAAAACAATCCAGCAGTTTTTTTGACTCATTGACCATCCCGTCTTTCATACTTGTTGTCTGTTGCGCAAATTTTCTTGCATCTTCTAAATTGCCTTCTGCTACTGCTTTTTCGTATTTTATGGTAGCGTCTTTTTTTATCTGAGTTCTGCGTTGAATCTCTGCTGCTTTTAGTGATGGTGGCTTGCCGTCAAAGACGTATACTGGTTTAATCCCTAATGATAAAAAATTCACATTTCTGTAAAACAGCCCACTCAGATGACTGGTTATTCTTCCTTGTTCATCTGTAAGCTGCAATCCGTCAGATCCTCTGATACTTGCTAGAAACTGGTATATTGCATTGTATGCATCAATGGCAATTACTCTAGTTGAGAATGCCTCCAATGTGGTTTTTTCCTTGTGTACTAGATCCTTTAGCTTTAATCCCATGCATTTTGATGTATTGTCGAGTTATTTTTTGTTTTGTTCCTGTTGAAATCTTTTATCGTGATATGAGGCTGGTCTAATCTATGTGCAGGCATTATACATGCTTATTTTTGTTCCTGATTAAAAAATCTTCACACGACACGTTTGCATATCTCTGAATAACTTTTTTTGGCGTCTTCCTCATTTTTGGATCCTACCATTATTGCCGAACCGCCTTCCATAAGTTGGATCATTGTACCATTCCAAGAGATCGTAGCTCCCATGTCGCTCTTGGATTTGATATTACTAGTTTCAATATGACTTAGTATCTCTGAGAGCTGTATTTTTTCTGGAGGTGTCACTGCAAATGTGCGTTTGCCCATATCGCGTCCACATAATTCTTCTACCATTAGATTTGCGTTAGCATCTGTCTGTCGTTTTCGATTCGTTCCGCAGACATGGCATTCAGGTACGCGTGTCATTTGCGTATGGGTAAATGTCATGGTCTGTATGTCTACGTGTAACATCTTATCTGCCAATGATGGCTTTTTGCCTACAAGTATGGCAATAGCTTCTGCAACTTCGATATTGCCTATGATTCCTAGTATGGCAGGGTGTACGCCTTCTATGCCGCATGACGGAATCATATCGTCATCCAATCCTGGAAACGCGCAATTATAACATGCTGTTTTATCTGGCAGTATGGTAAATACCTGTCCTTGCACACCAACTGCACCGCCTGTAACAAATGGCACGTCTTGATCTATACATGCTTCGTTGAGTGCATAGCGCGCAGTCACAGAATCTAGTGCATCTATTACGACATCTGAGTTCCTGACAATTTCTGGAGCTGAAAATGAGTTGACCGATGCAGGCATTGCACGTACGTCACAATTCTGATTCATTGCACGTAACCGTTCTACTGCTATCTCTACTTTTGGTTTCCCTACATCAGTATCTCGAAACAGTATTTGACGATGCAAATTAGTCACATCTATTGCGTCTCTGTCAACTACTCGTACTGTTTTGATGCCCATTGTGACTAGTCTTTGTAGTATTGGAGATCCAAGTCCGCCTGCGCCTACCACTGTAACCGTCGAATTAGCTAGTTTGGTTTGTCCCTCATATCCTATATCCTCAAGCATAATCTGACGCGAATATCGTTGCATGTCAATTTGACTCATGTTATCAAACACCAAATGCTTTTTTATAAATATAGCTTATTAAACCATCTGATTTTTTGTGATCTGTTTTTAGGATTTAACTATCTGGTTTATATCTACATAATGTAATATGATACGTCTCAAAGACAAAGTCCTTACACTGGTTCATTAGTAAGATATTCAAAATGTGGGTTTGCACAAAATTAAGTAGTTAATCGGTTAATTCAAAAGTATTTTGTTGCCAATCAAATACGCAATAACTATCTGGATTTAATCTAAACCGGTATGAGTTTGTTTTGTAAATTCATCAAAAACTGAATTCTTATTTTTTATTAGTTGGCATTTTCCAATTAAAGAACCTATGTTATGGAATTTCCTTCCTGCACCAAATACGTCTTTTGGCTCTTGATTCAAATCTGAATCTAGAATTTCGGCAAATTCTCTTGGAAGAAAATTTGAAGTTACTCCTGAATCAATCAGTGCGGCAGTTTTTAACTCTTGATTTTTATGAACTAGTTTTACGTTAACCATAGGAAGTTTGTAAACTGAATTTGTTTCAGGATCATTATAACTAATGTAGCGTAAAGTGGTATATTTGAACGAGTTCTAAAACGAGATGACAAAATTTTGATTAAAGTAGCATTACAGTTTCTTTAGGAATTTTCATAATGAATGGTGTCTTATCTGCATATTTTTCTTTGGCCTCTTGATAAACTTTCTTTGCATCGTCTCCAGTTGATACTATTTCTTCATCAACTACTGCAATCCATTCTCCCAAATGTTTGCCTAGTTGATCACAAGCCGACAGTATGTATTCGTATTCTGATTTCATATTACCACATGAATCCTCCTACGGTATATAACCCTAAACTTGTTATTAAAGTGAGGAGCTAATTTTTTCAAATCTCTTTTTATAGAAAATAAGGTTGATACCCTGTGCGTATATTCTAGTTTACTTCAAAAAACTGCATAGTTTCAAAAAAAAGTTTAACGCTGAACTCTGACATGGATTATTCTAAACCCTGATTTACTTTATTATGGAGAAATCTTTAGCGAATATGCCGGGATAGCCAAGCGGTAAGGCGGCCGTCTCGAAAACGGCTACGCGAAAGCGTGCAGGGGTTCGAATCCCTTTCCCGGCGTTATTTATCTGAAATGTTTTATCTTTATTGTCTCTGTATTTTAGATCATAAGATCATATTATCTTTATACTATTGCCATCCAATAATTAAAAAAAAAAACAAAAACTCTCAAAAATCTTTGTTAGATGATCTTATCTTCTGTCTGTATGCTTTTTTTAATATGTATACTATTCAATTATATCTCTTCTCTGTTGATATGCTAACAAAACAAACAAACAAGCTTGTTATCCAGTTTTGAAACATTAATCCAAAATAATAAAACTCTATCTGTATTTTTTCTATCATGTAAATGATTGACATTTCTGTATAAAACATTATACATTTAGTGGTAACCATATCAAAATAAAAACCAGATTTATTACCTAATTGTATGACGTCCACTCTACCCATTTCTTGATTATAACTTTAAGTATCTGCCACTCTTGATTATTTATTGAGAAATTCTCTTATTTTTTTGAGATTTGCTACATGTGATTCATGGAACATTACCATCGATTCAGAAACAGAGTTTGGTAAAACAGTTTTGAGATTATCTACAAAATCAGTACCATTTTCTATCATACTATCAATAAGCTTGTCAATCTCTGTCTTTTCGTCTGACATCTACATAGAATAGCATTTCAATCTTAATTATCTTTTCTTATCAGCGTTGCCGTAGAACGGACATTTTTTAATCTTTGAACATTTCTTGAGACAGTATCGCGTATTGTTTCAAAATTCTCTGCTTGTAATTTTACTAACATATCATGTGTTCCTATGGTTTCAAAGACATCAACTACTTGTTCAAGTTCCTTTAACTGTTCTATGATCGATTCTTCAGCACCTAACTCGCAATTTAGCATTACATACGCTTCAGTCATCAATGAAAGAATAATCTATCATTATTTAAAGATCAAGTCTTGGTAAACAACCTTGTTTTACCATCTCACATGAACTATATCTTTTAGATGCCTCCTGGGTTTTGGGAATTTAGTTTGTTTTGGATATCCTATGCATAGTATAGATGATGGAACAAGGTTTGTCCCCACAGCATTCATCACCTTTTGTTCATCAAGCATGCCTATCCATATTGATGCTAGTCCCAAAGCATGGGCTGCTAATTGAGAATAGGCAGCAGCTAATGTAGCGTCCTGTATTGCAAATTTTTTTAGGACATACTCTGGAAAATCAAACTTTACTCTGGAGGGATTCTTACAAAATACTAGAACAACTGGTGCATCAACATATGGTTGTCTGTTACATGCATCTATCAGTAATTTTTTTCTGTCAGGACCTTTTATGTAGAATATCTCAAATCCTTGATAGTTTCCTGCAGTTGGCGCCGTATCAGCTGCTGCAATAATCTTGTCTATCTTTGCAGTTTCAACTGGCTTGTCTGCAAATCTTCTTGTAGACCGTCGGTTTGCCATTACGGTAAACAGGTCAGTATCAACGATCTGTGTCGGTCCTGATTTTAGTATAAAATTAAGTAGGTGATTACGTATGTCATGATCAGTTGTTTCAGTAATGTTTGGAGGTTCATATCCTAAAGGATACACTCTGTTATCTGATTTTTTGGAATTCATGATTGTCTAACCAAAATATCTTATTAAAGATTGATGTTTTACTCTTTCTTAAATGCGTCACATCCTGACATACAAGGTTTATTCATTACCCCTTCGCATATTCCCTGATGATCGTGCATTATTCTATGATGCCCACAAATTCTACATTTTTCTCTAAAATGTGCAATTAATTCAATAGTTGAGATTCCTGACTCTTGAATCTCTAATTGAGTCTTTTCAGCCATAGCACCATCTGTTACTTTAAAGTCTACATTGTTACAATTTTAAAACTTTTGTTTAGTAAAAATAATGTTTGTCATGCATGATAAAATGGACAGAATACAGCATATTTGATATAATTTCATAAAACGTGTTATTTTAACCTGAATCTACGTTAATTTTAAGATTTTTTTGAACTATTGCATACATTAACCTTAAAAATATATGCTATATATAGACTAGTATTACTAGTCTAACACTAGTATCTATATGCTACTATTTTTTTTGTTGAATGCAGTAAATACATGTATGACTAAACATGACAATTTGGTAGAATTTATGCATAACATGTCTAAAAAAGGTTTTTATGATATTTTTGAATATTTGATAGATAATCAGGGATTGCACTATAATGAAATACAGCGGTATGCTTGGGAACGTAAGATTGTATGTAGTCGGGCATCAATCACCACTATGTTGAACTGGATGGTATCATTTGGATTACTAGACAAACATATTGTAACTAGCATCAAACCCATTAGAACTATATACAATGTGAGTGATAAAGGCCAAAACGCATTAAATAAAATTAAGGATCTTGATCTTTGATGTTGCATATACAATTCTAAGGTTCTTTTACATATACGCATTAGCAGAATGTACAACAGATGTCCTGAAACATCGAATAGAAATGTTGATGTAACGTTGTATCTTGTTCTGCAAAAATACATGTGGGAATAATTGTTTGAGAACATGGATTATTCTTTGATACTATCCTCTGGTACAAACATTGTAAGTTAGAATTGAAAAAATCTTCGTTGAATCTTATCGTACACTAGTTCGAGTTTTTCGTTTGTCCTGGATCTTGTACATGATAATATATGATAATGTCTATTTCAACTGATTTTTTAGTATTCAGAAATGTTTCTCTTCTTTACTTTTGACACCTTGTAGGATAGTGCGCTGCAGTCGGTTACTATGGTCTTACTTGCCATTGTTATGCCTTGTTCTAAGATTATCATAGAATTTTGACGATTTCTTGCCCAAATATTTCATATCTGATTATAAATCGTGCAGCCTAGCACTGATAACATGAAGATTATCTTATGCAGCTAAGCAGTACTTGAGTATTTGGACAAATTATCATGAAAACTTGAGTAATGGTCTTGGATATGTCGCATAAATAATATGAAATACCATCTTTGTCAATGACTGATCATTGTAAATATTCAATCTGTACTGGCAATTAGTGACAAAAAAAATAAATTGCTATTTGAACAAACTGGTGAATTTTGGGTTTTGTCATCCTTTACAGATGAACTATTTGTAGATGACAGTAATTTTAAAAGATCATGTGAAACAACTCATTCATATCTGCACGTTTAAAGAATAATTAATTAACAAATTTATTACAAGATTATATGATCTTAGACAAGTCGACTGTTCAAAACAACTCATAACAATTATCATTTTTAGATTTTTACATTAACGTTGTTTCCACAGCGTACATATATTGTTTAGTTGTAAGCTGGAGTGGACCCCATAAAATGAGAACGTTTTTTGCATGATCATCCATACAGTCTCCCTCATTTATTCTTCATCTCCCACTGCGATGCAAACTCTACAGGCGTCATGTATCCTATGGCAGAGTGAATTCTTTCTTGGTTGCAGTCTGCAAAAGCGTCTACCAGGATCTTTTCGGCCTCCTGATAACTAGCAAATTCATGCGGCCACAAGTATTCTTTTTTGAGAGTCTTGTGGAACGATTCCACATGACCGTTCTGCTCGGGTGTGTGCTTCCAGATGAACTCGTGTTTTATGCCAAATACCGATACTGCTTTTCTAAAATCATTACTGGTGTACTGCGTGCCGTTGTCGGTTCTAAGTCTAAGTCTGGAGCAGTCAGGATTCTCTACAGACACGGCATTTGTTATGGAGTCAATTGCCACTTGTTTTGTGGCATCTACGTCAAACGCATACGATATCCATCTACGCGTAAAGCAGTCCACCACGTTAAAGCAATAGCACCATCCGTCCATCCCACACCAGACGTACGTCATGTCCGTCTCCCATAGCCGGTTCGGTGCATCCGGTTCGAAGAGCTTGCGATTGGTGTGAATGATGTCGTTTTTTGTCTTTTGAGGCTCAATCCCGCCCAGTTTTCGGAATATTCTTTGTATCTTCTTGCGATTTGTGGCAGTGTGTGTCTCGCGGCACACTTGGGCTGCCATGCGGCGTGTGCCATAGGTGGGTCTTCTGCTGCCTATCCTCTGCACTGCCTGTACGGCTGCCGGATCCAGTCTCATCTCCCTTGCCTTGGGTTTGTGATACCACATACGTCTTGACACTCCGGCATAGCGTAGTGATTTACGCAGGCTCATCTTTTCATACAGTTCTCTGACGGCACTCAATCTCTGGCTTCCTCCCAAGTTTTTTTTTAAAACGTCGTTGGCAATGGTCAGCTCGCCTATCAGTCTCTTGTAATCATCCTCTCTCTTTTTCATTGTCTTGATTGGATCTTTCTTTCCTGACTGGCTCAGACCTGCCTTGCCGGACTCCATGAATCTCTGTTTCCAGTTATGAAACGTCTGTGGGCTAACATTGTGCTTGCGGCATAGTTCTGCCGTACTTGTACTGGTTTTGATTGATTCCAGTACAATCTGGATCTTTTGCTCTGGTGTAAATTTGCTTTTTACCATGATATTTGTCCTCCGATGCTGTACCTAATGTATATGGATGCAAGTGTTCTCCTTCTAGAGGGATCCCCACCAAAGCATACATAGAAATTTGTACAAGTAAGTGTCTATCTACAATATGTAACAGTTACTAATTAACATTTAAGAGAGGATTTTTATTAAATACAGTAGATATTTTAGAACTCTATCATATTCTTATCTTCTATCATATTTGATAATCGTGATTTTTTTATAATTCTTTTTACAAACACTAAGTTTCATAATCTAATTTGATTACATACTTGAAGTATTTTTAATGATCTATGTAATTTTGTTAAATGTTTTGTTTTAACTTGAATGTATGATCATTTCAGAAGTATTTTTAACATAGTAAACACATTACATATAAAAATATACGCTATATAATATTAATACGTCTAATTTGAAACTAGTAACTATATTCAGGTGTTTTTTGTATTATTTGTAGTACTTACTTGTGTTGACTGAGAAAGCAAAATTAGTAGAGTTTATGCACAATATGTCAAAAAAAGGATTTTGTGATGTTTTGGAATACATGTTGACACATAAGGGGTTGTACTATAGTGAAATCCAGCGATATGCACAGGCCAATAGGATTGTATCCAATTCTGCGTCAATAACTACTATGCTGAACTGGATGGTATCGTTTCAGTTACTCAAACGGCATGTTGTATCTGATGTCAGACCAATCCGAATTAGATATACTATGACTAAAAAAGGTCGAAATGCATTTAATATAATTACGCGTATCAATTTTTGAGCTGTTTGTATTCATGTTGTGCTTTTGTTTTGTCATGGTTTTAGATGACTATGGCTATTTTTATGTCTAGAAAAACATGAGATCTACTTGGATCTTTTTGTCATTTGCTCAACACGCGTTTTAGTTAAAATATCGCTCATACGTACTGATTTCTATATTTTTAGTCTTTTAAACTCACAATACTGTGTAAATATTATAAATTATCTTCCAATATGATAATTGTAAATTTTTTATCTTATTTGAATTATTTACAAATGTCATTTTATCCCTTCTTTACAAATTGTTATCATCATTATGGTAATCGCTGTTTTCATGTTCTATAGTTATCGATGCTGTGCTGTTATAACATTGCATACTTTTTACATACTGTGTCTTTAAAATATGTGATAAAATATCTTATTAATTCATACACACATAATACATCTAACCTTGTTAATATTTGATTGTTAGTTATGGCAGTTTAATAGTATATAGCTCATAAAGACAAATCCCTCTTCAAAATAGTTTTCATATATTATTAAATTTTGTGTTCGCAATAATCTTTTAAATTACATGCATTGCATTTTGGTCTACTGTTGTGATGTTTTGGATTGTCAATCTCAAGTGCAATCGCTGCAAATCTCTCAAGTGTACGATGAAGATAATACAGCATTTCTTTGGTTTGTATCTCTGAATATATTTTGTATGGTTCTCTTGTCTTATTATTGCATATTCTGATTACCCACCTTTTTTGTATATTTGGCAGATCAAATACATCTTTTGAACTATCACTACCTCTATTACCTGTATTTGCCGAATAATTTGAATTAAGATATGTCAACACTTGCAATAATTGATTAGGATACGGCATTACCTTCTTATCATACGCTCTTGGGTTGCCTACAAATTTATCATCTTGTATTGTGAGAGTCTGATCTACTCTTGCAATCTTGTCTATTCTTCCTGATAGTGAAACTAGGACATTAGTTGTTGGAAACTCAAACGGCATTGTTAATACAGAGTGCACATTCTCTCGGGCAAATTCTATATCCGTATGACTATCTCTAATCTGTTTCTCTGTAACTGGTTCTAATCTTACATGTTCTTTTTCGTATTTTTCTTCTGTTGCGTGCGCTTTTGTTCCTAAAATTAATGACTGGGTCGGTTTTGGTAGTATGCCTGCGCTAGATAATGGGATTTTATACTCACAATACCCCATAGCATCTGTAAAATCGGTGACTGCCGCAGTTATTATTGTGATATTCTTATCTTTTTGCTCTTTGATTTTTATCAATGATGTTCTTATTCTATGTGGAATTTACATATATTACGATATAGTATGTCGTACATGGAGAATAAACCATGCGTTTTTTGCTCATCACTCCTCAAAATTGTTCATCAGAATCAATTGGCTATTGCAACCCTTGATAACTATCCAGTTACCGATTATCACACTTTGATTATTCCTAAACGACATATCTCATCTTTTTTTGAGTTAACCAAAAAAGAACAGCAGAGCTGTTTGGATTTACTTTTAGTTGCTAAAACACAACTATTGCTTGACGATCCGTTGATTACTGGGTTTAATATAGGTGTAAATGATGGCGTTGATGCCGGTCAAACCATCATGCATTGTCACATACATTTGATTCCTAGGCGTAAAAATGACGTAAAAACACCACGCGGTGGCATACGTCATATAGTTCCGGAAAAAGGTGACTATACCAAATCCTTGTGGCTGTAAATATTTCATACAATCTTTATTATAACGCAGTTCAGTCAACATACAACATTTTTTGTGTTTATCTTTATGTTTTTTTTGTTATTTGCTTGTTTTATCTCATTTTTTATAAAGTCTTTCAGATGCTGTTTTTTTATAAACTAAAATGTCTGACTATTACATCATTATCTAAACCTTTTATTACATGCATGCACATAATATGCCATGAGTACCAATAATTCCGAATTAGATTCTAAAATATTTATTGCAAGGTGGACTGACAGGTTTCTTGCATGGTTAGTTGACTTTATCATCGTTTCATCTGTTCTTGGATTGTTGTTTTCTTTTGTGTTTGACACGGCATTTGACTCTGATCCTTTGTTTTTAGCTGTTATCTGTATTTTAGAATGTGCCATATTTTTTGGATACTGGGTAATTCTTGAATACAAGACTGGTCAGAGCATTGGCAAAAAAATCTTCAACTTGAAACTAGTAGAAATAACTGGAAAACAACCTACTCTGAAAATGGTTCTGCTTGGTAGTTTTGGAAAAGCATTTTTACTACCTGTGGATTTTATCTTGGGTTTGCTACTCACTAATGAAAAACGCCAACGAATCTTCAACAAGTTAGGTGACACCATAGTGATAAAACTCAAGAAATCCCAAGACAGTTCTGATGTCAAATATGTAAAAGAGTAATTCATCAGTACCTTGTTGTTTTAATGACGCAATATCGTTAATATCTTAGACTTGAAATCCTAAAACTTGTGATAAATTTTCGTATAAATTGTTGTTGGTACTCACATAAACTTGATATTGTATTTTCGTTTGTTGTATTTTCAGATGGTTTAGTTCTTGACTCATTCTTTTAGCATAACACGTACAAATCAAATATCTTACCAAATTCCCAGTATTGCTTACTGTTTGATCTTCTTTACGTATATTATATCATTGATTGAAAATATCTTATTATGATTGATTTTCTATTAATTATTTTATCGTATTAAATTTTATGACTTTTGTTCTACTGCTCAGAGAATATGTGACATATGATCCAATATGTGGTAATATTCAGATATCCATACATCTAGCTTTGCTTGATATCATTATGTAGAATTTCGTTTTATTAGTCATTTATAAATAGAAATATTATCCTGTAATGTATCATTGCATAAATCATCCTCTACACCGTCTTTGATACTTCTTTGGGGTAATAATGATGTTATCCATACTGATGATGCCACTCTCAAATATTATTCATTATTAAATCTGGATAATGGCAAATCGTGTGATAGTAAGCAAAAACTCCCGTGCATTAGACTATGTCCAATAGGATCTATATGTATTGGAATGGTATGTTGACAGCAAACTGTTTTAATTTAAATACAACCAATTATTCTTTTTCTTTTAATTTGTTGTCCATATCTTTCTTTTTATTCATAGTTCAATGATGATTCTTTTACATTATTTTATGAGATAATTGTATAATGATTGGTCTAAGAAAGTTTTACGTCTCAATAATTCATGTCAGAAGATTTGTGTATTTATGATGTCAATATGTTCCATAGGGGTTTTTTATATCTAAGCGAAGCTCTTTGCACGGTTGTTGTTATTATTACCATGGTCGCTATTACAGCTTTCTTAATTTTGAAACACCAGTTGTAATATGATCAATTATTGTTGGCAGTGGTGTACCTGGTCCAAATACATGATTGACTCCTGCCTTTATCAAGTACTTGTGATCAATCTCTGGAATCACTCCTCCTCCTACTATTAAAACATCATTGATTCCTTTCTTTTCTAACGTCTTTACTACTCTTGGAAACAATGTACCATGAGCTCCATTTAGCAAACTCATTGCAACTGCATCTACGTCCTCATCTTCTGTGATTTGTGCAATTCTATCAGGTGTGGCAAACAGCCCCGAGTAAATTACCTCCATTCCTGCATCTCTAAATGCCCTACAAAGCACCAACGCTCCTCTATCATGCCCATCAAGACCTAATTTGGCAACTAGTATTTTGATACTTCGTGTTTCAGCCTTCTGCTTCATGATATAATCTGTTCTAAGATATTTTAAAATGTTTCATATCATGGCTAGCATGTATTCTGTTTGAATCTGTGTTATTCCCCTTTGGGCAATCCATTTGAAAGACGGAATCTAGGTAAACTATTTTTTATATAATACATAAGAATATTGACACTATCTTTGATATGGCTAAACTGATCTGACTTCATATGGTTAACTCGATTCCATCAAAGTATCTAGTCTCAAGTTTGTTCTTGAGAACTTATGAGTAATCTCAAAATATACGAAAAAAAACTACAGTCACAAAGTCAAAAATAATAAAAATATTCCATACAACGCATCATCAAGACGACATTCTCATATGTTTGATATTTTCATTATACCATGCCTGAAATTCATGCGCAGACGTGTAGCACTGCAATGTTCACTGAACTAACTATGTCAGAAGTTGAAAATGTACCCTCTACACACGTTTTTTACGCATAATTTTACAAGCTAACGCACATAATTTTTTGATACATGGGGGGCTAAAAGATCAAAATTTGACCAGTTAACATGTCAAATCAGAAAAATGAACTGGATTTCCAAGACAGCGTCACAAAAAAAGAATTCAAGGTTTTGCATGACGCACTAAAGTGTGCAAAGATACCACTGTCAACAAGGCATAACGCCGTGTACGGTCTTGAGGATGTCGTCTTGGTTCTGCTATACATGTGCAAGAATGGTGCTACTGCCAACAGGGCAGTAGCAGAGCTTGCCATCACATCAAGAGATGACAAGACCGTCAGTATCCCAACATCTCAGTGGTTATTGAGTATGATAGGTGCAATAGATTCTGACAAGATGAATGCCTTGTGCATGCGCATGTTAAAGAGTACGATCAAGAATGGATTTGGTCTTGAGAAGAAGACAGGTCACATGTCTGCCATAGACAAGCACCTGATCCCATTCACAGGCGCAGACAGGCATAATGACAACTTTGTAATCGGTGGCAAGCCCAAGGGCGGAACATCTCAGTTTGAGACATACGCTACCATGCAGCTAGTCACCGAAGAGCGGTTGCCTACGATAGCAGTAGTGCGCCTCACAAAGGACATGACCAAGATTGAATTCGTGCGTAAATTGCTCTCAGAATCAAAGAAACTAGGGTTAAAAAAGTCGACGATTCTCATGGATCGTGAGTTTAGCAATGTAGATGTGATGCGTTTTCTGGACAAACACGACGAGAGATTCCTGATGGCAGTCAGCAAGACGCCGGGAATCAAAAAGGCCATCTCAGAGTTTCGTTGCGGCAAAAGAGACGCAATATCAAGATACGAGATGAGATCCAGTGACGGAACAACATTCAGGTTTTGGCTAGTGATAAAAAAGCGCCTCAAGGAAAAGAAGGGCAAAAAAAGATGGGAGTATCTGACGTATGCCACAAATGTAGAACGCCGGCGCATAAAACGCACCATGAAAGACGTTCCTGAAGAATATAAAAAACGCTGGCGCATAGAGAACAACTTCAAATCAGTTGAGCAGATGCGTGCACACGCATGTAGCCGAAATCATGCGATCAGAGTCTTTATGTTCTTTCTCTCTATGACTGTATGCAACCTGTGGTATACGGCAGTGCGAAAAATAAACAGGATGTTTAAGATCAAGTTTGGGCGACATGTCAAAACAAATATGACAGCTAGTGTATTCCTAGTGTTGCTCATTGTATTGGTCAAGAGGATCATAAAATCAACAGACAAAGAATTAGAATATTATTTGCAGTGTGTGCGATAGGGGTACATTTTCAACTTCTGATGTAGCGGTATCTTGACTGGTGGCAACATTCGTCTTATCCCAGTCTATTACC
This sequence comes from Candidatus Nitrosopumilus sp., assembly GCA_965197525.1. Taxonomy (GTDB): domain Archaea; phylum Thermoproteota; class Nitrososphaeria; order Nitrososphaerales; family Nitrosopumilaceae; genus Nitrosopumilus. Next base: position 118,363 of record OZ240211.1, read on the forward strand.
GGTCTTGGATTATCATTCACAGGCGGCCCCTTCTCCATCTTATCCCACAAGAGCTCCAGGTTTACAAGTCCGGTTATGATGTTAAATTCATTATTAAATTCACTGACTGTTCCATTGTATGGGGCAACAAGTCTACCGTATCGTTTTAGCCTGCCAATACTGTGCTCTACCTTTACCCTGATGGAATTGACGTTGTGGTTTTCTTTTTTCTCTTTTGGTGTAAAATGTCTATGATTCTTGCTTCTCTTGTGTGGTTGTTGGGTAATTGTGCCTGGCAGTTCCTTTTCAATTCCCTTGTACCCCAGGTCCGTAAAGAGATGAACACGATCATCATCAGGGATATCCTCACTGCACATCTTCTCCCACCATATTCCAAATGGCAGTGGGCTCTCTCTGAGTAACGTAATGTCGTGGATGGATCCCAAAGTGCTCTTTGATGCAGCCACAATGACTCCGTTCTCGTTTATGCATACAGTGGTGTTAAACGTAAACTTTTTCTTTTTTCCAGAATATGTTATGCTTCTCATCTGGTTGTTACTAGGTCTATTCACGGGACAATGAGTACCGTCAACCATGGCGATACCTCCATCAGGTCCGGGCATTATTTTTTTAAACTCTTCTTTTGTTTTTGCATTTGCTATATCTTTTGAAATGTTGCTGGCTGTAGGTAGCACTATACTCAACATAGAATCCATGATTTTGATGTATCGTGATACCGCAGCTTGATCCACTCCAAATAATGCAGCAAGGGATCCCTGTGTGGGATTGCCTTTTTTGTATATCAACGCCATGAGTAGTGCGTGTCTGAGATACAGCTTGCAGCGATTCCCTGCATCAGATGACCTGTCATCATTATCTCTGAACAAGAGGGATTTGTTGTCTTGTTTCATGCATAGTGTAACCCTGGCAAGCAAGTACTGGAACTTGGCCACATCCGTTAATGTGGCATCATGAATCTTTGCATCATTATTGATAATCTCATCGAACACCTCTACTCGGTGCATCCTCACATGATATATTAAATAATGTTCGGTGGTTTGGTGCAGATGCCAATACAATCATACATGATAACCAAAATGGCTTTGCATTTGCAGAACAGGTAAACTTTACATCGGTTCAACCCACAACACCAGAAAGTGATCTTAAAACTAAATAACCATGCAAATATCTGAGAAACTTGCAAGGGAGCCAAGTGTTTATGCTTTCATTGAATACGATCTCATTCAACTATTGGGCCATGCAATTCTTGAGACCCAGTGCATGTCAACTACTAACATTATCAAGAGCTTTCCGATGATTTCGCAAGAGTATGTTGGTCTCAGTGGTCCTATCATGTTTGATGATGCAGGCGACAGATCTGATATAGAGTACGCTTTATGGAATATCCGTAATGGTGTTTGGGTTGATAATTTGCCACCCCTGTCACTGACTGCTCAAGAGCGTGACTGGCTTGCCTCTAATCCTGAGATCAAAGTAGCATACATACCTGATTGGGCACCATTTGAATATGTCCAAGATGACGGCACGTTAGGAGGTCTTACCGCTCAATTTATCTCAGAGTTTGAGCAACTCACAAATGTTGACTTTGTTCCGGTTTCTGGTATTACTAGCTGGTCTGGAGTTCTTGACAGATTGGAGGCAAGAACTGCGGACGTTGGATTTCTCATCGTAGATACACCTGAAAGACGTGACTATCTAGGCTTTACAACTCCTTATAGACATGTCACTATTGACATTGTTACTGTGGGTGATATAGGCGTCACTTTGGACACTCTTGGTGGTTTTAGAGTAGCTACGATAAAAGAGTTTGAGATCGACGGATGGTTTGCAAACAACTATCCTGATGCATATCATGTCTCAGTTGACAGCATACAATCAGGTCTTGAGATGCTTCAGTCAGGCAAGGTAGACGTATTTTTAGAATCGTGAGATGTTGTACATCATACTGCTGACCAGTTAGGTATTATCGGTCTTCACAACGTAGGTTCTACAGGATACGGGTTTGATTTGAATGTAACCTACAGAAATGATCAACCAGTATTGGGTTCAATTCTGCAAAAAGCACTTGATGCTGTACCTGATGCAACGTTTGTCCTACAACAACCAATAAATTAACTGGTACACAGCTAGCTTTACTAACACATATTGGAGCTTTAGATGTCTTGCTATTATCCCTCGTAAATAATTTTAACATAATTCTGTATATTTAATCACGCATACACTTTAACATTTCTTTTCTTAATCCTTTCTAATCTATCGTATTTTAAATTCAAGTGTGTATATGTTTACATGCGCAAATTCTCTGTTTACATACTTGAAAATTTATTTTTGCCTGACTAGTTTTGTTGTTTTTTCAATAACCGGCATTTGATCGTATATGTACAATCTATAATATTTGTTGAACATCAAAATATTTCTCGACCTGTTGCAAAAAACTCCCGTTAGGCTTGCTATTCAATGTTAAAATAATCTATTTTGTATCTAGATGCATGGGCAAAATGGTTGTTACTGGTATAGTCGCTACTTTGGTTATATTAGCTGTTTTGGCTGTAGCCATTGTTGTATTTACGGGCAATTCTTTGGTTGATTCTTTCTACAACGAGCAAAGCTTTCGTATAGAAAGCATGGTAAGAGAGACAGTCATTCTGTATCGTGAGGATGGACATAACGCGTTTTCAGCCATTAATGATATGTATCTTGGTGATTCTGTTTATCCATTTGTAGTCGACACTGATATTTTGGAGTTTGTAGCGCATGGGGCAAATCCAGATCTAATTGGTCTTGTACCTCAGTTCATTATCGAATCAGACAGACCTGTTGAGCAAATTCTTGATGATTTACACGACGGTTCTGGCGCTTGGATTGAATCTAACCTTACAAATCCTCAAACCGGTGTTGAAGAATCTAGGACTATTTTTCTGTACCTGCATGACCAGTACATCTTTGGCGCAGAATCCGTTTTACCGTAAACTCTGAAATCTTGGTATGCTGGCATCTTTAGCATTACGGATGCCTTCTGTTTACATATGTTCAGTCTATTCTAGCTACCGTTTTTGTTGCGTACGAGATTCAAATAACTCTTGCATGCTCTATTTTTTAGATTTATTGGCCTGCTAGTAGTACGATTTCTTTTTTATATGATGGTGATCACTTTTACTGTGTCTCTTCAAATATATTTATCACAGCACATACTCAATCATAGATATGACCGACGACGTATGTGATTTTTGTAAAGGGGCGTCTCTTGGCTCAAATGTCTGTGTCTATTGTAATGGGACAGGTGAATGGAATCTTGCAGCCCAGGCCTACCTGAAAAATCACATCTGTCAATGCATAGTTCTTGATAGAAAGTTCTGTCCCGTATGCAACAAACCGTGTCATCATGACACCACTTTGAGCCCTAAACAAAAGATTGATCCGGGTTATGACGGGGCGCCTTCCCATGAAATTCCAGTGATCTCCTAATAGTTCTTAGATGGTCTGAAGAATCTAATAACGATGATGACGTTGACGTTGATCAACCATACTCACACTTCTTATAGATGATGAATGTTTCTATATTATGTACAAAGACAATAAAAATACTCGTATATTTATAATGAAAAGTCCTATTAACGGGGTAAAAAATAGGTGTTAGTATGGCAAACTTTAATCCAGGTTCAAATCCTGCGTGTGCGCGTTGTGGTAAAAACTCCCTTTTAACTGACGAGGTTACAGGAGAACAATTTTGCGGTAAATGTGGTTATGTAGTTACTGAAAAATCACAAGAATCTGGACCTGAATGGAGATCATTTCAAAAGGATGGCGGTGCAGACCCTGCACGAACCGGCGCTCCATCGTCATTAATGATTCATGATATGGGATTATCTACAGTAATTAATCCTTTAAACAAGGATGCATCCGGAAAACCACTCTCTACATCTATGAAGAGCACTATTGAGCGATTACGGACTTGGGATAGTAGAAGTCAAGTTCATGCCCCAGTTGATAGAAATCTCCGACAAGCGTTAAGTGATCTGAACAAATTAAAAGACAAAGTCTCAATTCCTGCAAATGTTCTTGAAAAAGCAGCATATATCTACAGAAAAGCGTTAGAGAAGAAACTTGTTCGTGGCAGATCGATATCTGCAATGATCGCAGCATCATTGTATGCTGCATGCCGAGATACCGAAACACCAAGAACATTAAAGGATGTTGCAGACGCTGCAAACGTTAAACGTAAAGATATTGCTAGGTGTTACAGATTACTGCATCATGAATTGGAACTAAAGATGCCTGTAGTTGATTCTATTCAGTGCATTGCCAGAATCTCTAGTAAATTAAAGATAAGTGAAAAGACAAAACGATATGCAGTCAAAGTGCTCAAAGAGGCGCAAGAACGAAAAGAATCCGCCGGAAAGGATCCAATGGGACTTGCAGCAACTGCTCTTTACTTGTCATGTGTTAAAAACGGCGTCTCAATCACACAGCGGGATCTTGCAGAAGCAGCCGGTGTCACTGAAGTCACGATAAGAAATCGTTACAAGGGTTTAAAGACTGACAAATCTGTAAAATTCTAATCTCTAGTGCCTATTCTTCATTCGTAATGTAATCTTGTTGTTTCTGTTATTTGTTCTTTGATTATTTTTATCAATATGATGTCTCAACCTTGTAATTTCTGTTGTAGCTATGCCAAGTCTGATATTTGGAATATTGCCGTTAGCGTCTTATGCTAACCTGCTTACAATATTCATACATATGGTCTTCTTTGTAAAAATCATTTTTTATCGTATTTATTGATCTGATACATATTGGTATGGCTTTACAATCAACTGCAATTTTGATAAATTTTAAAAATTCTTTTACGCAATACTTCGAAGAATATAAAAATACAGATTATTATATAAAATAGTTGAGTAAGTTAGATGATGTTTTGAGGCTTTTGGACTATAGCGTAGGCAATACTGAAAGATTGGCACGTATAAGGGATACCTTGGAAGATAATAATATTTTAGATGTTTATGATGCTCGTTATCTGCAAAATCTTGTTGATCAATATCTTGTAGGTGATCATTTGATTGAATCTTCTTATTCACTTCCTTCTTCTACTCCGCCTCCAAAACCATCTACCTCAAATGAGAATGATGCTGTAGACCAACTCGATAACAAAACTCAATCATCCCCACCATCATCTAAATTAGTAGATGATCAAGCTTTGATAGATGATGTATTGCCATCATCATTACCATCACCACCACCTCCATCATTATCTCCTATCTCTATCAAGCGCCATAAATTATTGTATGCTGTACCTTTATTCTTTTGTATTTTTGGCAGTCTTCTAACTGTTATTACGCATTCATCAACTACTGGGTTACTGTCTGTAGGAGGCACTTATTTGAACTCTACAGTGATTGCCATGTTAACTATTGGCCTAACATTAATTTCGCTATTTTTAATTCAACAAAAACACATTCATGATATAAAGCGACAATTACAATGCTTGTCATCTGCAAATGCTCCTGTTGCTGAATTAGACTCTGAGATACAAACACCACATGACACCCGGATCGAACTTCAAAAAGACTTTCCCAATACGGCAGATATAATATCTCTTCAAAATAAAAACAAAGAGCTCTATGATAAATTTAAGATACGTGACGCTGAGTTACTTGAAACTATAAATCAGTTTATACAAAACGCTGCTCAAGACATGGAAAGGTTACACAAGGATACACTACAACATACAACAGATAAGATTGCAGATTATGTTGAAACCTATCTAGACGAACATTCTGTATCAAAAGAAGATTTTAAAAATTTAAAAGATCTAGTCCAAGAGATGTCACATAAAACTAAATCTAATTTATGAATTCTTTTTTTTGTTTTTCTGCCAGATTATTTTTTGAACGGGACAAGAATGCTACAAAAAGACGTCTTTTTTTTTGAGATTGCCTCTTTATACTCGTCTTTAAAAAAAATTCAATGATTCTGATATACAAGAGACATCTTTTTTTTTGAGATTACCTCTTGACTTGTCATCATGCTATATACTATAAATAGAAAATCTACTTAAAGTGTAACAAAATTACCTCAAACATGAGCGTCGTATCGCCTATGAATTATCAGTTGGTATTGGAGCCTGACCTCAAAAAATTTGTATTTTCTGGCAAAGAATCAATTTCTATACTATGCACAAAACCTACAGACTGTATCGTTTTGCATTGTGCTGAATTAGAGATTATTACATGTCACATAGAATCAAATCAAAATACTGTATCCTGTAACGCAGAATTGCATGAAAAAGATGAAGAGTTACATATCAAACTTGGGACAAAAATCAAAGGAGAGGCCAAAATCCATATTACATTCAAAGGGATACTAAATGACAGATTACTTGGGTTCTATCGTAGCAAGTACGTCACTGTTGATGGTAAGACAAAATATCTTGCAACCACTCAATTTGAGGCAGCTGATGCAAGACGTGCATTTCCTTGCTGGGATGAGCCTTCAGCTAAAGCAACATTTGACATTACAATAATTGCACACAAACAGTTTACTGCAATATCTAATATGCCAATACAATCAAAGAAAAAAACTGGCTCTAAAATTATATACACTTTTGTACAAACTCCTGTTGTCTCTACTTATCTAATATACTTTGGAGTTGGAGAGTTTGAATACCTTGTATCAAAGATTGGCAAGACCCAGATACGAGTTGTTACCACCGAAGGAAACAAATCAAAAGGTCGTTTTGCATTAAATCTTGCAAAAAAACTGTTGGTATCTTACGAATCTTATTTTGGAATAGCATATCCATTACCCAAGCTAGACTTGATTGCAGTACCTGACTTTGCAGCGGGGGCTATGGAGAATTGGGGAGCAATCACGTTTAGGGAGACCATATTGCTGTATGACTCCAAAACATCATCTACTAACACTAAACAGTTTATTGCAGAGGTTATCTCACACGAAATAGCTCACCAGTGGTTTGGTAATCTTGTTACTATGAGTTGGTGGAATGACTTGTGGCTCAATGAGAGCTTTGCTACATTTATGGCAACAAAGTTTGTTGACAAATTTTACCCTCAGTGGGAGCTCTGGGATCAGTTTATCCAGAACGCAATGAATCAGGCAATGGGTCTTGACTCTCTGAAGACTACCCATCCTATCGATGTCAAGGTGGACTCGCCTTCCCAAATCCGGGAGATATTTGACGCCATATCCTATGATAAGGGCGGCTGCATTCTGCGTATGCTGGAATATTATGTAGGAGAACCGAACTTTCAGCAGGGATTGAAGAATTATCTATCTGATTTTCAGTATCGTAATGCCACCGGCGATGATCTATGGAACGCTATTGGCAAAACATCCAAGATGCCTGTCTTATCTATGGTCAATACTTGGCTTAAACAGTCAGGATTTCCGCTCGTCGAGATTAACCAGGATGGCAGCAAGATACAGCTAAAACAGAAGAGATATCTCTTAGAGCCTGACAAAAAATTCAGTAAAGGGCTGTGGTCCATCCCGTTGATATTAGGATTGGATGATGACACCATTATAGTCACTAACAAATTATTTGATAAAAAAACAATGTCAATTACCATTCCAAAAAATACATTGGGATTTGTTGCCAACTATAACAGAAATGGATTTTACCGTGTAAAGTATGATCAAGGCATTCTGTTGGATCTTAAAATGCTGGTGGACCAAAAACGTATATCCTCTGTCAATCGGTGGGCAATACAAAACGATCTATTCTCTTTATGCATGTCTGGCAATTCACAAGTGACGAACTATCTTGATTTTACTGATGCGTATTTTGATGAAACCAGCTATCTTGTAACAGTTGACGTTGCCCGTAACTTGATGTCCCTGTACTTTTACGCTTTTGATGAGCCATTTGTAGACAGGATTAAGGATTATGCAATTAACTATCTTCGGAAGGTACTGTCTAATCTGGGATGGATGCCTAAAAAAACTGATAAACATACTGATGCATTGTTACGTGGATTTGTAATCGGCGCTTTGGGAAAATTAAATGATGATGTCACAACCGATATGGCATTAAAACAGTATAAAAAATTCTTGGCCTCCCCTGACAAACATCCCATTCCTGCTGATCTTATCGAGCCAATATGTAGTATTGCTGCGTGGAATGGTAATGACAAAACACACAGAGAACTCGTAAAATTATACAAGAAAGCTCCTAGTACAGAAGAGAAACTACGATTCTTGAGTGCGTTGTGTGGATTTCAAGATAAAGACTTGCTTGCAAAGACGCTTGACTATTCCCAAACTAGTGCAGTACGTTCTCAGAACATGCAGCTACCAATAATGAAAATCGCTGCAAATCCTTACGGTGATACAGTGCTGTGGCCCTGGTTGAAGAAGAACTGGAAGATTCTGACTACCAAGGTAGGGTATGGCAATCCCTTGTTTAATAGAATTGTATCAAGCATTTCAGGAATAGCTGACGATTCTATGGAATCTGAGATTATACAGTTCTTTGCAGATAACCCCACTCCTGGTACTGAGCGTACACAGTCTCAAACTCTTGAGAGAGTACGAATAAAATCCGAATTCAAACGAAAGATGCAAAAACAATTCAGAGGCGAAAATGGCTATTAAACGATTTACAGCTCCACTCACTCTTGGCCTCTTTACTATACTGGCACTCGCCTTGCTAACTAGCAACAATGACGATCTTGACAGGAATGTCCTAGCTGAGACTCTTATAGTAGATGCAGTATACTATGCTGATAAAGGTCATGTAGCTATATCATATGTTGATACGTCTGCCAAGACAGAGCTTGTGGTATTGGAGGTTTTAGGACTAGAGGAATCCTTTCAGGTACAGTTTACTGACTCTGAGTTTGTACAACTAGTTCCATTTCTTGACGTTCCATTATATGGATGGGCAGTAAATCCCATAGTGCTAGAAGTCGATCACATTGATTATGACCATGTTCAGATAAAGACTGAGATTTATAGCCCTGAATCTGAAAAACCCAAAGTTATTTACTCTCGAGGATAAACACAAGATTTTATTGTGTTATGTGTGAAGGTTTTACAATGGAGTTACTAACCGGTCTAAAAAAAGGAGAGCGCGGGGCAATTGCCAAGGCCATAACCATTATAGAAAATGATCCCAGGCAAGCCAAGAAGCTGATAAAAGAGATCTTTCCATACAGTGGCAAGTCCACAGTTATTGGCATTACAGGTCCTGCAGGTGCAGGCAAAAGCTCTCTGATAAACAAGACTACTATTGCACTAACCAAACTGGGTACAAAACCTGCCGTTCTAGCAGTTGACCCTACTAGCCATGTCACAGGCGGTGCTATACTAGGTGATCGAGTACGCATGAGTGAATCAACTGATTCTGGAATTTATATTCGCAGTATCGCATCAAGAGGGGCAACGGGTGCCATTTCTAGTTCACTGCGGAATAGTATTCGAGTTTTAGAGTATTCCGGATTTAATCCTATTATAATTGAGAGTGTAGGTGCAGGACAGACTGAAGTTGAGATATCTCACATTGCAGATATCACAGTTGTAGTATTTAATCCTAATACCGGTGATAGCATCCAGACAATCAAGGCAGGTCTGACTGAGATTGGAGATATTTACGTTGTAAATAAAAGTGATCTTCCGGGCACAAACCAACTCTTTGATGCAGTGCGCGATTTTATAGGCGATAGAGAACATGACCCAAAAGGTAGTGATTCTTCTACCAAAAATTCTCCAATAATCTTAAAGACATCTGTAAAAAAGAGTACAGGTATTGCAGCGTTTGCAAGGACTTTACATGATGCCATGATCGATATGGCATCTGATGCTTCTCGCAGGCATACCCAAAAACTCGAAGCAGAGCTAAAAGATATCGTTTTAAATAACGTCAAGCAGAAAGTTGATGAGATGCTCATTTCTGATAAAACATTCTCAAGATATCTGACAAAATTACAATCAGGACGTATTGATCCGTTTGTAGCGGGAGATAAAATTACAAAGAAGCTTTTGGAGAGTTGATGATATGGCAAGTAGCAAAAAACCTGAAAATGACAAGGCCATCTACACTGACTCTAACTTTGCAGTAAAACGCATATATCAAAAGTCTAAAAAAACCGCACCAGCAAAAGAAGATGCAGGGCGATATCCGTATACTCGGGGTATTCATCCCGGAATGTTCCGTGAACGGTTCTGGACTATGAGGCAGTACTCTGGATTCGGAGATGCAAAGCTAACCAATCAGCGATTCAAGTTCATGCTAGAGAAGGGTCAGACGGGTCTTAGCATGGCATTTGACTTGCCTACTCAAATTGGATATGATTCTGACTCCCCTCAAGCAGAAGGCGAGGTGGGAAAAGTTGGTGTCTCTATTACATCCATCAAAGATATGATGACTGCCTTTGATGGCATACCATTAGGCAAGGTGAGTTCATCGATGACTATCAACTCCACTGCGTCCACGCTGCTTGCATATTATATTGCAGTAGGTGAGTCACAAGGATTCAAAAGTGGAGAACTGCGCGGAACTACCCAGAACGATATTCTCAAAGAGTATATTGCCAGAAATACATACATCTATCCTCCTCAACCATCCATGAGGTTAATTGGAGATATGATAGAATACTGTGCCCAAAACGTTCCATCATGGTACCCTGTATCCATATCCGGCTATCATATGAGAGAAGCTGGTTGTACTGCTGTACAAGAGATTGCCTTTACACTTGCCAATGCTATTGCGTATATTCAGACATGTCTTGATAAGGGTTTACATATAGATGATTTTGCCCCTCGTCTGTCATTCTTTTTTTGCTGTACGATAGAGTTTTTCGAAGAAGTTGCAAAGTTTAGAGTTGCAAGAAAAGTCTATGCTAAAATATTAAAAGAGATGTTTCATGCAAAGAATCCACGTTCCATGCAGCTCAAATTTCATACTCAGACCAGCGGTGAATCCCTAACTGCACAACAACCAAATAACAATATCGTTCGAGTTGCCATACAAACTATGGCAGCCGTAGCAGGCGGCACACAATCTCTGCATACTAATTCTAGAGATGAGGCTTTGGCACTACCAACCCAGGAATCTGCAAAGATTGCCCTTAGAACCCAGCAGATAGTGGCACACGAGAGCGGAATTACAAAGACTGCAGATCCATTGGCAGGCTCGTATTACCTCGAAGAATTGTGCGACAAGATTGAGGATGGCGTATGGAAGTATCTTAAAAAAATCCAAAAGATGGGAGGTTCAGTCAAGGCAATAGAGAAGGGGTTCTTTCAGTCTGAGATTCGAGCAAACGCGTATCGTCTTAAAAAGGAGACAGACGATGAACAGCGAATTATTGTAGGAGTCAACAAGTACGCCGAACAAGAGGAGCAGCCTGATCTGCTACGAATTGATGACAGGATTGAGATCCAGCAAAATAAGGCGCTAAAAAAATTACGCAAGACGCGTGATAATAAAAAATGCAGTGACGCATTGTCTGCATTATGCAGTGCAGCTGATACTGATGAGAATTTAATGCCTTTTATCGTCACTGCAGCTAAAGCGTACGCCACTACTGGTGAGATTAGCAATACTTTTAGAACGGTGTTCGGAGAGTATCGTCCAAAGGAGGTATTTTAGATGAAGATTGATCACGTTGCCATTGCAGTACATGACCTTGATAGCTCAACTGCTACCTACAAAAAGGCTCTTAACGTTGATGACATCGAGTTTGAGACTGTTGAATCTGAAGGTGTACGAGTTGCCATAATCCATTTGGAGAACTCTCGAGTGGAGTTAATGCAACCGACAAACGATTCTAGCCCGATTAAAAAATTTCTAGATAAAAGGGGTCAAGGATTACATCACATAGCTTTTGAGACTGACGATATACACAGTGAAGTACAACGTATGAATGGTTGCGGAATACAATTTTTAGGTAAGGTTAGACCCGGTTCTGCCGGAACCATGGTTACCTTTATTCATCCTCGCTCTCTTGAGGGTGTTTTAGCAGAACTTTGTAGCCATCCTAAAACGTAATTATGTCATCATCATCATCTTTAGCGTGTCAGATGCTGTAATGATTCCGATAACTTCTGATTTTTTTGAGACTAGAATGCACTTTGAATATCTAATTAACGGAACAAGGACGTTAGCTGGCGTATCTACATCAACTATTGGTGGAGTAGGCTCCATGGTGTCTGCAAGTTTTGCTCGCTTTAGTTCTGCTTCTCCATAATCTGCCAAGTGTCTGACTATTCCGTCTTCTGATATTATTCCTACAGCATCAGCACCATCAAAGATTGGAATTTGGCTGATTGACGACTGGTGCATCTTTTTGATTGCATCATCAAGCGTGTTTGTAGGTTCTAACTTTATGATCTTTTTACTACAAAAATCTCCTGCAGAGTGAGACGACGACGACTCGTTTTCTATCTTTGCAAGACTCTCAAATATTTTCTTGGCAGTCTCATAACTTGGTTTGCTTCTGCCCGATTCTATCTGGTTTATCATGGATGTACTTACCCCTGTTATTGAAGCTAGTCTTTTTTGGGTAATGCCAACCCTTTGTCTAATTTGTTTTATGGAATCTATCCGAGGTAACATTGTATCCCTTGAATTCTTTGATATATCTTCATTTTCATTAATAAATTGGGTACCTAGTATTTTTATTCATGTTTTATACAGGCAAGTATCGAACTTTAGATCTTTTTGACAAATATTGTGTAAAACGTTTTGTACAACTTTACCCCGTTGACGATGTTATGCCACAAATCGGTATGGATATAACAGAAGTTCAAAAAAATTCAAGAGATGCGATGATGTCACAGCACCTTGTATACATTTAAAAAATTTCATATATGTCGTTCTCTGGGCCAAAGAGCGTTAGGTGATCTATCATACAATCACGTAAATTCTTTATGTGTCATTGAGTACTTGCGTGTCAAATGTTGATGTTGTTAATTTTATTCATTATATCTTGACCTTTCTTACTCGCATTGTATACGGTTCTTATAGGTCTGACGTCGACCATCACATGTCTTTCTAGCAATCCAAATGATACCATCCAGTTCAGCATAATGGTTACTGATGCCCGACTGTGTACAATTTTGTTTTTCCAAGCGTAGTTCTGTATTTCATTATAATATACTCCATCACTATTCATCACATATTCGAAAATATCATAAAATCCCTTTTTTGCCATACTATGCATAAATTCTATTAGTTTTTTTCTATTATTCATTACACATATACATTATAATCACTACAAAAATCGTAAGCACGTAAATATTACTCTAAGACTATTCATACTAGTCTTTATACAACATACGGATTTTTTACACTATACGTGCATTATTTTTAAAATTTTGTTCAAATCCTATAAATCTAAGATAAAATTAAATATTTATTAGAATTATTCAATATGCTTATCTATACTATTTCAGAGAGTTATTTCACAACGATTTGGAAAAATAAAACAACATACAGATATTTTTCTAAAACTGTAAATTTTTTGTCAATTACAGTTATTTTCTTGGTTGTTTTATTGCCGCTTGAGCAGCTGCTACTAGTGCAATGGGAATTCTGTGTGGCGATGCACTCACATAATTTAATCCTGTCTCGTGGCAAAATCTTATCGAGTTTGGATCTCCTCCGTGTTCTCCGCAGATTCCAACCTCTATGTCCGGTCTGACTCTGCGCCCGTTTGCAATGCCGATCTTTATTAGATTTCCGACGCCTTTTACATCAATTGTCTGGAATGGATTTCTCTCCAGCAGCTCTTTTTCAAGATATTCTGGGAGGAATTTTCCTTCTACATCTTCTCTGCTGAAACTAAATGTTCCTTGTGTCAAATCATTGGTGCCAAAACTAAAGAATTCTGCTATGCTTGCTAGTTCATCAGCAGTCAAAGCTGCCCTTACTACCTCTATCATCGTTCCAAATTTTACTGGCAGCTCCATTTTGTATTTTGCCTCTTTCTCTTCTTTTATCCTGTCAAATATCTTTTTGATGTGGTTTAACTCTGCAATGCTGCTAATTTGTGGGATCATGATCTGCGGATATGCGTTGATTCTTCTCTTATTTAGCATCGCTAGTGCCTCAAAGACTGCCTGAATCTGCATCTCGTATATCTCAGGATACGTTATACCTACTCTGACTCCTCTATGCCCCATCATGGGGTTTACCTCTGCTAACTCCCTTGCTCTCTTTAGAACTATATTTGCTTGGACTATCTCTTTTTTCGTCTTTAGTTTGTGAATCTTTTCTGCCATCTCTTCTGGATTTGGCAGAAATTCGTGCAGTGGAGGATCAAGCAGTCTTATGGTGACATCATACCCATTCATTGCCTTGAGAATCTCTACAAAGTCGCTTTTTTGTAATTTGCCTAATTTCTGTAAAATCTTATTACGATCATCAATGTTTTCTGCCATTATCATGTCTACAAACAGGTTTATTCTATCTGCTCCATTGAACATTCTCTCTGTTCTGCATAGACCAATTCCTTGACCTCCAAACTTTCTGCCTAGTCTTGCTCCTTCTGGAGTATCTGCATTTGCTCTAATCCCAATATTTTTTGCTTCTTGAGCCCATTGCAAGATCTGCTTGAAATCTGCTGTGACTTTGGGTTCTATAGTTGGAATCTCTCCTAAATACACATTACCTGAACTACCATCAATAGTTATTGCATCCCCCTCTTTGATTGTCTTGCTACCAACACTGCACTGTTTATTATTATTATTATCTATCTTTAGGTCAGAGCACCCTACAATACATGGCTTTCCCATTCCTCTTGCGACCACTGCAGCATGTGATGTCTTTCCCCCTCTACTAGTCAGTATTCCTACCGATTCAAAGAACGCTGGAACGTCTTCAGGTTTTGTCTCTTCTCTAATTAAAATAACTTTCTTGCCTTTCTCTCCCATGACTACTGCTCTTTTAACATCAAATACTGCAATTCCGCTTGCAGCCCCCGGTGATGCTGCAATACCTTTTACTATCTGTGTATAGTTTGCGATCTCTTTTGGATCAATGGTTTTGTGTAATAACTGTTCTAACTGTTCAGGATTCAGTCTGGTTAACGATGCATCTTTGTCTATTAATCCTTCTTTGACCATATTTACTGATGTTTTTACCATTGCAGCAGCATTCATCTTTGCATTTCTTGTTTGCAATAAATAGAATCGTCCTTGTTCTATCGTAAACTCAATATCCTGTGCTTCTTTGTAATGCATTTCTAGTTTTTTACATGTGTTTACAAGCTGTTTGTATGATCTAGGTAGATCCTTTTTCATTTGTTCCACTTGGTTTCCAGTTCTGACTCCTGCAACTACATCTTCTCCTTGTGCATTTATTAGATATTCACCATACATTTTTCGTAGTCCGTTACCTGGATTTCTTGTAAATACAACACCGGTTGCAGAGTCATCTCCCATATTTCCAAATACCATTGCTACAATGTTCACTGCCGTACCGTCTGCAATATCTCGCGTAATGTTGTTTCTCTCTCTGTATATTGTTGCTCTCTTGCCCATCCAACTACTAAAGACTGCTTTGATTGCAAGCTCTACTTGCTGTGTTGGGTCATCTGGAAATGTTGTGCCCGTATGCTTTTGACAGATTTGTTTGTACTGTTTTACGACTGATCTTAGTGACTCTTCATTTAGCTTACTATCTAACTCTACATTCTGCGCTTTTTTTACTGCCTCTAAGACCGTATCAAACTCTTTATCATCTACACCAAACGCAACCTTTCCAAACAGCTGGATGAATCTTCTGTACGAATCCCATGCAAATCTGGAATTTCCGCTCTTGTTTGCTAGTCCGACTACTGTTTTATCATTTAATCCTAAATTTAGGACAGTGTCCATCATACCCGGCATGGATATTGCAGCTCCTGATCTGACTGATACCAGCAAAGGGTTCGAATCAGAGTTCCATATCTTGCCTGTCTTTTTTTCTATCTTTGCAATATTTTTTTTCACATCTGCCATGAGAGTTTTTGGCAGCGTCCTGTTATTCTCATAGTATTTTTTACAAACCTGTGTGGTGATGGTAAATCCTGGAGGCACTGGCAATTCTAATCTGGTCATCTCACACAGTCCTGCGCCCTTTCCTCCTAGTAGTTTTTTGTTTTTACCGTCCCCTTCATCATAAAAATAGATCTGTTTCATTTTTTTTATGATAATCAAATTCAAAAAGGGGGTATTAAACCATTAACTCTAATATTGTATTCCTCTTGACTGGCATCGTCCAAATCTTAGTTTTTCAAGCCTATTGAACGTCATTTTATCTACACTTTATTGTTTTTGACTTCCTGCATGCTGCAGAATTTTCTTGTGGTAGGGTATGATGAGGTGTGTCTTGCACCAAGACGTTGCATGATTGTACAGCATGCGGTAGGCACACAACACGTGTTTTTTGTGTCTCTCCACTATGACAGCAGGTTGTATCCGATGCACCTGAGGAACACTGCAGTCTTTGCGTTGTCTTCTTCTTCTTCTTCTTCTTTGCACGAACAATCGCAGTAAACCTGTACTTGAATGATGAGAACACTGATTCTACTATGCTGCACCGGCGGTACGTATCTTCAAACTCTTCGGGATTCTTTTCCAGTTACCTGAGTGTCTCCGCCATTGGATCGAATCCCTTTGCTATGCAGTCTTTGCGGGTGCAGATCACAGATCTTCTGCTCGTATCACGGATCATCTTGCAGTTCTTATGCGCGTCATATCCTGAATCAAACATCACACATCCTGCACCATCGGGAACCTTTTTGATCATCTTCTGGAACGCCTGCGAATCGTGCGCCCGTCTCTAGGTAACTGCACAGGATACGATCTTTCTCCCCTTACGTCGGAATTCCAGACGCAATTGCAGACAAGTCAATACCGTAAAATCTGTCGCCGCACCGCGTCATATCTGAGACGCGGACACATCTAAAAAATCATAAAATGATCTTACAGTCATTATCATGTCATCAAAATCGAACCTTTCTGCAAACGCTGTCTCCTCCAAACTTGCTCGCTTTTTGACATTCCCGTGCATCGTGTCAAGATGTCGCCTGCACTCGGCGGCATAGGAGGATGGCATTGATTTACGCTTGGCACACAACGTCTTGAATATGCCACGTGTCTTCCTCATGTCCGGCTTGCTGTATTTGAGTATCCTGAACGAGTCATACGCGTCAAAGTGATTCCTCTGCCTTCCGCTAGAACCTATCACGAAGAGTTTCGTGGCTAGCTGCTCCTCCAAGGAAAGATGGACAATTTTAGGAGGCTCCAGCCCTAGCATATCCAGATCAATAATCGTCTTAACATGCCCTAGCACGGGTCCTTCCAAAACGCGGCAGGTCTTACACACTTCAATCTTGGGACGTTCTACTATTGCGTGATATTTCCCCAACGAATCCCTGTATCCAATATCAATAAAGCACAGCCTAGAGCTGTCTTTGGTGATGCGGACGGGCGTCTTGCATCTCTTCGTCGCACCGTACTGCACCATATCACTTTTCAGGTTGCTCACGTCCCTGTATGTGAATCCCTCCTGCGTGTTGGGATCAAAATCGGCGTCAAACGAGAACCGGTGGTCTGCTAGGGGCACGGTACTCCTTACAGACAGTCCTCCCTTTAGGCTTAGCCTTTCCACGTAATATCCGTCCCTCATGTCGGCAACCGCGTACAGCATATCTAGGGCACATATTTCAGAAAGTATGAACGGTGCGAACTCTTTCCTTGCAAAGCGTTCGTGGTACTCGTCTTTTAGCATTGCAGTTGGATCATCAAGATTGATCAGCCTGTCATCTATGAAGAAGAAGACGCCATCCATCTTAACTACCGATCCATTGGGCTTCATTCCCATACACACCATCTGCTTTTTGCATTTGCTCTCCGTCATCAGATCTGACGGATACGCACTTTGGATATCTCTTAAAATATCGACTCTTTTTCACCATGGTCTCCATCAAATCAAGCAACGGCTCATACGTGAAGATGTGCATCTTTGCAGGACCCACTGGAGCTCCTGACTCGTAATGCAACAGGCGGCGCACGTGGGGACCTCCCACGTGCGAGGGAATCATGTTAAACAGCACAAAAGTGTCATCACTGGCGTCGATCCACACACTGACTGCCTCCAGATACTCTGCTAGCCACGTTCGGGCTGAGCTGTCTTCTGCTGTCGTTCCAGAACCGTCCTTCCTCACTAGGCCCACTCTCTCCATCATACTCAGCGCATCATATACTGCTTTCCTGCTGAAATGGCACCCCTTTGCCAAGTATGACACATTTCTGGATGGACCCATGGCTAACACCAAGAACAGGACGTACGGAACCTTGTATCCAAGCACGCTGATCTGTGCTGCATCCACGCGCAACGGCATTGATGCCACATGTAGGTTGGGTGGGTTTTCCACAAACATCCCGCGGTTGCCGATTATTCCTTCTTTCTTAATCTTTGATTTGATCCTGTAGAACTGCTTGCTGTATTTTGGATATCCGAGCCTCGTGCCCATGTCCGGTGGTTTTTTCTGGGCCAATAGATGCCTCATCTTGTATATCCTTCGAATGGTGTTGGCATATCTTATCTGTTCGTATAACATTTGTATAGTAATTGTACTGAAGTTATATAAATATTCAGTACAAAAATGATTCATTCGTACACTGCCCAGACATGTAGCCAATCGACAACGAGTCTGAACGTATACCTTTTACTGTGGCATATCGTCCAAACTCGTTCCAGGTTTTCAAATCCAGAGTTAATGAACTTGGCTTATTCTCTGTGTTATATGGAGTTGGGGTGGTACTGGACCGCCGCCGGATCATGCTAAAATTAAGATCAAGGCATATGTAGGATACGACAGCAGGGAGAATTTTCAGATATGCAAAGAGTACGGCATTACACCTATCATCAAGATAAGACGTAATGCAGAATACAAGGCAAAGGGGGTCAGTCGGGAACGTGGCATTGCAGTGCTTTACAAGCTAGGCGGCGGCACTACAAGCATTGTCAAATTACACGAGATGGACATCAAGGAACGTACGGAAAATCAGAACGAGTGGAAAAAACGTGCGGAGTACGGTTTCCGATGGCAGGTGGAGATATTCTTCTATGCGTTCAAGAGGATATTTGGAAGTTCGGTAAGGGCAAAAACAATGGATAACATTATTCAAACGATAGCGTTGAAGATCTGGCGCTACAACCAGTTCGTAGAAATAACTCAGAGGATGATCTCAATGGTATGATGAAAGTGTGGGCTAGATGCTATACAATCGAGTCAGAACTATGGCAGGTTACGAAACAAACTCCATCGCTTCTGCAAACTCTGAGATTATCTTGTTCCAGTTATCAGCTTTTATGATTCCGCTTGCAACAAGAATCCCCACAGAGCCTAACTCTCTGGCTTTTGCCACGTCTGCTCCTGAAATGATTCCTGCCCCGCAAAGTAGTTTTGACTTGCTTTTTGTATCCTTTAATATGGATGCTGCCCTGGCAATCAGTTCTGGCTTCTCCTTTGAGATTGCCCTTCCTGAACCAATCAGTTCTGGCGGCTCTATTGCAATATAGTCTGCATCCAACTTGGCATATCTCTTGACCTCGGCAACGTTTTTGGCACACAGTACTGATATCATCTTTAACTCTCGTAATTTTGTGACTAGTCTTGGTATTGCGTCTTTTGGTACTCTGTGCTCACTGTGGTTAATTATGGAACCGTCCACCTTTGATCTCTTCAGCAGTTCTGGAATCACAAACCCCGTCGTACTGCCAGATGTCTTGTCATCAACGTGTTGAGCTAGAATGGGTATGGTTCTATTCATGTCTGCAACTAGTCCGACTAGATGCTGTGGCGGTACCACTGCAATCTTTACATTGTGATACCTTTGAGATACCTTTTCTGCGACTTTGACTAGTTTCTTTATCTTGCTGCCTGAAATCTCCTCATAGTTTTTACAGTTAATAATAAACACATCTTGCACCAGCCATACATTATATTTAATTCTTCATGCAGTCTTTGACTGTCTGTCGTATTTCATCTTCATTCCAAATACTGTTATCATTAGAATGACTGCTGCAATGTTCGTGACTATTACAAATACATCTAGTATCAAAACCCCGTATATTGCCCACAGTACTGCTCCTATGCCTATAAACACCATCAAATATTTGGATATATCTTTTAGTTTCTTTGTCCTGTATCCTTTGTACACTTGTTCTACCCATCCTGACAGAATTAAAATTCCTGCAGCTATTCCAATTGCTGAGAGTATCGTTTGATCAACTTCTACTATGCCTCATCAACTCCAAAAATCATACAGGCCGGTCTGTTTTGGTTTACCTAGTATGGTATCAAAGTTCAAATCAAGTGATAGCGTTATCTGTTCTAGCGTAGATTCCAAAAATTCCATGTATTTTTTAGCATCAATCTCATCTTTTCTTGCTAGCTCCAATGGCTTTACACCTGGTTTGTTTATGACTTTGATGTATGATATTCTGTCTCCTTTCTTTAAATCGTTAAATGATTTGAGCTGTTTTGCAGCAGTTATGTGCTGAGGTATTGATTTTACATATTCTGAAGGCGACTTGCTGAGCATTACGTTGAATGTCAACTCTTCTAATGGTATCTCTCTTGCCTCTACTTTTTTACCAGTATCTGCAATCTTCTCTGATATACTCTGTTTTGCCTTGTCAAAATCTTCTACCGTCTTAACTTTTGAGAGTTCGTCTACTAGCTCGTAGAATAATTTTTTGATAAATGGAGGCGTATGTGATTTTTTCCCAGTTAATCCTTTGATGTCTACTTTGCCTGACTTTGTGACCCCGAAATAATTTTTTTTCCTATCACTTAACACACAGTATCTGTAGGTCTTGTCTATCTCCAGCTCTACACCGTGGTCCTGTTTTGCCTGCTGTATTACTGTCTGAATCTGTCGCTGTGTCGGATTTTTAATAAACAACGAGTCAGTATCTCCGTACAATACTGTAATACCTGCCTCTTCGCATTTCTTTATGGTCTCCATGATGGTATATCTTCCTATGGCAGTTGTCGCCTCTGCAACTGGCAAAAAGAATAGCGGAAATATCTCAGCACCCATGACACCATAGCTTGCATTTAGTATGACTTTGAGGGCTTGGCTGACTACTGTATACTGTTGTCTTTGATCTTCAGTCAATGTCTCTTTTTTTGAGAGACTCTTGTAATAGTTGACGCGCAAATCCCTCAGTGATCCTATGATCATTGCAGTAAGCCCGTTCTTTTGCGTGCATACCCAATGATTTGTCCCGGGAATTGTGTTTGTCCTGCATGTATCATGGACGCATCTGACTGTCTCATATGACAAGTTCCTAACTTTGATGATACTAGGATACAGGCTAGCAAAGTCCATTACTACAACATCAAAGTGTATTCCTCTCTTTGGATCGATTACTAGACCGCCACGATATTTTTTATCTTTGATTACTGCATTAGACATTACGCCCTCTGATCTTTTTTGGAGATCATCTCGTTTTGGAATTAGGTAGTTTCTTTTTCTGTGTTCATAGTACAGCAAACTGCGAATCCATTGAGAGACTCCCAATCGTGCAATATCATCGATGGGCATTCTTCCAATTCTTGCAATAATCACTAGTAGATTCATCAGTAAATTCTTGTTAAAACTAGTAAGCTCGTATGTTAACAGTGCATCGTTATAACAGTACTTTGCAGTCTGATAAAGTGTCAGTTCGTTCAAATCTAATCCGTAGTCTATCTTCTCTTTTCCCAGTAGCGCCTTTGAGACTGAGTTTAGGGAAAAATCTGTATATTTTTGACTGAATGCATAAATCTGAAATGATCTGTTTGATAGCGTTCTATACAAATCAATATGTATTCCCTTTTTAAATAACGCATTATCTCTTGCCATGTAAAGTGGATTTTCTGTTTTTTTTAATTTTAACACTTCTGCTCTGTGGTACAAGTATGGCAAGTCAAAGTCATCCCCATTATACGTCAAAATAACTGGGAATTCATTCATTATGTCAAATGCATCCTGTATCATGTCTCCCTCTTTATCTGAATCATAAAATGTAACCTTGATGTTTGGTTCTAACTCATTTGTGCCCGTCTCGGTATCCTCTGTTTTAAGTACGAATATTCTGTCAAATCCGTCTGATCCCTTGAATCCTATGGCTGTGACTTTTTTTTCTGCGAGTCTTGGATCCGGAATTCGACCTATCTCTGCTTCGACTTCGATATCGACACTTAATCTCTTTATCTCTGGAATGGGCTGGTTTAGCAAATCTGCCCATTCTGAGATGTACGATTTGAACTCTTTTGCATCTGCCATACTCTCACTATCGACCTTGTCCCACAGCAGACTCTTTAGCGCAAGTTTGACCTCGTCTGGAATATCTTGGTCTTGTTGTTGTATCTTTCCATTTGTAATGCTGTAATACTTTCCAACGATTAAATTTCTGTCATAAAGATAGTTCTCATAATATTTAATGTCAGATTCCCATGTCTCAATCCTATTTCTAACACTTTTTTCACTTGCTGTACCTCCTATTGTCAGCGGATCTGCTGCTATGATCTTTGAGATGTTAATTTGCTTGTCGCTTATCAATTCGTATTTTTGAGTGGTTTTTATATCCAACACGCCCTCATTTTCTCTTAAAAATTCTAGTTCTTCAGGTGTTAGTTTTGAGTAACAGTATGGCTTGTGGCCTATTTCATCATTCCACCGGATTAGTTTTTGCGATATCGGATCATAAAATTTTAAAACTGCTGATTTTAAAGTGCCATCGTATGTTGCTGACAGCAGTATTGCAGATTGCATGGATTCAATATTATTCTTATTGTCATTGCCATTTTTGTTAATATTGTATTGACTTTCTTGCATATCTTACTCTGCACTCTCATCATATTGATCGATTAGTTTTTTTGCCCAATTTGTGATTTTTTCTTTATCTAGTGTAATTATCTCAACATTGGATTGTTGAATTAATTCATGATTTGTTTCAGGATACGCGTCAAGACACACAAATTTTTTAATTCCTACTGTGATTGCCATCTTTGTACATTCGATACACGGCACAAACGTTGTGTACAGTATACTATTCTTTAATCCTACTTTGATCCCTAACACTGCACAGTGCATTATGGCATTGGCTTCTGCGTGATTACAAAGACATCTATCTAATGCACTACCTGATTTTATCTTTCCTTCCATTCGTAATTTGCATCTAGTGCATCCTCCCTCAAAGCAGTTTTTGATTCCTGGAGGTGTACCATTATATCCTGTTGCCAACTGTCTATGTTCGCTGACTATGACTGCCCCCACTTGTCTTGTAATACAGTTTGACCGGAGTTTAGCTAGCTCTGCTTGAAGCATGAAATATTCGTCCCAACTAGGCCTCTTAAAATCTGTCATACGATTCTTGTACGCTTGTTCAATATATGGATCGCGTTAGCATGTGTTTGATCTGTGGCTATTCATACTATTTTTGTGCTCATCTCTCTGTTTTTCACTGATTATGTTCTCGTTTGGCTTTATGTTTAGCCTGTCGGGTACTCTGTTTTTTATCTGTCTCTAGAATCTGCATTATCTTTTTTTTTGTAAAACATTTTAGCTTGGACGTAGCTTTGAATAAAATCAATGATTAAAACTACGAGATTTTACTGATTTGTGGTACATGACTGAATTTGTAGTAAAAAAATATGTTACAAAAAATTCCATAGAGAGACGAGAGTACCAAGTGAATCTTGCAACTCAGGCAGTCAAAGAGAACTGTATTGTTGTACTGCCTACAGGTCTTGGCAAGACTGCAGTAGCATTACATGCAATTGCAGAATATCTATCAAAAGGAACAGGCGGGATCTTGTTTCTGGCACCTACTAGGGTTCTTGTAAACCAGCATTTTGAATTTTTAAAAAACAATCTGACACTAGATGACATATCCTTAATTACCGGTACAGATTCTGTTCAAAAGAGAGAAAAACTCTGGAATAACAGCGTAATTTGTGCAACTCCTGAAATTGCTAGAAATGATCTGAATCGTGGCATCGTCTTCTCTGAGAATTTTAGTCTTGTGATATTCGATGAGGTCCACCGAACTATAGGAGATTATGCATATTCTGAAATTGCTCAAAGATTTGAAAACACCTCTACTAGACTTGTTGGTATGACTGCTACTCTCCCAAGTGAAAAAGAAAAGGCAACTGAGATCTTGACAAGATTACGAATATCAAGTGTTGCACAGAGAACTGAGGACAGTCCTGATGTAAAGCCTTACACTCATGAGACTGACACTGAGTGGATTACAGTCAATTTGCCACCAGATTTGAAAGCAATTCAGAAACTACTCAAATTGGCTCTTGATGCACGATATGATACATTAAAGAGTAATGGAATTGCCCTTGCACAACAGCAGTCGCTTTCTGCATTACTACGAATCAGACAATACGTATTAGGGAAGGATAGGAGATCTGCAAAACCGTTGTTTACTGCAATCAGAATTCACTATGCATTAAACATGTTAGAGGTTCACGGTATCACTCCGTTTCTGAAATACTGCAAACGTGCGCAGGCAAAAAAAGGTGTAGGAATCAAGGATCTCTTTGAGTTTGATCCAAACTTTACAAGGGCTATGAACCTGGCACGGGTTGCTCAATCCAAGGGGGTGGAACATCCAAAGATTCAAAAACTACAAGATATACTGCAGTCTGCTTCAGGCAAGACATTGATCTTTACTAGTTACAGGGATTCAGTAGAATTAATTCATAATCAACTCACCAATCTTGGAATTTCTGCTGGAATACTTATTGGTAAATCAGGTGAAACAGGACTAAAACAAGACAAGCAGATAGAAACTGTTCGGAACTTTAAAGACGGATTATTCAACGTGCTAGTTGCTACCCGTGTAGGTGAGGAAGGCTTGGATATTGCCGAGGTCAACCAAGTAGTCTTTTATGATAACGTGCCAAGCTCCATAAGATTTGTTCAAAGACGTGGCAGAACAGGTAGAAAGGATACGGGTAAATTAATTGTATTAATTGCAAAGGATACTATTGACGAGGCGTATTATTGGATTGGAAGACGAAAGATAACCAAGGCCAAATCCATGGGGGACAAGATGATCAAAGTATTGGAGGATAACCAAGAGCTTGAATCTCAAAGAGTGAGGTTGGATCTATATGTATAGGAACGCCATAATATCACTTGCATACCTTATCTATAATTGACCGCTTTCTTTGAATCACCCTGTTCTTCATTGCAGATTCTAAATGATGGATACTAGTATTTTTTGCTTCAAGCAAGTTTTCTAGCCTTATATCATATTGACTCTCAAGAAAGTTCTTTATTTGGTGTACATCTTGCATCTCTAGGCTTTCAAATGCACCTTTTGCTAGATTTGTAATGGATGAATCTAGATACTGTAGAATTTCGTCCAGTATTTTTTCGCTAGTTAGTGGCATCATTTTATTTTATATTGTATTTTAAAAAATGTTTTGAGATCATAACATGGCTGCTGTTCAAAATTATAATATAGGGTTCTGTCAAGTTATCGTGCGTTGGGATAGATACCTGACATATAAAAAAATAAATAATATTATACTATAATATGGTCATTGAAGGCATACAAGTCAATAACACAATTCTACGAACTACAACCCCGAATAGAATACAAAATCCAATTGGCAGGCCATCCAAAAAACACGAGCACGCAATGTCCCCAATGCGGAAAGAAATTCCAAGAGGCCATGCAACACAGACGTAAAATGTCGTGTAATAATTGCGGATTATTTATGGATAGAGATGTAATCACTGCCATGAATATATCACGCAAGCTGTCCCCTAGGTTTAGGGATAGTAGAGGTGACATATATGAAGCAAAGTCTGACATTTTTGAGTCAGCGATGTCGGAACCCTGCAGACCGGTAATCTGGATAGTCGATATGTCAAAGTCAAGTGATAGGGAGAAGAAATTTTGTTAATACGTAATAAATTTCAGGTCTATAACCCGACACACGATAACTTGACAGAACCTAATATAGCAATGCGCATAAGTTTCTGTACAGCCAGTTTCTGGACATCGTCGTCACTGTTACTAACTGTATAGGAAAAGTCAAAAATTTGTTTCATTAAATGTGCACATGTATGAACGTAAAATGCTAAAACAAGTGCAAAAAGTAGAACACGTAGGCTGTATATCACGTAGGCTGTCCATGTTGTTGGCATTTATGATGATCCAAACATTTGTCAATACTGCCAAAATATCTTATTGTGATCGTCGTACTGTTGCCATGTGGTACTGCAGGTTTGCATGTGCTACAAAATCATTTCAGGGGGTACGACAGGCCCTCTCAGACAAACCACGGTCAGGACGTCCACCCAAGATAGATAGAAAAATTCTAAACAAAGCAATGCAATGGTGCGAGAAACGCGCATTTACACCAGTAGAACTGCACTACAAGCTAGAAGAGATGTCTGGAAAAAGCCTTAGCATGTCGCAGATAAGGCGATATGCCAAACATTGGGGATACTCTAGAAAAAAGACACAACCAGTCATGGTTAATAGAACATCAATGGAAGAGGTGGACAAATGGAGAGCCGGCCTGTATCAAAAGATTGCAAGATACACAAAGATTGGATATACAATTGTAACACAGGATGAATCACACTTCAAGGACGCTGCAATGTCTGCAAAATATTGGGCAAAAACATGCCTACGCATATTCATGTTATGGAGCGGAGGATTTCATAGATTCTCAATGATATGTAGCATGACACAAGACGGCAGACAGTTTTTTAATCACTGTCAGACTGTCAACACCGTCTCCTTTCTAGAACATATCGACAAGGTGTACAGGGAGGTAGGCAAGATGGTTCTGATACTAGACAAGGCACCGTGGCATACATCCCATGATGCAGAAGATTTCTTTGCAGAACGCGACATTATTGTCCTGTGGTATCCTGTAGGACATCCATATCTGAATCCCGTAGAGGAGGTATGGAGCGTACTCAAACGTGCAATGAATCATTCCATACGTTATGCAGATAAGAATTCACATCTGGCAGCAGTATACGAGTTTATACGGATACACAAATTTGATTATAATTTTAAAAAGTTCTGGAAGAGAAGACCGTCCAAGGGAATCATGCGGCCATTCATAAAGATGGATGACGGCCTGCCAAATCCCGACATTGTATCGCACCAAGTATCGTCTAAACCTGCACAAAAGCAATGATTGTACGAATAGTTTGATTTTCTGTATGTGTCATGTTGGTGCTTGTATTTTTTTCTAATGTGATATGTATAGCCATACATGAATCTAAATTTTAATTTTCCATACATTTTGCTTTGTGTTTTTGGTATATTCCCCAGACAAGAAGCATTATGCATATTGATGGTCCTAAAATACCATGTACAGAAACTTATGCACGCTGCTATATAGTATCTAGGTATATGCATGGGGTATCTATGCATGGTTAAACGTATACAAGTATTTGCGTGTCCATACATCATTTCCTTGGAGTCTTGGCGCACTCTTGTGACCTAGCTCTCTTTTTACCCTGTTCTTTTGATTACGTGATATCCAAATTCACTTTTGACTGGTTCAGATATCTGCCCTACTCCCAACTTGAATGCTGTATTTTCAAATGGCTTTACCATCATGCCCTTTGTAAAATAGCCCAAGTTTCCATCTTTCTTTGCACTTCCGGTATCCGTCGAGCATTCTTTTGCCAGTTTACCAAACTTTTCACCTTTCTTGATTCTCTCTAAAATAGATAGAGCTTCACTGTGTTTTGCCACCAGAATATGCGAGCATTTTATCTTCGTTGACATACCATTATGTGCTTGTTGCCCATCTTAATGTGTTGGGCTTCTACTATTGTAAGAGGTTAGATCCCCTGCCTACAAACTCAATAACTCGTGCTCAACCTAATCTTTTACATATCTTGGTGTATATGTAATCACAAGTATCATCTTTGTCACGTTATACGACCACTTGAATATATTGTGATTAGTATCGACATAAAATTTGCAGTAAGATGTCTAGTTTAGCCCCCAACTGACTTTGTTGCTTGGCACTATCTTTACAAACGGCGCTTCTCTCTATCTTTCCATGGATCTTCTCTTACCCATGCAAATCTCTTATAAAAAATATCATACCATCTATTAAATTCAGTACCATTCTCCACGATCTCGATTTTACCTTGGATGCATATTGCTTTGTGTTCTTTTGTCTTGTAAATATCAATTACAATACTTGCTTGAGGATTTGCTCTAATATTGTTAAATGAACGGGTGTCATAATCAGTGGCTATACCGATTACGCCGTTATCTTCAAATACAAACGACACTGGTTTTACGCGCGGTATATCATCATGAAAAGTGGCCAGTCGTGTCTCCTCCCTCATCTCTAAAAACTCTATATCTCTTTTTGGGTAAATTTTATCAACTAAATACTCGCTCTCTTATGTTGGGCATCTGTTTGTATATGATGTCCCTTATCTTCATCTGCTCTTCTACATTTGGCAATTCTTCTTGCTTACTTAGAATAGCGCCACTCATTCCTAGCGCCATTCCCATAATGATGCCGTATACAAACTCTTGTGGATCCTTTACTTTGAGTATCTCGTTGTTCTGATTGACCTCTTCAAGATATGATGGAATTGTTGATACTGCACCATTGATAACTTGGTTAATCAGCTCTTCTAGCTGTGCTTCTGTATCTTCATTCACAAGTTACCTCTAAATATTTTCCTAATAAACATGTGCCTACCTAAGACTTTTTACCTATATGTTTCACAGTTGTTACATGTTCACATATTTTACTATTAATCAAGCAAATGCAGCTCTTCCTGACGTGATAAAAAAATACGAATACTCTCTTGCAAAGAACAACAAAGTCAAAAGCATAGAAAAAGAGTTGCAGATAAGTCTCTCTACTACAAATACTTTGGAGTCTTTTGTCAATCTCAAGCAAAGATTGAATACTGCAGTTACCGAATTTTATGAATCAGTTGAGATACTGGAGCGAACCGGTGTAGTTGTAAAAAGCATTGATGATGGTTTGCTTGACTTTCCCTCACAAAAGTTCGATGAAGAGGTGTGGCTTTGTTGGAAGTACGGCGAAACTGAGATACGCTTTTGGCACGAAAAAGATTCTGGTTTTATGGGCAGAAAACCTGTTGAGACAAACGACGACTTGTTGGTCTGATTATTTTGCTTAATCCTACTTTCTTCTGGTGATATTTAGACTGATTATGGTTATAATCTGATCTCTTGCGCCAACTATCATCATTTGATCCTCTCTCTGACTCTCTCTTTGTCTCTGCATATCCCGCACAGGTATCTCTCCTCAAAAATCTTTAACTCGGTTTTGAATTGTTCTGTTTGATAATATTTTTTTGAGGTCTTCATTCCTCCAGGCACTCTTCTTTTGCAGTTTGTACATCTTAAATCCATGTCAAATTTCACAATCTCGTCGTCTTTATCTATCTGCCCTATTATCATACCATAATTCATTCTATTTTGTTATAAATCTGCTTAAAAAACTACAGCTCGTCAATATTATATTGTCCTGCTAGAACTATTTATCATGCTCTCTGTATGGTTTAGAGTTATTAGAGTACGTTTTCTTCTAGTATCAATAATTGCAGTATCCGTGGGTCTGTCGCTGAATTGGTGGCAACATGGTTCATTTGATACCTTTGCTGCAATCTTTACTTTTGTTGGAGTTATGGCACTGCATGCCAGTGTAGATCTGTTAAATGATTTTTGGGATTTTAAACGAGGTATTGATACCAAGACCCCTAAAACTAGAATGAGTGGTGGAACAGGCGTCTTGCCTGAAGGGTTGCTAAAGCCATCTTCTGTTTACCGTGCAGGCGTTATATCACTTGTTGCCGGTTCTGCCATTGGTGGATACTTTATCATCACTCACGGGTTGGTTGTTGCAGTCATCTTGGGGTTTGCAATAGTATCAATCTACTTTTACTCTACAAAAATTGTAGATTCTGGTTTAGGTGAATTCTTTGTAGCAGTAAAAGGTTCCATGATAGTTATTGGTGCATACTTTATTCAGTCAGGTGTCATTACATCCGAGTCAATACTTGCAGGAATAGTAGTAGGTTCTCTGTCTTCGCTAGTACTGTTCATTACATCGTTTCCTGATCATGATGCAGATAAATCCAAAGGCAGGAAGACACTGGTTATTCTAGTTGGTAAACCAAACGCCGTAAACCTATTCTGGCTCTTTCCGTCAATATCATATTTGGCAATAATAGCGGGCGTTGTGACGAATCTATTTCCCATACCATCGCTTATCAGTCTGTCTGCGCTGCCCCTAATGATAAAATCCGGTCTGGGTTTGAGGAAGAACTACGATTCTGTGGATGAATTGGTACCGTTTATGTCGTCTACTATGTTGTTTGGCCGAATTACTGGTGCGTTGTTTGTAGTAGGGTTCTTGATTGGGTTCTTGCTTGAATTATAGTACGGTTACTCTGAACAATCTCACCATGTAGACATAAATTTAGCAACTGTAATAACATCATTATGATTTCAGGACACGCAACCCATCATGGAACTCGTAGATTTGCTGATAATTCAGGCATAAACCCTTACAACTTTAACGAATTTTGTGATCTTGTCCTCTCAAATGTCGGCATTGGCACATATCTTGGCAATCCTGATGCGCAGACTGACAATGCCGTAAAGGATGCTGTAAAACAATCTATTCTGTCAGGAGTAAACGTTGTTGATACTGCAATAAATTATCGTTCTCAAAAGGCAGAGCGTTCCATTGGGAGGGCACTGTCTGAACTTGTTCAAGCAGGAAAAATTTCACGTGATCAAATATTTCTTAGCTCAAAGAATGGATACCTTACTAACGATGCTGACGTGAATCTTGGGTTATGGGAGTATGTCAAAGAAGAGTACACACAAAAAGGAGTTCTCAAAGAAGGTGATGTGACATCTGGGTATCATTGTATGACTCGAAATTTTCTCTCTGATCAACTAGAGCGCACGTTGAAAAATTTGGATATAGAATGCCTTGATTTATTATATCTTCATAATGCAGTTGAAGGACAGATCAAAGACAGAACACAAGAAGAGTTTTTAGCAAATCTAGAATCTGTCTTTGCATTATACGAGGAGAAACGAGCTCAGGACAAGATTAGATTTTACGGTATGGCAACTTGGGAATGTTTCAGAGTGCCTGATACAGATGTACAGTATCTGTCACTGGAGGACACAGTAAATATGGCCAAAAGGGTCGGAGGTCAGGATCACGGGTTCAGATTCATTCAACTACCATTCAATTTACACTATGACCAAGCGTTACTTGCAAAGAATCAGTTGCTTGATTCTCAAAAAGTTTCTATTTTGGAGGCTGCTACAAAGCTGGGTATTGGTGTGTTTACCAGTGTTCCTTTCATGCAGGGCCGATTACTGCAACCGGATGCGATGCCTGACTTTCATAACGAGCTGTTGCCTTCTTTGCGTGCATTACAGTTTATACGTTCCACACCTGGCGTCTTAGCTCCACTAGTAGGCCAAAAGACAGCAGAACACGTTGGTGAAAATCTCAAAATTATGAATGTTCCACCTATTCCTCATGATGAGTTTGTAGCATTGGTTAAAAAACTGACGTCAGGATAATAACCGTACAAAAAAAGATGACAACGTTATTATCATTTTCTGACACAAATAATATAACTATAATAATTAGTTCTTTTTATCTGATGTGGAAACTTGATTAAAACATCTGATTATACGAAAATTTGTAATGCTATACTAGAAGTTGATCCTAAAATTCGGTTTGCAGGAATAATTAATGAACGAGGGCATCTTGATGCAGGTGGAATGCGGCCAAATGTGAAACCTCTGGAAAACGAAAAAGATGACGAGATGATGTTCTTGGAGCTAGCATTGCGTGTAAAGATGAGAAAAGAATTTGATGCACAGTTAGGTCCTGTAAAATTTGCTATGGCTTCTCGTCAACGTGCACTGGCAATTAGTATACTGATTAATGATGACATACTGTACGTTGTAGCTGAGCCTGATGCTGACTTTGGCACCCTTCCAACAAAAATTTTTTCAATCCTTAATGCATAACTGTATGTATATTTCTCATGTTTCTACTGTTATAGTATCTTGCCGTATATAGCGAATGTTTTTTGTTCTAGTCTATAATCTTGTATCACGTTTACTTGGATTTTTAATCGACTTGCTTATTTTTATGTATATATGGTTCTGTGTTTTAAAACCAAGGATGCTGTTCTTACTATTCTGATATCCCTATGATGGATTATTCTTCAGTACCACCTAATGCAATTATTGCACGCAGAACCAAGCTTGATATTCCCAAATTCGATACTATGAACTGCTTTGTTCTCTCCAGCGGTTTATCTCCGCGAAACCCTTCATCGTAAATCATCTCAACTGAACCCTTGTCAGTCTCTACAAACGACGTAATCAACGAATAATTCCCTAGCTTTCTGTCATGCCTTTCTATGTATAGCCGTAGTTCCACTCTTAGTATCTTAAACTTATCTTGCGTAAAATTTCCAGTATCTTGTAGTAACACCTCTAGGCCGTCAGGTGTCCTGTCCACTCTTTTCGGATCATGCAGATCAACTATTCTCTTCTTCATCAACTGTCGTTTTACTGCATTGCTAATAAAGCAATAATTTTGAAGACGAAGAATCTGATACCTAAAACTAAACGGTGTTGCGATAGTGTTATTTAGTAAAAAAATATCGTTTACATTATGAATCCACACCACTTTCACGGCAAAGACATTTCTCACATCAAACTTGACCCTCAGATGACCATTGAAGATCTAGTTGATGTCTTTGCAGGCTCAGGATACAACGGTCGTCAACTAGGGGAGGCTGCCAAACTTTATGCCAAGATGATAAAAGAGGACACAACTATCTGCTTGACTGTATCTGGTGCCATGACTCCTGTGGGATTTGGAGGAATAATTAAGACACTAATTGAGAGAGGGTTTATTGACTGGATAATCGCAACCGGTGCTAACGTGTATCATGAGGATCACTTTGCATGGGGTCTGCCAGTCAAACAGGGAAGTTTTGATGTTGATGATATGAAGTTATATGAAAACGAGATAGTTCGAATTAGGGATGTATACATTAAATTTCAGGAAACTCTGCAAGTTCAAGATGATCTGATTCAAGATATGTTCGAGAATGATTTTACTGATAAACCATTTACCACAGCAGAGTTCACTAATCTGATGGGAAAGCTGAGCAAAGAAAGATCCAAATATCCTGAAAAAAGTTTTGTCACTACTGCATACGATTATGATGTTCCTGTGTATATATCCACAATAAAAGACTCATCTTTGGCATTGAACTTGGCAGTTCACAGATTACAAAACAAGATATACAATCTTGACTTTGTCAGAGAAATTCTGGAACAAGCGGCAATAGTGTATTCATCAAAAAAGTCAGGAATTTTGGAATTGGGAGGTGGCGTTCCTAAAAATACTGCACAACAGACAGGACCACTGCTGGATCAAATTTTAGAAAGAAAAGATGGAGGACAAGATTATATCATTCAGATAACTGACGCACGTCCTGATACCGGCGGTTTGTCAGGAGCTACATTACAAGAAGGAAAGAGCTGGGGGAAAATTCAAGATGCACATCATGGAATGGTTACAGTCTATGCCGATTCTACGATAGCATTTCCAATTCTTGCATTATATGTTCTCTCTAATCAAAAGAGTCGTACGCCAAAAAGACTCTACAAGAAACTAACCACATTTTACAACAAGCTATGTACGGATTATTACAATAATCCAAACACTACCCAGACATCTGTTGTTGATAGTAAGGTAAAAAAGAGTAATAGTGGCTAAAACCTGTCAAATCTGGCACGTTCTAGATCTCTGTCTTCTTTGGATTCTTTTTTATATTCCTTGTAGTGCTCTTTGCACAGGATTGATTTCTTGTTGTTTGTATTTACGCGTAGTCCTGCATTCTCAACTTTGTTGGTGTTAAGTGAGCGTGCACCGTCTTTGTCACAACCATCCACATTGCATTTTGCACCTTTTGCCACTAAGCCCATATACAATAGTAATTATGATGCTATTTATATTTGCAAATAGCACAGAAGCAGTCAAACTAAACATATCTTTTATTGGTGCATATCTTGTAGTCTGATTATACTGTATTATCTCTCTCTCTGACACACCTGGATCTTCCAGCCATTCTTGTAAATCTACTCACAAGGGCATCGGTCATACTTGATTTAATTCACTTGTGTTTGTTTATCGTTTATAAGAGGAATATTCTTTCAAGTGGCATGGGTGGAGCTAAAAAGCCAACGGCTGCAAGTAAGGATAAAGCATCTAGCTCAAGGGATGCAAAAAAGAAGAAGGACAAAGGTGAAGGTGGCAGTGGCCCAAAAAAGGCAGAGATCACTGTACTGGTAAATTCAAAACAGGCGATGAAAATTATTGAACACTCCAAAGTTATCACGGTCCAAGACCTTGCAAGACAGATTGGTGTGAAAATTTCTGCAGCAAACGCATTTTTAAGAGAATCTGCTAATAATGGCATCATAAAGCGTGTAGGAGGTTACTCTGGTCATTATTTGTACCAGATGGCAACTAGTGAAGAAAGTGATCCTTCATTAGAGTCCAAATCTAACTCTCAGTCAGAGTTAACAGAAGAGGAAGGCGGAGAAAAAGAGGAAGAATCTGTAGTAGTGGCACCTGCAACAGCTGCAGAACCTTCTTGATACATACAAAGTACGTCACCTGATTTGGTATCTTTTAATATATCAAAATTCCCTGTCAATCTTCCTATCGGAGTCATTGTTTTCTTAAATATGACATCATTTAGAAAAAAGCAGACACTTCTAGACGACGGTAAAAATGCAACATCGCCCCTTTTAAATTCAGTTCTAGCTCTTTCCGTACCTGAATCAAGATCTGTTTCAAAGTACAGTATACTACTCCCTAACATATGCGCATGACCTTCTAATGGAAGCCTTCTCATAATGACCCCTACTGTTCTTGGTGATAAATGACGTTTGAGATCACATGATATCTTTGCTCTTCCTTTTACCTCTAAAATTAGCTGTCTCTTTGATACCGACAAAATCCCTAATTGTTGGTTAAAATGATTAGAATATATAACGTTTTAACAAAGTTTTATTACTTGTCTGATGTTAATGACCCTGAGTCTTTAGAATCTGCTTCTGCCTCTACTACCGCGACCACTGTTGCTACAACAGCAGCAACAACTACTACACAAACTGACGATACCTTGGATCTAGAAGCTGAAGAAAATGCAGGATTAAACAAAGCACTAGATACCTATCGAAAATTAATCGAAAAGAAGGGTGGGTTGGATACATTAACTGAGAAAGAACAAGACGATCTTGAAAAACGCATCAAAGAGATAGAGGACAGACAAGTTGTTGAAAAAATTGTAGAACATGATCCTGTTGAAATTCCTTGTGAAAAAAACAAAGTAACGATAGGGCCCACTACATTGACACGATTTGAAAAAGCAAGAATCATGGGTGCAAGAGCATTGCAATTATCGCTAGGAGCCCCGCCATTTATCGCCATTCCGCAGACTGCAAGAATATCCCTAGATATCTCAATGGAGGAGTTAGATCAACGAGCCATTCCCATCACAATTAGACGTGTTCTTCCAAACGGCGATTATCAAAACATACCCATTGATTTCTTTGAAAAATAAAATGAATCAATCATCGATAAAACTTAAAAGATCACAAAATTGTTGTTAGTTGTCTGATGCTCATGGAAGATATAAAGGAACAGTATGGGCAAGAACATATTGTAAAATCAAATGACAGTGACGGTCGTAATGATCATGAGACTATAATTCATATTGATGATGCGCCTGTCATGGAGTCTGTTTCTAATGTGCTCAATGTACTACGGAATCAAGATCAAGTTATTTTAAAATCAAGCGGCAACTCTATTCCCAATGCAGTTGCTGTAGCAAATATAATTACCGAAGATGTGCTAAGAGATAGGTCTAAGGTTCAAAAAGTACTTTTAGATACATTAGCTGCTGCCGGTATTGGCAAGATGACCTCAACAGTTGAGATTATTTTAGATAAAACCTAGTATACGCTTCCTGGACCTTTCAAAAGCATGTTTTCACATTCTTTGCATACCTGTTCGTCAATGTCTGACTCTAAATTATGATGTATTTCACA
Source organism: Candidatus Nitrosopumilus sp. (assembly GCA_965197525.1). GTDB lineage: Archaea > Thermoproteota > Nitrososphaeria > Nitrososphaerales > Nitrosopumilaceae > Nitrosopumilus. The sequence continues at coordinate 154,544 of OZ240211.1, forward strand.
TATCAATAAACTGGATTTGATGTAATTGCATAGCCCTATGAATTTGGCCAGACTAGATGGAGTGTATGCCATATCAGAGGATAGATTATCGCATAATTCATCAATTAATGTTGCAACTTGTTCTTCTGATAACAGTTTAGCAATTAGAGACGGGTCACCACGTGTTCCGCGAATGTAATTACTAATCGCTGCCTGTGTGACCCCTAGCATCTTTGATATCTCTTCTTCTCTGATGCTGTGATCTTTTGCAAGTTTTTTTGCAATTATTGCTCGTAGTGCAGGAATCAAGGTCTTGGATTCTATCTCAGCTGGAAGGAGCATTACTCCTCAAATGTTTGTTTGTAAATTTAAAGTTTACAATATGCTCTGATTTGGAATGTTGATGGTTTTTTTGTTATCGGCGTTGCTAGTGATAATCTTTTGTTTGGTATTGTTAGTGTTTACGGCATGTACTACTCTTTGTTACTGCTGTACTCGTCGTTAGGCACATTTTAAAATCATCAAAATTATACCTTATACCGTGGATGATTTTTCTAAAAGACTCTATGATGCCTTGGAGGAATCCTGTAATTCATGCACTTCGAATCTATTATCGCTTTCTGGAGGGCTTGATAGTTCGATTCTGGCTTTTCTTTTAAAGCATAAGAGACCTCAGGCAGTCGCAATTATTGCAGAAGATTTCATTTCAAACGACCTGACGTACTGTCAGATGGCTGCAAAAGCGATGCATATGCCATTGACAATCTACTATACTACTACTACTGCAATTCTCCAGGGTATAGAAGAGACTATAAAAATTCTGAAAAATTTTAACGACATTGAAATTCGCAATAATGTTGTAATGTATCTGGCAATAAAATGGGGGAAGGAAAACGGAATGAATTCTATGATAACTGGAGACGGAGCAGACGAATTGTTTGCAGGGTATAATTTTCTTATAAACACACCTCCTGACAAATTAGATGCTGAGATAAAACGTGTTTGTAATGTAATGCATTTTCCAACGCAAGACATTGGCAAAGCATTAGGAGTTCGTGTAGAGTCTCCTTTTCTAAACGATAATGTCATAGAGCTAGCTAAAGAAATTCCATCTGATTTAAAAGTCAAGATAGAAGATACCAAAGTACATGGAAAATGGATATTGCGTAAAACATTTGAACCTCATCTCCCACAACATATAGCGTGGAGGACAAAATCCCCGATGCAAGATGGCGCAGGCACAGTAGGCCTAACTGAACTGTTCAATTCAATAATTGATGAAAGGCAGTTTGTTGAAAAAAAGTTAACAGTTCAAAACAATGATGGTATTAGAATTCGTAGCAGGGAATCTATGTACTATTATGAGATATTTCAGAAACATTTTGGCTCACCTGCAGTTGATACCGGCGCTAAACATCTTTGTCCGTACTGTAAGCACAGTATTGGAGAATCTAAATTTTGCAGGATGTGTGGTGCGTTTCCAATCTAGACATTGTTTTTGTATTTGCGTGGTTTTTTAATAAATATGCGTCTACACCCATTGCAACAGAAATAGAATTTCTTACCACCGTGATCATGAATTAATGCCAATTCTTGATCTAGTTCAATTCCGCATACAGGGTCAACTGGCACAACTTACTTGCTCTATAATTTCTATTTATATATTCAGTAGGGAGTATCTTTTTTGGCATCACGAAGATGCTATCTCTTATATAATTCCAATTCTTGCAGTATCTTGCCCATGGTGTGTTTCCAGCGTCTCATCTCTTCAATATCACTTGGTCTGTTATCATCTAACTCTCTTCTCTTTTTAAGTAGCTCTTGATATCTGTCCTCGTTGATATCGTTAGAAGTCATATCTCATCTAAGACAAGTTTACATAAAATTCTTTGAGATTGATTATATAATTATCAATACGTAGTTTTGAGAGTGCCGTTTTGTAGAATACTGGAAATGTATGCTATTAGTGGTTTTTTGTGTGACTAGTATATGCGAGTACAATACAAGAATAACGTATCAATGCGTGTAAAATCCCGCTTGCTACTGATCTTTAAATATTTCTTTGAGAATCGTATATTTATACCACTTTTACAGATTTAGGTATGCGCATACTGCAACTACATTGTGACAGTCTAGAGTATACCCCTACTAAAAAAGAGATCAAGGCAGCCGAGCTCATAACGGATCTTAGCACTAGACAGTTTCAAGAACTAGTAGTTGTGTTTGTTGCAATAGAGGACGGCGACAACACAAGCGTAGCCAAGAATGCCGTATCTCAGATAAAAGATTCTATGGGAAAGATTGGCTGCAAAAAGTTGTTGTTATACCCTTATGCTCATCTGAGCTCTAACCTTGCTTTACCATCCATTGCATTAAAATTACTTGAAGAGATGAAGAGTCATGCAGTGGAGTTAGACCTTGATGTATCTCATTCTCCATTTGGTTGGACTAAATCCTACAAGCTCAAAGTAAAAGGACACCCACTTGCTGAAAGTTCCAAAGTTATCACAAAAGATTCTATACATCCAAGCAGTAACAAAAGCGATGGTGGTGATAACGATGACGACGACGATGACACTGAGATAACCTCCGATGCTCTAAAAGGCGAATCAAAAATACGATCCTTTTGGAAGATTCTGTCCCCTGATGGTATCGTGTCCAACATCGGTGATTTTGACTTTACTAATCATAAAAAATTAGAGGTACTTGCAAAATACGAATCTGCCAAACAACGAAGCTCAGACCAGCCGCCACCTCACGTTGGACTGATGAAAAAGTTAGGCATATCTGATTATGAGCCAGCATCTGATTCAGGCAATATGCGTTTTTATCCTAATGGCCGTCTTATCAAATCCCTAATTGAGAGATATGTTACTGATAGAGTAAAAGAGTATGGTGGGTATGAGGTTGAGACTCCCATAATGTATGATTCAGAACATCCAAGCATGGTGAGTTATTTCAACCGATTTCCTGCAAGACAGTACAACATTGATTCAGAGGGCAAGAGATTGTTTCTAAGATTTGCTGCATGTTTTGGGCAGTTCCTTATGGCAAATCAATACCAGCTATCCTACAAGAGTCTGCCGTTCAAACTTTACGAGCTTACACGATACAGCTTTCGACGTGAACAGTCAGGCGAACTAGTTGGTTTAAGACGGTTAAGAGCATTTACTATGCCTGATTGCCATGCCTTCTGTAAGGATATTGATCAGGCAGTAGATGAGATTAAAACTCGATTTGATCTATCCCAAAGCGTTCTCAAAGAACTTGGAGTCGAACAGTCAGACTACGAGATGGCAATCAGGTTTACTGAGGATTTTTACCACGAGAACAAATCTGCAATTCATGACTTGGTTAACAGACACGGCAGGCCTGTTCTAGTTGAGATGTGGAAAGAAAAATTCTTTTACTTTGTGCTAAAGTGGGAGTTTAACTTTATTGACAGTCTTGGAAAGGCATCTGCACTGTCCACCGATCAGATTGACGTTGAGAATGGTAAGCGATACGATATAGATTTCGTAGATGAGCATAACATAAAACAGCATCCTATAATCTTACACAACTCGCCTAGTGGTGCAATTGAGAGAATCATCTATGTATTGCTTGAAAAAGCAGCACAGGATTCAAGGCAAGGACGCAAACCCCAACTTCCTTTGTGGCTTACACCTGTCCAGGTGCGCATTATACCGATCACTGAAGAGTTTGACGGGTTCTCGGAGAGACTGTGCGAGAAGATATCTGCAGAAAACGTACGTGTTGATATTGATGATAGAAACGACAGCATTGCAAAGAGAATACGTTATGCGGAAAAGGAGTGGATACGATACATACTAGTAATTGGGAAAAAAGAGACCGAGTCGCAGAACCTTAACATTCGTGATAGGCAGACAGGCAACTTGCATGAGATGTCCTTTGATGATTTTATTGCTAGCATTCATGACCAGACTGCCCAAAAACCGTTTACCGGCCTGAACCTTCCAAAACATCTATCAAAGAGACCAAACCTGATGGTGTGAGTGTATTGAGTTTCGTTGATTTGTACATGAGTAACAATCCGCTAATTACTACATCAGGTAGTAACAATGATGATGGTGCCTCCCAATCATCATCATCACCTGCCGCTACAGTATTTGGTGTTCCTTTTGATTCCACCCATTCCTTTAGGCCTGGATGCAGATTTGGACCTGACTCGATTCGTGAATCATTTAACAATATAGAGATCTTTCACCCTGATCTTCATGTGGATTTGGATGATGGCAATGTGTACATTGAAGATCTAGGAAATACTAGACATACTGTTGTTGCATCTGAGATGGTAAAGATGGTAAAGAACATAACAACAGAGCTTGTGGCAAAACAAAGGCAGTTGTTTATCTTAGGCGGCGAACACTCTATTACGTATCCTGCATATACCAGCTTTCCAAAAGAGACTGGATACATAGTCTTTGACGCACACTATGACCTAAGAGACGAGTTTGCAGACAGCAGGCTGAGTCATGCATCCTACTTGAGAAGAGTCATTGAAGAGCGAGGTTCTGATAATATTCTACATGTTGGCGCACGGGCGTTTGATAGTAGTGAATATCAGTTTCTTGCAGAGCATCATATCAAAACAATCACTGACAAGGAGATACGCGACGGCTTGGGACCGAATCTTTTGGAGGACTATGTGTCTGTTTTTGATAGTGTCTATTCAAGTTTTGATCTTGATGTTTTGGATCCTGCATATGCCCCAGGTGTTGGCAATCCAGAGGCAGTGGGCATAACCTCTAGAGAGTTATTTGATATGATATACTCATTCTCTGATACCAAGGTGATGGGTGTTGATGTTGTAGAGTTGAATCCATACTGCGATAACGGTTCTACTGCATCAATTGCTGCAAAAATCATCTCAACTTTGATTGCATTAAATCTCTCCAAGTAACGTAGTTATTTATTCAGGTATATCTGCTAGTAGTTAATGGGATTGTTATACACCAAATTTTATATTGATTTTGAGACCGATCAATGGAAACAGATATCTAATGATCCAATTGTCTTTGAGACTATCAAAGACGATGTAAATCTTGAGATAACTGATACATCTCACAAGTCATATACGTTACACTTTAAGAAAGGTGGAAGACTTGGAATGTTCAGGGTCACAGGAAAGTTTCGTCTTACTTGGAACAATGATGACATTTTATCTAATCGGTTAGGTTAAACCCAAAGCCAACTTTCCTCTACCACATCAAGCTACATTCTACCACATCAAGTCATTTCATTTTTTACCGTTTTTCCATTTTCTCATATTAGACCACCTCGCTTTCTTTAAAAAAATATTTTAAAATCAAACCTAATTTCATACTCACACGTCTCTATGCGGTTTTGACACGTAATACACCATGTTATGCCCAGTAGCCATAAAATTCCGTCATACAAATGAAATCAAAAGCCATAAAATACGCGTAAAGGTATGTCAAACAGGCTTAGAAAATTAAGATTAGGACAACGCCACTGATTTGAATATACTTAAGTATGTAGCCCATGAACTGTTAATTGAAACTTTTATACATTAGAAATGCGTATGGTATCTGTAGACAAGTAAGTCCCGACAAATACCGTGCCATCTGGCGTAGGATTTATCTGAAGGTTCTAAGGGGTTTGTCTACAGTCATCAAAACCATAATCTTCTTACGCCGTTTCCGATGAATTTAGGCTTTAGAATATCCACATAGGTACGATCATCATAAAGGTATGCGTGTCTGAATGATCCTGCAATAAAATCTGCCGCCCAAATTCCAGAATCAGAGTATGAATCAATGTCTTGAAATCGATCTATTGTTCCCGAATATTTTTTTGATCCTGTAAACGCTCGATAAGATTCCGTGTCTGCCATATATTGGTTAAAATTTTGAGTTCTTTTTGAGTCAAGCCTGCCTTTGTCATAGATCACTGTGAGATTGTTAAAATCTTCGATGTTCGGCACAATGTTATCATACAGTGATCTGTTGAATAGAAAATTTCCTATTTCCTCAGAACTCCACGTCTGTCTTTTTATTGTGCGTTTATCAAGAACGCCGGCAAAGACGCCATCGGCAGCACTTACTATCAATGAATTGACCTGCTTGCGTATAAAGTCGAAATGAGGCTGATCTGTTTACATATCTGTACAGATCTCCTTCGAAGATCCTAACGAACTTTATCTCGTAGCTATAGCATTGCATAGTATTCTATACATAATTTTTCTATTATTATGAATATAATACCTAAAATAACGTAAACGGTTACAAATTGTATACAGTCAAAAGTGGGATCAAGGAATACTAAATTAACCAGTACTTTCTATTTTTTCAATATTGGTTATTGCTTGGAGAGTTAGACTGTATGCAGGTTCTCCATAATTATTGTATTTGTTATACTTGAACATTTTTGTGACAATGGGTTTTACAGTAATCTTAAATCCATCAGGAGTCATGTATTCTTGAATTTCAATTTTCTGTTCTTCAAACTTTATTTCTTCGCCCTTATCTTTTTGCGGATTCATTTGTTCTTTTGAAGGTTTACGTTTTAGAGAAAGAGGCACTATGGCAGATATGGCATTTAATGTGTCTACAGCTATTCCTGCAGGATATCCTTCAGGGGTCTTTTGAGGATTGAAGAAAATTTTCTTGACTACAATTTTTGCTTTGATACAGGTTCCATCATGTACTAAAAACCTACTATAATCTTCTTTTAAAACTACAAAATCAACTTCTTTTGAATCTATAACTGACATGTTACTTTATGTCTCATATCTGTTCTATAAAGTGTTCTAATTCGTTTACCTGAATTAATATACCTCTCAAAGTACCGCGATCTAACTCATTGTGAAGCGGAACACTTGTTATTCTTTTGTCTAAATGTTTTAAAATTACATGACTTCCCTTTCGGCGTTTAATTACAAATCCTTGCTTAACAAGGAATCGTACTAGTTTACCACCAAAAGTTACAGGAAGAGACACTAAAGGATTCTTCTTAATGAGATGCTAAATTCTTTGTCTTTTCCTAACTCTTCTCTCATGAGACTAACTGCTTCTACAACATTTTTTTCTGTATCATCCATGGACTTGCCTTGTGTGATAACATTAATTTCTGCACATTTTGCAATAATCATTCCATCCTCACCCTCTTCCAAGGTAACTATATGATGATCTCTAAGATTATGTTTCTCTTCAGTGCTTCTCTGAGACTTAAAAATATTTTCCAAGGAACGATGATCTAGATAATCTAATTGAGTTTTCATGTTAGTTTTACTACTCGATATTATTATAACTTTTCGAGTTTTAACGTTGAATGCGTGTAAAAACATCCTCGTCGTAGTTCAGATGATGGATCGACCCCTACGCAAATCTGTGCTTAGCACACTTTATCCTGAATGGATCAACCCGATCTACTGTGTTCTCGTGCCGCTCATACTGAAAGACAATTACATCTTACGATTCGTCAAAAGCAATTAGCAGAGGTAGTAAAAGGATGAGAGATATTGGAATAGACATCAGCAGGAAGAAGTGTACAGTATGCGTAATGGACAACGTGATGCCACAGAACAAATTCCATGATTTGATACGTTCTTTCCTGTCTACTGATAGACCGCACTATAAAATTAACTGTTGCTTAACAGCGTGGAACGTTTTATGAGACGGTTTGCCAGACACCTGCTATCCTAGAAAGGATTGAAGCTGACTTGCGCAGCAATACACAACCTCATTTTTTATTTCTATAATAATGAAATTTGTAAAAAATAACAAGCCGTTTTATGCGCCAAAATCTACGCAAGAGTAATAAGGTGTATGATTTTACATACATCCAGTATGAAACCCAGTCCAGAATTTCCCCTTAAACTAATAAAACAGCATGAAAAAGTAGTGTTAAATCATTTTATGACTCAATCAAATAATAATGGCTATCTTTTTGAATAATTGTATGACTCTACTAAAAGTACGAATTCAAGGCATTTTAGACGATTTTGAACATGCATCAGTTGATGAGGTTGTTGGTGTTTTGAATCAGATAAAACCTCACTTTAAAAATACGTCAATCTCTGAATATCTTCAAGGAAAGATTCAAAAAATTAGTGACGTGACTGACGCCCAAGAAAAAAGAACCCAATGTAAGGTATTGATGCCTTATCTGGATTGGTATCTGCAGGGTCTTGATGACTAGATAATAACTAACAGTACTGGTTTATCTTCTCTAATGCCGTCTTTATCTCTTCTAGATCTTCTCTTGCCTGTATTCCGTCCCCGACTAGTTCTACAAAATACTCATGTCCCGTATCTTCAGCTTTGTGAATGTCTGACTGATAACACATGAGGGCTTTTTCCAAAAATTGTATATCTTCTTGAGTTTTGTTCATTGATTTGGTATCTGCTAGGTTATCTTGGATCTTTTTAATCATTACATCAATCTGAGGGACAACCTTTCTTGCCTGTTGATTTAGCACAGACGCAAACATTGCAGCAGAATCTTCAAGCTCCGGACTTTTATGAAGTTTTTTTAATCTGTCTTTATAGTGGTTCAATGATTTTAGAACTATCTTGTATCCTCCTTCATCCTTTAGATAGATTCCACCTAACCAAATTTTATCAGTCATATTTTATGTGGTTTGCATGTGTCATTATAATTTGTATGGATTAAAAACCGTTCCATCAAAATCCTGCCTGTACCACGTAGTCACCGTAATCGCAGATTTGGGTGACTGCACAAAATAATGGAATGGCAGACAGGATCCCACGCGCGCGGTTCCCTCCTGGGCGACTCCACAGGGGTTGCCATAAACCAATACGCGGACTGGGAAGACACCAAGAGAGAGAGAGGGGACTTGTCTCCAGGTGCGAATTCGTCAAATTACACGTGATCGTCGATGCCAAGGGAAGAAAGATCGTCTTCTGTGCAGTCATCAAAGGATGCGCGCACGACTCTCCAATATTCCGGGAAATGTTCGAGAATGTTCCAGACGGCCTTGGGTGCGTGATGCTTGATGCCGGGTATGACGCAGTCAAGAACTACAAGATGATCCAAGACTCGGGCAGAAGACCTGTCATCTGCACCCTCAAGAACCACGTCGTAAGGGGATTTGGTCCGGAGGCGAGATGATCAGATGGTGGGAGAAGAACCCCAAAGAGTTTGAAGAGACGTACCATCCATGCAGCATAGTAGAGTCCGTGTTCTCGTAGTTCAAGTGTAGGTTCACTGCCGTGGTTCGCGCAAATACACTGCCGGCCCAAAGGTTGCAGCTGCTACTCAGGTGCATCTGCTACAACATGCTGTCGTGATGGAATGATGCAAAAATGCATGCCATGCACCTAGTATGTGTTGTGCGTCTTTGCGCGATTCTGGTACATGATGCATGATCTCATGCTCCGATCACAGGAAATTCAGTCAGATGGATGGAATCAAAACCAATAAAACGCGTGTAAAAGAACATCATAGGTCTGTAGAACCAAGATTTGGACAACGCCCTCGTTGTGTAATACATGATCCGTAATTTCTCAATTCTATCCATTTCAAGTTACAAATTTAAACAATATTCCGACAGGTTCTGTGAAGTTATCGGGGGTTATCTGTTAATCCCTAAATTGTATAAACCTCTAAACCGTAAGATATTCGTTGAAAGCGATAAAGTCAATATCACAGAAATATACGCCGAACTCTGATCTAATGGATATGATGGCTATATTCACAAAGATGGTCAATCATTGCATCAAGACAGGATTGAAAGAAGACACTCACAATATGAAGAGGTTGTCCATGTTATGTTATCATGAATTACGTAATTATGACATCCTGTCTTCATACAAACTAAATGCAATATCACGAGCTGCAGGCATGTTATCAAACAGAAAACAATCAATCAAACGAGGTGTCAGAATAAGAGACCCAATAGTCAAAAATCCCTTTATGACAAACTGTTACGGTATACAACACAACGGTGCACTATTAACAATCCCATACAAGAAACATAACCCAATCAACATTTTACTCAACGATCACACCCAAAAAATCCTATCTGATCCCGCCTTGACGATGCGTTCGTTTTCATTGACTGCTCTGAACATCAGTCTTTGTGTTTCAAAAACAGTACAAGAGATAGAGTGCACCAATCAAGTGGGAATAGACAGAAACCTAAGAAATGTGACGTGTGGGAACGAGAAAGAGGTGACAGTCTACAAGACAAACAAACTGTTATCCATAAAGGAGAACACAATACACGCTAGGGCAGGATTCCACAGAAATGATCGCAGAAAGAAAGGTCAATTCTGGAAACAAAGACAGAGACGAATGAGCAATAGAACAAAGCAGTACATCCACAGAATCTCAAAGGATATAGTAGACAACGCAGTCAAAAACAAGACTGCAATCGTCATGGAAAACCTGAAAGGAATAAGAAAATTGTACCGAAAAGGAAACAGTCAAGGTAACAAGTACAGGCGTAGATTGAACGGGTGGCAATTCTACGAGTTACAACGCCAAATAGAATACAAAGCCCAATGGGTCGGGTTGCCTCCAGTCGAGACAGTAGACCCAAGAAACACGAGCACGCAGTGTCCGAAATGCGGAAAGAGACTCCAAGAGGACATGCAACAACATCGTAAAATGTCGTGTAATAATTGCGGTTTGTTTATGGACAGGGATATTATCGCTGCCATGAACATATCACGCAAGCTGCCCCCTAGGTTTAGGGGTAGTAGAGATGACATAGATGAAGCGCAGTCCGGCACTTTTGAGCAGGCGATGACGGAACCCGGCACACCATTGGTAATCCGAATAGTCGATATGTCAAAGTCAAGTTATAGGGGTTAACCCTCGATAACTTCACAGAACCTTCCGACACGATTATATTCATATGGGTAGTCAGTTATTCCGACCCCTATGACGATCCCGGCGAAAAACACTCTTTTCATATCCGCCCTAGTTATAGCATTGCCCATTCTCATAGTGGCGTGCACTGCACCGCATGCCTACGGGCAGGCAGACGAGCGACCTTTTGTTATGACATGGGCCGTGAGGCAGGGGGGGTTAGTTACGATTCCCGTCGACGATGAGAACGGCACCTACGGGGCGACCGGAGAATACACTGTAGACTGGGGGGATGGGACTGTGGAGACCATCAGCGGAACCGCGGAGCACAGATACGCCCATGCAGGCAACTACGCCATAAGCATAACAGGGAACTATGCGAAGATCTATCTTTACGGTAGCATACCCAACGGATCCATGTCGGTAGAAGAATATATGGGGTCTACCAGCACGGCCATTGCAAGAGTCGGGAGCTCACCCAACGGACTCCTGTCGATAGATCAATGGGGCGACGTCAAATGGACCTCTATGGCGTACGCATTCTCGGGCGCAAGGAATCTGGTGTACAATGCAACCGACGTTCCGGATCTTTCCTTGGTGACTGACATGAACCACATGTTCTATTTTGCCAAAAAGTTTAACGGCAATCTCTCCGCGTGGGACGTCTCGGGTGTGACTGATATGAGCTACATGTTCTATGAAGCCACGGCGTTTAACGGCGACGTCTCAGAGTGGGACGTCTCTGGCGTGACTGACATGAGTCGCATGTTTTACGAGTCTGACACCTTTAATCAGGACGTCTCAGAGTGGGACGTCTCTGGCGTGACTGACATAAGCTGGATGTTCAGCAGGGCATTTAATTTCAATCAAGACATATCATCATGGAATGTGTCGGGCGTGACTGACATGAGACGCATGTTTGCCAACGCCATATCTTTCAATCAGGACATCTCCTCGTGGGACGTCTCGAACGTAACTGACATGAGCTACATGTTCTACGGTTCTTACTCCTTTAACCACGACATCTCCTCGTGGGATGTCTCAAACGTGACTGACATGAGCCACATGTTCCAGTTTGCCTACAAGTTTAACCGTGACATCCACGAGTGGAACGTCTCAAACGTGACTGACATGAACCACATGTTCAAGTATGCCGAGACGTTTAACGGTAACATCTCCTCGTGGAACGTCTCAAACGTGACTGACATGAACCACATGTTCGAATTTGCCTATGAGTTTAACGGTAACATCTCCGGATGGGATGTCTCGGGCGTGGCAGACATGCGCGATATGTTCGATTCTGCCACCTCTTTCAACCAAAACCTTGGAAGATGGTACGTCGTGCCGGAAGATACGTCTATCGTTGACGGCGACTCTTCCCTTGTAGTTACTACCATATCGGCACAGAACGCCCACTTGGACAAACAGAATCCAACGTACGCCATCATTGTGGGGCATGACTCTTCTGCCTTTGAAATGGATCACAACGTGCTCAAACTCAAAGCCACACCTGTACAATCTGTCAAATCCACATACATGGTAGGTGTGACTGCCACAGGTACGTTCGGTTCAAATAATCAACGACTCGTTAACATTACGGTGGTAGAATATGTGCCTGACACCACCCCTCCCAGTGTCAGTACGATCTGGAGGGACAGTCCAAGCAATGCGATTACCCATGACACCACCCTGCAATTTGGCATCATGTTCAGTGAGGACGTGCAAAACGTGAACGCTACGGACTTTGTGCTAACAGGTACCGGCAATGCCTCCGTAACCCACGTGTCAGGCTCCAGCGACGAGTACGGCGTTACAGTCTCGGTCACCGCTGATGGTACTGTGACGTTGGGATTGGCCGCGGATAACGACATCAAAGATGTGAGCGACAACGAACTGACTGACACCGTTCTCACAGCCGGAACCGACCGCACCTACACTGTTGACACGACTGCCCCCACAGTCACGTCAATCGAAAGATACAGTCCCACAGACCAGAACACGGACAACCAGACGCTGGTGTACCAGGTGACGTTCAGCGAGAACGTCACCGGTGTGGATACAGGCGACTTTGCCCTCTCGCAAGACAGCACCGGGGCAGGCAGCATAACCGGTCTGACAGGCTCCGGCTACATATACAACATGACAGTCTCTGCTGTACAGGACGGCACGTACAACCTTGATCTGGCGTCATCAGGGCACGGTATAACAGATGAGGCAAGCAATCCCCTTACTAACATTGCACCTACAGGAGTGGATCACACCTACACAGTCAGTACTGTACCTGCTGACACCACTGCACCAACACTATCATCAATTGAGCGGTACAGTCCCGTTACAGAAAGCACCGACAGCCAGACGCTAATCTACGAGGTAACCTTCAGTGAGGATGTGACAGGGGTGGATGCGGCAGACTTTGTTATCTCTCAGGACAGCACTGGGACAGGCAGTACAACCTTGACTGGTTCTGATAGCGTGTATTACGTAACAGTTTCTGCAACTCAGGACGGCACATACAACCTTGATCTTGTACAAAACCACGGCATTGAGGATTCGGCAGATAATCCTTTAACTGATACTGCCACCACCGGAGTAGACCAGACATATACTGTCAACACCGTACCTGCTGATACCACGGCACCGACACTCACATCAATTGAGAGATACAATCCTGCTGCCGCAACTACTGACACCCAGACGCTAATCTACGAGGTAACCTTTAGCGAGGATGTAACCGGTGTGACACAGTCTGACTTTGTTCTGTCTTCTGATAGCACGGGTACTGCTGCTAATGCTGTAACCTCCATATCCGGTTCTGGCAGCCAGTACTTTGTAACGGTCTCTGCATCAAGTGACGGGACATACAACCTTGATCTTGTACAAAACCACGGCATCGAGGATTCGGCAGATAACCCTCTAACTGATACTGTCACCACCGGAGTAGACCAGACATATACTGTCAACACCGTACCTGCTGATACCACGGCACCGACACTCACATCAATTAAGAGATACAATCCTGCTGCCGCAACTACTGACACCCAGACACTAGTCTACGAGGTAACCTTTAGCGAGGATGTAACCGGTGTAACCCAGTCCGACTTTGTTCTGTCTTCTGATAGCACGGGCGGTTCCGACCCAGGTACTGGTACCGGCCAGTTCACTCAGACCGAATCGCCATCAACTGCCATAACAGGTGATCAAGACGTTACTGATACTATAACAGTGTCTAGTCTTGGAAATGCTACATCAGTTTCAGTTAACCTAAACATTACTCATACATACATTGGTGATCTAAAGGTAGATTTGGTTGCCCCCGACGATACAGCCAAAACGTTACACAACTATTCAGGCAGTAGTTCAGACGATATAGTAGCTACATACACACCAAACTTTAACGGCGCCTCAATATCGGGAACATGGACGCTGAAGATCAACGACAACTTTCCGTCTGCAGATGACGGCGTTCTGAACAGCTGGACACTCACAATTAATTATGGTGATACCCCCGATGTCCCCAATCCTGTAACCTCCATATCCGGTTCTGGCAGCCAGTACTTTGTAACGGTCTCTGCATCAAGTGACGGGACATACAACCTTGATCTTGTACAAAACCACGGCATTGAGGATTCGGCAGATAACCCTCTAACTGATACTGCCACCACCGGAGTAGACCAGACATATACTGTCAACACGGTACCTGCTGATACCACTGCACCGACACTCACATCAATTAAGAGATACAATCCTGCTGTTGCAACTACTGACACCCAGACACTAGTATACAAGGTAACCTTTAGCGAGGATGTAACCGGTGTGACACAGTCTGACTTTGTTCTGTCTTCTGATAGCACGGGTACTGCTGCTAATGCTGTAACCTCCATATCCGGTTCCGGCAGCCAGTACTTTGTAACGGTCTCTGCATCAAGTGACGGGACATACAACCTTGATCTTGTACAAAACCACGGCATCGAGGATTCGGCAGATAACCCTCTAACTGATACTGCCACCACCGGAGTAGACCAGACATATACTGTCAACACGGTACCTGCTGATACCACTGCACCGACACTCACATCAATTAAGAGATACAATCCTGCTGCCGCAACTACTGACACCCAGACGCTAATCTACGAGGTAACCTTTAGCGAGGATGTAACCGGTGTGACACAGTCCGACTTTGTTCTGTCTTCTGATAGCACGGGTACTGCTGCTAATGCTGTAACCTCCATATCCGGTTCCGGCAGCCAGTACTTTGTAACGGTCTCTGCATCAAGTGACGGGACATACAACCTTGATCTTGTACAAAACCACGGCATTGAGGATTCGGCAGATAACCCTCTAACTGATACTGCCACCACCGGAGTAGACCAGACATATACTGTCAACACGGTACCTGCCGACAACATGGCACCGACACTCACGTCAATTGAGAGATACAATCCTGCTGCCGCAACTACTGACACCCAGACACTAGTCTACGAGGTAACCTTTAGCGAGGATGTGACTGAGGTGGATGCAACTGACTTTGCCCTGTCTTCTGATAGCACGGGCGGAGTCAGTTCCAGTCAGTTCACGCAGACACGTTCTCCTGCCATTGCCATAACTGCAGCTAACACCATAACAGATACCATTACAGTCCCAGGCTCTGGTACTGTTACGTCAGTCTCTGTCGCAATAGATGTATCCCACACATACAAAGGCGACCTCAAGATAGATCTCATCGCCCCAGACGGCACGACCAAGACCGTCCACAACCGCTCTGGAGGCAGCGCAGATGACATAGACCAGACATACACACCAGACTTTGCAGGCGTTCCAATTGCAGGTATCTGGACGCTACAGATAAACGACAACTATGCCACCGCAGACGACGGTACCCTGAACAGCTGGACGCTTACGATCAATTCTGGTAGCAGTAGTAGTATTGATACGTCAAACCCTGTAACATCAGTCTCAGGTTCTGGCGACACGTACCAAGTGACGGTTTTGGCCACACAGGACGGCACATACAACCTTGATCTGATATCGTCAGGACACGACATCGAAGACGAATCAAACAATCCACTAACAGACGTGACTCCAACTACAGGTACTGACGAGACGTATACCGTCAATACCGTACCTGATGACACCACTGCACCAACACTATCATCAATTGAGCGGTCCAGTCCCGTTACAGAAAACACCGACAGCCAGACGCTGACCTACAAGGTGACCTTTAGCGAGGACGTCACCGGAGTGGACACGACTGACTTTGCCCTGTCTTCTGATAGCACGGGCGGATCAAGCTCTGCCCAGTTCACACAGACACGTTCTCCTGCCATTGCCATAACTGCAGCTAACACCATAACAGATACCATTACAGTCCCAGGCTCTGGTACTGTTACGTCAGTCTCTGTCGCAATAGATGTATCCCACACATACAAAGGCGACCTCAAGATAGATCTCATCGCCCCAGACGGCACGACCAAGACCGTCCACAACCGCTCTGGAGGCAGCGCAGATGACATAGACCAGACATACACACCAGACTTTGCAGGCGTTCCAATTGCAGGTATCTGGACGCTACAGATAAACGACAACTATGCCACCGCAGACGACGGTACCCTGAACAGCTGGACGCTTACGATCAATTCTGGTAGCAGTAGTAGTATTGATACGTCAAACCCTGTAACATCAGTCTCAGGTTCTGGCGACACGTACCAAGTGACGGTTTTGGCCACACAGGACGGCACATACAACCTTGATCTGATATCGTCAGGACACGACATCGAAGACGAATCAAACAATCCACTAACAGACGTGACTCCAACTACAGGTACTGACGAGACGTATACCGTCAATACCGTACCTGATGACACCACTGCACCAACACTATCATCAATTGAGCGGTCCAGTCCCGTTACAGAAAACACCGACAGCCGGACGCTGACCTACAAGGTGACCTTTAGCGAGGACGTCACCGGAGTGGACACGACTGACTTTGCCCTGTCTTCTGATAGCACGGGCGGATCAAGCTCTGCCCAGTTCACACAGACACGTTCTCCTGCCATTGCCATAACTGCAGCTAACACCATAACAGATACCATTACAGTCCCAGGCTCTGGTACTGTTACGTCAGTCTCTGTCGCAATAGATGTATCCCACACATACAAAGGCGACCTCAAGATAGATCTCATCGCCCCAGACGGCACGACCAAGACCGTCCACAACCGCTCTGGAGGCAGCGCAGATGACATAGACCAGACATACACACCAGACTTTGCAGGCGTTCCAATTGCAGGTATCTGGACGCTACAGATAAACGACAACTATGCCACCGCAGACGACGGTACCCTGAACAGCTGGACGCTTACGATCAATTCTGGTAGCAGTAGTAGTATTGATACGTCAAACCCTGTAACATCAGTCTCAGGTTCTGGCGACACGTACCAAGTGACGGTTTTGGCCACACAGGACGGCACATACAACCTTGATCTGATATCGTCAGGACACGACATCGAAGACGAATCAAACAATCCACTAACAGACGTGACTCCAACTACAGGTACTGACGAGACGTATACCGTCAATACCGTACCTGATGACACCACTGCACCAACACTATCATCAATTGAGCGGTCCAGTCCCGTTACAGAAAACACCGACAGCCAGACGCTGACCTACAAGGTGACCTTTAGCGAGGACGTCACCGGAGTGGACACGACTGACTTTGCCCTGTCTTCTGATAGCACGGGCGGATCAAGCTCTGCCCAGTTCACACAGACACGTTCTCCTGCCATTGCCATAACTGCAGCTAACACCATAACAGATACCATTACAGTCCCAGGCTCTGGTACTGTTACGTCAGTCTCTGTCGCAATAGATGTATCCCACACATACAAAGGCGACCTCAAGATAGATCTCATCGCCCCAGACGGCACGACCAAGACCGTCCACAACCGCTCTGGAGGCAGCGCAGATGACATAGACCAGACATACACACCAGACTTTGCAGGCGTTCCAATTGCAGGTATCTGGACGCTACAGATAAACGACAACTATGCCACCGCAGACGACGGTACCCTGAACAGCTGGACGCTTACGATCAATTCTGGTAGCAGTAGTAGTATTGATACGTCAAACCCTGTAACATCAGTCTCAGGTTCTGGCGACACGTACCAAGTGACGGTTTTGGCCACACAGGACGGCACATACAACCTTGATCTGATATCGTCAGGACACGACATCGAAGACGAATCAAACAATCCACTAACAGACGTGACTCCAACTACAGGTACTGACGAGACGTATACCGTCAATACCGTACCTGATGACACCACTGCACCAACACTATCATCAATTGAGCGGTCCAGTCCCGTTACAGAAAACACCGACAGCCGGACGCTGACCTACAAGGTGACCTTTAGCGAGGACGTCACCGGAGTGGACACGACTGACTTTGCCCTGTCTTCTGATAGCACGGGCGGATCAAGCTCTGCCCAGTTCACACAGACACGTTCTCCTGCCATTGCCATAACTGCAGCTAACACCATAACAGATACCATTACAGTCCCAGGCTCTGGTACTGTTACGTCAGTCTCTGTCGCAATAGATGTATCCCACACATACAAAGGCGACCTCAAGATAGATCTCATCGCCCCAGACGGCACGACCAAGACCGTCCACAACCGCTCTGGAGGCAGCGCAGATGACATAGACCAGACATACACACCAGACTTTGCAGGCGTTCCAATTGCAGGTATCTGGACGCTACAGATAAACGACAACTATGCCACCGCAGACGACGGTACCCTGAACAGCTGGACGCTTACGATCAATTCTGGTAGCAGTAGTAGTATTGATACGTCAAACCCTGTAACATCAGTCTCAGGTTCTGGCGACACGTACCAAGTGACGGTTTTGGCCACACAGGACGGCACATACAACCTTGATCTGATATCGTCAGGACACGACATCGAAGACGAATCAAACAATCCACTAACAGACGTGACTCCAACTACAGGTACTGACGAGACGTATACCGTCAATACCGTACCTGATGACACCACTGCACCAACACTATCATCAATTGAGCGGTCCAGTCCCGTTACAGAAAACACCGACAGCCAGACGCTGACCTACAAGGTGACCTTTAGCGAGGACGTCACCGGAGTGGACACGACTGACTTTGCCCTGTCTTCTGATAGCACGGGCGGTTCTGACACAGGTACTGGTACTGGTACTGGCCAGTTCACTCAGACCAACTCACCATCAACTGCCATAACAGGTGCTCAAGATGTTACTGATACTATAGCAGTGTCTAGTTCTGGAAATGTTGCATCAGTTTCAGTTGACCTAAACATTACTCATACATACATTAGTGATCTAAAGGTAGATTTGGTTGCCCCTGACGGTACAACCCAAACGTTACACAATCGTTCAGGCGGTAGTTCAGACGACATAGTAGCTACATACACACCAAGCTTTAATGGCACCTCAATATCAGGAACATGGACGCTGAAGATCAACGACGACTATCCGTCTGCTGATGACGGCATTCTGAACAGCTGGACACTCACAATTAATTATGGCGATACTGCCGATGTCCCCAATCCTATAACCTCCATATCCGGTTCTGGCAGCCAGTACTTTGTGACAGTCTCTGCATCAAGTGATGGGACATACAACCTTGATCTTGTACAAAACCACGGCATCGAGGATTCGGCAGATAATCCTCTAACTGATACTGCCACCACCGGAGTAGACCACACCTACACGGTCAACACAGTACCTGCTGATACCACAGCACCAACACTCACATCAATTGAGAGATACAATCCTGTTGCTGCAACTACTGACAGCCAGATACTAGTCTACGAGGTAACCTTTAGCGAAGATATAACCGGTGTGACACAGTCTGACTTTACCCTGTCTTCTGATAGTACGGGCGGTCCTGACCCAGGTACTGGTACTGGTACTGGCCAGTTCACTCAGACCAACTCACCATCGACTGCCATAACAGGTGCTCAAGATGTTACTGATACTATAGCAGTGTCTAGTTCTGGAAATGTTGCATCAGTTTCAGTTGACCTAAACATTACTCATACATACATTAGTGATCTAAAGGTAGATTTGGTTGCCCCCGACGGTACAACCCAAACGTTACACAATCGTTCAGGCGGTAGTTCAGACGACATAGTAGATACATACACACCGAACTTTAACGGCACCTCAATATCAGGAACATGGACGCTGAAGATCAACGACGACTATCCGTCTGCTGATGACGGCATTCTGAACAGCTGGACACTCACAATTAATCATGGTGATCCCACTGACATCCACAATCCTATAACCTCCATATCCGGTTCTGGCAGCCAGTACTTTGTGACAGTCTCTGCATCAAGTGATGGGACATACAACCTTGATCTTGTACAAAACCACGGCATCGAGGATTCGGCAGATAATCCTCTAACTGATACTGCCACCACCGGAGTAGACCACACCTACACGGTCAGCACCACACCAGCAGACACGACATCCCCGACAGTCTCGTCAATCGAGCGGCACGATCCGACATCAGAAAACACGGACAGCCAGACGCTGGTGTACCGGGTGACGTTCAGCGAGAACGTGACCGGCGTGGATGTATCCGACTTTGCGCTCTCCACTGGCAGTACCGGGATCGGCAATGTGACAGGCCTGGCAGGCTCCGGTAGCGCATACAACGTCACCGTCGCAGTTACCACCGACGGGACGTTCAACCTAGACATTGCAGCCGGCCACGGCATCATAGACTCGTCCGGCACGGGACTTGTCGATACGGCACCCTTGACTGACCACACCTACACAGTGAACCGCACCGCCTCAACATTCACGCCGATCGAGATGATCTACCAGGCAAACGAGATCAACTACAGCAATGACTGTAGCACTGGGCTTAACGGTACACATACCATCACCCTCTCCGAATCAGATGACACTATCAACTCGACAGTAGCCGTGTATCCACGGACAGTGATCCGTATAGATGACAGCACCGTCAATGGGCCCTCGCTGTCAAACGGTGACGGTTTCGGCTCATCTGTTGCAAACATCGGAGACCTGGACGGCGACGGCACCGTCGACATCGCAGTCGGCGCTTGGACGAGTAATGGTCCAGAAGTCCAGAGCGGCGCCTTGCATGTCATATTCATGAACGCCGACGGCACCCTCAAGGGCACGGCTGAGATAAACAGCACTGCTACCTACGCGCCCTACCTGTCAAACGGTGACACTTTCGGAACCTCCGTAGCGGGCATCGGAGACTTGGACGGCGACGGCACCGTCGACATCGTAGTCGGAGCCCATAATGACGACACAAGCGGCACCGACAACGGCACCGTTTACGTCATCTTTTTGAACGCCGACGGCATCCCCAAGAGCGGGACTACTGCGATAGACGGCGATACTGCCAACGGGCCCGATCTGTCAAGGGGTGACAATTTCGGACGTTCTGTCGCAAACATCGGAGACCTGGACGGCGACGGCACCGTAGACATCGCAGTAGGCGCCCATCATGTTGACGATCCAAGTGGCACTGGCAGCGGCGCCTTGCATGTCATATTCATGAATGCCGACGGTACCCCCAAGGGCACGATCGAGATAAACGGCGATACAGCCAACGGGCCCTCGCTATCAGCCGGCGACCGTTTCGGAGCCTCTGTCGCAAACATCGGAGACCTGGACGGCGACGGCACCGTCGACATCGCAGTCGGTGCTACTCGTGATGACGCAGACAACGACGTTGACAGCGGCGCCTTGCATGTCATATTCATGAATGCCGACGGCACCCCAAAGGGCACGATCGAGATAGACGGCGATACTGCCAACGGGCCCTCGCTATCAGGTGGTGACCATTTCGGGCG
Source organism: Candidatus Nitrosopumilus sp. (assembly GCA_965197525.1). Classification (GTDB taxonomy): domain Archaea; phylum Thermoproteota; class Nitrososphaeria; order Nitrososphaerales; family Nitrosopumilaceae; genus Nitrosopumilus. The sequence continues at coordinate 176,233 of OZ240211.1, forward strand.
TTCCGTCGCAAACATCGGAGACCTGGACGGCGACGGCACCGTCGACATCGCAGTCGGCGCTTATCGTGACGACGAAAACGGTACTGACAGCGGCGCCTTGCATGTCATATTCATGAATGCCGACGGCACCCCAAAGGGCACGATCGAGATAAACGGCAATACTGCCAACGGGCCCTCACTGTCAGCCGGCGACTTGTTCGGATCCTCAATTGCAAACATCGGAGACCTGGACGGCGACGGCACCGTCGACATCGCAGTCGGTGCCCATAGAGACGACACAGACGATAGCACCGACAGCGGCGCCTTGCATGTGATATTCCTTGATGCGATCGCTACAAACGGTAACTGTTTCATGGGCCCCCTCGACCAGGACATCGCTGCCCCGACAGTCATGTCGATTACGAGAAGCGACCCTGCAGTCGAGGTTACTAACAGCACATCTCTGATCTTCCAAGTCATATTCAGCGAGGACGTGACCGGTGTGGACGCCGGCGACTTTGTGCTCTCTCCTGACAGCGCCGGGGCAGACGACGCCGCCGGACAGTTCGCGCATACCAGCGAGCCTTCAATCCCCATAACCGACAGCAATACCATACAGGATACCATCGCAGTCGACCAGTCCGGGACGGCCACGTCAGTCTCAGTCACCGTGGACATCACCCATTCCTACATAGGTGATCTTAAGATCGATCTCATCGCCCCCGACGGCACAACCAAGACACTGCACGACCGCACAGGTTATGATACAGACGACATCGACAAGACGTACGCGCCTGACTTTGGTGGCGTTGGGATCGCAGAAGACTGGACGCTGCGCGTACGCGACGGTGCGGGGGGAGACACCGGCACCCTGAACGGCTGGATGCTTACGATCAACCACGACAGTGCCACCAGTCCCGTCACGTCAGTCTCAGGCTCCGGCTCCACGTACTACACGACAGTCTCTGCAACTCAGGACGGCACGTACAACCTTGATCTAGTGTCATCAGGGCACGATATCGCAGATGAATCAGGCAACCCCTTGACCTATGCTGTCTCCACCGGAGCAGACGAGACTTACACCGTCAGCACCAACGACTGAAACTAGGCGCGCCGGTCCGGATTCTTTTTCAAATTCGAGACAACCGGTATTGCCACACTTTATCTTGATATTATATGTCGAATCTATCTTGTATGGGTGGTTCATTTCTGTTAAACAAATACAGCATAATTCCTGCTAGTGTGACTCCTATTCCCACAAGACCAATAAATGTACCACTATTTTTAACAGAACGTAATAATGAATCCGTCTCGCCTAATTCTATGGAATAGTACATGACTAGTCCTGTTACAAACATGACTATTCCAACAATTATTATGGCTACTCCCATTCTCATACATAAAATCATTCTTTATGGTTAATAAATAACCGTCATTTATCAGTTGACTATGTTAGGTAGACTCATTAGCCGTATTGTCTTGGAATTGGCGTGAACAACTTATTCTTTTTTTTGACTGTTGTTATTTTGTTTACTATTACTGCGTCAACTAGTAGTACAATCGCCGTTGCTCAATCTAGCTATAACGTGATCATTCCTGATGGTGCTGCAAATTCTTACGCTCCATTTTTTTGGCAAAATGAGTTTGACGGTTCAACTACGGGTATAGTTGAGATCTTACCCGGTGATACGATTACTTGGAAGAACGTTGACTCTGCAGTACACACAGTCACGTCTGGTACTGATTCTGACGGGTATGATGGTATGTTTGATAGTGGATTATTTGGTCCCGGGAAATCTTTTTCGCATATCTTTGAGCAGCCTGGGGTTTATCCTTACTACTGCTTGCCTCATCCTTGGATGGAAGGTACAGTTTTTGTTGTTGCAGCAGTTGATGATGGTGACGCTACTGATATATTTAACAACTATTCTGTCATCCCGGATGTTGGCAAACAAGTGGGCGATGGTTCTGCATTCTTTGATGTAGAGTATGATTTTGATCGTATCATTATTCTATCTGCAATCCGTGAAGAAGAAAAATCGATAACTTTTGAGATAACAGATAACTACAGCAACAATAGTAATAGTGATAATAACGATAACAACAACAACCGTATCAAACCTCTAAACCATGATTTAACACTACGTTTTCCTTCTGCATTAATTGACGGCGACTTTGTAATCTTTGTTGACGGTGACAAACTCTTGGACTATGATCAAAAATATGACGGCACTCACCACACTTTACATATTGTATTATCTGCAGACTCTGAATTCCTTACAATTATGGGCACATCCATTGTTCCAGAATTTGGCAGTAGTGCTATATTGATATTATTTGGTGTATCGATTGTCACTATGACTATTTTGTGTCAGCGTCTAAAATTAAGATTACAATATTGAAATTTTTGCAGCTACACACTTTACATGTTGCTCACTCTGTGGCATGATCATACGTCAAAACAATTTTATGGTATATTTGATTATAATATACATCTATATCATGTAGCTGTTTATCTACAAACAGCACGACCTATTTTTTTTAAAGTTGATCAAACACAAAAACAAAAAAAAAAAAATACTTTGTTATCAATGAAATTGATATTTGATTCTCAGAGCTCTTAAATGACATCTTTGATATTATTTCTTTATCTTTGTTGTAATCTCTATTCCATTACCTATAGGCACTGTTACTGTTCTGAGTTTGCAGTTCTTGTTCAGATGTGTTGAGAGTTTCTCCATATCCTGTCTGTATTTCTGAGGGTACAACATGTTATCGGTGACCACTATTCCGCCTACTGATACCATTGGCAAAACCAAGTCAAAATACTTTATGACATTCTCTTTATCTGCATCAATTAAAACGAAATCAAAAAACTCTCTATTCTCTTTTTCTGCGTTTAACTGTGATAGTATATCCATTGCTAGGCCTCTCTTAATTATGATGTTGTTTTTTATACCTGCCTTGCGAAAATTCTTCTCTGCACGCCTGATCTTCTCTGCATCTTGCTCTATTGCGATGACCTTGCCTGACTGCTTCAAGACGGCTTCTGCACACCATATTGTTGAATATCCAACTGACATTCCAATCTCCAGCGCATTCTTGGCATGTATAAGATGCATCATCATGTTTATCAGTCTTCCAGTGTCTTCAGTTATTGCAAGCATTCTCTCTTTTGGGGCCACATCTACCTTTCTTGTTTTCTCAAGGTTTGATCGTTCTTCTAATGCTTCTAGTATGTCTAAGATAGATTTTTTCATTCTACTTGGATTGGTTTAGTTTTTAGAGAAATTTAAAGCGTTGTCTAAAAAATTTAATAGATTATATGGCTCTGTCGCATTCACGAGTGGTAAAATAAAACCAAATAAATAAAAAAACACCTTTATTAAAAACAAGCCTTGTAATTTATAATAACATGCAAGCCATAAAATCAATAACACAAAAGCATACGCCAAACTCTGAACTAAAAGAGTTGATGGATACATTCATAGAAATGGTAAACCTTTCCATTAGAATAGGACTAAAAGAAGATGTATACAATATGAAACGGTTGTCTTATCTATGTTATCATGAGTTAAATCAATATGATATCTTATCATCATACAAGCTCAATGCAATATCAAGGGCTGCTGGCATACTATCAAACAGAAGGCAATCAATAAAACGTGGCGTCAAAGTTAAATATCCAAAAATAAAAAAGCCATTTATCACTAATTGTTACGGTATAAAACACAATGGTGCACTACTAACAATACCATTCAAGAACAGGCAACCTATCAATATACTGTTAAATGATCACACTCAAAATATTCTGTCTGACCCTGAATTAACTATACGTTCATTTTCATTAAATGATGGCACCATTAGTATTTGTGTCTCAAAACAAATAGAAGAGATAGAGTGCTCCAATGTAGTAGGTATAGACAGAAACCTTAGAAATATCACATGTGGGAATGATGAAAAAGTAATGTTCTATAAAACTAACAAACTGTTATCTATCAAAGAGAACACAATACATGCAAGAGCTGGTTTTCACAGAAATGATCGAAGAAAGAAAGGTCGATTCTGGAAGGTAAAACAGCAAAGAATGGCCAATAGAACAAAACAATACATACACAAAATATCAAAAGATATTGTGGATAATGCCGTTAGTAAAAAGGCTGTAATTGTGTTAGAAAACTTGAAAGGAATAAGAAAATTGTACAAGAAAGGAAATGGTCAAGGAAACAAGTATAGACGTAGATTGAATGGCTGGCAATTCTACGAGTTACAACGCCAAATAGAATACAAAGCCCAATGGGCTGGACTCCCAGTCAAATTTGTAGACCCAAAACGCACGAGCACGCAATGTCCAAGATGCGGAAAGAAACTCCAAGAGGACATGCAACAACATCGTAAAATGTCGTGTAATAATTGTGGATTATTCATGGACAGAGACATCATAGCTGCCATGAACATATCACGCAAACTGTCCCCTAGGTTTAGGGATAGTAGAGATGGCATAAGTGAAGCGCAGTCTGACGTTTTTGAATCAGCGATGATGGAACCCTGCAGACAGGTAATCCAGATAGTCGATATGTCAAAGTCCAGTGTTCTGAGTAATTGTTATTGTTAATAACACCACTCGTGAATGCAACAGAACCGATTATATTTAGCAAATAAATTTTCAAATCATATGGCAAGTCCAAAAATGGATCTCAAAGACATTATCTGCCAAATTCTGGAATTGGATTCTAAGATGAGATTTGCGGCAATAATTAACAAGAAAGGCGTGATCAGAGAGGCCATAATAAAGGTTGACAAAACTGTGCTGAAAACTCAGCAAGAAGAGGAACATTTCTGTTATCAGGTTGCACAGAGACGAACTATGAGACATGAGTTTGATAAATCTCTTGGAAAGGTACGATATGTTCATGTTGAACGCGAAAAGGTCTCTCAGATGGTCATATATACAAAAAAGAACACCATCTACTTTACCATGGAACCTGAGATGCCAATTAACACAAAAATCCAGATTGTCAACAAAGTTAAAAACATCACTACCAACATTTAAGATCTTTAAATCACTGTTTAGTTTTAGACTGTTATGTCATCTCTCAAGTATATCGGTGACTCAAAGATGTTCGAGTATGACAAGTATTATCATATGTGTAAAGAACAGATGAAGCCGTTTATCAAGGCAAAGAAGAGTTCAATACATGGAAATTATTTTGTTCAAATTGATCTGATGACTTGTGGGTACACTATGTCAAAACTAGAGCAGCGTCTTGTACAGGAATTGATCGAAGATGAGATACAGTATGTAGAGTCTGAGTCACGGTATGCATTTCGTGGATTTAATATTGACAAAGAGCTTGCATGGTTTGATGGTGTGTCAGTTGAGCACGTTGATAGTTTTTGTAACAGTCTTTATGATATAGCTCAAAAACATCACAGCAACTAGTGACTATCTGGCAGAATTTGGTGTTTATCTGATTGTTTGATTTTCAAACGGACAATCTGCTTTTTTAATCTGTCCTCATCATCCTCATCCTCATCCTCATCATCAATCCAAAAACTTATCTCTAGCTGAATTCATATCATGTTGTTAATTGGCTAGATTGAGAAATATGTTGAATACTCTACATTCTGTCTCAAATAATTAAACGGTTTGATGTTTGAGCCAGTATTGCTGGATGCCAATTAACAATCAAAACTCTTTTGTGGAAGACTCTGTTTCATGCTTTTATGACACGAACGATATTCATCAAAGAGATAATTACCATACTAAAAGAGCCTAAACTCTGTCCGACTTGTCAACGTGGTGATAGATTGGAGGCTAGTATCATAAAAGAAGAGAGGTCAAATGGCAAAACCATCTTGTGTTCTAGATGTGAGGCATTGATCGTAATCACAAACTATAAGCTATCTTGCGTGGAACTATCCTCAATTAGAGATGACCATACCATTATGCTCAAAGAACCACATCTGATTAGGATGGTAAGATACTAGCTAGATTTTTTACAATCTGTCTCTAGTTTGTTCACTAGTAATCCTGCATATGTCTTGTCATCTTGAATTGTGATTTTTTTAGTTTGTTTGGGTATAATTATACGATAAGGTTCTGTTGGGTTAACGGGTGTTGATCAGAAATTATACTCATAACACTAAATATAGATAACCTTAAACCGTACAATACTTGTTGAGAGCAATAAAGTCAATAGCACAAAAACATACACCAAACTCTGACCTAATGGACATGATGATCACGTTCACAGACATGGTTAACCGTTGTATCAAGATAGGGCTAAAGGAAGATACCCACAACATGAAACGGTTGTCTATGTTATGCTATCCCGAATTACGTCACTACGACATCCTATCTTCATACAAGCTCAATGCAATATCACGAGCTGCTGGCATCCTGGCAAACAGAGATCAGTCAGTCAAACGTGGCCTCAAAGTAAAAGATCCAATTATCAAAAATCCGTTTATCACTAATTGTTACCGTATAAAACACAACGGCGCCTTACTCACAATTCCATACAAGCCAAGAAATCCAATTAACATCCTACTCGACGAACATACTCAAAAAATACTGTCTGATCCCGCCTTGGCAGTGCGCTCGTTTTCATTGACTGCTCTCAACATCAGTCTTTGTATTTCAAAAAAAGTACAGGAGATAGAGTGCACCAAGACAGTGGGAGTAGACAGAAACCTTAGAAACGTCACATGCGGAAATGAAGAAGAGGTAACATTCTACAAAACCAACAAGTTACTCTCAATCAAAGAGAACACAATACATGCCAGATCTGGTTTCCGTAGAAACGACAAAAGAAAGAAAGGTCAATTCTACAAAGAAAAACAGAGAAGAATGTCAAACAGGACAAAACAGTACATACACAGAATCTCAAAAAACATAGTAGACAATGCAGTCAAGAAAAAGGCTGTCATTGTTCTAGAAAATCTAAAGGGAATTAGAAAACTGTACAGAAAAGGAAACAATCAAGGCAACAAATACAGACGTAGATTGAACGGATGGCAATTCTTTGAACTACAAAGACAAATAGAATACAAAGCCCAATGGGTCGGGCTACCTGTAAAAACAGTAGACCCAAAAAACACGAGCACGCAGTGTCCGCAATGCGGAAAGAGACTCCAAGAGGACATGCAACAACATCGTAAATCATCGTGTAATAATTGCGGTTTGTTTATGGACAGGGATATCATCGCTGCCATGAACATATCACGCAAACTGTCTCCTAGGTTTAGAGATAGTAGAGATGGCATACATGAAGCGCAGTCCGGTGTTTTTGAACCGGCGATGGCGGAACCCTGCAGACCGGTAATCCGAATAGTCGATATGTCAAAGTCGAGTAGTCAATGTGTTGTTGATGGTTGTGGAATCTGACATGATCCTCAGCAGTCAACACCCGTTAACCCAACAGAACCATAATATAGTCATAGTTTGTAATACAAACAGCTGCTGATGATTAATCCACCTTCTAAGCTATGCTGAACTATGATGAGTTTGCCGAATTATGAAGCGCGTTTTCTAAAATATACGTTTATACATTTTTAAAAATTTATCCGGACATTAAATGTAAATAGCTGTACCATATATGTCAAAATAACACTGACAGTTTCGTACGTGTTGTAAACTGGAATAATTTTTATCTTACATGATAAAATTTTGTATGTATTTTAATTCAGTTTTCTGATTTACTGTTTGGTTATCTCCATTTAGAATTTGTAATAATATACACTTTAACGCATATTTTCATTATAACATATTGCAGATATTAACTAAATATCCTGATTCTCCTTTAGTAGATTCTTTCTGACAAGTATTGGAATGTTATAAAACACTCCTAGCGCTATGGCATCTGATGCGCGATAGTTCTTTAATACTAGATCTTTTTTGCCTGTAAAATACAAGTTTGCGCGTAACACTTGACCGCTCTCGTAAACTTTTACTTTGACTAGAACCATCTCATTTTCTTCGCATATCTCTTCGAGCATCTGGTATATTGATGGCGGTGCATCCATGTCATCATTTTGCTGTTTTGTTTGACTAAAACCTATGATCTGCCGCGCTACCTCGCCTGAAAACGCTCTCATGTGGAACTCTTTATGGTTGCCATTCTTCAGTATGACCATTCCTTCAATCCCGTATGGGTCAACAAACCCAATATAGCCAATATGAACAGAATCATAATCAATCTCTTGGGCTTGATCAATTTTCATAGTATCTAAAAATTTGATTTACTATTTATAAAGATACTAAAACAGTAAAGGATTCAAAGAAAGAAATATCACTAAACAGTCAAACATACGCAGTCAATAATTATTTAAAATCAATAATAAAGTATACCGTAATGTCAGAGAATCCTCGCAAGTCTACATCTTATGCTCTAAATAAATCTGTGACAAACTACATGAACAAAGATGTATTGACACTCAATCTTAATACCAAAACTAGAGTAGCTGCTAGGATGCTCCATCGCAATGAAGCAGACGACATTGTGGTAGTCGATGAGAATAAACTTCCTGTGGGAATAGTCACTGATGAGGACATTCTAAGTAAGGTAAGTGACGTTACTGTTTATGCAGAGACCACTCTATTAAAGGACATTATGAGCACTCCCTTAATTACAATAGGTGAGAAATCAACCCTCAAAGAAGCTTTACGTGTAATGAAAGACCATAAGATTAGAAAGCTTCCGGTAATAACAAAGAAGAATGAGCTAGTTGGTATCATACTTCAATCAGTCATCGCAAATGTTATCAGGAATGCCACGTATACCACGCCTCGTCTCTTGAGTCCACCTGTAAAGGCCATATTGGGTAATCTGGGGTTTGTATTACAGTTTGCAGGGGTGTTACTACTGGTACCTGCAATACTTGCCACGGTACTCGAAGATACTACCACGGCTACCGGCATATATCTTACCACTGTACTGTTACTGGTTACGGGATTCTTTCTGAACTCGTATGGTGAAAAGTCCAACCTCAACTTGCAGCAGGCATCCATACTTGTCTTTTCAAGCTTGTTTTTACTGTCGCTGTTTGGCACCATACCTTATCTGTATGTATTTCCAAACGATGCAACTGACATTGACGTGTTTAGTAACGCATTCTTTTCAAGTGCTGCCGGATTTACGACAGGAGGCATATCACTGTTTGACCAACCCGAGGAACTCTCTCAGAGTTTTACATTCTTTCGTAGCTATACCCAGCTTGTAGGAGGAATGAGTTTCATCTACCTTGTGATTACGGCATTTTATCCTGAATCCAAACTTCAAGCCATGCGTAGTTTTATCTCTGGGCGAACGCTTCACATGAAAGAGCTTTTCATAACCATTACAGTAATCTTTGCAATCTATATTGCGATTGTAGCTGTTTTGCTGTATCTTTTTGGTGAGCGAAATATTATTGATAACTTTTCGCTTGCTATGAGTACACTTGCCACAGGCGGATTTACACCTACATCTACCATTTTTGACGGGTTTGTATGGCAGGAATATGTTATACTGATGGGTGCAATGATACTCGGAGCTCTTCCGTTTACATTTCATTACGGATTTGTGAGAAAAAAGTTCCTCTCACCAAAACTTGGCAAAGAGGTGCTAACATATTTTGCAATACTGGGTGGTGCAATCGTATTGTTTATGGGAGTTAGTGGATTGGATCCTTTACAAAGCGCGTTTTATTCTGTATCAGCTAGTACCACTGCCGGACTCCAACAAGAGAGTCTTGCAGGGTTGAGTGGTAGTGCGCATACCATCTTGATAATATTGATGTTTGTTGGGGGATGTGGATTCTCGACTGCTGGCGGTTTGAAGATCTTCCGCCTGTTTCATTTAAAGGATCTTCGTGCATTTCTAACAAAAGCCAAAAGATCGCAACTCTCTGATCAGACAAAAAAAGAGTTGATATCGACCCTCGTTATTATTATGCTGTTTCCGATTATAGCTTCAATTGCAGGACTACATCTTGCAGTAATTGAGGATGTCTCATATCAGGATGCATTTTTTGAGGCAGTGGGAGTTATTACTACTGGTGGACTGTCTGCAGGGGTAATTGATGTGGATACAGATTCTGCTACAAAGATAGTCTTGGGATTTTTGATGATATTTGGAAGATTGGAGATAATTGCAATAATTTACATCTTTGTTCCCAAGCTTAGTTCTACATGAGGCGTTATATCCGTACTTGATATAGTAGTTTGAGATAAAATTTAATTTGACAAGGTGGCACATCAAATTATGAGTAATGAACGCGTCAATACAAACAAAGGAAAGCGACTCATTATTCTGGGATTTGTAACTATTGCAATCTTGTTCATAGTTTATGGAAGGTATCAAAACTCTGAGCTTTTAACGCCTAGTGCAATTGATTCTATACAGAGAATCGCATACGGATTTTATATCACACTGATAGCATCGTTTGGCGCTATTGCATTTGGAATGTATACATATCACAAAGAAAAAATAAAAGAGCAGCAAGGCAAACTAGCACTAGTAAATACATTTGGCATCATTGCACTGGTAACGCAAACCAGTCGTGCCCGCAACGTGTTTGTTCTAACCTTTATCATATATGGGGCATTCTTCTCCCTAGCATCAGGAACACTTGTGTATCAACCAGAGGTTAATTTTGTCACTCATTACGGGGCTACAATTCCGTCTGGATTTGTTGCACCGTGCTGTGATGAACCAGGATACATGCCAAAGATTATTCTATATGTAACTGAGCATGTAGGGCTGCAGATCATTCCAATTAATCTGGTACTGCAACTTGTTGTATCATATTTAGTTGGGTTAAATGCGGCAGTTGCTGTAACTGCATACAGGATATCAAAGAGAGATAGTGGCGCAAGTACGATAGGGGCTGCTGCTGGTCTGTTTATTGCATGTCCTACATGTGCTGGTACGTTCTTGTCTGTATTTGTAGGTACGGCAAGTGGTATTGCATTCTCTGTTGCAATAGCTCAACTACAGACATTGTTTATCGCAATATCTATTCCTGTACTAGTAGTCATACCTTATATCATGGCAAAAAAGTTGCAAAATCCTGATGATGGCAGCTGTAAGATAGATTTTACAAAATAGACTTTGTGCATCAAACCAGATTATAGTACATTTAAATAAAACAATTTTTGACTCGTATTATATGACAGCAGCAGGTAGAATTATTTGGGTGAGTGGCCCTGCTGTTAAAGCAGATGGCATGTCTTCTGCAAAGATGTACGAGACCGTTACTGTCGGTGACTCGAAGCTTATAGGTGAGGTCATCAGATTAACTGGCGATGTAGCATTTATCCAAGTTTACGAATCAACAAGCGGACTAAAACCAGGTGAGCCTGTAATCGGTACTGGAAATCCTCTTAGCGTTTTGTTAGGGCCTGGAATTATAGGGCAGATTTATGACGGTATTCAAAGACCGCTTCGAGATTTATCAAAGGTCTCAGGCTCATTTATCGGAAGAGGTATTACAACTAGTGCAGTTGATATGACAAAAAAACATCATTTTGTCCCAACTGTAAGTAATGGAGACAAAGTCTCTGCAGGCAATATAGTCGGAACTGTTCAAGAGACTGATCTTCTAGACCACTCCATTATGCTTCCACCGGATCACAAGGGTGGAAAGATTGCTAATCTGGTATCTGAGGGCGATTATGATTTAGAGACAGTTATTGCTACCATTGAGCGAGACGGTCATGAACCCACTCCACTTAAAATGTATCATAAATGGCCTGTTAGAAAACCACGTCCATATCAAAATAGATACGATCCTACAGTTCCGCTGTTAACTGGACAGCGTATTATAGATACATTCTTCCCAATAGCAAAAGGTGGTACTGGTTCAATTCCTGGAGCATTTGGAACAGGAAAGACTGTGACACTACATCAGATTGCTAAATGGGCTGACTCCCAAGTTGTTGTTTACATTGGTTGCGGTGAGAGAGGAAACGAGATGACTGAAGTGCTAGTAGAGTTTCCACACTTAAAGGATCCACGTAGTGGAAAACCATTAATGGATAGGACTGTTCTTGTTGCAAATACCAGTAATATGCCGGTAGCTGCAAGAGAAGCAAGTATCTATACCGGTGTAACTATTGCAGAATATTATCGAGATATGGGCAAAGATGTTGTTCTAGTAGCAGATTCCACTAGCCGATGGGCTGAATCATTAAGAGAGATGAGTGGAAGATTAGAGGAGATGCCTGCAGAAGAAGGCTATCCGTCGTATCTTGCATCACGATTAGCAGAATTTTATGAGAGAGCAGGACGTGTTAAAGCAGTAGGAAGTCCTGACAGAGACGGTTCAGTCACCCTTGTTGGTGCTGTATCCCCATCAGGTGGTGATTTTACGGAACCAGTAACTACACACACCATGAGATTTATCAAGACTTTTTGGGCATTAGATGCAAAACTTGCATATTCTAGGCATTATCCATCCATTAACTGGATGGGTAGTTATTCAGGATATCTTAATGATGTATCAGAATGGTGGCACAAAAACGTCAACGAATCATGGTATAACATCCGACAGGAAATATATGTTATCCTGCAAAAAGAGGATACATTAAAAGAGATAGTCAAACTTTTAGGACCTGATTCACTACCTGATGAAGAAAAACTCATACTTGAAGTTGCTAGAATGATCAAACTTGGAGTGCTACAACAAAACTCTTTTGATGACATTGACACATATTGTAGCCCAGAAAAACAATTCAAACTTTTGGAGGTGTTAATGTCATTTTATAACCATGGGTTACAAGCGCTAAAACAAGGCGCACAACTCAAAGATATCACATCATTAGATATCGTTCCAACAATAACAAAGGCAAAAATGAGTATACCAGACAATGATTTGGACCAATTTGAAAAAATAAAATCCGACATAGACAAACAATTTGGAACTTTAAAGTGTGTTGCCAAATAATTTTAAGCACATAACAAACCATACCAGATAATCCAAAGCAATCTAGTTTATCATTTGGGAATCGATACCTATATTTGAAATTCAGTATATTTGCCCAAACTTCTCTGAAAATAACTGATTAAATCCTTTTAAATGAATTCTTAATTGTTAGCCCTATGGCAATAAGTTCAGCAGCAGAATATGTGGATTTTTTTGTTAATCTGAATATGCCTGATGTCAGTTTGCTCAGTTTTGCTAATAATGAGAGAATGACTCTAAAACATAGGCTAAAGTACAAGAATCAAGATGTCGAATCAATCAAGCTAGGAATATCTATTCTTGAAGGATTAATAAAGGATATTTCTATCATAGGTGAAAGGCAGATTATAGAGAGGTATGTAAATAAGGGTCTGTTGGATTAACGGGTGTTGATCAGAAATTACACCCATAACACTAAATATAGAAACCTTAAACCGTAATACTTATTGAGAGCAATAAAGTCAATAGCACAAAAACATGCACCAAACTCTGACCTAATGGATATGATGATCACGTTCACAGACATGGTTAACCGTTGTATCAAGATAGGGCTAAAGGAAGATACCCACAACATGAAACGGTTGTCTATGTTATGTTATCACGAATTACGTCACTACGACATCCTATCTTCATACAAACTCAATGCAATATCACGAGCGGCTGGCATCCTGGCAAACAGAGATCAGTCAGTCAAACGCGGTGTCAAAGTAAAAGATCCAATTATCAAAAATCCGTTTATCACTAATTGTTACCGTATAAAACACAACGGCGCCTTACTCACAATTCCATACAAGCCAAGAAATCCAATTAACATCCTACTCAACGAACATACTCAAAAAATACTGTCGGATCCAGCCTTGAGAGTTCGCTCGTTTTCATTGACTGCTCTTAACATCAGTCTTTGTATTTCAAAAGAAGTACAGGAGATAGAGTGCACCAAAACAGTAGGAGTAGACAGAAACCTTCGAAACGTCACATGCGGAAATGAAGAAGAGGTAACAGTCTACAAAACCAACAAGTTACTATCAATCAAAGAGAACACAATACATGCCAGATCTGGTTTCCGTAGAAACGACAAAAGAAAGAAAGGTCAATTCTACAAAGAAAAACAGAGAAGAATGTCAAACAGAACAAAACAGTACATACACAGAATCTCAAAAAACATAGTAGACAATGCAGTTAAGAAAAAAGCTGTCATTGTTCTAGAAAATCTAAAGGGAATTAGAAAACTGTACAGAAAAGGAAACGGTCAAGGCGACAAATACAGACGTAGATTGAACGGATGGCAATTCTTTGAACTACAAAGACAAATAGAGTACAAAGCCCAATGGGTCGGGCTACCTGTAAAAACAGTAGACCCAAAAAACACGAGCACGCAGTGTCCAAGATGCGGAAAGAGACTCCAAGAGGACATGCAACAACATCGTAAATCATCGTGTAATAATTGCGGTTTATTTATGGACAGGGATATCATCGCTGCCATGAACATATCACGCAAACTGTCTCCTAGGTTTAGAGATAGTAGAGATGGCATACATGAAGCGCAGTCCGGTGTTTTTGAACCGGCGATGGCGGAATCCTGCAGACCGGTAATCCGAATAGTCGATATGTCAAAGTCGAGTAGTCAATGTGTTGTTGATGGTTGTGGAATCTGACATGATCCTCAGCAGTCAACACCCGTTAACCCAACAGAACCTACATAAGAAATGAATAACAATTCTGACGTAATCAAAACTGAGATAATCAGAATACTCAATGAGAATGGAACTCTACGTGATATTGATCTTGTCAGACAAGTGGTCAAAAGAGTAGGCAATGAAAAAACTGTGTACAAAGAGATCGGTGCACTAGTTCAAGCAGGTGAGATCGAACGACGCGTTAACAGCAAAACATACATTGAATACGAGCTAGTTAATTTGTCCAAGGTAATAAGTAGCCAATTAAAGGATCTATATCAAGATATTGAGATGATTTATACTAAGATCGATAATTTTCTAACCATATCTGATGAAGAGAGCTTTACCTTTTATGAGCGATTACGATCTGTTATTCATCAAATACATATCGTACAGTCCACTGACGGAATTATGAGATTGCTTTCTTATTATCCTGCATTTAAAAAAGATCAAATGTATTCTCAGATTACTAGAAAAATTACTGACTGTTGGGAGGCAATTATGGATAATATTGACCGCCAACCCGAAGACCGTTTTCTAAATGACGTTCTTGTAAATCTGAGAGTATCTCGACTTGACTCTAGAAATGAAAACTAGATGATGCTGATATGATTTTTAAGTATAGGTGACTGCGGTTAGTCATATGGATGTCAAAGACGGTGATACCTCAGACGAATCAAAAAAGAACCATATTTTGTATTATCGCTCTCTTGTGAAAATAATCTCTGATATTGAATTTGAGATGAGTCAGGAAGGTGAACCTGCCATCAAAAGCCATCTAGGTGATAGGATAGACGCTATGGAGAAAGACAAAAAACGAATAAGGGAGATGTTCCCAGACGTTACTGAGGAACAGTGGGAGGATGGCAACATCAGCTGAAAAAAAGCACAACAAATACTTGGATCTACTTCATGACTACAAAATTCACCTAATAAAGTATATCGAGCACTTGGAGAAGCTCGATAGAGAGTCACAGTTTGCAAAGGAGTGGAATAAATCAATTATTCAAGAGAGGCGAGATGAGGTACGAATTATAGACAGGATTTTAAAGAATCTTATACGTTTTTCCTAATACGTTTTTGGTTATTATTGTATCATCATCATCATCATCATTATCATTATCAGTTGTTGTCTAGATGCAGTAAAGAAAAATATAATGATCGTAGTTAGGGAAATAAATCCATCCAGTTGGGCAACAAACCCAGTTATTGTTATGGATTCAGATTCTTAAACTCTAAGCATTTTTCATCAAATTCATTTAGATACTGCTTGGCATTGATCTTTGGATCTATGATGTATATCTCACAGGTCTCAGAATCAATAACTGGCATACCGGCTTTTTCACTATTACTGATAACTTGAAAGGTGAGAATTCCCACAAGTATGATTATTATCATGGTTGCAAATTTGGCAGAATACACATCCATAAACTATCTGAAAATTGCTTCAAACATAAGTGTAATCATTGGATACGGCGTGCTGTATGTAACATGCAACAAGTCTTATAATTAGATGTGTCTGAAATCTTTTTGCTATTTTTCTTTTTGATACTTTGGAAATTTTACGGCTTGGACCCGGTAGTTGCACCATGTGCTGCTGAACCCACCAGTGTTGCATACTTTGCAAGTGCACCTGTAGTGTAGTTAGGTTTGGGCTTGTGCCACTGCTGTCTCCTGTTCTCTATCTCCTCTCCTGATACGTGAAGATCGATTATGCCTGTCCTGACATCGATTGTTATTTTGTCGCCATCTTTGACTAGGGCTATGGGGCCGCCTACATATGCTTCAGGCGCAACATGACCTACCATGAATCCGCGCGTACCTCCTGAGAATCTTCCATCAGTTACCATTGCAACTTGTTTCCCTAATCCCTGACCTACAAGTGCTGCAGTAGTTGCCAACATCTCCCTCATTCCTGGACCTCCTTTTGGTCCTTCGTATCTGATTACCACTACGTCTCCAGGCTCAATCTCGCCTTTTGATACTGCATCAAATGCGTATTCTTCCCTATCAAACACGCGAGCTCTGCCTGTAAATTCTACCCTCTCGACTCCTGCTGTTTTAATTACAGCACCTTCTGGCGCAAGACTTCCCTTGAGAATTACTGCAGTTCCTACCGCGTGTAGTGGTTCGTCTACTGTCTTTACTATGTGCTGTTCTACCTCTGGAATCTTTATCAGGTTGAGATTATCCTTGATTGTCTTGCCAGTAACTGTGACGCAACCCTCGTTTAGCAATTTCTTATCTAGCAATCTCTTTAACACAAATGGAATTCCGCCAATCTTGTCAAGCGAGTTCATGACATAGTTTCCACCAGGCTTCATATCTGCTAGATGGGGTGTTTTCTTTCTTATTCTTTCAAAATCGTCATATGTCAAGTCGATGTTTACCTCATTTGCCAGTGCAAGTAAATGTAGTATTCCATTAGTTGATCCTCCGACGGAGTTTAACATTGTTATTGCGTTTTCAAATGCTTCAAATGTAAAGATCTCTTTTGGTCTAATATTATTCTCTAGCAGTGTTGTACATGCAACCCCCGTATCGTATACCATCTTGTCTCGCCTTGCATCTTCAGCTGGAGGGCTTGCACTTCCTGGCAATGCTATGCCTATCGCTTCTGATATTGATGCCATGGTATTTGCAGTAAACATCCCTCCGCAAGAACCGGCGTTTGGGCATGCGGTATTTTCAATGTTTGTCAATGCCTCAAGTGATATCTCTCCTGCATCGTATGCACCAACTGCCTCGTATACATCAACTACTGTTAGCTCTCTTCCGTCTAACATTCCTGGCATGATGGTTCCACCATACACAAATACTGACGGAATGTTCAGTCTTGCCATTGCCATCATTGTTCCAGGCAGGCTCTTATCGCATCCTGCAATACCTACTAGAGCATCGTATTGATGTGCTCTTACCATTAGTTCAATAGAGTCTGCAATGACTTCACGAGAGACAAGCGATGACTTCATTCCTTCGTGCCCCATTGCAATCCCGTCACTTACTGCAATCGTAGAGAATTCTCTTGGTGTTGCACCAGCATCTGTTATTCCTGCCTTGGCTTGTAGTGCCAATCTGGGAAGGTGAATGTTACATGGAGTGGCCTCATTTCCTGTATGGCACACCCCGATAAACTGTTTTGATAGGTCGTCATCATTTAGACCCATAGCCTTGTACATTGCTCTGTGTGGCGCTCTGGCAGTGCCCTCTACTACGTTTCTGCTGGAGATTTCCATGGTGTCGTTTTGATAGCGGCATAATTTAGACTTTGATATTACTAATGATTAGTTGACTTTAAATTTGCATGTATTTTTGACCGGTTAGTGGAGCAAAAAGCATTAGAGTGTCCTGTATGTAAAGGTAATAAAGCAGAGATTGCAGGTAAGGATATAAAACTTGGCGGCAGGTTTGAGGATAAAGAGTTTCTGACAGCTCCATTAACTGTGCTCCGTTGTTCTACATGTGGTTATTACATGTTCTTTGATAAAATGGCTCAATTTACAACTAGGAACTCATCTTCTGACTAGTTGGCCGTCTTATCGGTTTTGTGTTTTGTTCTTGTTATTGTGTTTGTATGATCTTTTTTAACTACTCTTGTATGTGTAAAAATATTTTGATATTGATTAACTACATCTGTTAAACCATATTGAATTGTCGTAGGCGTAACTACAATCAAAACAGTCATCATCTCAAACACACATAATAATAATTATATTACATCCAAACGAATCAGTAATTGAGAAAAAACATTCTAACAGTATGCTATATCTTGTAGACTATATTACTGGCCATGTTTTTTTCTTCGTTTATTTGACTAGTGGCTGATTATCCAGCTGTACAAGGTTATCTTCTATCTCTTCTGGAGTCTCGCCGCCAAATAGAATTAGTATTCTGTCTTCTTCTTCTATTTCGTACTCTCTTATGTCATCTACCTTTTCTCTATTTATGAAAAAGTGCAACGTATAGTCTTCATCTGTACAAAACTGTTTTCCATCTGGAAATATGTAACATTGATCATCAATACCTATCCCTAACGTCTCAAACAGGTATCCCAATGTTACCCCTGTCGCATGCTTGTGAACTGTGGTGCCGTCTCTGCCTTCAAAGTGAATCCAACTTGACTTGATTTGAAATGCTGGACTGGAAAAATCAAACGTATCGCCAAATATCTTTACAAGCATTGCTGCATGTGAGTGCTCACTGCCCAATGCCCCAAAATCATCAGGTATTCCGGGGGCTGAGTTATCTAGATTTACAAACAGAAATGACGCATATCCTACAATAACTCCGATAACTGCCAACACTCCAATAGCTATGAGTGTCTGTTTTCTTTTTTCAGCCGAGTGTTTAGTAGCATAATTTTCACGTTTTGCCTCACGTTCTCGTCTCTCTTTTCTGCCCATTGGTCGTTCTCGCTATGAAATTTACCCTAATAAACCATACAAAATGAGATTCCAGTAAATCTAGATGGTTTGCTGTGACACTGCGCAAAAACGACGTTTTTCGCCTTTTTCTGAATTTGGCCTTGCGTTATTGAAATAAATGTTGTCAGTTGCTACACTGTGATCTGTATTTTATCTATACCTACAAGTACTTTGAATCATTTTGCAGATCTTTTTGTAAATTTAGCTAGTCATCAGCTGCACATCTCTTCTGGATGATTGTATACCATCTTTTTGCAGTTTTAATTAGAGGGACACAGTTGATTAATCAAAATACAAACTATCCATAAATGTTTTTAACTAGCTGTTTGAAATGATTACATGAATAATCTGTATCTTGTGCTTGTGATTGTACTAGTTGGAGGCATTACTGCAACGACTGCAACTTTTGCTCAAAGTGACTTGTCAATACCCGAATGGGTACGAAATACTGCTGTGTGGTGGGGTCAAGGCGATATAGGTGATTCAGAGTTTGTCAATCTTTTACAGTTTCTAATTGACAAAAATATAATCATTATACCTACCGCTACTGACAATCAATCCCAAATTCAGGAATTGGAAGATAAGATAGAACAGTTGCAGAGTTCTAATACAGTATCAATCAAGAATGCCTATGACAGAGGATATGCAGATGGAAAGAATGCAGCCTCCTCATCCTCTTTCACATCACCACCACCACCAAGTCATACTGCTGACTCTTCAACTCTTGGAATAGTCCATGGTATAGTTACCAAAAACATTGATGGCAATACAATAGATATATCCGGAGAGCGCATAAGATCTCCATTTGTATGGGTTGCGGACTCAGGCAACAAGACCGCTGAGCATGCCATGTATGCAAGAGAGTTGTGTCCTGAAGGATCTGCTGCACATTATGACATTGACGACAACCAACCAGTTGGCAAATACGGCAGAACCATTGCGATGGTATGGTGTGAGGGGCAGACAAAATCCCTTGATCAGCTTATGGTGGAATCCGGATTGGGATGGATAAAACAGTACTATTGCCAAAAGTCAGAGTTCCGAGATTTGGATTGGGTCAATAACTGCCAAGACAGCTTACCGTAACGCTACAGAGTCTTAAAACAATAAATAAAATCAAACGGTCATCTCTTTATGACTTGTATTTTTTGTGATATTTTAGATGACAGACGCGATGCACACTTTATCTACAAAGACAAGTCACATGTAGCCTTTTTAGACAAATATCCAATTGATGTTGGACATGCCTTGATCATTCCAAGAGAACATCATGAACGAATCACTGATATGAGTCATGACGATGTTGGGAATCTCTTCTCCATTGTGCCCAAGGTAGCAGAGGCGGTATTATCTGCGACACATGCTGATGCGTTTAGTATTGGACAAAACAACGGACGGGCAGCCAAGCAGATAATCCCTCATGTTCATGTACATATAATTCCTAGATACAACAGTAAGGGATCCATATGGACCAAACGCCAGATTACCAGCGATGGTGATTTGGCAGAACTTGCATCAAAGATTCGTGCTATACTTGTTACTTAGAAGAATGACCTGGATTATATCTCAAGATTGCACCAACCTTACCGAGGCTTCCAAGATTATTCCCGTATTCTGTGCTACCTGATATGACTTCTAAATGTGTACCTGTCTTTGCTGCTAGTATCTCTAGATAGTCTACAATATCTTGCTCGTTGACATCTACCTCCATTGCGTTACAGTTAGGGCATGGATTGTTAGAGTACTCTGTCTTTTTTGGAATGACTAACTTTCGTTCTACTATGTCTTCTTGTATGTGCTCGCATCGTTTACATTTTGCATTGATTTTATACAAGTTTGTATTATCTGTGATTATCAAAGTTTGCACTACATTGTTTTTTAGATACTCTATTACTTCTTGTAATCCGTATGAGCCTTTTCCGGTGTTTGAGTTGATCTCTCTGAACAGATCTTCTACTAGTTTCTTCTCTTCTACCATTCTGAAGTTGCCTAAAATGTCTGAGGATTTTGTGAATGCTTCTCTTATACCTTCTGGACCCGAGTATGATGCATCAATTGTTGATATGATGTTGTTTTGTAATCTGTACTCTAGGTAATTCCCATTGATAAAATCCTCTTTTGTAGGTCCGGGACCTGAAATTATCAATCCCTTGACTGGATAGATATCAATAAAGTACTCTCTTGTAGTTTGTGCGACTCTGTTATAGTAGTATGTTAATTCCATCTCTCTGAGTTTTTGAAATCTCTTTGCAGACTGCCCTCCCTGTCTGTGCTTTCCTGCAACTCCTGAACCTGTATGATCCAAAACCTCAATCTTGTCTCCTTGGAGCAGTCCCCATCCTGCATCCTTTGCATCAATTGCAAGAAATCCTATCAGATTGTCATCTTTTAGCATATCTTTTAGTATATCTACATGAAAATGATCATCACATCTGTACAGATATTGCTTCAAATCTTTTGGGGGATCAATCTCCCATACTTTTACTACCTCGCTACCTAACGGACCTCCTTCTTCGGGGGGTAATGCACCACAAAACATCACTAGTCCTCTCTCAGGCGTCTTTTTGTACATCTTTAGCCTCTGCACAACTTTACCTAGTGAATCCACTACGTGGCTTCTTGTAAGATCTGACTTTATGTTGTCAGCTGTTCCCTGTTCTTGTTGAAGTGTGTTGATAATCTCGTGTAACTGCTTTCCTTTTGGAATGTATACTGTGATGAGTTCTGTTCCTCTACCTGATTTGTTTGATAACTCTTCTAGTGTCTTTCTGATCTTGTAGAGTTTTACCGAATCTTGTTTTTCGATGTTAATTTTTGGCATGTATTATCCCCTGTCTTTTATCTGTAAATATTTACTGTTGTTCACGTATGTTTTAGGCTACCTTTTATACTGAATGTAGTTCGTTGGATGTGCATGTAAAGAGGATGATGAAGAAGAATAAACAGAATGACTGTCTGTATACGCACATTTTTGTCAGTTGATATTAACTATGGTATTGTATCTTTCTCATATCTGTTCATCTATGTTTTTACATTGTCTGATTACACGTTGACTGATTGATACTATCTATTCACTATTCCACTGCATCAAACGTTCTCAAAAATGTCTCTAATGGTTGATTCCCTCTGATTTTTATGGTTTTTTGTTCATCAAATACTAAAAATGACGGTGTTGCATCAATTCCTATCTCTTGTCCATGCTCGTACTGGGAAATTACCATATCTTGATATGCATGATCACCAAGACAAGCATTAAACTCGTCTATATTCAAGTTTATAGTCTCTGCAAATCTGTTCAGTGACTCTATGGTTATCCACCCTGTCCTTTCTCCGCCCCAGTTCTTGTACAACTCGTCGTGATACTGCCAGTACTTGTCTTGGTTATTGGCACAGTGCGTTGCTTCTGCTGCAAGTAGTGAATCAGGCCCATTTAATGGATAGTCTCTGAAGACCAGTTTTACTTTACCCGTGTCTATAAAATCCTCCTTGATTGTATTTAGCGTACTTTGGTGAAACTTGTAGCAAAAGGTACATTGATAGTCGCCCCATTCCACAATTGTGATTGGGGCATCTCTGTCACCTAAAATCGGTGAGGCGTTATTTATCAACTTTGCAGCAGTTAAACTGTTATCTGAATCTGTTTCAGAGTACAATGATGCTAGGAACATGCCTGTGACTATTCCAACGACTATTGGTATGGCAAGAAAAATTAGCGTTGACATGATACATTAAAAATTATTTTAGGATGGTATTTTTAGATGCAGTTTTAAGATAACTTTTTTTTTAAATGATATTGAATTATGTATAGATTGTTTCATAGTATGGTTTACGTGTAGTTCCTTTTAAATGATATCAAAGTAGCTTTGATATGTGATCTTCGTTATAATTGATATTTAATATACATTGGAATGATTTTTCTTGTACAAGTTTCTGACCAGAAGCAAAAATAACATTCGAAACTATTGCAATTTAGTTTTTAGAGATTATGGGTAATCGATTATAATATATGTGTATTACATTTTTTAATAACATATGTGTAAACAATAAAACGATTCCCGATAAAAAGTCTACATATATGCATATAGAAATGAAAAAAGCCAAAACAACATGCGCAGGCATACAGCACGTCAGGTGCGCGGTAATTATTGTGTCATTGGTATGGCGACATCACTGCCGCCCTTGCGTTAGCCACAGAATCTCTTGCGCATCCTTGGACTTCCCCTGCGAAGTGTCATCATCAGGTGCAAGTTTACCAAGCCTGCAACGATATTCATCTCGCAGTTGAGCTCATCTTCTGTGCCCTCATACGGATCACTCATCTGGGCATACTGTTTTAGCCTGCCGATGCTATTCTCTACTGTAACCCTGATGCTGCTGACTTTTTTGTTGTGCTTTTTTTGTTCAGCTGTCAGCTGACCCCTCTTCTTTTCTCCTTTTCTCCTGCGCGGTCTCTTGTGAGGCATGATTACGTTTGCACCGGGAATGTCATTTTGTATCCCAAGATATCCCAGATCCATATACACTGTGAATCTCTCTTTTGTGGGAGTGTCCCCGTCATGCATCTTTTTAGCCCATCTGCCAAACGGAAGCGGATCTTCTTTGAGCAGTGTCAGGTCGTGTGTCTTGCCTACTATGGTATCACTTAGCCCCAGTATGATGTTGTTTGTGGTAGTTGTTATGGTGGTGTTTAATGTGTGCCTCTTCTTCTTCTTGCCTGAATACGTCTCTTTTCTTCTATCCCTGTCGCCTGAAACGACGTACTGGTATGTGAGTGCCATCTACTAGTATTACCCCTGCACCATTTCCAGGAATGAACTCCTTTAGATCACTTGCAGTCTTGCATTTTGATATCTCCTTTGAGATCCTGTGTGGTGTCGGAAGTATAGTACCGAGTATCTTTTTGCAGAACTTGAGATAATCGCATACGCTGGACTGGTCTATCCCAAAGAATGCCGCTAGGTCTTTCTGTGTCCGATTACCCTTGAAGTGTATCAGACACATGAGAAGTGCATGTCTAGGATAGGGTTTACAACGGTTGCCGGGATCTTCTGCTCTTGACTCGTTGTTACGAAATAACGGTGCATCTTTGGACCTTTTGATTCCCTTCTCAAAATTATCTAGTACATATTCAAACTCTTCTTTTTTAAGCGATGCTATTCTACAAAGCCGTTTCTCGCTACTTGTTATTCCATCTAGTGTCTCGAGTCTGTGCAACAGCGCAGCATTTTCTGGGGTTGCTTGTATGTTGGTATTATGTCTGGTTTTCCACAAACTGTACTCAAAGCTCAACTCTTTGTCCTTTTGCCCTACAACCCTCTCTAATCTTTTGCTCTCGTTTTTGGACTGCGCAAGGGCATCTTGCAACATCTTGATCTCAGATGGATTTGACATGCACTAACGTTAGTTTAGTATGATATAGAACTAAATGATCATCAGTATTTGTGCTAGTACTAAAATTGATCAATTGTTAGGTTTGGATAGATTATGCATAATCTAGATTACCCATAATCTCTATTGTTGTCGGTATTACTTTTGAAAAACACAAGATAATATTATATGACATCTATATAAAACCAAAGGCTAACGTTGTTAGTCTTGTACTCTTTTTCTTTTATTCAATTTTAGTATGTTTTTGCAATTTGCATTTCTAAAAAAATCCAAATTTCTTACGGATAAACATATTTGCGAATACTGTTCACACGTATCAACTCATTTAGTCAATAATATTTTGGTTGGTATTCTAATTACAAATTGTTATTCAAAAAATAAGTGAAAAAAATTGGTTAAGAATATTTTTGCTTTTTGCATAGGTGGATTCAGCAGTCATACTGGTTATCAAAAATTGCAGTTACACTGGCTTTTGTTCCTCTCTGTGGTACTGGTGTCTGGGATGCTTGTATTGCATCCTGGTGTGTATGACATTTCAGTATCTAGTTGGGAGGAGACAGGGGATGTATTTGATGTGTTGCCAATAAAAGACGATGCGTTATCTTTGCAGTCATTCCAAGACGTCATTGTATCTGCAACATCTGCAAACAAAGAAGAAGGTGATATCACACTGCCTATGGATTCCATATTCCCTGCATCTTGGACTGATCTGATGGATTCAGCGACACATTCAATATTGCCCATACTTGCATACGCTCAAACATCTAACTCTGATGCATTTATAACTACGTGGGATACTACCGGGGAAAAGACTACTACCCCCAACCTATCTATCGCCTCTGTTAAATTTCATATAGATGTCAAACCCGGCAGCCAAGTAACAGTTGATTGGGGGAACGGTCAATCAAATACGTACAATGCATCACAAGGCGTGTCTCATAACTATCAAAACAGTCAACCCGATGTGTCCAAAACCAACACTATTTCAATCACAGGTGATTTGGAGCGCTTTTATTTTTATTATGTTGAATCTTTCAAAACTCACGATTCCCCGCAGTTACTCATGTCACTAGACCAATGGGGTGATGCCAAATGGACTGACATGACAAATATGTTCAGAGGTGCTACAAACATGCAGTATAATGTAACTGATGTGCCTGATCTCTCTTCTGGTCCTGATGTAGATTACATGTTCAGATACGTCAATTCGTTTAACGGTGATCTGTCTGACTGGGATGTATCTGAAATGACTGATTTGGGATACATGTTTGCCGATACGCCATCTTTTAACTCTGACATCTCAGGTTGGGATGTATCTAAAGTGACTAGTATGGCTTACATGTTTGCGAATTCCCCCTCTTTTAACGCCGATATCTCAGGTTGGGATGTATCATCTGTGGAATACATGTATTATATGTTCGGCTCTGCATCCTCTTTTAACGCCGATATCTCAGGTTGGGATGTATCATCTGTGGAATACATGTATAATATGTTCGGTGCCGCATCCTCTTTTAACGCCGATATCTCAGGTTGGGATGTCTCATCTATGTATAGTGTGAGTCTGATGTCTGAGATGTTCTATGACGCATCCTCATTTGACCAGAATTTGGGACCTTGGTTTATTGTACTAGAAGATACGGTTGTAGGCCATGACAAGACACAGGTTACCCCCATATCCTCACAGGTTACCTCCCTATCCTCATTTGTTGAGTTTGATGCAAATACTGACAACTATGACATTACAGGCGCTGATGCCAATTATTTTACAATCACAGACGGGCATCTTGTCCTCAACTCCCCATCTGACTATAACTCTAAATCCCAATATGACATAACAATAACTGCCAACAACGCAGTTGTGGACAAACTGTATCTTGATGTGGCACCTTCCATTTCTGTTACTATTACAGTCAAACAACCCTCTGAAACAACTGTCACATCCATTGCAAGACACAATCCCTTGACACCAACTACTGATAGTAGTACACTTCAATTCAAGGTACTGTTCAGTGATGATGTAACCAACGTAAACTCTGAGGACTTTGAGCTGTCTTCGAGCAGTCCTACAAATACTATACCACATACGTACACCAGTACCCCCTCACTATTCATACCATATGATACTGTCAAGACAGATACAATTACTGTATCTGACTCTGACACTGTCTCTGCAGTATCCGTTTCAGTAGACATTACCCACGCATGGATAGGCGATCTCCTAGTCGAACTCATCTCGCCTGACAATCAAGTAGTAACACTGCACAACTATGCCGGTGACTCTGCAGACGACATCGTAAAAACATACATACTTGAATACGACGATGACGTCTCAATTAACGGCGATTGGCAGTTGCGCATGTATGATAACTATAATGCTGATAGCGGGACCTTGAACAACTGGTCAATTGCATTCGGTGATGACTCTGCATTCAATTCTATCACGTCAGTGACAGGTTCTGGTAACTTGTACTATGTTACAGTCGCATCATCCCAGGCAGGTACATACAACCTGGATATTGCAGAAGACAACGACATTGTAGACGCTTCAAGTAATTCACTGGCCAGCCGTACACCCACAGGCGGTGATCAGTCATACACCGTTACTGCAACAGATGTTACTACAACAACTGATACCACACCTCCGGCACTCACACTTGTAGGGTCACCTACCGTAACTATGGGTGTGGGCACCACATATACTGAGGACGGCGCCACCTGTATCGACAACAATGACGGCGATATCTCGTCGCAGATTGGCATGACAGGTTCAGTGAATACAGGAACAGCTGGAACATACGTTATAACCTATACATGCACAGATGCTGCCAATAATCCTGCTACGCCGATAACTAGAACAGTCAGCGTTGTGGACTCGCCACCAACTGTTACATCCATCACAAGGCACAGTCCTGCAGAACAAAACACGAGTAACAGCACGCTTCAGTTCAGTGTACTGTTCAGTGAGGCTGTAACTGGTGTAAGTCAGGACGATTTTGAGCTGTCCTCAGACAGTCCAACAGATGCTACTCCTCAGACATTTACATATTCTAGTGAGCCATCCCTCTTTGTACCATATGGTGTAACCAAGACAGATACAATCACCGTATCTGACTCTGCCACTGTTACATCAGTGTCAGTATCAGTGGATATCACACATACCTACATTGGCGATCTAAAGGTAGAACTCGTTGCACCTGACAATACAGCCCATACACTTCATAATCATATCGGCGGGTCAGATGATGATATTGTTAAAACTTACACACTTGAATACGACGATGACGTCTCAATTAACGGTGATTGGCAGTTGCGCCTGTATGATAACTATGACGCAGATGAGGGAACCTTGAACAGCTGGTCAATTACGTTTGGTGATGACTCTACGCCTAATCCCATCACAGCAGTGACAGGTTCTGGTACTCTATACTACGTTACAGTCGCATCACCACAAACAGGCACATACAACTTGGATATTGCAGAAGACAACGACATTGTAGACGCTTCAAGTAATTCACTGGCCAGCCGTACACCCACAGGCGGTGATCAGTCATACACCGTTACTGCAACAGATGTTACTACAACAACTGATACCACACCTCCGGCACTCACACTTGTAGGGTCACCTACCGTAACTATGGGTGTGGGCACCACATATACTGAGGACGGCGCCACCTGTATCGACAACAATGACGGCGATATCTCGTCGCAGATTGGCATGACAGGTTCAGTGAATACAGGAACAGCTGGAACATACGTTATAACCTATACATGCACAGATGCTGCCAATAATCCTGCTACGCCGATAACTAGAACAGTCAGCGTTGTGGACTCGCCACCAACCGTTACAACCATCACAAGGCACAGTCCTGCAGAACAAAACACGAGTAACAGCACGCTTCAGTTCAGTGTACTGTTCAGTGAGGCTGTAACCGGTGTAGGCCAGGACGATTTTGAGCTGTCCTCAGACAGTCCAACAGATGCTACTCCTCAGACATTTACATATTCTAGTGAGCCATCCCTCTTTGTACCATATGGTGTAACCAAGACAGATACAATCACCGTATCTGACTCTGCCACTGTTACATCAGTGTCAGTATCAGTGGATATCACACATACCTACATCGGCGATCTAAAGGTGGAACTCGTTGCACCTGACAATACAGTCCGTATACTTCATAATCATATCGGCGGGTCAGATGATGATATTGTTAAAACTTACACACTTGAATACGACGATGACGTCTCAATTAACGGTGATTGGCAGTTGCGCCTGTATGATAACTATGACGCAGATGAGGGAACATTGAACAGCTGGTCAATTACGTTTGGTGATGGCTCTACGCCTAATCCCATCACAGCAGTGACAGGTTCTGACAACCAGTACTATGTTACAGTCGCATCATCCCAGGCAGGCACATACAACCTGGATATTGCAGAAGACAACGACATTGTAGATTCTTCAAATAATTCATTGTCCAGCCGTACACCCACAGGCGATGATCAGTCATACACAGTTACTGTGTCAGCTGATGCCACACCTCCGGCACTCACACTTGTAGGGTCACCTACCGTAACTATGGGTGTGGGCACCACATATACTGAGGACGGCGCCACCTGTATCGACAACAATGACGGCGATATCTCGTCGCAGATTGGCATGACAGGTTCAGTGAATACAGGAACAGCTGGAACATACGTTATAACCTATACATGCACAGATGCTGCCAATAATCCTGCTACGCCGATAACTAGAACAGTCAGCGTTGTGGACTCGCCACCAACCGTTACAACCATCACAAGGCACAGTCCTGCAGAACAAAACACGAGTAACAGCACGCTTCAGTTCAGTGTACTGTTCAGTGAGGCTGTAACCGGTGTAGGCCAGGACGATTTTGAGCTGTCCTCAGACAGTCCAACAGATGCTACTCCTCAGACATTTACATATTCTAGTGAGCCATCCCTCTTTGTACCATATGGTGTAACCAAGACAGATACAATCACCGTATCTGACTCTGCCACTGTTACATCAGTGTCAGTATCAGTGGATATCACACATACCTACATCGGCGATCTAAAGGTGGAACTCGTTGCACCTGACAATACAGTCCGTATACTTCATAATCATATCGGCGGGTCAGATGATGATATTGTCAAAACATACACACCTGACTTTGGAAGTGTCTCAATTAACGGTGATTGGCAGTTGCGCCTGTATGATAACTATGACGCAGATGAGGGAACATTGAACAGCTGGTCAATTACGTTTGGTGATGGCTCTACGCCTAATCCCATCACAGCAGTGACAGGTTCTGACAACCAGTACTATGTTACAGTCGCATCATCCCAGGCAGGCACATACAACTTGGATATTGCAGAAGACAACGACATTGTAGATTCTTCAAATAATTCATTGTCCAGCCGTACACCCACAGGCGATGATCAGTCATACACCGTTACTGCAACTAGTTAGTTACATAACTCACAACAGTTATCATTCAGATTGCCAAATTCTTCTAGCTACTACTGACTATGCTCAGTAGTCGGAAATTTGCCCCTTAGGCAGGTTCCACGACATCATACGGTTGACCTACAATCATACATGATTCCAATGCAGTCATTGCCGTAGCATATGCGACAAGTGCCAGAGTCACCCGATCATAACTCGAATCTGCACGGTACTGCTCCCTGCCCATGTGTTGTACATGAGCAGCGAGGTGTAAAACATATTGCCATAAACGATGCATTGCGGCTTGCTGTCCTCAGACGCACCTGCTCGACCTGCTTGTATCCTGTCTCTATCCTCAACCCCTGTACCGGCATGTATTCTTGGCAAGCCTTGCGGTACGTGTGAGCATGTCCATACAGAGTTTGTCTGCATCGTCTGATTCCAGCGAGTTTATCATGTTACGAAACCACTTGGGCGACGGCATCTTCTTTTCGGCGTGCTTGAGTAGCCGGATTGCCTCCTCGGAGGATGTTGGATTCAGACATCTTCATCAGTATGGCTGCAAACTCGCTCACTCCATATTGGGCATTCTTCCTCGTAGAGAATCCCATAGATACGGATTCTAGTATTCCTGACAGGTATCAAGTATCCTTTCTCCGATCTTATTACGGTGTACCTGCCCACCTTTTTGCGTTAACACTAAGGTGGATAAGGGCATCGTGGATAATAGATTCGTATGTTCAAAAATGTTAACATAATTGAGAACGTCTGTTGGCTAGCTTAGGGGGTACATTTCCGACTACTGAAAACTAACAAACTGTTATCTATCAAAGAGAACACAATACATGCAAAAGCTGGTTTTCACAGAAATGACCGTAGAAAAAAAGGTCAATTCTGGAAGGTAAAACAGCAAAGAATGGCCAATAGAACAAAACAATACATACACAAAATATCAAAAGATATTGTGGATAATGCCGTTAGTAAAAAGGCTGTAATTGTGTTAGAAAACTTGAAAGGAATAAGAAAATTGTACAAGAAAGGAAATGGTCAAGGCAACAAATACAGACGTAGATTGAATGGCTGGCAATTCTACGAGTTACAACGCCAAATAGAATACAAAGCCCAATGGGCCGGGCTCCCACCAGTAAGATATGTAGACCCAAAAAACACGAGCACGCAATGTCCAAGATGCGGAAAGGGACTCCAAGAGGACATGCAACACAGACGTAAAATGTCGTGTAATAATTGTGGATTATACATGGATAGAGACATTGTAGCTTCCATGAATATATCTCGCAAACTGTCCCCTAGGTTTAGGGATAGTAGAGTTGGCATAAGTGAAGCGCAGTCTGACGTTTTTGAGTCAGCGATGATGGAACCCTGTATACCGGTAATCCAGATAGTCGATATGTCAAAGTCCAGTGTTCTGAGTGATTGTTATTGTTAATAATACCACTCGTGAATGCAACAGAACCGCCTAATCCAAGAGCTTAAATATATTCAGAGAATGTTGTTTTTTATGCCAGAGTTACGACAAGTTGGTACCTCAAAGAAAGATGTCTCAAAGCTAGCAATATTTGTACTATCAGTCGCGTTTCTTGTAGGCATGTTTGTTGCAGCTTTTGATCAAGGTCATATCTTTAGTCTAGTGTATGGTCAGGAAGCATTTCTTGATCCCTATCTTCATGAGCTCTTTCACGATACAAGACATGCAGCAGGTTTCCCCTGTCACTAGGAATTTTACATAATGAAAACACATATTTTTCTAATTATTGTCATACTTTCAGGCGCTGCATCTGGTCTGATTTACGGGGCTGTCAACTATGTAATTGTAGAACCATACCTTGATCAGGCAATCGGACTTGAAAATCAAAACCTGTTTGATTTAGGCATAGAGGAGAATACCCTTGCATTTCAAGCAAATCATGAAGAGTATAGAACATGGCAAAAGAGCGGACAGATTCTTGCAAGTGTAATTTTGGGAATTTCGATTGGCTCATTGTTTGGAATTGTGTTTGCATTGTCTAGAAATTCGTTACCTGGCAGTCATCATGTACATCGTTCTCTTTTATTATCCGTAGTAATGTGGTTTGCCATATATTTAATACCATTTCTAAAATATCCTGCAAACCCTCCTACAGTTGGAGAGACTGAGACTATATTTTTGCGTACCATCTTGTACATATCGTTTGTTGCTATATCCGGCGCCGGGATAATTATTTTTTATAAACTATCCAAAAAGATTAATAAAAAATTTTTGGCAGTATGTGGTTATGCGGCATTAATAATCGCAGCATTCATCCTTATGCCTGAAAACCCTGATGCCATATCTGCTCCCATGACCCTTGTAAACGAGTTTAGGCTAATGTCTCTCCTTGGAATTTCATCACTTTGGGTATCTCTTGGAGTAATATTTGGTCTTTTGTGGAATCGACTGGAATCTCCTAATGTGAGTATCTAATAGTGTTCTAACTCTCTAGAATGAGAACACTAATTAAATAGGCGTTAATGTATTGTGGATACATGTCAAGAAAGTTAACTCTACCTCAACTAAAAAAATACGATATTACTCAAAAAGTAATTGAAGCTCTCGCTGATCCTGAATCTCGTGCAATTCTTTTCACTATTGTTAAGAAAGGTAGTACTGCAGCAGAACTCTCATACAAACTTAACATACCATTAAGCTCTGTATATAAAAAATTAACCGATCTCCAAGAGCTAACATTAATCGAGGTTGAAAAATGGATGTTGTCTGATAAAGGCAGAAAATACAAGATTTATCGCAGTAGAATCAGCAAAGCTGATGTCTCAATTCGAAAGCCAGAACCTGTTCTTACGCTAGTTCCGAACTAAGTGTGGTTTTGTTGCAAAAACCTTCCATTATTCAGTTATCTGAGTTTGACGTTACACAAAAAATTATCGAATCTATTAGTAATGTTTGTACACGTTCGGTATTGTTTTCCATTAAAACCCAATCAAAGGATGCAACAAATATTGCCGACGAGTTAAACCTCTCCCTTTCCACCGTCTACAAAACTCTCTCCAATCTTGAGACTCTTGCATTAATTGAGATAGATAAATTTACCATATCTGACGAGGGCAAAAAGATCAAACTTTACCGTAGTAGGATAAGAAAGGTCGAGATAACTCTGGATGCATTTGAGCCCGTCTTAAACCTGTACACTAACACCATAAATCCAAAATCCGATCCTTGATTACTTTTGTTTGCATTATCAACTGGAACAGTGCCTGGTAAACTCAAAACCGAATTTTCTATTTCTGTATTTTAGTTGCGTGTTATTTAAAAATCCCAGTTACGTTGTAATCTCTTTTAATTGCCCGGTTTGCATGGCGCAGTTTATCTCTCTTGCCATTCTTCTTCCCATGCTCATGGGTTCATTATACAACAATGCATAGTAGGGCGATGAACCGTCCATGTAGATGTTTGTTCCTGCAACAATTCTTGCTGAGAATTCAAACGATGTGAATTTTGCATCTTCATCATATACACCTTCTATGCAGAACGGCCCATTCATACCGGGTGGTACTATACGCTTTGCGGCCTCTACAAAGTTCTCTCCCATAGAGTACACCTCATCTAGCAGAGATTCTCTTAGAATCAGCGGACTGTTTCCAATAACGTTAAAGGATGGAACTTTGTCTGTTTTTAGCTGTTGCTCTGCTGGAATCCTTGCTAGTCCTTCGATATCTGACTCGTGTCTCTGATCACATCCGAAAAACTCCAACTCGTCTTTTAGCGGTGAATAAAAGAACTGTAGATATGCTAGTACACCTGCTGAGTATTCTTGAATGTATAATGGTTCATCCCTTGATATTATTCCTTTGGATATTAGCTGATCTCTTTTTGTATTGTAATCGTTTTTACTAGAGGCCATAAAATATCCTTTTCCTCCTGCAGCGCCCTGTCTTTTGACTATGACTAGTCTGTCAATGTTGTCGGGACCGTCTATCTGTTTTGGAACAGGCAACCGTGCTTTTTTCATGAGTTCTTCTTTCTTGCCTCTGTCTGCCTCCCAACGCAGAATCCATCTGTTACCGAAGATGGGCGTCTTTATGGATTCTATCTCTTCTGAATCCATCTGTGCAATCAGCGTACCGTGTGGGATGAGAACTGCATCTCTCTCTTTGAGTACTGACTGGCACTTTTTGTCTAGTATCTCTCTGAACGAGTCTA
This sequence comes from Candidatus Nitrosopumilus sp., assembly GCA_965197525.1. Taxonomy (GTDB): domain Archaea; phylum Thermoproteota; class Nitrososphaeria; order Nitrososphaerales; family Nitrosopumilaceae; genus Nitrosopumilus. The sequence continues at coordinate 210,289 of OZ240211.1, forward strand.
CAAGGATTAATTCGTCAATAAATGGAAATCTTTTATATAATTTTTCACGCTTTTTCTCGCATACTAGGATGGTGTTTAACCCTTCATCTTTTGCTCCTTTTAGAACCTGTAAAGCACAATGGGAGCCTAACGTTGCGACTGATGTCATATCTTGTTAATTTGAACTCGGTTATTTTGTACTTATGAACTATGTGCAGATGTTACATATTGGAATATCTCGTCAATTAGTTCCACGCTCAGCTCTGACTTTATGTCCTCTGGAATCACTTTTAGCACAAAACTGTACATTGTTGTATCTTTGGGGATTTGGTTGTTCTCATTTAGTAATGAAAATACTGCAATACCGTTTGCAATTATTGCTATTATTTTATCTCTGTCAGATAGGGCCATGATGATGAATGCTAATTATTATGTTATTTTCTTGTTTTTATATAAATTTGATTTGACGTCAATACATCATATGATGGTATCTTGATGTGGAAGGTTCTGTTGGGCTAACGGGTGTTGACTGCTGAGGATCATGTCAGATTCCACAACCATCAACAACACATTGACTACTCGACTTTGACATATCGACTATTCGGATTACCGGTCTGCAGGGTTCCGCCATCGCCGGTTCAAAAACACCGGACTGCGCTTCATGTATGCCATCTCTACTATCTCTAAACCTAGGAGACAGTTTGCGTGATATGTTCATGGCAGCGATGATATCCCTGTCCATAAACAAACCGCAATTATTACACGATGATTTACGATGTTGTTGCATGTCCTCTTGGAGTCTCTTTCCGCATTGCGGACACTGCGTGCTCGTGTTTTTTGGGTCTACTGTTTTTACAGGTAGCCCGACCCATTGGGCTTTGTATTCTATTTGTCTTTGTAGTTCAAAGAATTGCCATCCGTTCAATCTACGTCTGTATTTGTCGCCTTGACCGTTTCCTTTTCCGTACAGTTTTCTAATTCCCTTTAGATTTTCTAGAACAATGACAGCCTTTTTCTTGACTGCATTGTCTACTATGTTTTTTGAGATTCTGTGTATGTACTGTTTTGTTCTGTTTGACATTCTTCTCTGTTTTTCTTTGTAGAATTGACCTTTCTTTCTTTTGTCGTTTCTACGGAAACTGGATCTGGCATGTATTGTGTTCTCTTTGATTGAGAGTAACTTGTTGGTTTTGTAGAATGTTACCTCTTCTTCATTTCCGCATGTGACGTTTCTAAGGTTTCTGTCTACTCCTACTGTCTTGGCGCACTCTATCTCCTGTACTTTTTTTGAAATACAAAGACTGATGTTGAGAGCAGTCAATGAAAACGAGCGCACTGCCAAGGCGGGATCCGACAGTATTTTTTGAGTATGTTCGTTGAGTAGGATGTTAATTGGATTTCTTGGCTTGTATGGAATTGTGAGTAAGGCGCCGTTGTGTTTTATACGGTAACAATTAGTGATAAACGGATTTTTGATAATTGGATCTTTTACTTTGAGGCCACGTTTGACTGACTGATCTCTGTTTGCCAGGATGCCAGCAGCTCGTGATATTGCATTGAGTTTGTATGAAGATAGGATGTCGTAGTGACGTAATTCGTGATAGCATAACATAGACAACCGTTTCATGTTGTGGGTATCTTCCTTTAGCCCTATCTTGATACAACGGTTAACCATGTCTGTGAACGTGATCATCATGTCCATTAGGTCAGAGTTTGGTGTATGTTTTTGTGCTATTGACTTTATTGCTCTCAACAAGTATTATACGGTTTAAGGCTATCTATATTTAGTGTTATGAGTATAATTTCTGATCAACACCCGTTAACCCAACAGAACCATATGGAATATACATTAAATATGCATCATTGCTCAATGTCTCTAACTCTATGATCGTCGATGAGTGTCCCTTTATTTCGTCTGTCTCTTGTGATTGTTCCAGTGATACATGGTATCCAACATATGCACCGGTGATGATAAACGTCGTAATCACAAGACCAATTAACAGATTCATCGCTTTTGTGCAAGTTTGACTGCCTATAAATATTATGAAATTTTTTATAAAGTTCGATCAGTCGTATTACACTAGTGTATTGACATCTGAGTTACCACCTGCATTGTTGTTAGAGCAGTTATTATGTCTGGTTTGTTAGATTTAATAATTACTTTTAACCTTGTTTTATAGGTTGAATTCCAAGATAGTTATCCCTGCTATAGTTATATCTATAGGCATTGCAATCTTGATAGGTTTTACTTTAACACCTGATGATTCTGATGATATTGTTGATGTCATTCCTGTAGTTGCTCCTGTAGTAGATGATACAGATGATATCTTTGAGAGTTACGAGTCTCAAGTTCAGCAAATAGTTCAAGATACTGTTCTCCTGTATATGGAAGACCCAGAAAATGCGTTTGATATCATTACGGCACAATCAGCAACACTTGATGGTCCAATTTATCCATTTGTTACAGCTGATGGCACATTTGAACTCGTAGCTCATGGTGCAAACCCTGACGCAGTTGGACTATACTCACCTGATCTCATAACTACGATTCGTTCTCCTGATGAAATTATTGATGACTTGCACACTAATGGTAGCACTTGGATAGAATATGTGTTTTTGAATCCTTCTTCGAGTGAGGATGATCTTAAACGTGTGTGGTTAACATTGTACGACGGATACATCTTTGGAGCAGGCTATTATACTTATGATGAGGAGATCCGTCAGACAGTCAAGGATGCTATTTTACTGTATGTAGATGATAAAGACAATGCATTTGATACCATTACATCTCAAGCCGAAACACTTGATAGTCCTCTTTATCCATTTGTCCTATCTGGCGATGGCACGTTTGAGATTCTTGCTCACGGCGCAAACACTGATCTCATAGGTGTGTCGGCCACTGATCTTATAACTCCTAATCTTTCATTTGATGAGATCTTGGTAAAATTAAATGATGATGATGATGATGGTTATAACAGTGACGGCGTGTGGGTAGAGTACGTATTTGAAAACCCTGAGACTGGAACAGACCAGTCAAAACATACATGGTGGTATCTTTATGACGGTTATATCTTTGTGTCAGGATACTATGATGGCGGTGACGATTATGATAGTGGTGTCCCATTTGTAGACTATGAAACACGAGTCAAGGGTATAGTTGATGGTGTCATTGCTCTGTATATGGAAGATAAAGACAACGCATTTGATATCATTACAGCACAGTCAGCAACACTAGACGGTCCGCTTTATCCATTTGTATTATCTGGTGATGGTGCTTATACCGTTGTTGCCCATGGCGCAAACCCTGCTGCTCTAGGACGTGATATACCTCATGTGCTAGCAGTTACTAGGACTAGTGATGCCATACTTGAAGACTTGCGTGCTAATGGCAGCACCTGGGTTAAGTATCCATACACAAATCCTGCATCTGGCGTAAAAGAGATAAAGAGTTCATGGCTGGTGTTGCATGATGGCTATATCTTTGGAATCGGTTACTATACCAGTGATAGGGAGACTCACAGAATAGTCAAAGACGCTATCTTGATGTATATAGATGATAAAGAAGGCGCATTTGATACCATTACGGCACAGGCTGAAACACTAGATAGTTCCTTTTATCCATTTGTCTCATCTGGCGATGGCACGTTTGAGATTCTTGCTCATGGAGCAAATCCTAATCTTGTGGGCGTCTCTTCCCTTGATATCATAGATCCTACTCCTTCCTTTGATCAGATTCTAGTAGAATTAAACGATGATGCAGATAATGACGGTTATAACAGTGAGGGTGCTCTAGTAGAGTACGTGTTTGAGAATCCCGAGACAGGTATGGATCAGACCAAGTACGTATGGATTTATCTTTATGATGGCTACATCTTTGGATCCGGGTATTATAGTGGTGACAGCGATGACGACGACTCGACTATGGGGAAAGACACTACTAAAACTAGTCCTGTGCGCAATGATGGCGATCGTCATGATGAGATCTTTGAGAGTTACGCATCCCAAGCCCAAAGAGTAGTCGAGGATGTTGTTGGCTTGTACAAGACAAATAGTGGTGGTGATGTATTTGATATAATTAATTCACAATCTGTAACATATGATAGTTCTCTGTACCCGGTTGTTCTATCTGGTGATACGTTTGAGATTCTTGCCCATGGCGGAAACCCTGATCGTGTAGGGCCACGGGCATCAGACTCGATAGTTGCTAGCATAACTAGCGATGAGATCCTCGATGACCTAAACGCCGACGGTACTGCCTGGTTGACATATGACTTTGTGAATCCTGCAACTGGAGCCGAAAGTACCAAACGTGTGTGGTTATCAGTATATGATGACTATATCTTTCTGGTAAGTTATTCTGTTGTTGATGAGGAGATACGTCAAACAGTCAAAGATGCTATCTTGTTGTATATCGATGACAAAGACAATGCATTTTACGCCATTACATCACAGGCTACAACACTTGATAGTTCCGTCTTTCCATTTGTCCTATCTAATGATGACATGTTTGAAATTCTTACTAATGGCGCCTACCCTGGCCTTGTTGGAGTATCTGCAACTGAGCTTATTACACCTAATCCCTCTTTTGATCAGATTTTAGAAGAATTGCACAACGATGTCCCTGGTAACCCGACAGATGATGGTGCTTGGGTCGAATACATATACGAAAATCCTGAAACTGAAACAGACCAATCTAAACGTGCATGGTGGTATCTCTATGATGGTTATGTATTTGGTTCTGGATATTACTCTCCATGAACCTAACTTGACAACTAGTTGAAAACAGTTGTAGATTTAGTAGTGTAACAGGCACGTCCTTCTCTAATCGTGTCTCGAATTATCCCAAATCCCTCCAAACAATCGATAAACTATACCTGAAAACTATTTTACACGTCTAAATGCAGAGTATTTGCTAAAAATTTCTTCAAAAACAAAAGGATTAAACCATGATTACCAGTCAATTACACTATGATTCAAACCGAACTAGGAACTTTACGTAGATCGCATTATTCAAGTGATATTGCCCCCTCAATGGATGGCACCCTAGTCACTGTCATGGGATGGGTTCTGAGTATTCGTGGACATGGAAACATCAGCTTTGCCACCATTCGTGATAAAGACGGAGACATCTCAGTTGTAGCCAAGAAAGGCGATTGCCCAGATGATATACGTAACGCTATATCTTCTCTGAAATCACATTCCTCCATTGCAGTTACTGGTACTGTAAAATCATCTGAGAAGGCGCCTAGCGGCTTTGAGATAATACCCACACAGTTACGAATATTCTCAAATGTTACCAAAATACCTCCATTTGAACCCACAGTAAAGACTGTAAAGAACATCGATACTAGATTGGAGGTCAGACCAATTGATCTTAGACGTGATACACTACAACACGTCTTTAAGATTAGAAGCCATGTTCTAAGAGATATTAGGGATTATTTTACTTCTCAAAACTTTGTAGAGATCAACACCCCCAAGATGATATCAACTGCCACTGAAGGCGGTGCTGCACTGTTTCCAATATTCTATTATAACAAGTCGGCATTCCTTGCACAAAGTCCGCAATTATACAAAGAGCAGCTGACTATGAGTTTTGAGAAGGTATTTGAGATTGCCCCTATCTTTAGAGCAGAGCCATCTAGAACAAACCGTCATCTAGCTGAGGCAATATCCATTGATTTTGAAGAAGCATTTATCGATTATAACGATGTAATGAATAGAATAGAGGAGATCATAAAAATTTCAATACACACAGTTCTAGATTATCTCAAAGAGAATCCCGAGATTGAATTCATGCGTCCTCCGTCAGTCATATCTGATGGCATTCCTAGATATTCATACAATGATCTAATAGAACAGATGCGGCAGGCAGACGTCAAGACGCAATGGGGCGATGATCTGTATCCGTCAAACCTCAAAAAGATAGGCCTGCAAGGATTCTATTTTATAAAAGATTGGCCACTTGGACCAAAACCGTTTTACGTAAAAGATAGCGCAAACGATCCAAAGATATCTGAATCATTTGATTTAATGTACGGCGATCTAGAACTGTCTTCTGGTAGCACCAGAATTGAGAAACGTCATGAGTTGGCTCTGCGAATGAAGAACAAGGGAATGAACTCTGATGATTTCAAGTATCATTTGGATGCATTTGACTATGGTGTTCCTCCACACGCTGGCTGTGGCATAGGTCTTGAACGACTAATCATGGCACTTACAGGCACTGAAAATATCCGTGATACTACTTTTTATCCTAGGGATATTGATAGGTTGACACCATAGGTGATGATGTATGAGATGACTGTTACTTTGGGCGAGATAGAGCATATATGTAAATTGATGAAGATTGATATTAATGATGATCATATGCAGTATGTCAAGCAGATCGATGCAATGATTGATTATTTCAACATCTTGGATTCTGCAGGCGTTGATTCAGAAGACATTGTAATGCCTGAACTACCTTTGGTGAATTTACGCGATGATGTTCATGCGCCATTTAATGATAAATTGATTGAAAGACTAAAACACTACAAAGGAACCAATATTCGTGCACCAAAGATGTCCTCATGAACCTCAATGTATCTGCTCTTGAATTTGTCCAAGAAGCCAAGTTAGGAAACATATCAGTTGAGGATTTTGTTGCAGAAACGGTTCAGAGAATTCAGAATGTGGATGATACACTACATGCATTTTTGTCTCTGAATGACGACGCAATTAACCAAGCTCAAAGTATTGATAGAAAGATAAGATCTGGACAAAACGTAGGTGCTTGTTTTGGCATGCCTGTCTCCATTAAAGATAATATATGCATTAAAGATTCTAAAACTACATGTGCCTCTCGTATGTTAGAGGATTTTGTTGCGCCATATGACGCTACAGTGATAACCAAGTTAAAAGACAATGACGCTGTATTTGTTGGCAAGACAAACATGGACGAGTTTGCCATGGGAATAAGCACCGAGTTTAGCGCATTTGGTCCAAGCAAAAATCCTTGGAATCCAAAATACGTTCCTGGCGGTTCATCAGGCGGAAGTGCAGTATCTGTTGCTGCATTAGAGTGTGTTGCGTCATTGGGTTCTGATACCGGTGGTTCTGTTAGGAACCCTGCAAGTTTTTGCTCTGTGGTAGGATACAAACCAACATACGGCTTGATAAGCAGGTACGGGTTGATATCATACGCTAACAGCATTGAGCAGATAGGTCCCATTACTCGAACAGTAAAAGACGCTGCATTTTTGTTAAATATTATATCAGGTTTGGACTCTAATGACGATACCACTGCTGTGTGCCGTAGTCGTGATAAAGATGGTGGTACCGGTAATACGTCTCATGATTACCTGTCAGGAATTGACTATGATATTACAGGCACAAAAATAGGCATAATTTCTGATATGATGGGTGATGGAATAGACCCTTCAGTACTATCTGCAACACGAGATGCCATATCAGCGTTAGAAGGGCTGGGCGCTGTATGCCAAGAGATATCCTTTGATATGATAAAATACTCAGTAGCTGCTTACTATATCATTACTTCAACTGAGGCCGGAAGCAACCTTGCTAGATACGACAATATTAGATACGGTTATGATCTGTCTCTAGAGGGCTACGAGTTTAACTCTTACATTACAAAGGCTAGGGCAAAATTTGGAGACGAAGTTACAAGACGAATAATTCTTGGAGGATTTGTACCATCAGCAGGACATGCAGGAAGATATTTTTTAAAAGCACTCAAGGTAAAACAAAAGCTTACAGAAGAGGTAAATCAAGCATTCAAGAATTTTGATATATTAATTGCACCAACTGTCCCTATACTGCCATTCCAACTAGGTGAAAAGATAGACGATCCACTATCCTTGTTTTTACTTGATATTAATACCGTAACTGCAAATCTTACCGGCAAGCCATCAATATCTGTGCCATATACACATTCAAATGGTCTGCCAATAGGCATTCAATTGATTGCTGATTCTATGCAAGACAAGATGTTACTCCAAGTTGCAAATGCATTAGAGGGAACAACAAAATTACCAGAGGTCCCGCTATGACGATTATCGGTCTTGAGATTCACTGCCAGCTTACAAATTTGAACAGCAAGTTGTTCTGTTCTTGTAAGGCTAATTACCGAGGCATGGAAATCAACGAGAATGTATGTCCTGTGTGTATGGGATTGCCTGGAAGTCTGCCGCGATTAAATCAGCAGGCAGTAAAGAAGGCTATAATGATTGCAATGGCACTGCGTTGTAAAGTCCCTGAAAAGACTGCATTTTTTAGAAAGAACTACTTTTATCCTGATCTGCCAAAGAACTTTCAGATAACTCAGTTGAATGTTTATGGGGATACAAGCATCGGCGGTCCGGGGCAAATCATGATAGGTGATAAAAAAATCAGGATTACGCGGGTTCAGCTGGAAGAGGACCCTGGGCGGTTGATATACCAGGGTGATTCATCTAAAAACAAGGTGACTTTGGTTGACTATAACCGTGCAGGCACGCCGCTAGTAGAGATTGTAACAGAACCTGACTTTGAGACTCCTAAAGAGGTGCGAGGCTTTTTGAGCGTTCTATCTGACCTGCTTGCCAATCTTGGAGTGGCAGATCCCAGCCTAGAGGGTGCGATGAGAGCTGATGCAAACGTATCCATCAAGGGTGGAAAGAAGGTAGAGATAAAAAATATTGGCTCATTTCATGACTTGGAGAAAGCCGTCCAGTACGAGATTATCAGGCAGGAGAGTTTGCACTCGAGAGGAATAGAGATAGACCAAGAGACAAGACACTGGGATGACAAGCGCAAGGTTACTACTCCATCACGCTCAAAAGAAGAGGATCTGGATTATCGGTATTTCTTGGAGGGTGATATACCGTGGATTGCAATCAGTCCTGATATTAAAACAGCGTTGAAGACTGAGATGCCTGAGAGTATAGAGTCAAAGAAGGAGAGATACATATCTGAATACGGCATTTCGCCACAGGTAGCTGATGTGCTATCCTCTGACAAATTCTTCTCTGATCTGTTTGAGGATTCTTTTAGTGTCAGAAACGCAAAAGATGTAGCAAATATCATTACTACTGACTTGATGGGATTGATGGATACACGAGATCGCCAAGAGTCATCAAAGTTAACTGCCGTACATCTAAAAGAGTTAGCTGACATGATACTGTCTGGAAAGGTGTCTAGAATATCATCAAAGAACGCATTGCACGAGATCGTAAAGACTGGAAAAGATACTTTACAGGTAGTATCTGAGTTGGATCTTGGAAATGTATCTGATGAGTCAGAGCTGCTATCAGTTGTAAGCCAAGTTGTATGTGAGGAATCAAAAGCGGTAAGTGAGGCACATGATAATCCGCAAGGTGTGATGCATTATTTGGTAGGTAAAGTAATGCAAAAGACAAAAGGGAAAGCAGATCCAAAACTGACCATCAGTTTAGTTAAACGAGAACTCGGTTTATCATAATGGGTTATATGCACAGACAATGGCCCAAGTGATGACTAGCGTAATTCGGACACAAAAATCTTTTTAGACTGCTCGATTTTAGAAGAGGTAACATTGTCCGAATTTGCCTTTATTCCAACTAAAAAACAAGTTCAAGAGTCAAACATCTTTAAATTCATGCAGAGACACAACGTAAACTCGTTAGAAGAGTTAACTGCAAAAGCTAAAGAGAATTTAGAGTGGTTTTGGGAGTCCATGGATAAGGACATTGGAATCATCTGGGATAAACCCTATACCAAGACACTTGACATGTCAGACGGTATTGCATGGTCCAAGTGGTTTGTTGGCGGTAAAACAAACATCTATAGATCATCAGTTGAAAAGTTTGCTCAAGAGAGTCCTGATAGGGCCGCATATTATTTTGAATCAGAAGATGGGACGTCATCACACATGTCCTATCTAGAACTTGACTTGCAGGTATCACAGCTTGCAAATGGGTTAAAGTCAATCGGTGTACAAAGGGGTGATGTTGTTGCAATTTACTTGCCAATGATTAAAGAGGCAGTTGTTGCAATACTTGCCGCAGCCAAGATTGGCGCAGTACAGACTGTGATCTTTTCAGGGTACGGTTCAGAGTCCTTACGTCTAAGATTACAAGACTGTAATGCTAAGATCCTGATAGCCTCTGACGGATTCTATAGAAAAGGCAAACCATTGTCCCAAAGACCGTCAATTGATGCTGCAGTAAAGGATACGCCAATTCAAAAAGTTGTTCTAGTCAGATACAAAAATGTAGACAGGTACGACGAATCAGACAAAATCCTGTTTTATGACAAATTGGTATCTGAGCAGAGTACCCGATGTGATACAGCAGTAATGGACTCTGAGGATCCGTTGTTTATTTTGTATACCTCAGGAACCACCGGCAGACCCAAAGGGGTCGTTGAACCTCATGGAGGATTCTCAGTCTTTGCAGGATACCAGTCAGCGCACCTGACTGATACCAAAAAAAATGATGTTGTTTTGTGGCCTGCTGATATCGGATGGATTACAGGGCTGGTATGGAATGTTTATGGTCTTTTGTTGACTGGGGCTAGTGCAGTAATCTATGATGGTGCAATCGACTACCCATCACACGACAGAATATGGAGCATGCTATCAAAATATCAGGCAACAATATTTGGAATATCGCCTACTGCTGTACGATCGTTTAAAAAAAATCGCATAGAACCATTAAAGACATTCTCACTTGATAGTATCAAGAATATTCCTACCACAGGCGAGCCGCTTGACGCAGACTCGTGGTGGTGGCTATACGAAAAGGTAGGCAACAAAAAGATCCCTATCATGAATCTGTCGGGAGGAACTGAGATCGGAGGTGCAATGCTCTCAGTATTTCCGGTTATGAAGCTAAAACCGTCAACTGTCGGTGTCCCGATACCTGGAATGAGTCTTGATGTATGGGATGATAAACGCCATTCTGTCAGAGGCGCCAACGGTTATTTGGTTGTTCTGTCCTCATGGCCTGCTATGACCCGCGGTCTGTTAAACGACAACTCACGATATCTCAAAACTTATTGGTCTAGATTCGATGGCGATGCATGGTTTCATGGAGATTATGTATACGTTGATGAAGACAACCTTTGGTATATGCATGGAAGAACCGACGATGTCATTAATGTATCAGGACATAGGATGAGTACAGCAGAGATAGAACACGTGGTGATGTCGCATCCGGGAATATCTGATGCAGCAACAGTCGCAGTTCCTGATGAGATTACCGGTGAGGCAATAATCGTCTTTTTTGTAACTAATGACAAGTCTCACACTATCGACGAATCTGCAATATCTGAGTATATCATACACAGGATTGGCAAACTAGCACGTCCCAAACACATATTTCAATTATCTGATCTCCCAAAGACTAGTACAGGTAAAATTATGCGTAGATTGTTACGTTCAAAATTATTGGGACACAGTTTAGGTGATCTTTCATCGCTTGAGAACTCGTATGTCTTAGATCAGGTATGTGCACTAGATTAAATTATGCTGTAATGTTGTGATAATCTCTAGTATCTGATATCTGTCTGTCCTTTTTTACATGTGTTAAGATCTATTTACCAGTTTCATAAACACGCACATTCCTCTTTTTTATTTAGGATCTTATTTATAGCACTAGTTACAACAGAATCGTTATGAAAGAGTTTCTAGTTGATCAACACGTTGAGGATATAGAAGTCCCAGAGAATCTCAAGACCAATACTCTGTTTGATGGGTTCCATTCAAAATGCCCCCATCCTGAATGTTATTTTGGGTTTTATGGACTATCCTTTGGGCAGTCGCCATTCTCCACACCTAAACTAATCCAGGATGCGTTAATCTCTAATGTGGATAAAGGTCTATATGCTCCTGTCAGAGGAATCCCTCCGCTGATAGATGCAATCGTGCAGCATAACAAACATTACTTTAAGATGAACGTTAACCCTCAAAACGTCTATGTTGGACCCGGGACAAAAGAGCTTATCTTTAACCTCTTGGAGATTTTGCACGGTACCGTAATTTTGCCTACTCCTACATGGCTGGGTTATCTGCCACAACTTCGTTTCTTGAATAAAAGTTTCCATATGTTGCCTACGGACTCGAGTAGAAAAATCTCCCCACACTCTTTGAGAAAGTTAGCATTGCAGCTGCGAGATCGGCAGAAGATTCTGATACTGAATAATCCCAACAATCCTACGGGACTGCTTTATGACGTATTGGAGTTGCACGAGATTGCAGACGTATGTAGAGAACAGAATATCATGGTTATATCTGATGAGATTTATGCTCATAGCACATTTGATTTTACAAAATTTACTAGTATGGGTAGGATATATCCTGAAGGCACATTTACAACAAATGGAATATCCAAATCTCATTCTGCAGGTGGCTATAGACTGGGTTATGTGATATTTCCCGACAATGCTCTGGATTTTAAGGCCCACTTTGAAAAGGTTCTGGCCATTGAACATACTGCTGTATGCACTCCAATCCAACATGCTGCTGTTGCAGGATTTGAAATTAATCTTGGGATTGATAAATACCTACAGATCACGCGTAATATCAATCAGATTATGGGAGAGTATCTCTTTGATGTGCTCTCTGCAATTGAAGGTGTACGTGTAATTAAACCTCAAGGCACATTCTATCTTCTTGCTGATTTTAACGCATTTGCAGCCGAATTGACTAATGCTAACATTACTACCTCTCAACAGCTAACTGAATCCCTTATCAAACATCCTTATCACACCGATGTTGTTGGTGGGGATAGTTTTGTCTTAGAGCGCACTGATTATAGCGCCAGAATTGCGTATGTTGATTATGATGGAGACAAAGCATACGCAGGTTATATTGCCAATACTCCTCAAACCGATGCTGAAAAATTGGAATTTGTTAACAAATATGCACCAAGACTTGGCGCAGGTGCCAAGATGATTGAAAAATTCCTAAATGATCTGAAAAATAACCAATTGTACGGTATTACAAAGTTGACCTCTGCAAATCAACATAAACTAGAATAAGCATTTACATAACAAATCTGTAATATGGCACTTTTGTTATATATAATGTGTTTCATAACTCTAAACTGTATGCATGAAATACCTACTACATGGTACCCATCTAGGTGTGACTGAAAGGGTTATGAAACACACTATATTATTAATCAGTATGCTTGAAAATCATTATAAGAAAGCAAGATTTACAAAGATGATAACAAAATGAAACACAAAATGAATCAACAAGAAGAATTGATTTTGAAAGTTTTATCTTCTGTAGATGTAATTGAAGGCAAGACTAAATTTGTAAAAATACTTCATTTTACATGTAAATTGTTTGAACAAAACCAAAAAAAATCACCGTTTATCTTTAAAGCAGATCGTTTTGGAGTTAATACTCAAGAATTAGAACCGCTATTGCAAGATATGAAAGTACAAGGAACTATCAATATAAGCAAATTACCAGATTCACAAAAGGATATTTTGTTTGCCGTAAATAGAGACCATGCATTTAAAGATAAAGAGATTCAGGAGATGAGTCCAAAAATAGAAATGTTAGTTTCAGAGATAAACTTGCATACGTATGAAGAAGTGATCGCATCATCGTACTGTTTATTTCCAGAAACTACAACAAATAGCGAGATTAAACCGAAAATAAATAAAAAAATTACAGAGTTGTACTCGAAATTATGCTTAAATTTTGAAGAAGATTCTGATGTAATGGTCAAGGACAATCCTGTAAGCCATGATACTAGACCACAATATCCACAATTCCATGATTTAGATATGAGATTACATATGATGAAATCTTTGGGGTTAGAGAGACTTCCTCCAATAATCCCAGATATCATTGATGCATCATCAGGAATCATTGCCAAAGAAACCTTACTTCTTAAAAATTTCAACTTTGAAGAGCTTTTAGAGAATGACAGAAGGGGTTAGAGTTTATTTTGATACAATGCTGTATCTAAATAAATTCCGAGATCCTTACACAGTTAAACCAGAAACGACAAATATGTTCAACAAAGTAAAATCTGGTGAATTTAGATTGATTATTTCTCAAACAGTAATGATGGAGATTTATCATGTTTTGTGTTTATCCGTAGAAAAAATAAAAAAGTTTGAAGAGGCGTCAAAAATAATGGAAGAATCTAACACAATGAATGATAAAATAAAAAAAAATTCTGCTTTCATTCCCAAATACTGAATTTGCAGATAAAGAGTTTGACGGAATTAAACCTGAAAATTTGATTCAGTTTGTAGAAAATGTGCCAGGATCAAATTTAATTGATTTTTATGGCAAGAAGCTGCCAGGATCAATGGATTTTATTCATTTAATGGTTGCATCGAATTTGAGATGTGAAAAGTTCTTTACTTACGACACTGGTGTGTTAAAACTTGCTAGTTATAATCAAAAAGGAAATATGAAAATCATAGAACCGTACAGGCCATAATCTGGAATAACAAAAACAATATGTTACTTGTGGCGCGTTTCGTCTCTCATAATATCTTTTAATTTTAACAGACTAGATCATAAATTTTTGACAGCGGTGTTAACGCATCTATGGCAGATCTGAGAAATCAATTATTATTCATAAATTCTTATCATTAAAGTTTAGTTTGTGAATCTTTGGAATTACATTACGTATCTGTTAACTGAATTTTGCATATCATCGCTTTTTTGCACGTCTTCTTTTACTGTTATTGACTTTCTTTCTAATATGTTGTACCACCATTGGTAGAAATGCTCCTACATCTGACACTATTCCTAATGCCTGCCATGTGCCTCTGTCCATGAGTTTTGTAACAGTTGGCTGACTGATGTCAACTACGATTACTTTGACATCTGCAGGTAGCATGTTACCCACTGCAATTGAGTGCAGCATTGTTGATATCATGATGACTATGTTTGTATCCTTTAGAACCTTCTTGTATTCGCGCTGCGCCACAGACACGTCTGTAATTACATCAGGCAACGGACCGTCATCCCTGATGGAGCCTGCCAATACAAATGGTATCTTGTTCTTTACGCATTCATACATTATTCCCTTTTGTAACTTTCCTGTCCTTACCATGTTTGATATGGAACCTGCTTTGAAGACTGCATTGACTGTGACCATATGGTTTCTGTGTCCGTGATGTGCAAGTGTTGCATCATTGACGTTCATACCCAATGATGTTCCTAATGTGGCATATTCTATATCGTGAACTGCAAGGGCATTTCCTGCCAGTACTCCGTCAATACATCCAAATCTTATTAATTTTGATACTGCATCATCAGCTCCTGTGTGCACTATTGCAGGCCCGCCTACGATAATTATCTTGCCGCCATTCTTTTTTGTTTTGTAAATGTCATCTGCAACCTTTTTTGCAATATGTTGGGTGGGCCTCTCACTTGAACTTGAGCTGTTCATAAACTCAAATACATTTGAGCCCTCTCTTGGGCGTTCAGGTGGTGTGATTTTAATTCCATCCTCGCCTACAATTATCATGTCATTTTTTTTGATATCTCTTATTGGAATACAAAATGCCCTGTTATTCTTTATTACGATACACTTATCCATCATCATGTTTTCTACATGAATCCACTTTTTCTTGTAAAATACGGATGTGCGGTTATTTGTTGTGCTGTAAAAATCATCAGGCATTACTTTGTCTTTTGCAGCTTTTTTTAACGCGATCTCTTTTTGGGTTTTGGCAGTTGCGCCAAATCGGTATACCGTCTCTAGAATCTTCTTGAGGTGTCCCTGGTTCTTTCCGGTGATTATTAATCGTGCAAATGAGCGCTCGTTCTTTCTCTTTCCGACAGTAATCTCCTCTACTTGAAACTCTCCTTGCAGGTCCATTACCTTGTCAAATATCTTAGTCAGTATCATGGAGTCGATCAAATGTCCACTGACTTGGATCTCTTGAGAGAAATTGTTACTCATAATACTTGGATTATATCACGATAACTAAAGCTTTACGTTGCTAGGTTCTGTGAAATTATAGAGACCTTACTTATGAGGATAGGCGTACATAAATGCCCCAAAATCATAGAATATTTGTTGAAGGCAATAAAGTCAATAGCACAAAAATATACGCCAAACTCTGACCTAATGGATATGATGGCCACATTCACGGACATGGTTAACCGTTGCATCAAGATAGGGTTAAAAGAAGACACACACAATATGAAAAGGCTATCATGTCTATGCTATCAGGAATTGAGAGACTATGACATTTTGTCGTCATACAAACTAAATGCAATATCAAGAGCTGCTGGCATATTGGCAAACAGAAGACAGTCAATAAAACGTGGTGTCAAGGTTAGATACCCAAAGGTAACAAAGCCGTTTATCACTAATTGTTACGGTATAAAACACAATGGTGCACTACTTACAATCCCATACAAGAGTAGAAATCCAATCAACATCTTGTTAAACCCGCATACCCAAAAAATCCTGTCAAATCCTGCCTTGACAGTACGCTCGTTTTCATTGACTGCCTTTAACATCAGTCTTTGTGTTTCCAAGGAGACTGAACAGATAGAATGTACCAAGGCAGTAGGAATCGATAGAAATTTGAGGAATGTTACATGTGGCAATGAGGAGCAAGTAACATTTTACAAGACAAACAAAATACTATCCATAAAAGAGAACACCATGCACGCCAGAGCCGGATTCCACAGAAATGATCGCAGAAAGAAAGGTCAATTCTGGAAGGTAAGACAGCAAAGAATGACCAATAGAACAAAACAATACATACACAGAATATCAAAAGATATTGTGGATAATGCAGTCAAAGAAAAGGCTGTAATCGTTCTAGAAAACCTAAAAGGAATTAGAAAACTCTACAAAAAAGGAAATGGTCAAGGCAACAAATACAGGCGCAGATTAAACGGATGGCAATTCTACGAGTTGCAACGCCAAATAGAATACAAAGCCCAATGGGTAGGACTCCCACCAGTCGAATATGTAGACCCAAAAAACACGAGCACGCAGTGTCCAAGATGCGGAAAGAAACTCCAAGAGGACATGCAACACAGTCGTAAAATGTCGTGTAATAATTGCGGATTGTACATGGACAGAGACATTGTAGCTGCCATGAACATATCACGCAAACTGTCCCCTAGGTTTAGGGATAGTGGAGATAACATAGGTGAAGCGCAGTCCGGTGTTTTTGAACCGGCGATGATGGAACCCTGCATACCGGTAATCCAGATAGTCGATATGTCAAAGTCGAGTGATAGGAGGATATGACTTGTTAAATCAACAGGTACCTATAACTTCACAGAACCCGTTGCTATACAGGTAAGATTACCTTACCCTCGAATTTTGGGATATTGTCATCTTGAAGTGCTTTTTCTATGACTTGTTTTTGTTGGACTGTGACTCCTTGGACTATGGTTTTAGATGATCCAGTCTTGTCAACTAGCGCAAGAATGTATCCGCTGCTGTCAGTTAGTACAAATCCAGATGATTCATCAACAAATGCGTATAGATTCTCCTCGCCTACAGGGTTCCAGACCTTTGTAGTACTGTTATTGTTTGCCACTAGTGCTAGTGCAGGCATGGCTTTACCATCAGTCAGTGAATTAAGATATTCTCTTGCTGCGGCAACTCTTTTTTGGCCCAACTTTAATGCTTGAAAGTATTGCATGATTTAGTAATGACAGACTGGTTATAAAAACAAATTTGTGTATCAAACAGATGTTATCTCTGGGTACTGCGTGATTCTGTAGATAGACATTCTAAATACACGTTGTTGAAGTTATGTACAACATCGAGTCCTTGATATTGGTATACACTATACCACTTGACAAGCAAGTATACGTGACTTGTAATTTCTCCTTCTCCTTCTTTTTTTATCTGTCATCGACTAATCTTGAAACTTTGTTCAAAAGACAGTTATATGATCAGCACTCAAGACCGTCATGCCTCTTACAAACGAAGTGATAATAAAGCTAAATGAGATTACATTGCTAGTTGAGGATAAATCAAAGCTTACAGAATCTGAGACCGATGAGATAAAAACCATCTTTAGAAATCTTGTAAAGAGCAATCAAAGATATGATATGGATGAGATAGAGTACTGGTTTAGCAATGAGGGTAGCTGGACAGTAAGAGAACCTAGAATTCGAATCGTCAACCTTGCAAATTACGTTCAAGACAAGTACCAACAGACTGCTCATTTGAGAATTCTCTCTGATACTAGTTGTAATGATGATGGTTGCTGTAGTGATGATGGCGGTGGTAGTAGCAGCAGTAGTGATGGCCGCAGTGATAGCGGCAATGACGACCATAAATGCTGAAAACTAGTCTTCTAGCTGTTCTAACAACCTCTTGACAATTTTCGAGTTCTCTGTTCTCGCACTCTGTATCTCTTTTATACGTACATTATCTTTGTCGTCTTTTACAACCAATTGAAAATATTCTTGGTCTAGGTCACTGTTTGTCTGCTGTCTTTTAATTATTTCAAACAAAATTCCGATCACCTGTTTTTGCGCATCAATTAGTTCGTCTTTACTGTTCTGGGACACTGCTATGTTTTAGTTGCATGTATCTATATAATTTTATTTTTCTTTCTTTTCCTATCTGCCATCTCATATTTGACATATCTACACTGATATTTTATCTAACTCTGATCCGACTCTTAAATCAAAAACTAGTGGCTCAAAGTCAATCTCAACCAAAAAAATAAACATATGGCATAGTTAGCTCTGATGCAAGCTGCATTAATCTAAACAAGTTTTCTCTCAAATAATTATCTAAATATACATTTACAAATTCGATATATCATCTAGTTCTATAAAATATCATCAAGTATCTTTACTAATTTTGGATCTGTGATTTCATCTTTTGCAGTTTTCAAAAAAGTTTCAATATCATACTGTGTTACTTCTCTGATATCTGTTCTGCATTTTGGTATATCTTTGCGCGCCATTTCTAGTTTATCAATCTGATGCAACAATCTTGATTCCTCGGTTGCATTCTCCTTGTATTCTTGCCAAATTCTCTGATATGCCGATTGTATGGTTGGAGGCAAATGGTCTAATATTTCTGAGAATGCATCATCTTCTAGCTGCATCTTTTTTGATTTAGAGATTTGGTTTGGAGTGTAATCTCCGATTTTTGATTCTGCTAGATCATGTAGCAATGCCATTTTAATCATTTTTTCAGAATCATATCCATTTACATCTGACATGATCATACACATTATTGCTACAGAGTACGAGTGATCAGCTACTGATTCAGGATTGACAATAGATAATTTCTCTATCCAGCCTTGTCTTGGAACCTCTTTGAGATGTGCTACAGTATTGAAAAAGTCAAGTATCATGCTATCCCTGTTCAATTTTGGTATTATTGGGTTTCGAAGCGTATATTAGCTATTTTTTACCTATGGAATCTGTGAAAATATACACAAAAACAGGAGATGAAGGAAATACCGGACTACAAGACAATTACCGAATATCAAAATCACACCCACGAATAATATCTTATGGAACAGTTGATGAGGCCAATGCCGCATTGGGAATAGTTCTTGCAAACTCGCTTGATGATGACGTCGCTGATATTTTAACTAGGATACAAAACGATCTGTTTGTGGTAGGCGCTGACCTCTCAAACTCTAATCTAAACGATGTAAAAAACCGTATATCACTTGACATGATTGATAATTTAGAGCGACATATTGACAAATTTGAATCAGAGTTAGAACCTTTGACTAGCTTTATTCTCCCTGGCGGTGTCATCCCTGCAGCGCAGCTGCATCATGCGCGGACAATTGTAAGAAGAGCTGAGACTTTGACTGTTAAACTAAGTGAAACAGCAGAGATCAACTCTAATTGTATAAAATACCTTAACAGGCTATCTGATCTGTTGTTTGTAATGGGTCGATTGGCAAACAAGCGTAAAAACAACAAAGACGTAGTCTGGAAACCCAAAAGAGACAAGTTTTAATTCCTCAATCATACACATCCTTTCGAGTGCCGAGGTAGCTCAGCCTGGGAGAGCACTCGGCTGAAGACCGGGCTGTCGCAAGTTCAAATCATGCCCTCGGCACCATTTCAATTGTGCTTTTGCCATGTGTGTGATTTGGCAATATTTTAGCATGACAGTGATACCTAGACTATGATGTCAATATCTGAAGAGGTATTTTACCAATCACCCGTGTACCCTATCTAGCATCTGACAAACTAGAATCGTGCATTGACTAAAAATACGACTGGTGCTCAAATGAATCAATTTTGAATAATGTTTAAAAGTAACCCTATCCCTTGTTTTTCGATATCTATGGCTGAAAAGGTAGCTAAAAAAAAGACCAAAAAGCAAGCAAACAAGACAAGTAAAGGTCGTAAATCCAAATCTAAATCCAAGAAAGCAAAAGAAGAACCACTAGGTGATGGCATTGTCATAGTTGATGATGATATTGAGGTTGATCAAGACAAAATCAACGAAGAACGACGTGCTTATCTTGAGGAAGCTCGTTCTCAAGAAGCATTTGACTAGGAAATACTTATCAGAGCTAACAGCATATATCCAATATGCGAGCCTTGTGTTTGATTCTAGTAAAGCCCGGCAAGGTTGATTCGGTAGTTGAAGTTTTAAAGAAAAAGCGCAAGGTGGTAAAACAAGTCATGATAGTTACAGGAAGAGCTGACATTAGTGTTATTTTACAAGGCAACATAAACGAAATTAATAACATGGTGATTGATTTTAGAAAGATAAAGAATATCGAGACTACTGAAACGTTAATTGAAGTGGAGGTTAATCTAGGATGGTAAGGGCAATTATTCTAGTAAAATCTCCTAAAAAACTAATTGCTGCAAGGTTAAGAAAGATATCATCTGTTGCTGACTCGTTTCCTACTAGTGGACAATTTGATGCTGTTGCTATAATTGTAGTTGACGAACTAGTTCAGATAAAACAGATCACAACCCAGATTCAAAAAATCACAGGTGTTGAGAGAACGGAAACCATGGTTGAAGTTACATAGCGTGTTTTTTCTAAACGCGTTTTGTATTCATTCTTATGCTTTGTTTGAACTATTGGTGTGATGGTATTATTCTGAGTTTTACTGCCGTGCTATAGTATCCTGATATTATCAATCCTATTATTATTATTATCACTGCCTTTACTAAGATCTGGTAATTTTTTAAACCTTTTTTATTTTATCGCTTACACTTTTGAAAAATTGTACATGTAAGACATGCTACTTGTTGATCTTTTTTATGTATTCTATTATCCCTGTATAGTCTATATGTCCGAATCCTTCTACAACTGCGTCATTGTATATTTGCTCTGCATGATTGATCATAGGTAGATGTATATCTAAAGCGTTTGCAGCATCTGTAATTGTACTGATATCTTTTTTAAGATTTGCAAGTGTAAACGTGGTGTTGTATTTACCATTTATCATGTTGTATGCCTTTTTTTCACTCATTCCGGTCTTAAAATATGTAGAGTTTAAAACCTCGAGAAATATCTCTGGCTTTACACCTGATTCTTTTACAAGGGTGATGCCTTCTGATAGTGATAGTGCCAGCATTGCAATCTGAAGGTTCATAGCTAGCTTGACTGCATGTGCAACTCCATTACTATCACCAAGCAAAAAGACCTTTCTTGCAATGACATCAAAGACGTCTATGCATTTGTCAAAGCCTTCTTTATTGCCTGATGCCATCATTACTAGATCACCTGTAATTGCAATATTTGGTCCTCCCATTACAGGAATATCTAATTTAATCATATTGTATTCTTGAAATTTTTCAAATGTCTTCACTGACTCTGCAGGTGAGATGGTACTCATATCTGCTACAATCAAGTTTTTGTGATAGCCTTCTACTATTCCGTCTTTATTAAATGAGACCTGTTTTACAGCATGCGCATCTGTTACTATGATTATTACTAGTTCAGAGTTTTCTGCCACTTCTCTGGGAGTTTTTACAATCCTAACTCCTTGGTCTTTTAATTGGAGTGTCTTCTCTTCTGTTCTATTATATGCTGTTACATCAAATCCTGATTTGATCAAGTGCGATGCCACTGCTGTTCCTAGCATTCCTAGTCCGACTATTCCAACTTTTTTTATGCCTGTATTGCTAGTGTCGCTCTTCATCTCTAATCTCCCAGTGATTGCCTCTAAACCTTGGTGCTACAAACTCTAGCTGACCTATTGTTTTATCACCTCTCTTGACTTTGGCAAAATCAATCTTTTGTCTTGTAAACGTTTTCTCCTTTGGTTTGTATCCTCCTTCTATGACCTTTACCTTGAATCTCTTGCTGGCTCTGAGAATTAACTTTCTTGCAATTTGCACGTCACCTATCCACGAAAACATCTCAAAATCTCCAAAGTTTTTTGTAGATACATTGTATCCATATAACCTAGCTTCAAGTTTTATTGACTGTGTCTTTGCTTGCTGGTTTAGCCATGCTACTACCTTCTCCCCATGGCCTCTCTCCACTCCAAACGTCTCTGAATCCCTCATATGACTAAGCTTGTAATGCTATACCATAATAATAATTTTCATAGCTATAATATTTTTTGACTTGGTTGATAATACAGACATAGTTTATCTTTAAAAAGTATCTTTTAATTCAAACATCTTCAGTTGGTATGGCGACCACATCATTATGCCCATGTCTAATGTTGTATTAGGTATTTGGGATCTTGAACATACACCTTTTCACGTCATACTATTTATCAGTATCATGTCTTGTATTTGATTGCATTTCATACATGAATGCATCGGCAAAGATTTTATCATGCTGTCATCAATAGAGGTGCTTTAGAAAATAACGTGCCTAATTTTTTGTTTTTCAGTTTATGTATCATGTATAATATTATGATCAACTGTTTTTTACCAAACGCCTGTTTTAATTCTTCGTTATCTTTTTAGAATATTTCTACTGCCATCAAATGTAAGATATCTTGAATTAGTTTGATGGCTGCACTGTAGTGTGCTATAACAATAGATATCATGGCAGCTATATGGATTGTGGCAGGGATTGATGGTAATTGAAAAAAACAAAAAATAATCTATTTGGAGTGTGGTAACGGCATGTCAGAAGTTGAAAATGTACCCCTATCGCACACACTGCAAATAATATTCTAATTCTTTGTCTGTTGATTTTATGATCTTCTTGACCAATACAATGAGCAACACTAGGAATACACTAGCTGTCATATTTGTTTTGACATGCTGCCCAAACTTGATCTTAAACACCCTGTTTATTTTTCGTACTGTCGTATACCACAGGTTGCACATAGTCATAGAGAGAAAGAACATAAAGACTCTGATCGCATGATTTCGACTACCTGTGCGTGCACGCATCTGCTCAACTGATTTGAAGTTGTTCTCTATGCGCCAGCGCTTTTTGTATTCTTTAGGAACGTCTTTCATGGTGCGTTTTATGCGCCGGCGTTCTACATTTGTGGCATACGTCAGATACTCCCATCCTTTTTTGCCCCTCTTTTCCTTGAGGCGTTTTTTTATCACCAGCCAAAACCTGAATGTTGTTCCGTAGCCGGATCTCATCTCGTATCTTGATACCGCCTTTCTTTTGCCGCAACGAAACTCCGAGACGGCCTTTTTGATTCCCGGCGTCTTGCTTGTTGCCATCAGGAATCTCTCGCCGCGTTTGTCCAGAAAGCGCATCACCTCTACATTGCTAAACTCACGGTCCATGAGAATTGTCGACTTTTTTTTAAACCCTAGTTTCTGTGATTCCAAGAGCAATTTACGCACGAATTCGGTCTTGGTCATGTCCCTTGTGAGGTGTACTACTGCTATCGTAGGCAACCGCTCTTCGGTGACTAGCTGCATGGTGGCGTACGTCTCAAACTGAGACGTTCCGCCCTTGGGCTTGCCACCGATTACAAAGTTGTCATTGTGCCTGTCTGTGCCTGTGAATGGGATCAAGTGCTTGTCTATGGCATATATGTGACCTGTCTTCTTCTCCTCAAGACCGAATCCATTCTTGATCGTACTCTTTAACATGCGCATACACAAGGCATTCATCTTGTCAGAATCTATTGCACCTATCATACTCAATAACCACTGGGATGTTGGGATACTGGCGTTCTTGTCATCTCTTGATGTGATGGCAAGCTCTGCTACGGCCCTGTTGGCAGTAGCCCCATTCTTGCACATGTATAGCAGAACCAAGACGACATCCTCAAGACTGTACATGGCGTTATGCCTTGTTGACAGTGGTATCTTTGCACAATTTAGTGCGTCATACAAGACCATGAATTCTTTTTTTGCAATATTATCTTGGAAATTCAATTCATTTTTCTGATTTGCCATGTTAACTGATCAAATTTTGATCTTTTAGCCCCATATATCAAAAAACTATGTGTGTTAGCTTGTAAAATTATGCGTAAAAAACGTGTGTAGAGGGTACATTTTCAACTTCTGATGTTCTTCTTCTTCTTCTTCTTCATAGCTGGGATGTTCACAACTAGTAGTATGATTGCACTCATCTGACCTGTCACTAACGACTCTTATCTTTTAGAAGAGATGTGTTGTTTCAAGCATTTTGAACTGTATTTTTAGTCGCTGATTCCTACGTTCGATCAGGTGTTTGATATTATCCATTATGTTACGGCTCGTTGAGTTACTCTGTTACGTGCGGTAACATGGGAAACGCACACGTATTAACTGTATAAATAGGCTCATTATGCTAAAAATTCCCAATGACAATGGATTTAAAGAACTCCGATATAGAATACATGTGAACATCAAAAAAGTAGGAAATGTAATTTTAGCAGTTGCTGACATTGACAGATCCTTAAAGTTTTACCATGAAATCATTGGCCTTCCAATCCGTAGCCAGCGGAGGTCTTGGGTTGACTTGGGCACATCTGGTGCTTTACTGAGTTTACATCCTGCATCCCTGACTGCACAACACATTGGCAGTTCAATTGAGAATGGTATAACCATTGGTTTTATTGTAGGTGATGTAAAATCTGCAATTGATGAGTTAAAAGCAAAAGGTGTGAAAGTTCATCGTGACATTGTTGAGAAAGATGCAGGAAAGAACGCTGTAATCTTAGATCCTGATGACTATCTTATCTCGTTGTTTGAACCTTGCTTTGAGGACAAAGCCCAACAGACAGGCGGATACCAAGGATATACACCGGTCTAGATCAGTCTTTTAATTTCAGAGATAATTTTCTCCAAATCTTTTTCTTTTCTACTAATCGTGATATAGTATATGATTTGGTTTTTATGTAAAATCACAATGGCTACTTTTCGGTGATCAATTGTTATGTGATTTAACTTTCCCATAACACTCGTTGCAGACTCACTACGTAATGACAGTAGAGATGCAACCATGTATAACTCATCTCTTATCTGCTTTGAGTCTAATATGGGTTTGATATTTGATCTCATTATACCAGTTAGTGTTCTACCATACTCGTTTGTTATCCCAACGTACCTTATGCTATTTGATAGTTTCATTATGCTTTGAGATATCTGCCTGTATTTAGCTATCTTTTCTATCCATTTATCTGCTGGAGTTTTTACCATGCTTTAAAACCATAATTTGAATTAATAAGGATTTGGATAAGATTGCTTGGCTTGTATATTTGCCAATATTATCTAGCAATCCTTGTGCGAAATAGGCAAAATCATGACAATTTGCCGCTACTGATCATTTATTGTCATTATCTTGATTGATGCGCTCTCTAGTCCGAAAAGTAGTATACCCTCAACATATATCGTCGGATAGAACTCAATGACATACTTGTCATCTTTTGATAATCTTATACGATCGTTCGCTATTTTTTCTCTTATAGTATTTACAAGATTGTTGATTGTGGAAGTTTAGCAAAACCAGATGGGCGTTGAAAGTATGGTTTGGACAAGAAAGCAACATAGTTGATTTAGAGTATAAATACTCTAAACGATAACATCATATACTATTTTGTGGTATAATGATTGCCGTATTCGAATCCTTTGGACCATCCGTGATGGGTAATCAAGGGCTCATGTGAGTACGGTCACATTATCTAAATGCTTGCATCATTTCTTTTTCAAGAATGTCTCCAAGATTTTTAAAAACTACACCGTGAGGTTCTTTCCCTCTATTATTTGACCACGCAATTAAATCTGACAATACGTATGCATATGTTTCATTATCATAGTATGTGTCATTATTATTATGATTTTTAACACGAATTAATTTTTTTTGTTCTATAGTGTTACATCGTAAACCATTCTGTTTTAGAAAAGATTGGCAGTCATCATCGCATTGAAAAGTAATCTCTGATAATTCATAATTATGTTTTTTTCCAAAGTCTATAATATTATCTCGTATGTTGCGAAATAGTAAATAGTTATATTTTTGATAAATTCGTCTATGCGATGTTGTTTTTTTATGTTTTTTGTCTATCATTTTTTTAATTCTTGCAATTGTTTTATTTCTTTCTATTTTTAGACAAAATACAATACTTTCTTTTCTATTAAACTCAAGTTTCGAAGAAAGTGAATCTCGAACTTTTGATTGCTTAAATACACCTATTGATATTTGTTTCAATCCCGTATAGTTTATGATGGATCGGAGATGATCTTCCGTAATTAGAACAATGCTCATAAATTTATGATTTCCTTCCTCTGGATTTCCTGAAACATCGGCTGCCGCATAAATCATAATAATTCCCTATTAGAGTGACGTCATTAAATCTTTGTAATTTACCAAGACATCAAAACATCTATAGCTGGGAACATTTATCATCCATCATGAAAAAACATTGTGAAGATTTAATGCGCACGGATAAAAAAGAATTACATCCAAAAACAAAAGAACGGATGCTTGCAATGTTAGATATTGTAGAGACCGACGGAACAATTTCCGCAGTTGCACGACTATTTCACAAAGCATATAGTTCAATTAAAAGTTGGGTTATACGATTTGAAAAGTTCGGAATTACCGGCTTGCAAAATCATGACAATTCGCCCCTGATCAATTATTGCCATTATCTTGATTGATGCCATGACATACTAGTTTATTATTGCTGTCTGTAGTTCTATGCATCTGTATTTTTGATAATGGTATATCAACACTCTCACACCGTTATTATCATTATGACTATTGACTAGTTGCAGAATCTGAATTTGATTCAACTCTTTTCTTCAGTTTCAAGTTCTCTTTATAGAGTCGGTCGTTTTCTGCTTGAAGGGTCTGTATGCTGTTCTGCTCTGTATACAACGGGTGTCCGGGAGGAATAACATTTGCATTCATTGATAAAAGACCTGATGCGTACTGTTGATACATCTGCTGAAACCCTTTCAATTTCCGATCTATCGTGCCTGACTCGCCCAAAAACTGTCTCTTGTTGGGGTTCTTGTAAATTTTAAACATTGGATTTGAGGACAGTATTCCAGGTGGCAACCTAGGAAACTGAAATGCCAAGTGAGGAATATCTGGATTCAAGCCATAAAGATCTTGCATGTGTTTCAGGACTAAACTATCCATGAATTGCTGCTATTTTTGCCTTATTTGTGGTTTATCATTTGCCGTTTCTAACGTGTCAGGTGGTGATGGTGTTTCTTTGTTGTTATCTGCCGCAATTTAGTATGTCTTTTCTCTTTGGCGATGACTTGATTTGCAAACATTGTATGGACAACACATGTGTTATTCTTTGAATTCAAATACTTTGTAAATCTCCCCTGTCACTCTGGAGCGATACTTCCACTCGTCTTTGCTCCATTGCGTAGGCACAAACTGCCTTTGTAAATCCGGATGTGTCAAATTATACACATCATTACCAATCAGTATCTGGTTTGGTTTTGCCATGCTCTGAATCTTTGATGCAATATTCATTGCAGGACCCATAAGGTCAACATGGGAGTTCTTCACATCAGCACCATACCTTACCACGATATTCTCGCCAAAATCAATACCTATCTTTACCATTAGGTCTGGATAGTCATACTGCATCAGTACTGGATTTATTCCTTCGGTAATTATCGGTATCATTGATTTGGCGCATTTTACTGCATTATCTGCTGCAAATGATGCAGCATTTGTTCCAATAAAGTATCCTATTACTGCATCTCCTACGAATTTGAGGACATAACCGTGGTGCTGTCGTATTACGGTTGCCATCTCTTGCGAGAATGAACTAATAATTATTGCAATCTTCTCTTCAGGCATCTCTAACGTCATTGTTGTGGAGCCGACTAGGTCTACATACAGTACTGCCATATTCAATTTTGTCAAGACGTTCTTTCTTAGGAATTCATCAGAGTCATCAATCACTCCCGAGTACTCGTAGCCCTTTTTGAGTGCTCCCCATACGCGTTTTTGGGTCTCTAATATCATGGTATCATAGTCTAGTGCCTGATCTTGGTTTTTACCTAATAGCATATCTACTAGATTTTTAGTTGATTCTGTTGATGACTTGGTATCTTTTGTATTCTCCTCAGTCATGGCTATTCTCACTTACTCTAAAGGAAAATCTGTCTTGCAATGAATGCATCGGCCTCTCTTTCCTTTGTAACTTTCATGATAATATTGTAAAATCTCAAGATTACAACCCTCGCATATAATCTTTAGTTTACTCATACATTATATGATTTTCCTTACTATTTAGATATTGATGAAGATTTAAGACGAGGTGTCGTATATCGTCTTTCATGCGACTAGGTCTGAAATCTTCTAATGAGTTTATAGAATTACTGAACCAAAAGAACCATTTAATTCAAAATGCATTCTTGACTAAGATGACTGAATCAACTAGGATGATACCTGTAAAAGTTATGCTGGGTAACTCTACAGTTACAGAACAGCATACCTTTGATCCTCAGGTAGTTACAAACTATTTTGAACAGATCAACGATTCTTTATCTGAGTGGTCTTTGCAAGATGTATCTGAGACTAACAACGCAGATCTGCGAAGAATATTTACGAAATTTGAGATAAAGGAAGGAAATTATCTACTGTCAGGTCATCTATCATTGCAGTTTCACGTCTTGTTGTACTATAAACCAGTCCAGCGCGTTATGGATGCACAAAAAGAATTATCGCGTATAGTGGATCAAACTAAAGATCAAGAGGCGCATATATCTGACGGTGGGGACAAGCAGATTCTACAAAAATTAAAAGAGCAAGGATACAAAGATTTAGATCATCAAAATCTATTTGAGATATTCTATAAAGACGACAAGTTTAGAGAACAGGTATTCGCAGAGGTTCAAACGGATGATCAGAGTGCAGACTTTGAGGAACTATCACAAAGAAAGACTGCTCTATTATCTGAGCTTGATTCACTGTTACTGGAAACATATCAAACTACACACGTTCTAATTGACGACCCCAAACTTGTCTCAGGTGAGGAAGGTAGCCTGTTGACACTAGACATTGAATTCATAAAAAATGATGGTACTCGTCATGGATTGTTTGACCCAAGAAAGATGTCAGACTCGACACGCAAAAACATCATCAGACGGTTAGATGAAGTTCATAACAGTATAATAAACCAAGGAACTGGATTATGAAATGATTACATCATCTCAATGGGGAGACTCCAATTCCTTGATATGTAATAGATAACGTATATTTACTATATAGATATTCCTCAAACGATTACGCCTGTAACTAACATTACATGGTTTTTTTGGTATGGACTCAGGTTCCCCATGTTTTTAGGCACAAAATATATGCCGGATTAGACGATCCGTGCCTAGATGAATCTTGGACCTGAGTGTTTACTTTTTTGTATAGAAGAAGTCAAATACAGTGTAAATCAAACAGCATTCTATGATACCGACCTACAGCGACATAAAACAGGCCAACACCATGCGAGGCAATGACATAAAAAAGACTCCGTTAATTCCATCACCTACATTTAGCGAACTGTCGTTGTCTGATGTATATCTAAAAGCTGAGTTTAGGCAAAGAACTGGTTCGTTTAAGATTCGTGGTGCATACTTTAAGATTAAAATGCTCTCTCCTGAGGAGAAGGTACGTGGTGTTGTTGCAGCATCTGCCGGAAATCATGCACAGGGCGTAGCCTATGCGTCAGCTCTTGAGCATATACCTTGTACAATTGTCATGCCAAAGAACGCGTCACCTGCAAAAGTCAGTGCAACGAAGAGTTATGGTGCCAACGTAATCTTGGAAGGGGTAAATTACGACGAGTCGTCCTTGAAGGCAAAAGAGATTGCAAAAGAGACAGGCGCTGTCCTGATACATGCATTTGATGATCCACAGATAATTGCAGCACAGGGAGTTATTGGTCTTGAGATATTAGAGGATTTGCCTGATGTTGATGAGATTTATGTCCCTATTGGTGGAGGCGGTCTAGCAGCTGGCACATTAATTGCGATCAAGGAGAATAATCCCCAAATACGGGTTATTGGTGTGCAATCAAGCTCATTTCCTTCCATGTATGAATCATTGCAAAAAGGAAAAGTAATCACTGACATGAATAAAGGCGTCAATAACACAACAACAGATAGACGTACCATCGCAGACGGTCTGTCAGTCAAGGTTCCGGGTCAGTTGACGTTTACCATAATCAAGGATCTGATTGACGACATAGTTCTAGTTGATGATGTTGATATCACAAAGGCAATGTTTCTGTTGATGGAGAGGATGAAGTTCGTTGTGGAACCTGCAGGTGCTGCAAGTTTGGCATATCTGATTGCAAAGAAACCCGCTGCAGGCAAAAAGGTTGTAGCAATATTGGCAGGAGGAAATGTGGATATGTATCTGTTGGGTCAAATAGTGGACAAGGGGCTTGTTGCCATGGGCCGCCTCTTAAAGATGTCTGTACTGCTCCCCGACAGACCAGGTGCCTTTAAAGATATCGTAGATGAGATAGCACATGCCAATGTCAACATTGTAGAGGTAATTCATGATAGGCTGAGTTCTGAGATTAACGCAGGTTCTGCAAGAGTTACACTCAGTCTTGAGACTCAGGGAAAAAAGCAAGCCGACTCGTTAATTGCAACACTACAAGAGAGAGGCATACTGTTTACAATACTGACCTAGTCAAAATCTCTTGCTGGCAAACTCTGTTAACCCTTGTTCTTTTAGCTGCTCTGATTCTTCTAGTACCATGTCGTGTTGGCTTGATTTGTGCTTTGCTAAGACGTCTTTTAGCTCTTGGAACTGATTTGCAAGTATCTTTATTGCATACAGGCCTGCGTTACCTGCCTTGTTAACGCCTACTGCCACAACAGGAGAACCTGAAGGCATCTCAGTTATTGACAATAGCGAGTCTAATCCCCCAAATGCTGAAAATTTGGCAGCGTCAGTATTTTTTGGATGCTTGTCATTGTATACAAGAATTGGTACACCAATAACAGGTATGATTGTATGTGATGCTATCATTCCTGGTAGGTGTGCTGCACCACCTGCCCCTGCAATTATTATGCTAAACCCCTTCTCTTCTGCATGTTTTGCATACTGTGCTAGTCTTGCAGGCGTTCTATGTGCTGATACTATCTGATCCTCGTGCTTGATATTGTACTTGTCAAGTATCTGTGCTGCTCCCTGCATGATTCTACTATCTGAGCTTGAGCCCATAATAATTCCGACTAGTGGTTTCTTTGAGTATGTCACTGGTGTTAAAGGAAATGTTAGGTAATTAAATTTTTTTTTGTCTTTTACATAGTATGTGTTGATGAATATGGTATTAGACGTAGACATGGTTTTTCATATAGCGCACTGAAAATTGAACCACTAAATATTTTTAATCCTGATTTGTTTATGAGATATGGCAAAAGTACTGGGAATTATTGGCGGTGGCCAGTTGGGAATGATGATTACAGAGGCTGCCAAACGTATGCCTGATGAGATAGCAGATGTTATAGTACTTGATCCCACAGTGGATTGCCCTGCATCTCTTGTTGGTGCAAAACAGATCGTCGCTGATTTTAAAGACAGGGATGCAATTATTCAGCTTGCCCACAAGTCAGATATCATCACATACGAGATTGAGTCAGGTGATAGTGATGTCTTAAAATCAGTAGAACAGTACACAGAGATAAACCCCTCTCCTGAAACATTGCGGATCATTCAAGATAAATTTCTGCAAAAGTCTTTTTTCTCTGATAACGGTATCCCTGTACCAGAATTTGTAGTCATTAACGATGTCAATGACTTGAAGCAGGGTTTGAAAAAATTCGGTTTTCCTGCATTACTCAAGACGCGGAGGGGCGGATATGACGGGCGCGGAAATTTTAAAATTCAGACAAATGATGATATTCAAAAGGCCTACGATCATTTTAACAGGGAGCCGATGCTGTTGGAAAAATTTGTATCATTTGATATGGAGGTATCTGTTATTGCATCCCGAAATACACATGGTCAGATAAAGACATATCCTTTAGTTGAGAATATACATAAAGATAACATTTTACGGACAAGTATTGCGCCTGCAAGAGTGACTGATAGTATTGCCAGTAAATCTAGAGTGATTGCAAGGGATGTCATGTCTGTTTTGTTGGGGTCCGGAACGTTTGGCATAGAGATGTTTGTAATGGGAGATGGGGAGATATTGGTAAATGAGATCGCCCCACGAGTTCATAATTCGGGACATCATACACTGCAATCAAGCAAGACATCACAGTTTGAACAACACCTAAGGGCTATACTTGGATTAGAGCTGGGAAGTACTGACTTGGTGTATAATACTATAATGTATAATATTTTGGGAGGTGTTGGGTTTAATGGCAAGTACAAATTTGCAGGCAATTTTGACGGTGTCGACAAACATGATAGTGACGACGGCTTATTTTTAAAGATGTATGGCAAAAAGGTATCAAAACCTCTGCGAAAGTTGGGACATGTGAATCTAGTTGGAATGCATGGTGAATCAGTTGATACCTTGTTGGATAAACTAGATCAGATGAAAGAAAAGATGGCGATTGTGCCGTCTGATTAGATTTATTAATTGATTGTTGTAAATGCCTGTGTGGCTTTAACTGCAGCGCTGATACTAACTGGAATTGCGATAGCATTACTAGTGGTGTACGGAGCCGATGTCGTAGTGGGATATACCACCGATGACGGTCAGGGGTTTATTCCATTTAATCATGCAGCACGAGGAATTGGACTAGGGGTGCCTGCATTGATACTTCCAATTATCGGATATGTTATTTCAAGACGCGATCGCTCTGCAGGCTTGGGTATTATGCTAATAATTGCAGGAATCTTGATTCTTGTAGGAGGCGCAGTGGTGATTGGTAATGCTAGTTCTCCGGATGATGTTGCACAGACACCGCCGGGGGAGATTGATCCTCGTTCTCTGAATGCTGTTGCTGACGAATCTGGACGTAACGTAGTCACTGAGACTGCACCATTAATTGTTGTTGGATTTATACAGATTGGTCTAGGCATACTAAAGATCAAGAGATCTAAATCGGTATAGATTATGGCTGTTTGTGCTAAATGTACAAATGACGTAAAACGAGTTTACGACTGTGATCACACAAATTTTGAAGCATATTGTGTGGAATGCTATACAGAGTTGCATTATTATCTTACTGAGGGCAATAATGGTGATAATGATGCTGACTGACAGAGAGATGGCAATTTATGCATTGGGAAAGACCGAGGGAATTCACTGTGTTGCGGAGACCTTTGGAAAAGGGTTTGATGATAAAAAATATGTAGAATCTTGGAACAAGGCCCTGTCATTGTTGGGAGTGAAGATGTCTTTGAAAAATCTTGAAGAGATTTATGACGAATTTGCAAAAAAGATGGATAAAGTTACAAAGATGAGCAATGATCATGTCGTCAATCCTGTTGATGCCAATACTATAGGTAATGATAATGTTGATGTTGATGCTGATGATGATGGCAGTAGTAGTAGTAGTAATAATAATAATAATACCAACAGCAGTAATGATGCTACTATTACCAGTCCTACAAAACAAAGCGGCAACAATAATGATGATATCACACAGTGATAATATCCAACATGCTCTAGAATTTCACAACTTTACTGTACTACTAATTCAGACATTAACGATTTAGTAAAATCAATTTTCATATACTCGAAAAATAAACCATCTATGTTGAAAGCGGTAATATTGGCAGGAGGAAGGGGTACACGGCTTAGACCGCTTACAGATTATGTGCCAAAACCATTAATTCCAATAAAGAACATCCCTATAATAGAATGGCAAATAAAATACTTGACAAAATTTGGAATAAATGATATTATTATTTGTACAGGATACAAAGAAGAGTTGATCAAGAATTATCTTGATACACGCAAGATGAAAAAGATCAATATACAATTTTCAATTGAGGATGCTCCACTAGGGACTGGAGGTGCAATAAAAAACGCTAGTGCTCTAATTGACAGTGATAGTAACAATAACGATAACACTGGAGGTACCTCTGCATCATTTCTGGTAATTAACGGTGATATCATAACTGACATTGATTTGACAAGACTGTTGCAAACACCAAACTGTATTGCATCAATTAACTTGCAAACAAAGTTTGGTGTACTTGATACTGACGGCAACAAAATTACAAAATTTAATGAAAAGATTGCAGTACCACACTTGTGGATGAACGCTGGAATATATCACCTACAAAACGATATCTTAAACGATCTACCTGACACGGGAGATATTGAAAAGACTGTGTTTCCAAAATATGCCCAAGATGGCACATTAAACATCGTACAGTTTAGCAACAATGTACACTGGTACTCTATTGACTCGTTTAAAGACATTCAAGAATGTGCCTCAGAGATTGAAAATATAATAAAATAGTCAGATGTAAGATATCAAGCCCCTGTTCTATGAAGTGTAATCATTATGTATGCTATCTCTTCTACAAATGGTCCGTCTCTTCCTCTTCCTTCTACGTACTTTGTAGCATCACTCCAAAATCCTGGTCTCTTTTCTCGAATTCCTAACTCATGTGTTAGTATCTGTTGTTGCTGTTGATCCAATAACCTATTTTGATGCTTTTTTTGATAACATCACTCCTCAATGAAAATTAACCAAATAGTGAAACATAACACTAGAATATCAGAAGATTCACATGTTTTTATGCGCACTGCATGCAGTCTAGGCTCACTACTTTCAATCCCTGAAATATTGGAATGCTGTGATGCCATCTCAAAAACCAATGTGGACAGTATATGGATTCCTGAGACTTGGGGGATGGAGAATCTCTCAATGCTTGCAGCTATATCTGCTAAAACTGCCACCACTAGTGTGAATATAGGCTCATCTATAATCAATATTTTTTCACGCAGTCCCTCATCTATTGCAATGGGAGCTGCAACCGTTGACACCCTGTCACACGGGCGTCTTATTTTAGGATTAGGCACTAGCAGTGTCCCAATTGTTGAGGATTTTCACGGTTACAGTTTTGACAAACCGTTACAGAGAATGCGGGAATACGTGCAAATTATTAGACTGATGCTTACCGGACAGCCAGTAAACTATACAAACGATACATTCAACCTCAAGGGGTTTAAACTACTGATAAAACCTCCTAGGACATCAATTCCAATTTATCTTGCAGCCATTAACAAAAAAATGGTTAATTTAGCATGGGAGCTAGGTGACGGCGTAATCTTTTATCTCCGACCGCTACACGAGTTAAAACAAACAATATCTTACATGCAGTCCAAACGACACATTGACGTTACCAGTCAGATAATCACGTGCGTTTCTGATGACTCTGAATTGGCAAGAATACGGGCTAGAAAGACACTGGCGTTTTATGTTTCAGTTGGTAAAGTGTATAGGGATTTTTTAGCGCAAAATGGGTTTGCACAAGAGACTGCACACATATTTGATGAATTTAAGAAAACAAGCTTTAAACATAATTACAAATTTGTTACAGATGCAATGTTGGACTCTCTTACGATATCTGGTACTCCCAGTCATTGTAAAAAGCAGCTAGCGAAATTTTTAGATTGTGGAATTGCTTTGCCGATATTACAATTTAATCCTGTGGTGGACAATACCAGTAACAATACCAGTAACAATACCAGTAACAATACAATAACAGTAACAATAACAGTAACAATAACAGTAACAATAACAGTAACAATAACAGTAACAATAACAGTAACAATACCAGTAACAATAACAGTACTATCAAATCATTTGAACTGTTTCAGGGAACATTTTTTGATACATCATGAAAGTTGGCATAATTGGATATGGGGTTACACCATTCACACATGATGATGCAAAAATTGACTCTCTGCTGTTGCAGTCTGTAAAACACACCTTTTCTAACAACCCAATCATTACACAGGATGATGTTGATGCAGTACTCGTATCTACAAACGACAATTCCAAGTATTTGGCATCTGTCCTATCAGAGACGGCAGGCATCCGACCAAAGATTGCACATAATGTCGAGAGCATGTGTAATTCAGGTAGTAACGCCATCGTCTCGGCATACGCGTATATTGCATCAGGACTTGCAGATGTCATTCTTGTAAGTGGTGCTGATAGACGCACCAATCCTGGACAGATACTACAATGGGACAATTCTAGAGGTGAGTACAAACATCCCATATTTTGGGCATCAATCTTTACTAAATCATACAAGAGAAGATACGGCATTACTGATGAGGAGTTGGCGCTTGTCCCAGTAAAGAATCACAAACATGCCTGCAAAAATCCCAACGCACTATCTCCCAAGACGTGCACAGTGAAAGACGTAATAAACTCAAAACCGTTAACAGGCGATCTAAGAATATTTGACTGTTCTAGGTCGTGTACCGGAAGCGCGTCAGTTATTTTAGCTTCTGAAGATGCTATTCGAAGACTTGGTATAGCCCAGCCTGTCTGGATTACAGGAATCGGGCAAAAGACGACTTCTGCAGGATTTGCAAAGAATCCATCATTTCATTCCATGGAATCCACAAGACTGGCAAAAGACTTGGCATTTCAGATGTCAGGCAAGCGCGCACAAGACATTGATGTTGCTGAAGTCCATGATGCATTTTCAGTATGCGAGGTTATTGCACTGGAATCCTTGGGGCTAAGTCAACCCGGTCAAGGAACTCAAACTGTAAAAGAGTTACATGAGACTGATAATTTTATGATAAATCCTCGCGGGGGTCTGCTTGGTTCTGGACACCCATTGGGTGCGACAGGAATTGCACAAACAGTAGAGGTGACACAACAACTATTATCCAAAGCAGGTCCAAGACAGGTTGACAGTAATACGAGTACGGGGTTGGTTCACAATTTGTCAGCTGCTGCAACATCATCAACTGTACTGGTGCTTGAGCGATGAGTTTTGAATCAGAGCTATCATCAGGAAGGTTTTGCATTCCCTCCTGCATGCAATGTAAAAAAATTGTATGGCCTCCAACTGAGTTCTGTAATCGCTGTTTTGGCACCATCACACTAAAACACGGAGATTTTGTAGGTAAGGTTGTGGAATTTTCAGAGTATCATGATCATTATTTTTGTGTAGTGGAATTTGAAGGATCTGTACAAGTGATGGCGAAGATCTCAAATATGCCCATAGTTGGTCAGAGCGTAAAGATTGTACAATGCGGCATATCAGACGGAAATTATTTTTTCAATGTTGCTTGAATTTTGTGTATATGTACGGGGTTTCAATCTTTTGATCAAATGTCCACACGGTTGGCAATGATATAACATCAATCACTTGTAGATTGTGTTTTTTTATCAGGGCGTTCCATCCTCCATGCTCTGAGCTGTTACTGGACAGATGTCTCTTTGTATTGGTCCCTGCAAATGTTATTGCCGTGTTGTCTTTGAGGTCTTTGATATTTTTTATCTTTTCAATTATGTTGTCTGCTAGGACATCTCCTCCCATCTGTGGAAGGCCACCTACAAAAAATATTGGATGTTCTAGCTTTAATTCTGTATAATCAAACTCTAAAGCGTCGGCGTTTACTGGATTAAAGTTTTGATGTGCCTGTTTAGCAATTATTTTTTGTAACTCTGTTAATGTGTCATCTATCTCTAGGCTGTATGTCGTTAATCCTAACAGGTGCCCGCAAAATGCAATTCGTCCATCTCCTGAGCCTATGTCGACTAATTCTGTGTATCTAAACTGCTTTGCAGCATATGCCATGATAAATGCCGACATTATCCATGTAGGGTAAAACGGCTGGCAACTAGAACCGTGCTTGATACTGTTTAGCCAGTATTCGTTGATATCACCTTCGTATATGGTACAATCAATCCCTAAAATTTTTTGATTATAATGATTATAGTATATTGGATTTTTTTGAGCAAATCCATGCAATGATGCTAACAGACGCTCTGGGTATGGAAATTCTTTTGATGTTTTATTTGGAACCACTTCTTGAATATGCGCGTTGCCTACATAGTTTTCTGCAAAGTTCTGTTTTACGGAAATCAGAGTCTCTGCTTGATTATTGTTTTGTATCATGGCTTTGATCTCTTATATGGGTTTGATAAACTGGTTCTGTCGAGTTAACGGGTGTTGACTGATGAGGATTCTATCAGCATCAAAACTCATATACCTATTTCAACAGTGTTCATTAGGTAACACATTAACTACTTGACTTTGACATATCGACTATCTGGATTACCGGTCTGCAGGGTTCCATCATCGCTGACTCAAAAACGTTAGACTGCGCTTCACTTATGCCAACTCTACTATCCCTAAACCTAGGGGACAGTTTGCGTGATATGTTCATGGCAGCTATAATGTCTCTGTCCATGAATAATCCGCAATTATTACACGACATTTTACGACTGTGTTGCATGTCCTCTTGGAGTTTCTTTCCGCATTTTGGACATTGTGTGCTCGTGCGTTTTGGATCTACAAATTCGACGGGTAGCCCGACCCATTGGGCTTTGTATTCTATTTGGCGTTGTAGCTCGTAGAATTGCCAGCCGTTCAATCTGCGTCTGTACTTGTTGCCTTGACCATTTCCCTTTTGGTATAATTTTCTTATTCCTTTCAGGTTCTCCAAAACAATTATGGCTTTTTCCTTGACGGCATTATCTACTATGTTTTTTGAGATTTTGTGTATGTATTGTTTTGTTCTGTCAGTCATTCTTCTTTGTCTTTGCTTCCAAAATTGACCTTTCTTTCTACGATCATTTCTATGGAATCCGGCTCTAGTATGTATTGTGTTCTCTTTGATTGATAACAACTTGTTTGTTTTGTAGAATGTTATCTTTTCTTCATTTCCGCATGTGACGTTACGTAGATTTCTATCGATTCCCACTGTCTTGGTACACTCTATCTCTTCTGTTTCTTTCGAAACACAAAGACTGATGTTGAGAGCAGTCAATGAAAACGAGCGTACTGTCAAGGCGGAGTTTGACAGGATTTTTTGAGTGTGTTGGTTCAACAAGATGTTGATAGGATTTCCACGTTTGTATGGTATTGTGAGTAGTGCACCATTGTGTTTTATGCCGTAGCAGTTTGTAATGAATGGATTTTTGATAATTGGGTCTTTTACTTTGACACCACGTTTGACTGACTGCTTTCTATTTGATAATACTCCGGCAGCTCTTGATATTGCATTGAGTTTGTATGAAGATAAAATATCATAGTCTCTCAATTCGTGATAGCATAGCATGGATAACCGCTTCATGTTGTGGGTATCTTCCTTTAGTCCTATTCTAATGCAATGGTTAACCATCTTTGTGAATGTAACCATCATATCCATTAGGTCGGAATTTGGTGTATGTTTTTGTGCTATTGACTTTATTGCTCTCAACGAATATCTTCGGTTTAAAGTTATTTATATCTTGTTCAGAGGGATCTTTCTACCATGGAATCAAAATTTATTTCAACACCCGTTAACTTGACAGAACCGATAAACTCATTGTAATATTCTCACATGTTTTTGTCTACACGTCGCTCTTTTTCCTGCACTTCATAAAATGATCTGTTTCTGAGACGAGTCTTTGTACTTGATGGAATCTTCTATAATCAATTAACACCTAATCTTATGGATTTTGGGAATTCATCTTTGAATTATACAAAATAATCTTGTAAATTAGTGTACTATTTTATAATGATTATATAATTACCTTGATCTTTTATGTGACTGCATGGTAAGAAAATATTTGACGCCAAAGTTCTTCTCATCAACTGTTATGGCCAAACCCTCTAGTAAAAAAATTCGCGTACAGAATCAGCGGTCTGCCCGTTTGCGTAGACAGCGAGGATATCACTGGGAGGATACAATCGTAAAGAGGTTCAATGATCAGGACAATTGGAAAGCGTTTCGACTAGGATCTGCTAGTAATGCCTTGCCTGATATACTGGCAGTTAATACTCAAGCCAAGACGATATATACAATTGAAGCAAAATCAGGCACTGGCACATCATTGTTTGTGCCTGCAGACCAGATTGAACGATGCATGCGTTGGGTTAAGACGTTTGATATTTACAAGAAGAGGAAGGTTATTCTTGCCTTTAAATTTCTCTCAAAGAAGCGGATTGATATAGATGTGTACCAAAGTCGTGAGTTGAGAGAATTTTTTAAGATCTGGGATGATGATCGGGATATTACAGATTGTGTATGTAGTTACGATGGTAAGGTATCGATAAAAGTAGGTGGTATAGAAAAGACAGAGATCGCACTTAAGAGTGGCAAGATGCCGTTTCAGATTAGAGGGGGGACTAAATCACTAAAACTGCCAACCAAACGGCTAAAGTATAAAAAAAAGATCAGAGATACCCGGAAAACTAATGCCAAGTGAGTTTCAAATCGTTTTTAAGTATAGTATACTAAATGATATTAGATGCCCAAAGAAACAGATGATGATATTAAGATAAATACCGAACTAGACCCCAAGATTACGGAATCATTACTAGAGACAGTATCTGATGCTAACGTTAACTCACGAATCAATTTTGAAGAGTTTACTGACGAACGTGTGCTGATAAGTCATGATGCCTTTGGCAAGAAACAGATGAAGATCAAAGTGTTGGAGGTATCTGACGAGATTCCTACATTACAATGGAAGTTTGGAGATCGTGTAAAGATCACAAAAATTCTTGTTACTGTAAAACATCTTACAACACAACAAGTTGAAGAAGCAGAGTTTGACATAGAGGCAATAGAACTCGAGATGGCAGAAAAGAGACACTATTCATCTACGAATAGATGGATTCCTAAAACAGATATAAAAAATGGTTATGTGGTAGGATCAAAACATACTAGGTTGATAAGCGATGCGTCAGCATTAGACTATATCGCATTTTAGATTTGTCTCAAACACATGATAGAATGTTTATTCATTTCATAGTTGCATCAACATTGCTGTAATTCTATTTTTACTCCATCTTGACTTTTACTCTCAAATTAAATCTTGTCCATTTGTAGGAATATTCAAAAACAAACAAGCAAACAAACCAATTTTAAATCAATCTGGATGTCCTCAACGATAAAGTTTTATGAATCAAATATGTGTTAATAGTGTATGATAAATGATAAAATCATAATTGCGATAATTGTAGTACTCACTGGAATTCTTGGTGTCGTTGCCCTCTCTTCTGGAGCTGATATTGAAATTCTTGATGCGATTCCAAGGGATATACGCTCAATAACGCTAGATGGTGATGCTGCCTCTGCAGCTGTCGTAGATGAGATAATTGCAATGTATGATTCTGATAAAGAAGGTACTTTGGAGTATATCAATAATCTGGATTCAAATGATCCGTCATATCCATTCGTTATTGACGCGATACGGGGGTTAATCATAGCTCATGGTTCTGACTCTGACTTGACATCAACTGAATCTTTGATACCTCTTGATAGAGCTCACAAACCATATGCTGTAATACTAGATGAATTAATAGAACGAAGCACAGATACTAATGAATATAGGGGTGTTTGGGCAGAGTATGTATTTCTAAATCCTGAGTTGGGTCAAGATCAACTCAAACGTTCTTGGTTGGTGTTGCATGATGGTTACATCTTTGGTTCTGGGCATTACTACTCACCCGAAGCTAGGGCCCAACAAGAAGTTTCTTATGCAATTGAGTTGTACGACGAGATAGGCCGAGATGCATTTAAACGTATTAACACATTGTCGTTACAGCCCTACTCGTTTTATGCAGTAGTCATTGAGATAGATTCTTCCAAAGTTATAGCTCACGGTGCATTTCCTTATGAGAATGTTGGAGTCAAAGTAACCCAATCACTTGAAGGATTAAATGATTTAGATCATGATTCCTCTTTTTGGCTGTACGTACAAAATAAGAATCCAATATCGGGGATTGTTGAGCAGAAACGTATTTGGGTAACTCCTCATGAGGGATATCTCTTCACATCTGGATATTATTATTCAGCTGAAGAAAAAGTCCGCGAGAATATTGAAGTTTTAGTTGATGCATACAAATCTAATAAAAAACAGGTGTTCGATGAAGTAAATGCTTTAAACTCTGTTGATCCATACTATCCATTTATTTTAAATGCCACTACTGGAAAGATTGAAGCCCATGGCGCTTTTGTAAGTCGAATTGGGATTGATTCCATAATACTAAATGACGGAACAGAGAGGTTATCAAAAGACATCCTCGATGATCTGTACAAGTATAACAGTACTTGGACTGATTACAAGTTTACAAACCCTAGCACAGGTGAATTAGAACATAAACGCACTTATTTGTACTTGCATGATGGATATGTCTTTGGTGCTGGATTTTATTATTCTGTATTTGGAAGCACTGCACGTTAGAATACATTTTCAAGATTTATCTGTGTCCTGTCGTTTGACGTCATTTTATCAACACATTAATGTTAGTACACATTGAGATTAGGCTCATAGATTGTAGATGTCATAAGTGTAAGGTCATTTTTTACCCAAGTTTATCTAATTGTGCTAGTTGGGGTTACTAAAAATTTAGCGATAATTACGACTAGTATCAGTTGTTATGAACGTAGACGCCGCTGGTTAAAAACGAATATAATAACACGTATTCTTATATACATATTTTTAAGAACGTTATAGTCTAATTTTAGAGCATGGTTATTTTTGTAGTTATGCAAAAAATTTAATCATGCTAGTCAAAAGCACTACGCTGATATTAGTTTAGGCTCTTCACACATAATTGAAGAAAGATACTTAAACTATGAGAAATTATTTTGGTTAGGAATTAGCAATCATGTATAATAATAATAATAATACAGAAAAGTTAAAGATCCACTTTGGGACTGTTGGCTATGATTGAATTTGATCTCTTTATTCTTGGTATAGTTGGCTTTGGATTAGGTTGGGCAGTTGGCATGTCAGGATTAACTCTTACATCTGCCCGTTTTTTAGCAGTAGCTACTATTGAATTTTCCATACCTACAGCAGTTGGTACAGCTATTGGTGGGACTACATTTAGCATGATACCTGCTGCGCTAAATTACTACAAGACGCGCAGTATTCATACCAAAATATTTGCTGTAATGGTACCTCCAGGTGTCGCCGGCGCCATCTTGGGGGCACTGTTTATCAGTTTTATTCCTAGTGCTGTCATTATAGCAGTAATCACAGTCTTGATGGTGTATGGTCTTGTAAGTCTATTGCGTAGTAAAACAATAAAACATGGTGGAGTTCAAACTGTATTACACAAGTATCAATACATCCGAGAAGGTATTGTCGCATTTGGATTAGGTTGGCTTGTTGGCATGTTTGGAGTGCTGCTTGTAAATGTAAGATTGCTATCAATGATGGACAAGTTCAAAATCGGGCCAAAAGTTGTAATTGGGACTAGTATAGCTATCTCATGTGTTCTCGGATTGACATCCTTTGCAGGGCATACTATTCTTGGTAACGTGAACTTTTTGTTGTTATTTGTTCTAGCTAGCACTGGGATGGTGGGAGGAATAATTGGCGCTAAATTTACAAATCGCATGAGTCAAAAAAAGTTAAAGATTATACTGATTATCCTATTTTTGTTTATAATCAGTTACCTGCTCTTTATGTTGACTAATGTGTTGTTACGACCATCTGTCATTAATTGTAGCACATGTTTCTGAATATGGAGATTATGTCAGTAACTGTGCCAACGCAGTCATGATCTGATTAACAATTCGTACTAGTATTAGGATTTAGGGTTCTGTGAAGTTATCGGGGGTTATCTGTTAATCCCTAAATTGTATAAACCTCTAAACCGTAAGATATTCGTTGAAAGCGATAAAGTCAATATCACAGAAATATACGCCAAACTCTGATC
Source organism: Candidatus Nitrosopumilus sp. (assembly GCA_965197525.1). Lineage (GTDB taxonomy): Archaea > Thermoproteota > Nitrososphaeria > Nitrososphaerales > Nitrosopumilaceae > Nitrosopumilus. Next base: position 254,373 of record OZ240211.1, read on the forward strand.
TAATGGATATGATGGCCATATTCACAAAGATGGTCAATCATTGCATCAAGACAGGATTGAAAGAAGACACTCACAATATGAAGAGGTTGTCCATATTATGTTATCATGAATTACGTAATTATAACATCCTGTCTTCATACAAACTAAATGCAATATCACGAGCTGCAGGCATGTTATCAAACAGAAAACAATCAATCAAACGAGGTGTCAGAATAAGAGACCCAATAGTCAAAAATCCCTTTATGACAAACTGTTACGGCATAAAACACAACGGTGCACTATTAACAATCCCATACAAGAAACATAACCCAATCAACATTTTACTCAACGTTCACACCCAAAAAATCCTATCTGATCCCGCCTTGACGGTGCGCTCGTTTTCATTGACTGCCCTCAACATCAGTCTTTGTGTTTCAAAAACAGTACAAGAGATAGAGTGCACCAAGAAAGTGGGAATAGACAGAAACCTAAGAAATGTGACGTGTGGGAACAAGCAAGAGGTGACAGTCTACAAGACAAACAAACTGTTATCCATAAAGGAGAACACAATACACGCTAGGGCAGGATTCCACAGAAATGATCGCAGAAAGAAAGGTCAATTCTGGAAACAAAGACAGAGACGAATGAGCAATAGAACAAAGCAGTACATCCACAGAATCTCAAAGGATATAGTAGACAACGCAGTCAAAAACAAGACTGCAATCGTCATGGAAAACCTGAAAGGAATAAGAAAATTGTACCGAAAAGGAAACAGTCAAGGTAACAAGTACAGGCGTAGATTGAACGGGTGGCAATTCTACGAGTTACAACGCCAAATAGAATACAAAGCCCAATGGGTCGGGTTGCCTCCAGTCGAGACAGTAGACCCAAGAAACACGAGCACGCAGTGTCCGAAATGCGGAAAGAGACTCCAAGAGGACATGCAACAACATCGTAAAATGTCGTGTAATAATTGCGGTTTGTTTATGGACAGGGACATCATCGCTGCCATGAACATATCACGCAAGCTGCCCCCTAGGTTTAGGGGTAGTAGAGATGACATAGATGAAGCGCAGTCCGGCACTTTTGAGCAGGCGATGACGGAACCCAGCACATCATTGGTAATCCGAATAGTCGATATGTCAAAGTCAAGTTATAGGGGTTAACCCTCGATAACTTCACAGAACCGGATTTAGTACTCAAACAGTGGGTGCACTATTAACCCCAATATAAGACAAGGATGGAAAAACATGTTATCTGTTCTGATGAGTGTTAGACATTATAATACAGTCTAACTCTTATTTGTGACTTGTGTCCTAGGTTTTGTGGATTTATTGGGAATTTTTTGCTGTTTGATACCTGTTCATGCTTTTACCTTGCAACTGTCAATAGTATTTGTGCTGTTTTGTTATTGCCAAACATTGCACAATCTTTGGGTAATCTTTAGATTAGACAAATCTCTAAAAATTACATGGTTACATATAATGAATATCTAAAAAACATTCTTACCAAGATTGTTAATTCATATGACAACCTTGAGTCGATTCAGGACAACCCCGGTGATCTTGATCATATTAAAAGAGAGATGCTCAAACTTAATGGCTTTATCAAAGTTCTCGTACACAATACCGATGAATACAAAATTCCTTTATCTGATTTTAAAACACTTAAACCCAAACTAAGATATTATTTAGAAAATTATTTTTTTGAACAAGAGATTGATACTATGAGTTCATTGTATGCAAATGACACTCACAGAATGAAAAATATGAGATTAAAGATACTTCAAGCCTTAAAGGATAGAAAAATGATTGATGATGTGGGAGAACTAATTGAAAAGTTATGACTGGTAGAAAAAAATGTATCATATGCGGTTGTTCAGATCACAAGTTGTTTGGATGCAATAGACACGTTTCCAAGAAATGCAGCTGTTATGCTAATACTAACTAATTTTGTATAGATCATACTCGTTTAGGCCCTGACCTTTCATGAAAGTTCAAACAACATTTACACTCTTTTTCAAGACATTCTGATTCATTATGATGCCCACAAATACCACACTCACAACTATTTGTCATATTCGCTAATGTTTTGCATAGAATATATTTTTTATAGTAATTTTTTATGAGTTCTAGCTTAAAATTTAGTTATTTTCTTGATCTTGATTTTTTTAGAGGCTTTGTTTCTAACTCTTTTTTAATCTCTTCTGCCTTGTTTTCTACTGCATGTATGATTTTTTGAATAATGCCATCTAAGTCGTTATCTTCAGCCGCTGGCTCAATAGTACTTGCAATATCTTTAATTGTACTTGAGATCTCTGCGCTAATATTCTCAAAACTTTCAGGGTCTTCATATGCTGCATTGTAGAGGTTTTTGAGGCTATTCACTTGATTAATTACTTGTTCGGTGAGTACGATCTTGTAGCTAGTACCATTTACACCAAACTCACTTAGACTCATTACTCATTTTTGCAATTCTTTTGTTTATATTTATTTGGGGAATTGTATACGTGATGTAGGATCCTAAAAGTCGCATACCTCTCTACCTAACATCGTATTCTAGCCTGTTTGCTGGCCAATAACAGTTTCCTCTGCAGGGACATCTTATGGGAGAATGCCTATGTAGCGTCTCTTGATTATCCCAATCAATAGGGCTGTGCACCCGATCGTCGTTGTACCCCTCCATGAATCGATATATGGAACCCATCGTCATCGACGATATATGAAACAGTCTACCCACATGACTGTCATGCAGGATTCATACCTATCTGTCATAGTACATTCACAGCAGTTTAGCTACATCTCCATGTAGATAATCATTTGTGATACACCTGCACTATAACAAGAGTTCGTACTATCAAATAGTACATATCTCTAGGGCATATCCCAACAAACATACAAGAAGAAGTTATATCTCATTAGCAAAAAGTAACAATATGTTAAAATTTACAGCGCCTGTAGACAATATTTACAATACTAAAAAAAATCATACCTATGACACATTAGAGCAACTACAATTACCACGCTCAGATCTAGATAAAAGAATCTTGAGAAAAAAAACTGATAATGGAACAGACATAGGCATACAACTTGATCCAGGTATAGCATTACATCATGGGGACATATTCAAAGATAACGATGTAGAAATTCTCATCACGCAATTACCGGAAAAAACATTGTCAATCAAGTGTATGTCTTTGGATAGACTAGATGTATTCGTGTTACTAGGTCATATAATTGGTAATAGACATAGACCTATATCAATCCAGAATAATGTTGTAACATTCCCAATACAATCTGATACAGAAAAAACCACATTTGAAAAATTATTTCATGATGTTCTACCTTATATTGAGATGACAATCCAAGAACAGATCTTTCTGCCTCACCAAAGCGCTGATGTACATGGACATTAATGATATCCGACAAGAACTAGGCGTATTACAGCTGTCTGACTCATTCTTCCCTACTGGACTTTATGCGACATCAAATGGACTAGAATCCATGTTTCTTCAAAAACAAATTGACAATGCTGGCGACGTTGCTGAAATTATTAACATATGCCTAGCCCAACAAATAGGTCCAACTGATTGTATTGCACTATCAGAAACATATAACGCTATGACCAATTACGGCGATCAAAAAATTGTTCACATAGATAACGCATTGTTTGTTACAAAATCTATCAAAGATATACGAGATGCGTCGACCAGATCAGGCATTCAACTAATCAAATGTGTAGCAGAATTTGCCAGCGACAGTAAACCGTTGTCAGATTACTATAACAACATTCTACAGCGTAACGCGTATGGTATCTTTCCTGTCGCATTTGGCATATGTTGCAACAGCATGCAAATCCCAAAGGAAAAGAGCATACTCATGCTATTATACGGTTTTACAGTTAGTATGGTAGGTGCTGCCATGAGACTAGGCTTGATTCAGCACATTGAAGGGCAAAAGATAATTCATGACATCAAACCTGTTATCGGCAAAACCATGCTTGAAAATATCGATAAACCATTGTCAGATATGGCACAATTTGCCCCCCAAATGGACATCGTCCAAATGTCACATGAGCAGTTAGATTCTAAAATGTTTATTACGTAAAATTACGTCTTTGATCACATGCACATTCCGAGAATTGGTATAGGGGGACCTGTCGGATCAGGCAAAAGCATGTTAATTGAACGTCTAGTTCCATTATTTGCAAAACATGGATATCATGTCAGTATAATCTCAAATGACGTAATCTCCAAAGAGGATGCCGATAGAATGCGAACAAATCTTGCTATTAATAAAAAACTTTTGCCTGAAAATCTAGTCATTGGTCTGGCAACAGGTGGCTGCCCTCATACTGCAGTGCGAGAGGACCCTTCGATGAATCTTGCCGTAATAGAAGAACTCGAGTCACAGCATCCAAACCTCGATCTGATAATTATTGAGAGTGGCGGAGATAACATTACTACTACGTTTAGTCCAATTCTGGCCGATTATTCCATCTACATTATTGACGTTGCAGGAGGTGACAAATATCCTCGTAAAGGCGGATTAGGAATTCAAAACTGTGATCTACTGGTAATAAATAAGATTGACTTGGCCCCGCTAGTTGGAGCCAACATTGAAATTATGAGACAAGATGCGCAAAGGATTAGAGACGATAAACCATACGAATTTGTCAATTGTAAAACAGATCAGGGTATACCATCTATTGCGCAACACATTATACATGATGTACTTTTTGACAGTCTTCCTAAATCTGCAGGTATGGCCCGTGACTGAACTACAGTATCCACAAACATCATCATCTGACACACCGCAAATCATGCAAATGTACAACGCGCCACTAAAACAATTACAAGTCGGAAGAGCAGGAAAAGTAGGAATTCTTGATATCGAACTGTCACTAGACAAGGATGCAAACAAGACTGTTATCACAAAACAGTTCTTTCAAGTGCCACTACAGGTTCAACGCATACTACATCTGGAGAAATCCATACCTCAGATGGCATATTTGTACATGTTATCATCCTCAGGAGGAATTTTGCAAGGTGATCGATACAGCATCAATATTACCTTGAAAGATAATGCCATATCTCACGTAACGACACAAGGCGCAACTCGAATATATGGCATGAACGCAAATTATGCGTCTCAAACTCTAAACATTACTACACATCCGGGAAGCTATCTTGAATATATCCCAGATCAAATAATTCCATACAAGAATTCTAGATATCATCAAAGAGTAAATCTTCAAGTGGATAACAGTTCTACACTAATTTATGCTGAGATTCTAACCCCTGGTCGCGTTGCTATGCATGAATTATTCGAGTACGACATATGTTATCTTCAAACTTACTGTCAAGATCAAAATCAAAGGATCAAATTTATGGAAAATGCAAAAATTCAGCCAAAGGATCAACTAGTAACTAAATTTGGAATATTAGGTAACTACAAAACAGTCGGAACAGTCTACATTATGACTCTGAAAAAATATTTGGGCAAGCTCAAGGATATGATAAATCAGGACATAAAACAGATCTATGAGAACAATACCCGCATATCCTTTGGAACATCTACTCTTCCAAACAACTCTGGTATTGTAATCCGTATTTTAGGAGACAAGACAGATGATATATCTGATATTATCATTAGGGTGCTGCAGATCAGCAGAAAAGTCATTCTTAACTCGTCATCATTACCAATCAAAGTACGAAAGAGCTAATAATAGTAAGTATGCTAGTTATTGTCACTGATCCTCAGATCACTTTCAGGCAAATCAATATTTTTTATTAATAAATAATTTTAATTCATAAAATTCTATCTGAAACATCTTCGTACCCTTACCATGATTCAGATTACATTCTATATCCGCACAAGTCATACTACAAAAATAAAAATGATTCAATTCTCAAAGAATCATGAAAAAAATCTAAATACGCTATACGGACGAGTCAAAGAATCCATGGCACGTAAAGAGAAAAGCAGTTTGGAGCAATTCCTGATGATCTGTTGCTTTTATCTAGTCAAGGAGATTAGGAAAAAAACCATAACAAACACCATCAAAGACAAGCTTGTTGCAGAATGCTCAGAGCATCGCACAAAGCAATTTTTACAAGATATCAAAAATATGTCAATTGAAGCAAAGATTGACAACATTCCAAAAAAGATACTGCACTTTACGCCTTAATCTAACAGCACTACAGGTTTTGAGCATAGTTTGAGCACTTTATTTGTAGTACTGCCTAAATCAGAAGCAGTCTTTCCTATGCCCTTTTTACCCATTATCACCATGTCTACATTGAGTTTCTCTGCCAACTCGGTAATCTTCTCTGGCGGATTGCCCAATTTGACAATGCGTTTGTAGTCATTTATCTGCTTTGGGACAACAACACTTCTAAGAATCAGCTTACCTTCTTCTTGAATATGCAATGACATCTCTTCATCGATATTCTCCTCGTCATCGTTACTCCATTCCATCACGTGCAACAGATAGATTCGTACGCGAGCCGCTCCTCTAAATAGATAGTTTGCGTGATATAACGCCTTCAGTGATCTTGCAGAACCATCAATCGGAACTAGAATCTTCATTATTGGCTGCTCATCTACGGGAACCGCCGGGTCTACACTTCTGTTCATCTCACTATCAATTGATGCCTTGTGAAATATCTCCCCGATACTCTTCCTTGCCTCAATTAACGGCAAAAATATTACTATTCCAGCTGCCCCAAATGCCCAAATTATTGCAAGCCATATCCAAAGATGAAATGATTGCTCCTCAAAGACAAACTCTGTCAGATAAAATGACGCAGGCCATACGATAACCAAAAATATAGATATGGAGAATCCAGCCCGTTTGCAGAACTTGAGTGATCGTAATAGAAACTCTTCATTGGTATCTTTCTTTAACATGGAACGAACCTTGTCATCAACTAGCAGGATCTTTTGTTTCATGATCTCAAAATCAAAGTTTTCAGGTTTTACCATACTGCCAATCAGTGTAACTCCTAGACTTACAAGAATCGATACAAGATTTCCTACCAGTAATGGTATTAGATTTCCTGTACTAGCAAGGGTGATCTCACCGTATAGATAGTTTGCAGACCACAGCCAAGACGATATACCACATATCAACCCGACAATAGCGGCACTAGTTGCAGCATATCTGTTAGTCTTTTTCCATAGTATGGCAAAAGAGATAGGGGCAACTGCTGATCCTATGAGGATGCCCATCATAAGATAGACATACTGCAAACTAAATCCTGAATGAAACAACAACGATGCCAACAGCCCCATGCCTATCCCAAATCCTAAGATGGTAAATCGTGAGATCTTTATCAATTGACGTCCAGTCGATGAGGGTTTCAGATACGTGCGAAAGACATCGTATGTGACAAGTGATGATACGCTGACTAGCTGTGATGAACCAGCTGCTGTAACTGCCGTAAATACTATTGTTAGTATTAGTATTGCCCCAAGGTCACCCATGAGGTTTGCTGCAGCAGTAGGCGCGACTAGTCCTAATCCTATCTCACTCTCAGTTAATGTGACTCCGGTTGCCACTGCTGCCAATCCCAATGTTGTTGCAAGCGTGAACGGAATTGCAAACCATGCAAGACCGCCCAAAATAAACCCGCCAGTAGCTGCCTTTGGTCTTGAGGCAATTGCCCTTTGCCAATAAGACTGGTCAACGAATACTGTCCCAAAATTTCCAACGATATTGATAATTCCAAATATCAATGCACCCATCGATGCTAGTGTCAGATATGTCCCAAGTGTATTTCCTTCTACAGGATGCAGTATAGAGGCCTGTGTCAGCTTTTCATACATTCCAGCTATTCCGCCAATCTCAGGAGTTGCAAAATAGATTACAGTTACAAATACTAGTACCACTACAAAGATCAGTGTAACGTTTAGATACTCGGCAAAAAATGTCGCCTTTAATCCTCCAAATATGGTGTACACCACAATACCTACAGGAATCAAAAATGCTGCAAGCGTAATGTCTACTCCCGTAAGGGCATTTATCACCACTGCACCACCTAGCACAAGCATTGCAGTTACAATGGTATTAGTCATCAACGCAAAAAATAAAAAAACCTTGTGCGAATGCTTTCCGTATCTTACATTTATTATTTCAGGAAAAGTATGTGTCATCGGAGCCTTTCTTTTTACCTCAATTGCAAGTATTGAAAATAAGATTACCTGTATGCTAGCGCCTGCAGCATACCAGAAAGAACCGCCTATGCCGTACTCAAAAGTTACTGTTGATGACTGTAGCAAAGTTGCAGCCCATGTCCATGCAGATACAATTGATGATGCGATTAACCCTGTCTTTATTGTACGTCCTGCAGTGTAAAACCACTCGGATGTCTTTTTTGTATACAGCCATTTTGTTTCAGCTTTTACCATTAATGTAACTGATAGCGCCATTATCAGTCCCACACCAATTAGTACAATATATCCAATATTTTCTGATAGAATGGCACTCAATAGCAAATATGTAACGTTCACGTATTAAAATACGATCAATCATATAACATGCCTGAGAATTTTATCTGGAATTATTACACCATATGGTATAAGCAGTAGTGTTGTCATGGCTGGTCTTGTATGTTATAACACATCTTTGTTTTTATCATATGACTACAGTCCCGCATTCTAAATTTTATGATTTGATTATATCATTATATGAATTGTGGATATTAAATTCATGAAAACATAATTGTTTTTGATGTTTGTTTTAATTGAACTCTATATACATTTTTTATAATGTTATTAATTTTTAATAACACAAATTTGAATTTTATTGTACATTTTTTCAAACTTGACGATGACGTTTATGTGAAATTGTTATTATTCATGCATGTTTTGATAGGTTGTCATCTTGTGTGCTAAATTATCATTTCTAAAAATATAACATTCAAGATGATATACATACAATACATTAAACAAATGTAGGTTTTGGTTATAAAAGAATATTATTATTGTATAACTGCTTGCATGTGGTAATGTAGTATAAATAGAATTAAACCTAGTACTATGCTTGACTAGTTCTACATAATTCTCTATCTTTTGTATAAGGAGAGTTTGTATAGTTATTCCATATCTGCAATTGATTTTCATCATAAAGATAATGATGTAAAGGATTCACTGCATCATTGTGTCAGTAGAGGTTACAAAAATTCTTGGGTTACTGCACTACATGTTTTAATAGTTAATCGTCTTGCCGACATCGACTAAATCGACATCTTTGATCATACATTCTATTTTTTCTAGATTATCTAGTACGCAATACTCAAAATAATATAATTCATCCAACTACATGCTATTGTTGCCTACTCGATGTCAAAACAGCGAATTTTAAACATCACATATAACTAGACATAACTCGTCAAATGCTAAGTAATTTTCTAATAACCAGTCATTGTGGAGATAAGAAAATCCGTTCCGGTTGCTGCACTGTTTGTTATCTTTGTTACATTAATCGCCGCAGCTGGAGTTCTTCCACAGTCTGCATATGCTGCAGGTGAAATCTCTGAAGGTTTTGCAATAGGAGAGGCACTTCCAGAATGGATTGGTTGGGCAATAGTTGTCGGACTAGGTGCGGTATTTGCAGTAATCATCTCAGTAGAAGTAAAGATTGAGGAACGATATCTTGGAGTCCATCAAACATCTGAGATGTTCAACACAGCAGGTAGAACCATCAAGACCGGTCTGACTGCTGCAGCCATAGTGTCTGCATGGACTTGGGCTGCTACTCTGTTACAATCCTCGACAGTAGCATACCAGTACGGTATCAGTGGTCCATTCTGGTATGCCGCAGGCGCATCAATTCAGGTCTTGTTATTTGGTATTTTAGCTATAGAATTAAAACGAAAGGCGCCAAACGCGCACACTTTTCTTGAGATTATTCGTGCAAGGTTCGGTAACGGCTCGCACAAGGTATTCTTGGTATTTGCACTGATGACTAACATGATAGTGACTGCCATGCTCCTCCTAGGAGGCTCAGCTGTAGTAAACGGTCTGACCGGCATGGACATCTCCATGGCAGCATTCCTGATACCCATAGGCGTCATGATATACACGTTGGTAGGCGGTCTAAAAGCAACGTTTGTAGCCGATTACATGCATACCATAGTCATATTTGTAGTAATTCTAACGTTTGTAGCTGCAGTATACCTCAGTACCGACATTACAGGCGGCATAGAGGGAATGTATGAAAAGCTCGTAGCTGCAGCAGACCTGAGACCGGTTGAGGGCAATGCCGCAGGTGCGTTCCTCACCATGGCATCCATCGGAGGTCTGATGTTTGGTATAATCAACATTGTAGGTAACTTTGGTACAGTATTTGTAGATCAGGCGTACTGGCAGCGGGCCATAGCTGCAAAACCCTCCTCCACAGTAAAGGGATTTCTGCTAGGAGGGGCATGCTGGTTTGCAATTCCGTTCACTCTTGCAACTACCATGGGACTGACTGCGATAGCGCTTGATGTGGACCTTACCCCAGAACAGGTTCAGCTTGGTCTAGTAGTCCCTGCAGCAGCTACTGCCCTTATGGGAGAGGTAGGCGCCATCATGGTTCTGACCATGCTATTCATGGCAGTAACATCAGCAGGCTCTGCTGAACTAATCGCAGTATCCTCGTTAATTACGTATGATATCTACCGGACGTACAAAAACCCCGACGCATCAGGCAAACAGCTAGTAAAAGTCTCGCGTGCAACTATCGTGGGATTCGGCTTGGGTATGGGAGGTCTTGCAGTACTACTACTCGGTCTGGGTCTAAGCCTGGGATTCGTCTATCTTGCTATGGGTATCTTAATTGGCTCAGCTGTCATCCCAATTGCCTTGACCATACTATGGAAGAGAACAAACCGCGTTGCAGCAACTGCAGGTGCAATAATCGGTTTGATGGTAGCTGTTACCACTTGGGTATCAGTTGCAGCATCACTGCCAGAGTACGGAGGGGAGGTAACCCTGGCAAGTCTTGGCCACAACTTTTCCATGCTGTTTGGCAACGTTGCAGGCATTCTGACTGGCGGAGCAGTTGCAATATTTGGCAGCCTTGCATCCAAGACCACGTTTGACTGGAAGGATCTCAGAGAGAAGATCACACTAGTAGAGCTCAGCGCTGCAGCATCAGCTCAGGTAACAGAGAACGAAGAGACTCTCAAACGCGCATTCAAGTTCAGTCTCAAAGGCGGCGGTCTTATGACACTTGTACTAATCATAGCATGGCCAATGCCTTTGATTGCATCAAGTTACGTATTTGATCAATTCAGTTACGGTGCCTGGGTCGCAATATCTGTAGTCTGGGTTAGCGTGGCAGCAGGGTTTATCATATTCCTGCCAGTTATAGAGGCACGACACGGCATTGCGCAAGTAATTCGAGGGAATGGAGGAAATAGCAGCGACTCGGCATCCACTACGGCAGAAACTACGGGAACAGAGAAGAAATAACACATCAAATGAACGTGAACATCTTACAAACCGTATTAAAGAATTAGATGAAGATACGCAGTCTATTCCAAACTGAATGAATGAATGAATGAATGTATGGTACAAGAAACCGATCCTATCAGTAAAGAAGATGCGTGCTTTGAATATGAAAAATGTAAAAAATAATTGGATAAAAAAGTGAATAAAATTTTATGAAACAAAGATACGTGGTCTTGAAGAAGACGAATGAATAATCAATTATATATAAAAGTAAAATATCATAATAATATGCATAACTTTCACAAACACACATTGCAAGACAAACAAAAAATAGTATCAGAATTTTGTAAATTAAATACAGATGAAATCAAAACTCTCAATACGCCAGATCCTCAAAAATACGATTCCTTGATTGAAAATGTAATTGGTACATATGTATTGCCAATAGGTGTAGCTACTAATTTTAAAATTAATTCTAAAAAATATTTGATTCCCATGGTAACTGAGGAGCCATCGATAATTGCAGCAGCATCATCCGGTGCAAAAGCAGTTATCGGAGATATTGTCACATCTAATTCTGATTCATATATCATAGGCCAAATTCAAATAATAAATCCTGATTCAGATGCCAAAGGACAGATAAAAAAAAACATGAAAAACATTCATGCAGAAATAAATAAATTTTTATCAAAACATATGAGATGTTTGAGTGTAGAGTATGAAGATATAGCGATTCCTATGGATAACCCCGATATACCCAAAATGGGGAAAGTAGAAATAAAAATAGATGCCGGTAATGCTATGGGTGCTAACGCAGTAAACACTGTGTGTGAAGGGATGTCCCCACTGATTCAAAGTATTACAGGCGGTCGTGTGTTATTGAGAATATTGTCAAATGCAAGATCACAATTTGTACGGGCAGAGGCGACATTTAATGTTGATAAACAGGTAGCAAAAGATATCTTACTTGCATATCAATTTGCGCTAGTTGATAGTAATAGGGCAATAACACACAACAAAGGAATAATGAATGGTATTTCGTCTGTTGCAATGGCTACCGGGCAAGATACCAGAGCTATAGAGGCATCTGCTCATTTACACGCTGTCCAGCATGGTAGGTATGAACCATTAACAACGTGGAGAATTACACAGCAAGGTTTGTTAGGTGTTATTGAATTACCAATACCAGTTGGTGTTGTTGGCGGCATGACTAAACATCACGATACTGCGACAATTGCGTTAAAAATGCTAGGAAATCCAAATGCTTACCACTTGGCAGAGATTATGGCAGCAGTTGGATTATGTCAAAATTTTGCTGCGTTAAGAGCATTATGTGTTGATGGCATTCAAAAAGGACATATGAAATTACATTCAAGACGACAGGTACAAAGTTAAGCTGTGTTTTTATTTTAGTTTCTACAGACATATTTATTAAAAAAAAGTAATTAGATTAGTGATAAGAAAAGAACAAGGGCATAATTGCTATTTATTGTTATCAATACAAAATTTGTAATGTTTTGTACTGGTATCGCTATGTGACAAATTCATGTGTTTAACCAAGATTTTCAAATATTCTTTTAAAGAAATTAAGATGATATAACATGGGACGTTGGAAAAAAGGTCAAAAAATGGATTATTTGTTAGAATATTCTACAGTGCAGCATTGGCAAAATAGATTAAGAACAAACGGTTTAAAAAACACAACAGCAAATTCTAGTACAAAATCTGTATATTTGTACAAGCTTTCAGATTTCAATCAATGGTTCAAAGGACGACCATTTAGTGTCAAAGTAACCATAATAAAAAATAATAAAATGATACACGAGAATACACAAAAAACCTTTGACAATGTAGAAAAACTGCTAGATTTTGGAGAAGAAGTAAATGGAAATGTCCCGCAAATAAAAAAGATAGTCAGTATGTATCTAGATGGCCCAATACATGAACATCTGTCATGTTCTTCAATGGATGGTATCTGTCTGCAATAAAATCATATTTTAGTGTACATGATGTAGAAATTAACATAAAGTTCAATGGTCGTAAACGAGACCAATTTAACATTGAGGGAGAAGCAGAATTAACAATATCGGAATTTTATAAAATGTTGACATATTCCAAGGCAGACCATACACCACGTGCAGTTGTGATGGTGAAATTTCAATCTGATCTTGACTCCAGTACACGCCAAAATAGAAAAAAGTGCATTCGTCCGAACATATGATCGTTCTTAAGACACATGTTTTTCATTTCATTCCACATTGATATTACTTGACGGTGTTGGGATATGGTGTTTCGCTTACCTGAGAAATTTGGTTACTACACCAGATTCTTAAACCGCTTGTCGCTCGTGATTGTGCCAAACATTCCATTAGAGATGTTGGAACCCATTGATTTCTTGAAATCAGGATCAATGCTTGTAAGTGTCTCCAGTAATTCTATGCATTCATCAATCCTTCCCATATGTGCCAAAATGTCAGCCTTTAGATATTTTGTTGATGTCTGGAACGAATCTGATCTCTCCGACCTATCTGCGTAGGTAAGTGCCTCCTCTTTCCTATTCAGTTTCATCAGAGTATTTGCTAGACCGTATAGTGCTACAGGGTGCTCAGGATCTGATCTCAAGACACTATGAAAGTATGGCAAAGATTCAGATATCTTGCCCGAATTAGACATTGCCGATCCCAGGTTAGTTTTTGCTTCTAGATCATCTGGCTTTATGTCAAGAACCTTCCTGTAACATGTCACGGCCTCTTTGTTTTTATCTAAATTTTGCAATGCCACACCCTTGTTGTAATATCCCGAGTACTGGGCAGGGTCTATTTTAGTGACCATTTCAAAGCATTTCACCGCCCTTTCATGATTTTCTATACCGGCATATGCCATACCCATAATTTCATATGCATGAGCGTTACGCGGATTGATCAGAATTTCCTTCTTGCAACATTCTATCGCTTTGTCGTAGCTACGTAGATTGTAATGTGCAAATCCCTTGTCAAAATCAATGCCTGTATAATCTAAATTTTCTTGTGATACTATGGAAAAACAATCAAGAGCGTCTGAATACTGCCCTAATTGTATAAACGCTCTCCCCATACCCAAGCGTCCCAAATGGTCGTCAGGGCAGTATTTTATGTATATGTTCCAGTATTTCATGGCGGATTCTGCATCATTTAGTCCATCCTGTGTAATTATTGCGATGTGAAATACCGCATGGGATTCGTCATCGTCCAAGGTGCGCAGTTTGTCAAACATCTCAATGGCATCATTGTACATACCATAGCGCTCTAACCGCAAAGCGTTTTTGTGTACCAATGATGCATCTTTCATCTCTTTACACTTGGCTACCTCCTCATTGATTCGATTTTCTGCGACTTGCATCTCTGCCATGTTGTTGTAGTTGTATTTTAATTCATATGTGTCCCCACTATGACTTGCAGGATAGTCACGTTGCGTGTGTGGCATATGCCTCAAGGTCATAAACGAATCCCATATATGTGACCAGCGGTCAGTGTTTTGAATCGTCGCGTGTTCTGTAGAGCGCAGATTTTTTACCTCTTCCCACTTTCTGATCAACTCACTGCTTGCCTCCTTGTTCTCAGGATAGTTATCGAACACCATCCACCTGTTCAGCAGATCATTGACATCCTTTGTTCTGTCTTGCTTGAGCATCTCCTTAATTATGCCTTCCTCCTCGTCCAATTCAGTTAGCATCGTGCATAACTGACATGCATCCATAGCAATATGTGTCTTGAACCACTGCTGTATGATCTCCGACATTGTATTCTCAGTGTCCTTTGCAGTATCAACTGCCAACCGGATCGATTTGAGCGGCAGAATTAACATTCCTCCGTTGGCTCGTATCATAGCCTGCGCGGTCAACATGGCTGTTCTTTTGTTGCCATCACTCAAGGCATGCACCTTTGTAATCGTCTCCATCAATATTGCTGCCTTTTGATATAGTTCGGAGTACTTTTCATTACCGTAGATATTCATCCTGGGTTTTTCCAGTGCAAATTCAAGTTGACCGTTGTTTATGATCACTATTTTGGTATGCTGTGACTTGTTAATCTCCTCTATAATTGCCTTAACATGCTGTATGGTTGGATAGTACACGTTAAATCTCTGCTAGCCTGTTGTACACTTTAAAGTTTTTGGAAAGTGCTTCGGCTACTATCTTCTTGATATCTTCTTCGGTGACGTTTTTCATTGGCTTAAACGTTTCTTTTTGCTTCTCTTGAATCATGATATCTGTTGATCTTCTTTATGTAAATATGTTATGCAGTAGTCAGTAGTCTGCGGTATCCCGAAAGTAGTTAATCCATCTTCAAAACTTGGAGATGTTTGCATGTGTGATGTTCTGGAGTGAGACATAACTGTCTTGCGATAAATTCTGTTGTACAATTCATATATTTTAAATTAATAACTACATCTGTAAAATATGGAAATCTCTATCTAAATTCTTAAATATATTCGACGTCTATACAATTTATGCGAACAAGGGATCCCAAATACAGAAAGTACATGTATGCTTTAATGGGTGTGTGCGCTGCTATAATACTACTAGTGAACATCTAAATCTTGGTTGATTGAGTGTACAGCAAGCATTATCTGAATTTGTATCTATATCTTGTATGTCGGGGTATGGTAATCTAGTACTGTCTATAATCATCAAATTTTAAACCGATGGAGAAATATGCCATATGCTAGTTAAATAAACAGTTTTACAATAAAGATATCAAAATATCAATGCTATGTGATGCTGGTAATTATTATGATGGTGGTGGTGATGATGATGTATACATGATAATGCATCTTAGCAAAGATGATAATCCGAGTAGAACCTATGAAAATCTCCAAAACCATACATTTCCTTTAAATTATGATTTATTTGATAACCCTGTATGCAAGATGATGCTTTTCTCAGATGCATAAATCCACAATGCGGTTTGGAGTATCCAATCCACAGTGCAAACGTATACTGCGAACATGGCCATTTACTTGATGTTACATACAAAAACAAGCCTTCAGTTAGTCTCAAGGATACATTTTACAAAAGACGCAACTCCGAAGGTAGTATCTTCAATGAGAGCGGGGTATGGAGATTTCGTGAATTGTTAAATTTCTGTCGTATAGATACAGAGGACATTACAGAGTGTTCCAAATATCTGGTATCCCTTGATGGTGCTGAGGGAAGACAATCAAAACCATACAGAATGTCAAAGGCTGCAGACTATATCAATACCTCAAATGATAACTTATGGCTACAACCAGAAGGCTACAACCCAAGCGGCTCATTTAAAGATAATGGCATGGCCACTGCAGTAACTCATGCAAAGATGATAGGTGCCAAAAAAATTGTTTGCGCGTCTACGGGCAACACCTCAGCATCAGCTGGAATGTTTGCAGCTAATGAGGGAATTGAGTGTGATGTATATATTCCAGCAGGGCAAATAGCTCCTGGAAAACTCAGTCAAGCATATCAGTTCGGAGCTCAAATCTTGCAGATTGAAGGAAATTTTGACGATGCATTACAACAATCACTGCATAATACACAAAACAACAACAATGGTTATACCGTTAATTCCATAAATCCATTTAGAATAGAGGGTCAAAAAACAATTCCGTTTAGAGCATTAGAGTACTTGAATTGGGAGACTCCTGATTGGATAGTGTATCCGGGTGGTGCATTAGGGAACACATCAAGTTGTGGCAAAGCACTAATGGAATTATATGAATGGGGGTGGATAAAAAAAATTCCACGAATCGCAGTTATTAATTCGCAAGGCGCTAGTACTTTATCTGACCTGTACAATGGATCATTCCAAGACGAACCACTAACATGGAACAACGGCAATCCAAATACGGAATTGATCTCCGAGTACTATGACTATCTGAATAAACAGGATCTAAAACCAAACACCAAAGCCACTGCCATACAGATCGGAAGACCTGCAAATCTCCTCAAGGGATTGCGAGCATTAGAATTTACAAACGGTGTGGCGACTACAGTCTCTGATTCTGAGATGCTTGATGGAATGTCTGTTGTGGGTCTAAACGGATTTGATTGCGAGATGGCATCAGGTGCAACAGTAGCAGGAATAAAGAAACTGATCGATGAAGACATAATCAAAACTGATGATGATGTTGTTGGAATCCTTACAGGCAGGCAAAAAGATGCAATGATACCTGTCACATATCACAACAATCCGGAGAATAAATTCGCGATTCCGCCAAAAAGCTAATCATTTTTCCGATGGGATCACTTTAAAACGTTTTTTGCCTAAAGGTTAAATTCTAGTCCAGCCAACAGATGGTACCAAAAAGATGGTGCAAAAAATCTAAATGAGTACACAATACACTAATTTACAAAAATCTTCCCAGTGGAGAATGGTATGGTAGATTTATGGGTAGAGATCACAACGTTAGCTGTTCTTATAGGAATGTCAGGATTCTTCAGCGGATTGGAAGTTGCACTAGTAGGGGTCAGAAAATCAAAAGTTCTTCAATTGTACAAAGAAAAGAAGAAAGGTTCAAAGGCACTGTATCGACTAAAGACACACCCTACTTGGATGATGGCAAGTGTGAATCTTGGAAACAATCTAGTAAATATTGGCGCATCAGCACTTGCTACTAGCGTAGCTATCAGACTATTTGGTAATGACGGATTGGGTATCGCAGTCGGGGTTATGACGTTTCTTATCTTGATATTCGGTGAGATTACCCCCAAGACGTATTGCAATGCCAACTCTACTAAGATTGCGTTACGTTATGCAGCAGTGCTGCTGATATTTAGTTATGCGCTTTATCCTGTCGTAAAATTCTTTGAGATAATCACAAAAGGGGTTGTAAAACTTACAGGCAGTAGTCACGAACCGCCTCCCATAACAGAAGATGAGATCAAAGGAATAATCGAACAGGGATTAGAGGAGAAAGCTCTTGAAAAAGACGAGATGGAACTAGTTCACGGTGCACTCAAGTTTGACGACACTGCAATTCGTTCTGTTATGACTCCTAGAACCAAAATGTTTACACTAAACTCCAAGATGTTACTCTTTGAGGCATTACCACACATCAACAAGTGTGGACATTCAAGGATTCCAATCTTTGGTAATACCAGTGATGATATTGTAGGATTTATTCATGTACGAGATGTTCTACATGAGTTTGAAAAAGACAACAAAATGGCAACGCTAGAGCAGATATCACGTAAAGCAGTGTTTGCATCGCAAGAAAAGATGGTCAGCGCGTTACTCAAAGAAATGAAGGGTAGAAAGACCCACATAGCAATAGTGCTCGACGAGCACGGTGGTGTTGAGGGGCTAGTGACATTAGAGGACTTGTTAGAAGAGATTGTAGGCGAGATTGAAGATGAGACTGACCTAGAACCTCCAAAATTATACGAACGAGTTGACAAGGACACTATAATTACAAACGGCGACATAGATATTGATATCATTAATGAGATATTTGACACACAGATACCAGAAGGCGATGATTATGCGTCCCTTAATGGATTATTGCACGAACGACTGCAAGATCTGCCGCAAGAAGGTGACAAGGTAGTACTCGATGATCTACGCATAGTGGTAGAAAAGGTATCAAAGAATATTCCGAAAAAAATTCGCATTGCAAGGATTAAGGATTAGAGATTAGATTTTGCAAAATATTTCTCTAGTTTATTCTTCTTTTCAGCCATATGAAATACGGATTCAGTATGCGCAAATGCGTCTTTGTATGATCTATCAAATAACATAGCCTGTAACAGCATATGGTTTTCGGGAATCACTATCCCTGTTTGATCATCTGAATACATCATCTGTATTGTATCTCCTATGGATACTGTCATGTTTGCATGAATGTGCAACATGTTGGTATCAGTAAAATTAAAGCCCATATTCTGTGCATAATCTCTGACATCTTTTGTACCTTTAGCAGTCCACAATACTGCCACTCCGAATTCATCTGCAAACAAGTTGTGTATGTCTGATGGTTTTGGCGCAGGTGAATTTTTAAACCGAATATCAATAATATGTAAGTGCATCTGACGCGATGGAACTTTTATTGCACGAACGTATAACGGCGTATCTTTTTTGAGATACATCTTTGCATCATCTCCATGGTGCGGTTTCTCTGTCATCTGTATGGTATCAACAACATCTTTTTCAGTCTGTTCAATATCTGCCCAACGCCTGACTAGTGTAAGATCAAATCGTAACAATTCATTGTTGTATCTCTCTTGTAATGGTCCGATGACTCTGCCCATTCCAGTTACGTTGCAGCTTCCTTGCATTACGTGTGTTTTCTGGAACGCTTTGTCATAGTTCATCCGCGAGTTAAATATCATGTCAGATACTGCCTGATCTCCAGTAGCTGATTCCCCGCCTTGATATATTGCACTAATGCCTTTAGGTTCGTACAGTGACACCTTGTTTTTATAACCCAATCCGTTTGGCGATGCATCAATAACTAGATCAGACTTGTCTAATGCGTCAGGTATTGTACCTGCAATGTTGTAGTCGTTGAACTTGTCTATCCTGTCTTCTGGGACGTATATGTCAATGCCTTTGGATGTCGCAGTGTTTATCTTGTCATCTGCAGAGTATTTTCCTGCCCCTACAACTTTGATCTCAGGGTCATCCATAAGAAAAGCAGCAATCCTGCTACCGATTGAGCCATATCCGTTGACAAACACTCGTTTACTCATAATTGCTATACTCTAATCACCCATATTTAGCTTAGTCATAAAGACAGATCTTGAATCTAATCCAAACAGAGTATCCAATTACGCACTGACAAAATCACCATATAACAATGTCATTATACTTTAAATGCTTAAACATCTTGATACTGTTAATGGGATTTCTATCAAATTTTAAAAAAGAACTCCAAGCGGCTAAAAAAGCCAAAGCGGCTCAAATCAACGGCAAAGAGCTAAAAAAACTATTAAAAAAATTCAAAGAAGAACGCGATAGAATAGAAAAAGAGACAGGCATCAGACCTCAAATCGATTCCAATACACAAATGTTCATGCAAAAAGTTCTAAACGTCTGGATTAATCAAGGGCGAAACATTGACGAAGAAAAGTTTTGGCGAGAAGTCGATTACAATAGACAGTTTGACCATCCTGTAGAATACTATGAAATTAACAGAGATATGCGGTGATGGGAACAGTAATAAGAATAATGAGGATATAACACTTCTCATAATTTTTTAACAGCAATACAAGATTTCAACTATATTCTAAACCGTGAAAACATTTTACAAAAGGCTAAATGGATTGACATATGTGAAATGTTATAATGCTACATCCTCTATCGCTTGCTATAGGTGCAGGCGTTACTGCTTTGGCAATAATGGTATCTTTTCTCATATTTACATCTGACTCACAAGAATTAATAATTGAACCCGCACCTGTTATTCCTACAGATATCAAACCATCACCTACGATAGAACCACAACGCCAAGCAATAATAACCTCAGAGACATTCTTGGCAAACGCGTCTCCCGTGTTAGGGAATCCTGATGCTGCAGTCACATTAGTAGAGTTTGGAGATTATCAATGCCACTATTGTAATGTCTTTTTTCATTCCACTGAGGATCAAATTATAACCAAATATGTCAATACAGGCAAGGTAAAGATGATCTTCAAGGATTTCAACATTATAGGTCCTGACTCTGTTAACGCATCACATGGAGCACATTGCGCCGGTGATCAAAACTTGTTTTGGGAGTATCATGATATCTTGTACTCGAATTGGACTGGAGAGAACAATGGGTGGGCATCACTGGAGAATCTTGCAGTATATGCCCAAGAACTAGATGGCCTTGGCATCGATAAATGGTCTGCATGTATGGAGGAAGGCAAACACTCGCAAAAGATTCTTGCAAGTAATCAAGATGCCAAAACTTTGGAGCTGACCGGTACACCTGCATTCTTTGTAATAGGTCCTGCAGGCACAACAACACCACCGTTACAACTATTTGGAGCACAATCTTTTGAGACATTTGAGAGGGTTATTGAGGAGAGATTAGATGAAAGGTAATCCCAATTACGCTCAAATCACACAAAATTAGTCAAAAAATACTGCCAAACTAGTATAAAAGCCATCTAATACAAATTCATTAGCCTTATTAATGAATCAGAGAATCCAATGATATGGCAGCAGGCATAGATGACATTGCAATATATATTCCCAGACTATATGTTGACGCATCTGATTTTGCAGTTAATAGGGGTCTGGATCCTGTAAAGCTTCAAAAAGGTCTGGGCATATCCCAAATGGCAATAGTTGACGCCAATCAAGACCCTGCATGTCTTGCAGCAAACGCATGTCTTCGTATTATGCAAAAAAACAAGATATCTCCTGAAGATATTGGAAGATTGTACATCTCTACTGAATCAGCATTTGATGAGTCCAAGGCTATGAATTCTTACGTCATCGGCATGCTAGAACAAGTTTATGGTCAAGGTGCCTTTGAGCATTGTGGCGGCGTGGAGACAAAGTTTGCATGTGTGAGTGGGTCGTATGCATTATACGACAATACCAACTGGATTCGTGCAGGGGAATCAGAAGGAAAACACGCTCTTGTTGTGGTATCTGATATTGCAAAGTATGACTTGGGTTCAAGCGGTGAGATTACCCAAGGTGCAGGAGCAGTCGTCATGCTGTTAAATGACAATCCTAGACTATTATCATTTGACCCTCGGGTTACATCAACATCAATTAAAGATGAGTATGATTTTTACAGACCGTTTGGTAAAGAGACTCCCATAGTTCATGGACAATACTCTAACCTGTTATACATGATCCAAGTAAGAAAGGCACTAGAGGCATACAAGAAAAAAGTGATATCATCAGGTCTGATACAAATCGAACCAGGTGAGACAATCCTTGATCATATGGATTACATCAACATGCATCTCCCGTACAGTAATATGGGTAAAAAAGCACTAGCATACCTAGTCAGACACGAGTGGCGTCAGCTCCCCAGATGGAAGAGTATACTAAATGAGATAGGGATTGAAGAGCCAACACCCAAGGATCCACGTGGTACCATCGAGTCTGTACTAGGAGATGAGAAATTTATGGCACAAGATCACGAGTTCACTAAATTATTTACGCAGACTGCAAGATACCAAGAGGTATACGAATCAAAACTTGCAAGCTCACTTGTTGCCTCAAGCATGATAGGTAACTTGTACACTGCATCTTTGTACCTGGGATTTAGAAGTAGTTTGGAGTTTGAATACCAAAAGGGAATTGATCTTGAAGGAAAACGCGTGGGATTTGGCTCCTATGGTAGCGGTAGCAGTGCCATGGTGTTCAGCGGCGTCATTCAACCAGAGTATAGAGACATAGTAAAAAACATGAATCTAGAAGCTGAGATTGGCCCAAGAAAGAGATTGGCATGGCAAGAATACGAACAGCTACATGAGAATAAACTAACAATAAACGAGTCAATGATAGACTCTAAAAAAGAATTTGTTCTAGTAAATGTAGATACAGATACTGCAACAAAAGGTGAGAGACGTTACATATACAATGAATGATGCAACAAAAAATCATTGACGAGATAAAGAACTATCTATTTGATCATCTTGAGAATTCATCAGCCCGGATATCTGAGTTACTGCTTGATAACAAATTTGATGTTGTGATTAATGATGCAGTTGAGAATTGTTATGACAAGACAGTATCACTAGGAGGATTGCCAGGTGTTAGTGTATTGGGTACCGGTCTATTACACTATCTACTAACTAGGGCACTGATTACCAGTCAAAGAAAGGTAACATACCGGTATGATGGGAATCATGATAATTGGAATGTCAGTAACAATCAAGATGATACATCTATTGAGAATAGCAATGAAATACTCTTGAATATCGTGATACCCGATATTAAAACGCTCAAAAAAGATCCAAAAAAATCACTAATTTTGTGTATTCCTGACACAGATGACCCTGCAGTAATTACCCCATTAACTGCCAGATTGGAGAAGATTCAGCCTCAACTGCAGAATATCTGGATGGTCTTGCCTAGTGACAACATCTCTACCAAATACAAGACATACGTACTAGACAAAAATAACAACACATTTTCAAATATAATATTTGATATCGGTCAATTTACCAGCGTAAATCAACAAAATCAGTTTAAAATTTTAAAGATTTAGGTTCAAATCGACAAGCGGTTTTGATATTTGCTAAAGTTTGATCGTCCCCTCATCATCAGTAACACTCAATACTATTCCAAATATCTCAAAACACACATTAAAAATTTCTTGGAAGTTCATATACAAAACCCGATTACTTATTAACTACCAAATAACAACATCAATGAATTAGTTGTCTAAATCATTATTAATGCTCCAAGCCCTATCATTGATAGCAGTTCTAATGCTTGTGGCCAATGCCAGTCTGACATATGCACAGGAGGAGGAGGATGATGCCAATAACGAATATTTGCCTCCGCTCCGACAACATGTAGACGGACTCACAGTTGATGCAATACAATGCAATGCTCCAATGGAGTTATACCTAAGAGATTCTCAGACCCCTGTATGCATTACTCCTTCTGCATTTGAAGCTCTCATAGAACGCAACATAAATCTGATTTTGCATAAATCATACGCTCATACTATATACACAATTGTTGATACAAGAGAATCCGTGGTTCAGCGCACAGTTGATGAGACCCTCAACATGTACAACTCTGACAAAGATAACGCATTTGCAAACATTAATGACATATCTGCAAATCTCATTTCACATTACCCATTTGTCTTGGATCCTACAACCAAAAAAGTGGTAGCACATGGCGAGAATCCAAATAGGGTTGGTGTATCGTCCCTTATTCTAGGAAGCTATGCGGATAAACCGGCTGATCAAATAATGGAAAAACTACAAAGTGATGGGGAAGTATGGGTAGACTATGTATTCATTGATCCCTTAACTGGAGAGGACGGCCTCAAACGTTCTTGGCTCGTACTACATGACGGATACATCTTTGGCTCAGGATTCTACTATTCAGCAGAGGAGAAACTAGTTAATGTGATTGATAATGCCATCAAACTATACCAAGAGGATGGAACATTTGATAGAATCAACGCACAGCAAGTAGAACCGAACTCACATTATCCGTTTGTTATTGATCCAGTTACCAATAACTCACCTGCACACGGGGCATTTCCTGATATTAGCGAGTCGGCAATAGACACGGATATAACATTTCAGGATATTGCAGATAGCATACAAGATGATGATGATAATGGTATAGTTCACTGGTATATCCCATTTAAAAATCCCACAAATGATAAAGTCAACCTAAAACACGTCATCTTCAAATTGTATGATGATTATCTCTTTGGCGCAGGCTATTATTATTCAGGTGACGAAAAGGTCAAGAGTATAGTAGAAAATACCATTGAGATGTATAAATCCGACAGGGCAAGCTTGGTTATCGATATCAACTCGCAGTCATCGGATCTTATTACCCCTCATTATCCGTTTATCATAGACCCTCACACCAAAACAATAGTGGCAAATGGAGGATTTCCAGAAGTTGTAGGAAGCACATCATTGCTATTTGGGGACCATGCAAATAAAACACCTAATGAAATAATAGCCGAGTTGTATGCTGACAAGGGTGTTTGGGTAGAATACGTGTATAACGTCCCTGGGACAGATTTTGAAGAAATAAAACGATCCTATCTAAAATTATCTGATGGATACATATTTGGTTCAGGATATTATTTTTCATCGTTTACTGTTGTTCCTAACCGATAAGATATTTTGACTAGTGTGGATGACGGCGTGGTATGATTGACAGTTCTTTAGCAAAGTAACAATTTAAAATCAATATTTTTTTTAAACAGGTCATACATGAAATCGTCATTACGAGTACGATGGGTACTCGTGCTCTGATTGTCTTGATTGCTATCACTGTATTTTTTATTATCATAACGGTTATCCACGTTAGCATCCTCGTTTAATCGATCGTAATGCTCAATGAATGGAATTACACCTAACACCGTCACATCAAGCAGATTTGTTAAATCTCGTTTAACTTCATCTACATTGTAGGGACCAGAATCAAGATCATTAATGATTACACCTTTGACTGGAATGCCGTATCTTTCACATGTCTTTACTGACATTATAGTATGGTTAAAAGAACCTACCCGGGTTGTCGTAACGATGACTGCAGGCAATCTAAAATCCTTGATTAAATCAGCAATATAGTAGTCGTCAAGAATCGGCGTCATGATGCCCCCTATCCCCTCGACGAGAAGCATCTTGTGTAGCTTGGATAACTGTCTATATCGGTCTAGTATCAGAGATATATTGGGTTTTATCTTTAATGTCTTCCAAGCAGTGTATGGGGATGCAGGCATTGGAAAAAATTGTGGATTTACCAGTTCTTCAGAGTCACTAACGCGTGCTGCATTGCAGATTATCTGCACATCTTTTGACTTGAATCCTCTATTTTCAGGTGCAATGGTGCCTGCAGCAAACGGTTTCATGACCCCTACATCTACTCCCATTTTATGCAAGGATGATGCCAAACCTGCAGTAATGACAGTTTTCCCGATGTCAGTATCAATTCCGGTAACAAATAATGACATGGTACAAGATATAATGTTGGAATTTATTAGTTGATTGATTTGTTAGCCATGTTATATCATAACCCATCTGACATGTTGATTGAATTGGACTAGACGTATTCGAAGATCATTACAAATCATGCATGATATCGTCTTCTTTTTGTATTTTTGAGCTGGACATTTCAGGCATTGGCGATGACAGCCTCACTACCTGCACGTCAAGCCCTATTTTACTAAGCAAAATCACACAGATGGGTGTCTGTGTTGCATGTAATTAGGAAACATCCCTCCTTGATGTATTCTTCGTGGTGTGTTTGGTCGTATCCGAGCGCTATTATGTCGGGTTTGACGTTCATAACGGTACGAAAGATGTCTTTTTGTCCAACTAGACATACGTCTACCATCCCAAGTGTGTTTGTAAGATTTTGACGTTCCTCTGCTGAATGACACGGTGTCTTTTTTTTCATACGCATGGCAGTATCATCTGTTGCGACTACTACCACAAGTACATCTCCTAGCTCCTTGGCTGTATTAAGAGTATATACATGTCCAGGATGAATGATATCAAACACACCTCCAGCTAGCACTACTTTGATTGATTTTCGTCCAGTTTTTGTAAGGGTTGTACCAGTTATCATTTTTTTCTGTGTCAGTCTGTCCAAACGTATACTTATTTCAGATGGAAGAAACATCTTGGACATTGTGTCGACAGGATCATCTCCGTTTATACTACATGTGTATAAAACGGTTAATGTATGTTTGTCGATTTGCTCCAAGATGAATTAAAATACAGCACATGGTATTTATATTATTTGTGAAAAGAAGCATATTGTTTCAATTAGTGGAACGGTATTAGCGTTTGCGTCTAGGGCAGAAGATCCAAAAAAATTCAAAGCATATACAATTTTATTATTCCTATCAAACAAAATTAAAAACATCCAAGTATATTTATGAAAGAATAATATCTATGAAAAACTAATTGGGATGAGTTTTTGACGCCGTGATAATATAGTAGTATCACTATCCATTGCAGTTTCACAATAATTATACAAACCTTCATGTTCGCACTGTTTTATTGCCACGATATTGATGAGAACAGCAATCTGGTTGATTATGTGACAAATACCAACAGAGGACGATGCTTGTATAGCACGGTCTTCTTTGCGATTATTGCATTCTGCTTGTGTACTCTCATTTATCATACAAGGAATGGCAGCTACAAATACTGTTGATTAGTTATATCATTATTAGTAATTTTAGCCTAGAATCATCATCAAACCAAATACGAATAGGTCCAATCAGCCATTAACAATCAACTGCAATACCGGCAATTCCTTTTTAACTAGGGATAGAGCAATAACTATATGAATACTAGATTTGTAATTGTAGGAGTGGTGTTAGGCATTATAGTCACACTTGCAGTGATCGTTGGCTCACCAGCAATTGGTGGTTTTGATGCGCTACGTTAGTAGTTGTAGAATTTTTTATATCCTCTTTGAAAAATATCAAGTACTTTTTCAATATCTGTATCATTTAACCACGCAGTGACTGAAATTCGTAATCTTGCTTGGTTCTGAGGGACGGTAGGGTATCTTATTGGCTGTACAAACACCCCATTTTTTAGTAAAAATTCACTAAACCCCAACGCTTTTTTCTCATCCTTTACGACGATTGGGATTATATGCGTGTTAGAATGTATCTCGTATCCTATCTCACGTAGTCTGTGAATAATTTTTTGCGTATTCTTTTCTAATCTCTTTCGTTGTCTTTCCCTGCTTGCAGACATGATCTTCTTTTGTGCATATTCTACTAAAACAGAGTGACTGAAATTCTTCTTTTGTGCATATTCTACTAAAACAGAGGGTAACGCTGATGTATAGATAAATGATTTTGATTTATTGATACAGTAATCCACAACATTGTTTTGTGATGCAATATACCCGCCAAACGATCCCAACCCTTTGCTCAGACTACTAGTGTATATGTCAATACTCTTTGCAACTCTTAGGTGATCGGGAGTTCCACGTCCATCCCGTCCAATCACAAAGTCACCATGGGCATCATCAACTATGGTGATTGCATCTTCTTTCTGGGCTAATTCTGTAATCCCGTCAAGCGGCGCAATATCTCCATCCATACTAAATATGCCTTCAGTAATTACAAACTTTTTACCTGTACATTGCTTTTTCAACTTTTTGTTTAGATCGTCTGTATCATTGTGTTTGTAGATTACGATACGAGCGCCTGTCAGCTTGCACGACTCTATGATACTGGCATGGTTTAATTCGTCACTAAATACGGTGTCTTTCTTATCTATTACTGTAGATATTACCCCAATATTTGCCATATATCCTGTCGGATAAATCAGACTACCCTCGTGTGATTTGTGTTTTGCAAGCGTGCGTTCTAATTTTTTAAAAGACTCGTCGTTTCCTGAAACGAGTCTGGAGCTTGACTGTATCTGTCGGAATAGTGTTTTATCATTAGCATATGAGGATGACAAGAATGGTACAGAGATACCCAAATAATCATTTGAGCATAGATTAATCAATGTCTTGTCATTGATTTTAATCTGCGATCCAACAGAAATCCCGTAACGTAACTTTCTATACAAATTATCATGGTATAGTTTGTGTAACTCTGCATCAATAAAGCTAAATTTATCGTTGTTGCTAGTATTCTTATTCTTATTACTACTATTGCTGTTGTTAGGACTGACGGCCAATTTCTTTTATCAATTCTATATCGCTTTTTGCATCATTTCCGCCCGTGGTAAGATACCCCTCAGTAATTATCCCATTTGCTCCACTTTGTAATAGCTGCTGACCTGAATCTTTTAATTTTGATTCTCGTCCTCCTGAAATTTTAATCACCGATTCAGGTAACAGAAATCGTAGTACGGAGAACATCCTCTGAATCTCCGATTCTTCCAAATCTGTTTGCAGTTCTAGTGGCGTACCAGGTATCGGTACAAGAATATTTACTGTGACTTCTTCTGGATGTAATCTTGCTAGTTCTAATGACAGCTCTAATCTTTGTTTGCGGGTCTCGCCCAATCCTACTATTCCACCTGTGCATAACTCCAGTCCTGCTTGCCTTGCAATATACAAAGTATCTAATCTATCTTGATATGTATGAGTCGTACAAATTTCAGAAAACTTTGATTTTGCAGTCTCTAGATTATGGTTGTATCTTTTTACCTTTAGCTCTTTTAACGTTCTTGCTTGGTTTTGTGTAAGAAAACCTAGACTGCATTCTACAGTTATGCCTACTTTGGTGTTTATCTGTTGGATTATCTGACACACTTTCTTAAAATCATCATCAGAGGGTTGTCGCCATGCAGCAACAAGACAGTATGATTCTGCACCATCGTCTTTTGCCTTTTGTGCTTTGGTAACTATCTGTTGAGGGGATGGCAGTTGAAAAGTATCAATTCCCGTATCAAAAAAGGCTGATTGTCCACAAAACATGCAATCCTCACTGCATGCATTTTTTTTAATGTTGTTTAATTGCTCCACATCCACCTTGTCGCCATTAAATCCACGGGTAATCTCATCAGCACAATGTGCCAAAAATTCCAAGTCCTCGTTTGTAGTATCAAATAATCTTTGAGCGTCATCTGCAGTTATTACAATACCTGCAAACACCTTCTCCTGACACTCTGCAATGAATTCTTGTTGCCGACTCATATGATATGCTGGTACATTCCATTAATAACAATACTGAAAATTAGTACTCGTCAAATACCAACATCGATTTTTGAGCTTGCAGATTTTATGGTCTGGACAGTCCTTTGCAGCAATAGATATAGCTCGTCTTGGGTTATTGCCAAAGGAGGCACCAACATTACAATATTTCCCAGTGTTCGCAGATAGATTCCGTGTTTTTTACCTTCTTTGTAGAATACGCGATTAATCGACAAGTCTTGCGAGCGTATCGGAGTCTTTTTATTTTTGTCGCAGACTAGTTCAATTCCCATAAGCATTCCCTTGTGCCTAATATCGCCTACAACATCTATCTTGTATAATTCGTCGTAGAACTGTTCAAAAATCTTACTCGTCTTTTGAATCTCCTCTATCAATCTATTCTGTTTGTACATCAAAAGATTCTCGTTTGCAACAGCTGCTGCAATCGGATTTCCAGTATAGGTATGACCATGAAACAGATGCTTAAAGTCATCATACTTGCCTAAAAAAGACTCGTAAACTTTTTTGTTAGCAAGTGTTGCGGCCATAGTTAGATACCCACCAGTTAACATCTTTCCATACGCTACAATATCGGGCGTACTCTGCTGTTCTACATACTGTACCATAGATCCCATCCTTCCAAACCCTGTTGCAATCTCATCTAGGACAAATAGAACATCATACTTTTTGCATAATTTGTGTATATTCTTTTGAAATGCCGGCAGATAGATTATCACCCCTCCTGCAACCTGGGCTCCGCTCTCCATTACAAATGCCGCAACAGTATTTTTTGCAAATCTTTTTTCAATCTTCTCAAGACAGTAACTCTGATAATCCTCCACACTCAAACTTTTTGGTATACGATATATGCTAGGGACGGGAAACTGTCTAGTTGAAAATAGCTGCTTTTTAAAATTTCCGAAAAACTCTGGCACATACCCCACAGACATTGCACCAAACGTATCACCATGATATCCATTTTGCAGGGTTGCAATCTCTGTCTTTTCTTTATCGCCTATATTTATCCAATATTGCAATGACATCTTGATTGCAATCTCCATTGCAGACGAACCGTTATCAGAGTAAAACACCTTGTGCATTCCTGGTGACAGTTTTACTAGAGAATTAGCCAATTTTTCTGCTGGTTCGTGTGTTATATTGAATAGAGAGGTGTGCTGCAACCTCTTACTTTGTTGCGTCATTGCCTTGAGCAATCTGGGATTTGAATGTCCCCAAACATTGCACCACATTGATGCAACAGCATCTATCATGGTATTGCCGTGA
Source organism: Candidatus Nitrosopumilus sp. (assembly GCA_965197525.1). GTDB lineage: Archaea > Thermoproteota > Nitrososphaeria > Nitrososphaerales > Nitrosopumilaceae > Nitrosopumilus. Next base: position 285,367 of record OZ240211.1, read on the forward strand.
GAGTCAGTCAACCATACCCCATTACTGTTTGTAATCTTATCAAACTTTGACCACTCACTCATCTGAGTGTTTGGATGCCAGATGGAACTTTTCAACGAATTTTGTATGTTTTTGAATCTTAATAATTAATTGATCATATGTCTAGTCGTGGGATTATATATGGCAACGTGCATAAGTTTCTGTACACGATATTTTAGGATCATCATAGGCATAATGCCTATTGTCTGGGGAATATCTTGTATGCCTTTTGTTATCTATCACAATTGATTTTCAATCTAATTTTATCTAATTCATGTTAATTGTTTTTTACATATTAAATAATACTTTCATAACATATCAGTTAAAATAAATATTGTTCAGATCCATCAGAAATGCATCTGATTCTCGATCATTCTTAAAATTCGGATAATATTTGAATTTATTAGATAAATAAAAATCTCTAACACCTTGATCATCTAATGGATTCAATAAAATATATCTACATCCTACTAATGATTCGATTTGTGGAACTATGGCAAAAACATAATTCAGAAGCATTGTTCCAATACCACGTCGTTGAAAATCTTTGTGAACAGATAAATGACTAATTAACAGGGCAGGAATATTTCCATTAATTTCTTTTTCTTTGATCACCACAGTTGCAGTTGGTCTTATATGCGCCATTGCAAGTGTCATAAATCCAATTGTCTTATCATCTAGTCTGAATTCGTATAGTCGAACTAGCTTATGCTGTACGTCAAACACGGATTGAATATGGTAATATTCTGTAAATTCATTAATGCTGGATTCAAATTTTTTATCTCGTTGTTCCGTCTCTATTTTAACAATTCTATAATTAGAATTCCCGGGATCAAATTTAACAGTCATTTCCAAAAAACTAAAATTTTGGGTGCGGAACTAGTTTAATGTTTTCACGACCATTTTGCAATATTTTCATCTGCTCCTCTGTTTGACCTTGCTTCATTTCTTTTTGTAATTGAGCCCATTGTTTTGCATCAAATGGTTTGACTTCTCTAACTGCCATACAATATATTATAATTTATGTTATAAATATATTAATAACTCTGAACTTTGTTTTCCAATTCAAACATTTCGCATTTTTACGATTAATTTAGTCCGTAAACGGCCCAAGGGCGGGACATCACAGTTTGGGACGTCCGCCACAATACAGGTAGTCACCGAAGAGCTGCTGCTTACGATGGCGGTCGTGCGCCTCACAGAGGACATGTTCAAGATCGAATTCGTGCGTAAACTGCTCCCCCCACATCTAAAATTAATAATTTATTATTCCTTGATGAATTTGCATACATCACTTAAAACACAAGACGTGTCAAATTTGGCAGAGATTTGGAACAACGCTTTAAAAGCAAAATTGATTAAATAACGTATGGCAGAAGTAACCCTAGCTGTTGCCGCTTTGGCAGGTTTGGGATCGTTTGTAGCTCCCTGTATTTTACCCATGATTCCAGCTTTTATAGCATATATTTCAGGCACCACGCTAGCTGACCTAAGTCAGAATAGTGGATCCAAAACAGTATCAATTAACCGAACAAACATCATCTTAAACTCTGTATTCTTTGTCCTAGGGTTCTCAGTAGTCTTCTCTACGCTCGGTGTCATAATTAACAGCGTATTGTACTCTAGTGCAGGCGAGATAGTAGAAGGACTCAATCAGATTGGAGGAATAGTCATTGTTGGATTTGGGGTATTCTTGCTACTATCGATGAAGATAAGCAAGCTCAATATGGAGAAGAAATTCATTCCAAAGAGAGCCAAAGCAAGCTATCCAATGTCGTTTGTATTCGGACTTGCATTTGCAGTCGGATGGACTCCTTGTGTAGGACCTATTCTTGGCACCATACTTACACTAGCTGCTACCACACCATCAGTTGCGTTTAATCTACTATTGGTATATTCATTAGGACTAGGCATTCCATTTATCTTGATTGGAGTATTCTATTCCAGAGCCACAAGAATCATTCGTTCAATGAGCAAGCATCTCAAATATTATAATGTTATTTTAGGTGGATTTATCATTGTACTAGGAATCTTGGTATTCACAAATCAACTAGCATACATCGCTAACTTTCCGCTACTAAACGAACTATTATTATTTGGATGATGATGATAAGATGAGGAGGAGGACAATAACGCTATGAAAAATGAATTAAAGACGGCAATAATTGCCGGAGTTGCAATAGCTATAGGAATCGGGGTGCTAAGCGCGACGTTTACAATACTTGATGAACAAGTGCAACCTGCAATCAATGACTCTATTGACGCTGATGATGATGATGCCAGCGCAAATTCACTTGTCAACATAGACAAATCAAGATTCAAAACCGCCCCTGATTTGGTCGGAATAGCTCATTATCTTAACACAACTCCTGAAGAGCTAGAAGAAGAGATTGAAGGTAAAATAGTACTATACGATATATGGACATACAGTTGTATTAACTGTATCAGAACATTACCATACATCACTGCATGGAATGACAAGTATGCAGATCAAGGCCTATTAATCATAGGAATTCATTCACCTGAATTTGAGTTTGAGAAAGATCGTACAAATGTGGAGTTGGCAATGGAAAAGTACGGTATAGAATACCCAGTAGTCATGGATAACGACATGGAGACTTGGAAAGCTTTTGAGAATAGATACTGGCCAAGAAAATACATTGCAGATAACGAAGGATACATCCGCTATGACCATATTGGTGAAGGAGCTTACCAAGAGACAGAACGAGTGATTCAAGAACTCTTAAAAGAACGATCACTGGCAATGGGTATGCAAACAGCAAGTGCTGATTCTCTTGTCGATATAGAAGAGTTTGAGCACTCTAGGTTCAGAACCCCAGAACTGTACTTTGGATACGACTTTGCATATAATAGAAACTATTTGGGCAATCCAGAAGGATTCCAACCTGGTAAAATAGTATCATATATGCCACCTGAAAGTATTCAGAGGGACAAATTCTATGTAACTGGCGATTGGTTGAACCTAAGTGGCAGTATGAAACTTGTATCAGATAAAGGTGTAGTTCAGTTAGTGTACGGGGCAAAAGAGGTAAATATTGTAACTGAAGGTACAGGCACCTTGGAGATATTCCTAGATGGTGAACCGCTACCTGAAGAGCATGCAGGAGTTGATATAACTCCGGGCACCAACACCCTGGAAGCATCAGGTGCAGGGCTATACAACATAATAACAAGCGATGGTAGTGCACAACACGGACTAGAAATAAGGATTACAGGTCAGGACTTTCAAATGTTTACATTTACCTTTGGCTAGCCACACTGTAAACAACTGCTAGACGATGCAAGATAGATTCGATAATGTAGTAGGCATGTTACTGCTATGTGGGATTAATGATATGCACAAAGGAGCGAATCAACATAAATGTCATTTATCACCATGGGGATCATATGTGTCACCATATAGACTGTAACTGCAGTTACATCATGTACGGTGACAATTTCCTTTAAAGCAGAGAATGTCAAGACTATGTAAGATTAATTATGATAAGCAACTCTTGGAATAAGCCAGAAAATGAGAGTATCACCCAAAAAGTACTAGGCAAGGTAAAGCCTGATGAACCGTTAAAGAATCGAATCGACCTAGCACAACGAAAGTTACAAGCTCAGATCTCAAAACTAGAGGGCATTAATGAAAAACTACGGGTACAGCACGATGCAATATTTGCCAAAATAGTCAACGCTCAAAAAAATCGTAAACCAGTCTACGCAAAAGCATATGCAAACGAGTTGGCAAACGTCAGAAAGATGAAAAATATGATAGGCGGTGCAAAATTATCCATGGAGCAAGTCAGACTTCGACTAGATACTGTATCTGAATTGGGAGACGTTGTAGTTACTCTCAGTCCTTGTATGTCAATCATCAAAGGTCTAAGCCCATCACTTAGTGGAATTATGCCCGAAGCAAATGCATCTATGCAAGATTTGTCACAAATACTAGGTGATGTGATGTCAGGATCATCAGTAGATAACGCTGACAGTCTAAGCATTGGTGCTGAGACTGACGCAGATACTATGGCAATCTTAGAAGAAGCACATAATGTTATTGCTGGTCAAACCAAGACTACAATTCCAGATATTCCAGAGAATCTCAAACATGAGATAGTGCAAAAAAGAACAAACATCCTGGCTTGATTGTTCGGTATGTGTAGATGATTAGAATTGATTTGCATTATACGAGTTGTACACGTTGCTCTTACATTCAGTTTGTATTAGTACTACACTAGTTGATCGAAAACTTGCAAATTAATTCAAATTTCAGCAATATACAGATAAAGTCAATTAACGTGTACGATTTTGTTTAACTAACAACAGTCTTTGTCTATCTTGGGTTCCTCGTGGATTTGTTCGCAGTACCATCCCACAACAAGGACAGTTAGTTCCGTCCCACGTTATAAAAATCGCACAGGGTGAGCACCTCTTCTGACCTGATTCATATCTGCTTAGTAACAATGGTTTTTTTGCCTTGTATTTATCGCAAGTGCCTCTACAGCCCATGATTTTAGTATGTATGTCTATTATATCTAGTATTAGATCTATCTTTTTGTTTCACTAAAAATAAAATTATGAAAAATAGAGACAATTTGACATAATCCAAATTTACAGCCATGGAAAGATATTCCAAGAATTTGAAATAAACAATCACCAAAACAAAATTTGGTTGCAAAGACATCATAGTTGGTACACCAAGTTGCATCAATGATCATCTTCAACTATACCATAATCATATACAAATCTCATTATTGATTACTTGATCTCTTTTTACTCTTTAGAATCAAGACCTTTTTTATTCGAGATATAGTAGGATAACTATAACCACGCCTACGATAGTTGGCAATCATCACCTTCCAGTTCTTTAATCTCCACTGAGCTTGTTCTTGTGTAACTGAGTGGACCTCTCTTTGAATGATGCTTTTTCTACCGACCTTTAGTGTTCCAGCATCCTTTGCAGCCCACCTATTCTTTGCAAATTTCAGCCCGGTAATAATCTCAGATATTGGCATCTCTTTAAAGTACTCTCCAAGTCTCTTCAACTCTGAATCCGTAGGCTGTTTTGAGACTGGAAGCTCAATAGAGGATTTTGCCATAAATATAGTAATTTGCCATGCCTTAAGAGAATTACTAGTAGAGATGATAATTGTGGTGGTGTTCAAACCAGAATAATGAACTTGTCTGGCATTCATACAAGCAAGATAAAATACAACAAACCTTACACTGTTAAAAATTCGGGACATTTGATCCTGCTGTTAAATTCGGGACATGACAAATGGTATATTTCTAGAGTGTTAAATTAGGGACATAAAATTTGATATATTTTATGAGTGTTAAATTTGGGACATAATATGTGGTCTGGAGATTGTTAAATTAGGGAGTTTTCAACAAGGTGCTAAGTTAGGTATATGACACCATGTTTGTTTCGAGACTGTTAAGTTAGGGAGTTCGTGTTGTCATCTAGGATTAATTCATTTAATCAAAAAATTACTCAAATGTAACACATTTAGATGGTTTTATTTTTAAAAATGAGGGTTATTTTGCTTCCACCATGTTTAGTCGTTCATTTATTTTTTTCACGTCTTCTTTCAACTCACTAAGTTGTTTCTTTACGAAAGTCATATCTTCGTCCAATTTACCAAATCGTGTACTAATATCGTTTTTTAACTCTGTAAGGGAGTACAAGAGCTTGTGTTCATCCATATTATATAATAAATCATATTGTATATATGTTAAACGTATTATGGTTCTGTCGGGTTAACGGGTGCTGAAAATGCACACGGTTAACTCTTCAAATGGTTTTCCCAGAATGGGCTGAGTGTTAACTTGGAGTTTCCGGATGCGGTGTATCCTGATGCCATCGGATCTATCATTCCGGATGCGGTGCCTGATTGCAACGTTGTTTTTCTCAAAGGATGGGTTTGGATACCGCGTTTCTCAACTGGTGCTGACAGTGTATGTTTCATCCACACCTGTGGGGACGGCGTCAGTCAGCGGGTTGCCTGCTGCGTCTGTGATGCCATGGTCTGGAACTAGATCAATGTCGTAGGTGCCGTCCCGGGATACAGAGACTGTGGCTAGGTATTGGCTGCCGGACCCGGTTACTGATGTGATGGGACCAGAGTTGGCGCCGTCACCGAGTGTAAGAGTCCAAGAGTTGAGGATCCCAGAGTCCAGATGATAGTTGTCATTCATGCGCAGCTGCCAGTCGCCGTTAATTGAGACGTCATCGCTGTATCCAAGTGTGTATGTTTCTACAATGTCGTCTGCAGAGCCGCCTGCGCGGTTGTGCAGTGTCATTACTTGGCCGTCAGGCGAGACGAGTTGCACCAGGAGATCGCCTCTCCACGGATGGGTAATGTCTACTGCAACGGATACTGCAGAGACTGTGCCTGATTCAGAGACTGTGATGGTGTCTGTCTTGTCTGTGTTGTGGGGCACTATGGCAAGGGATGGCGTACTGGTATACGTAAACGGATTTGAGCCTATTCTGCCCGTGCTGTTTGAAGACAGGGCAAAGTCGGATGCATCCACGCCGGTCACGTCCTCGCTGAATGTCACGCTGTATATCAGTGTCTGGTTGCCCGTGGTTGCGTTTGACGGGTTGAACCGCTCAATTGATGAGATTGTTGGGGCTGTGCGATCAACTGTATATGTGTGGTCTGCGCCAGTTGGGACGTGATCTATCAACGGATTGCCTGCGGTATCTGTTATGCCGTGCCCGGACGAGGTCAAGTTGAGATTGTATGTACCCTCCTGTACGGCAGAGACTGTTATGTTGTATGTGCTGTTGGAACCTGACAGGTTGGCTATGGTACCGGTTGTGGTGGAGGAGTTGACTGTAAGCGTCCAGCTGTTCAGGGTGCCGTCGTCTGCTGAGGCATAGTTGTCGTTTATCCGCAAAGTCCAGGTACCTGCAATTGATACCCCTGTAAAGTCTGGTGTGTATGTCTGGTCTATGTCATTGGCGGAGCCGCCTGAGCGGTTGTGGACTGTCTTGGTTGTACCATCAGGTGCAATAAGATCAATCTTGAGATCACCTTTGTACGTGTGGGAGACATCGACTGCAAGCGAGACTGACGTAACAGTGCCAGAGTCTGTAACTGTAATGGTGTCTGATATGGTGTTGTCGTCTTCAGTTATGTCAATGTCAGGAGAATTCGTCTGTGTGAACTGGTCGAAACTGGTGATGGTACTGCCTGTGGTGATGGTACCGCTTGGGGTAATGGTATACATGACAAAGTCAGTAACATCCACACCGGTCACGTCCTCGCTGAACGTCACGTTGTATATCAGCGTCTGGCTGTTGGTGCTTTCCACAGCAGGATCATGTCTTGCAATCGATGATACAGTTGGTGCGGTGGTGTCAGTGACGTTGGTCTGCCCCACTATCACTTCGACGAAATCATAGTAATCGTAATCCGGATATGTGTTGTTTACCTCTACGTAGAGGTGGTAGACAAACGCGTCATCCATGGACAGTCCGTCATCCGTTATGGTATGCGTGTCGTTGCCTAGGAACCAAATGGAAGGCCCAAATGCTGAATCAATATTGTCTGTCTGGTCAACCACATACCTCGTCGCATCTCCTGAATAATTCCAACCTACGGTCGTAGAGTTGTGAGTCGTAGCAGCCCACATGTCAAGTATGCCTGCCTGGCGAACCGTGGCATTTACCAAGTTTGATGGCAGTGACAGGCCGTCTGCAGTGACAGCCTTTACTTGGTACGAGTATGACGCGCCCGGCTACACGGAACGGTCTATGTACGCTGTATCGGTGCTTTGCGTGTCGTTGACTAGCACGGATAGGCCAAAACCAGAGTCGCGCAACACCTGGTAGCCTATAGGAGATCCTAGTGCGGGTTGGTACCACATCAACACCACCTCGGAGTCTGTGACCTTGGCGCCTAGTTCTGCTGGCTGGAACAGCGCAGCGTTTGTGACGACAATATCGACAACAAAGCTTGCAGTGGCGATATTACCGGAATCATCGGTGGCAGTACAGGTAACTGTGGTCCTACCTTCCCCAAACGTCGAGCCTGATGGTGGGGAGCACGACATGTCAACATCTGAGTCTGCTAGGTCAGTCACTGACAGGGCATCAAATGTCACCACAGTCGAGTTCCCCTGCATCAACGTTTTGTCTATATTTGCAGGGGCGGGATCAAATACCGGTGGCGTGGTATCCTGCACCGTTACTATCTGGGTGGCAGTAGCCATGATACCAGAGGAGTCAGTGGCAGTCCAGATCACAGTCGTGTTGCCAACATGAAATGATGCCGTGGCGTTGTTGGTTATGGTTATGTTAGTGTCAGTGTCATGTGTGGCAATAGCGTTTCCTATGTCAACTGTGGTAAGGGAACTGGTAGCCTCGACTGTTACATCAACAGGTGCCGTTATTCTAAGTGATGACTGAACCACGGTTATGATCTGGGTACGAACCTGAACCGTGTTTGACGGTTCTGACAGTCTTCCTCCTGTACTGACTGATTTGATCTGATAAGAGTATGCTGTGTCTGGTTCCACAGCAGAATCCACATATGTTGTCGCAGTACTGCCGGTATCAGTTACGAGTATCCCAAGAGAGCTAGATGTTCCACGCAGTATCTGGTAGCCGGTTACTGGATCTGTTGGGGCATGCCAATTAAGAGTTATTGAGTTTGACGTGGATGTTGTCCTGACATTTGTTGGTGCTGTTGGTCCAGATATTATATTTATGTGAACTGTTGCAGGTTCGCTGCTGAGATGACCATCAAATGCACGAAACGTAAAAGAATCCATTCCCACAGCATTATTGTTTGGGGTATACCTATGCTCACTAGAGTTGATGGAAAATCGATCCAGCGTGCCGTTTTTTGGATCGGTCACTATTGAAAATGACAGGATATCATTTTCAGGATCAGAGCCAGTCAATGTTATGTCCACCGTTTCACCTGATTGAACAGTCACGGTTTGTGGAGTTGCAGTAGGTTTGAGGGTGACAAAATCCATGCTGTGCATTTTCATAATGTTAAATGTTGATGCATACTCCTCGTTCCACAATTTATCAAAGTTTTTGAATGTTCTTGGTTTATCTTCGAGTATCATCATGATCTTATCGCTACCTTCTGCCATCATATCATGATTGACGTTATCAATGAAATCATGATCAGGGTGTGAAGAATTATCTGTAATGTCCCATAAAGCTGCTGCTACTCTTCCTTCCACTGTTTGCCCCACTAGATTTCCATTAAGTATAGTTATAGCAGGGTTATTTATATTCCCAGATAAATCCTCATCATCATCTACAAGTGCAGCTCTCTCTAAATCGATATGAGTATCATTATACCATTTGTATACACTAGCATTATCAACTAGACTAGGGACAAAATCCGCCCATCCTTCTGTCCATGCACAACCCTCATTGCCAGTAGAACCTCCAAAGGTGTGACCACTACAATTGGCGGTTGGAGGAAAGTTTGAACCGTATATACTATTCATAATGTGATGACCGTACTCGTGTAGTATTGTAAATCTTCGTTGAGAATCGTCAGAAGTCCCTGGTAGAAGTGGTAAACCGTCAATATATATTGTGTCTAAACTCCGATCGTAAAAACTATCTGTATCGTCATCGTCCATAGTAAACACTTCAGGATCAGCGCCGCTCTGCCAGTTTACTGGAACTTTGGATATTACAATATTATATTCAGATGAGAAGTGATCATGAGCGTCTGAAATACTATCTGATATCCAAAGAGCGTTTTGTATATCGCCGTCTTCTGAATCAATCTGGGCGTTTATGAAAAATGCATTAAGATGGCTATTATAAACTCGATGGAATGATGTACGATACTCACGTTCATCAATATTTTGCACCTTTACATGATCGCCTTCACTGTAAACAGTTGCACGAATACGAAAAACATCCCCCTCTAAAAGATTAACATAGTTACTCTGAATATAAAAAAACACCATTAGACGAAGTATTACCACATCCTATACCGCTGGCTGTACCAGTACTATTATTATATATTCCAATACATACCTTGGCAGAATTAACATAAGTCGTATCTCCTTCACCGAAAGGAATTTGATCGTTACGTACCCAAGTGCTTACTAAAAAAGATGTGGAATGACTGCGAGATGATGAAGATTGCGTTGATGCCCGTTTTGAAAATTCTTCATCTATCTCAGCATCCGTATGTCCTCCATCACGAAGGATCTGTCGGAAATCAGTCATATTCAGATTCAGGTGTGCACTCATCTGTTGGACAAAGTCTAGGGACTCCCCAACTCTTTGCTTAGGGTCAATGCCTTCAAAGTATGCTGCAAAGAATTCGGTGAGTAGATCTAGTGACGGTGGGACGTACCAGGAAGCGTCACCCCAGTCCTCATCATCAACCCAAGATTCAGAATCACTTTGTGTGCCCTTGGCAGATTTTTGCCCTAATGATGGGTAAAGTTCGGGATATCTAGCCATGCGTTCTGACCACAGCATTGTCTCTTCATCGTCAAGGTATATTCCAAGGTATCCTCCAGTCCGGTAGTAGGATATACCAGTTATGTGGTAATGTCCTTCATTGACAGCCCTAACTTCAATAGTATACGTCTTTGACTCGTCTGTATCAAGAGGTGTGAATTCTGTATAGTAGTAACGAAGTATTTCGTTGCCTGTTCTGTCTAACTCAATTTCATACTCAAGTCCACCAGAGTCAACTATCTCAAATCCAGAAGGTATTGTCCATCCGGTTATAAGATGTATACTGGATCTATTCTCTGTTGTATTGGTAACTGGTAGGCCATTATTAGTGATGTTTATAGTCACTGTTGCAGTCTCGTTAATATTTGGCAGTCGTGATATGCTTACTTCTGGTATTGTATGGCTTGATGTCCTAGGTGCTGTTTGATCAATCGATCCTACAGGACGTTCATAGGGTGCGGTCTCATATGACAGTATAAATCCTCTCTGTTTCAAGGGATCGACTGACGATGTAAAGACACATGCCGGTAAACCGCTTGGAGACTGCATCAATACCCTATCATCACGGCATTGTATCTCTTCAATCGACACTCCTGATTCAAATTGTGCGTGTGGCGACTGTATGTCATTGGTATCTGCAAGTGCGGAAGTCATACTTACACTGAGTGTCAGAATTACCAGTATGGTGATTTTTAGTGTAGATGTCATGTTAGATTAACAAAAACATATGATATAAGACTAGGGATACTTGGTTCTGTGAAGTTATCGGGAGTTATATGTCAATCCCTAAAATGTATAAACCTCTGAACCGTAAGATATTCGTTGAAAGCGATAAAGTCAATATCACAGAAATATGCGCAAAACTCTGATCTAATGGATATGATGGCTATATTCACAAAGATGGTCAATCATTGCATCAAGATAGGGTTGAAAGAAGACACTCACAATATGAAGAGGTTGTCCATGTTATGTTATCATGAATTACGTAACTATGACATTTTATCAACATACAAGATATGTGCAATATCAAGAGCTGCAGGCATATTATCAAACAGAAAACAATCAAACAAACGAGGTGTCAGAATAAGAGACCCAATAGTCAAAAATCCCTTTATGACAAACTGTTACGGCATAAAACACAACGGTGCACTACTAACAATCCCATACAAGAAACATAACCCAATCAACATTTTACTCAACGATCACACCCAAAAAATCCTATCTGATCCTGCCTTGACGGTGCGCTCGTTTTCATTGACTGCTCTGAACATCAGTCTTTGTGTTTCAAAAACAGTGCAAGAGATAGAGTGCACCAAGAAAGTGGGAATAGACAGAAACCTAAGAAATGTGACGTGTGGGAACGAGGAAGAGGTGACAGTCTACAAGACAAACAAACTGTTATCCATAAAGGAGAACACAATACACGCCAGGGCAGGCTTCCACAGAAATGATCGCAGGAAGAAAAATCAGTTCTACAAGGAAAAACAGAGAAGACTGACTAACAGAGCAAAGCAGTACATCCACAGAATCTCAAAGGATATAGTAGACAACGCAGTCAAAAACAAGACTGCAATCGTCATGGAAAACCTGAAAGGAATAAGAAAATTGTACCGAAAAGGAAACAGTCAAGGTAACAAGTACAGACGTAGATTGAACGGGTGGCAATTCTACGAGTTACAACGCCAAGTAGAATACAAAGCCCAATGGGTCGGACTACCTCCAGTCGAGACAGTAGACCCAAGAAACACGAGCACGCAGTGTCCGCAATGCGGAAAGAGACTCCAAGAGGACATGCAACAACATCGTAAATTGTCGTGTAATAATTGCGGTTTGTTTATGGACAGGGACATCATCGCTGCCATGAACATATCACGCAAGCTGCCCCCTAGGTTTAGGGGTAGTAGAGGTGACATAGATGAAGCACAGTCCGGCACTTTTGAGCAGGCGATGACGGAACCCAGCACACCATTGGTAATCCGAATAGTCGATATGTCAAAGTCAAGTTTAGGGGTTAACTCCCGATAACTTCACAGAACCATCAACAAGTTACAGCTAGTTTGTTGATTGGACATTCCCGATAAACTCGAATCGTCAAATAAAATAACATTTGACGTACTAGCAGTTTAACGGAATATTGGCATTTTTGCATACTGTGTTATACATGGCAAATCCTAGAATTATTGTCGCAAAAGTAACTAACGGAACTAAAAGGAATAGGTTGGTTTTGTTTACCACAAGCATCATGGTAACATTTGGCTATAAAAATTATCGTCGTCTAGCTAGTCTACCATCACAGTAAATGTGCCTTGGGTATGCGAATCGCGTAGCAATTGTACCATCTCCCGAGGAATCAGATCAGATGCTTTGTCACAACACACAGCCAACGTTCTCGGACACGTAAAATCGCTTTTTCTGATAACGATATCTGTATCGTGAGTCAGTAACAAATTTGGGTGACCTGTTCCATTAATGGTAAATTTGTAGTCTTGTACACAAATAGTAATAGTTACTCTAGTATTGGGATCTCGTAGTCGATCTTTGAGTTCTTGAGGCAACTCATTGCAGCTAGCAGCTGCGTTGACTCCTATAATACAATCTCCACTAGGTGTTAGAGATGACTCTTTTGTAATCTCGATAGTGCGACGATGGTTTGATCGGATATTTGCATGTCCAAAAAACGAGATCTCAAACTCCATGACAGTGATCACGTTACACTTTAATTAAATCTACTAACAATAAATCAATCTTGGCTGATTCTAGTCAAAGAATTTCAGAATCGGAGATAAAGTATATTTTATGAAACCCGATAAGAATCTAGTAAGAAAAAGATGACTAAAACTAACCAAATGACTGAGCATTTGGCAGAATTTTATTTAAAAAAGATACCAATGCTTAAATTAAACTCTCGAAGAAAAAAATCAAATGATGCCATCACAACAAGGTTATGATAGGGCCATCACAGTATTCTCGCCGGATGGCAGGTTATACCAAGTGGAATACGCCATTGAGACAGTGCGGAAAGGCACTATAGCTGTAGGCATAAAATGCAAGCAAGGCATCATTATTGCAGTAGAAGAGAAATCAAGAAAATTACAGATATCAGATACTGCACAAAAAATATTTCAAATTGATGATCATGTGGGAGTGGCAGCAGCAGGCTACATCCCTGATGCACGAAGTCAAGTAGATAATGCCAGATTCTTCTCTCAAAGCAATCAAATGATATACGATGAACCAGTTCAAGTAGAAACTATAGCAAAACATCTAGCCGATCAATCCCAGCAGTATACCCAATACGCAGGGGTCAGACCATTTGGTGTAGCATTAATCATAGGAGGGGTAGTAAACAAGACTCCTGAACTATTTCTCACCGATCCTAGCGGGACATACATCTCTTATGATGCAATATCCATAGGTTCAGGTTCTGACAAGGTTTCTGACTTTTTAGAAAAGGACTACAAGGATGATCTAACTCTGGATGATGCAGCAGTACTTGCAACAGCCGCAATCTATTTAGCAAGTGATGATAAAAGCGGAACTGATCATATTCGTATGTCGTGCATCAAAGAAGAGACAGGATTATACGAGCTGGTATCAAATGATCAAATAACTCAATACACAAATACTGCCAAAGAAAGATACCCCAGTGATAAAAATTGATCATTGTGCAATACGAGAGACAAATCTGTTGAAACTATCTGTTGCCATACCAACATCCGCACTGTCTGATGAATCACTCAAAATAGACAAGACAAAAAAAATATCAATACTAGCAAGAGCGTGTGCCATCTTCAAAATAGACACCGTCTATGTGTACCATCAAGGAGAAAAAACATCAGATAGTACGCTAATTACTACAATCCTAAAATATTTAGAGACGCCGCAATTCTTGAGAAAGAGATTATTTCCAAAGATAAATGATTTAAAATTTGCAGGTGCGCTACAACCACTGAGAATTCCTAGTCATAGTACGCCTGCCAATCCAAAGAGCATAGCCCGTAACGATGTCAGGGAAGGAATCGTTGTAAGTGTAAAGGGACGGCGGTTTGTAGATGTTGGAATAAATCAACTAATTCCGTTTTTTGGGAATAGCACACCTCCTGGTAAAAGAATAACCATACAGTTCAAAGAAGGCTATCCAAACTTTTCAATCAAAGAGATATCGCCATATGAATCACCGGTGTATTGGGGTTATGTTGTCAAAGAGCGGGCAAACCTATACTCGTTGCTATCAGAGTGGAACGGCCAGATTATCCTCACATCCAGAAAAGGAAAAAAAGCGACAAGAGAGCAGATCTTCAAGTATACGAAATCAGATCAAAGCACGTTGATTGTTTTTGGATCGCCTGAAAAAGGAATTCACGAAATTGTGGGTCCCAAGATAAACAAAGTACAAAATGCTAAATTGTTAAACTTCTTTCCAGATCAAGCAACCCAGACCGTACGATTAGAGGAAGCTTTGCTTGGCACGCTTGCAATAATTAACATGTATAATCACGATAATGGCTGAGCGAAAGAACTTTCTATTATTGGCAATAGGGATGGGCATAGTGGGAATAGCAGTCGGTGCCGCTACGATCCTAACTGCAGTACAGGACGTCATAGCACCGTGATGATGGTTAACCTAAATTTTTTTCCAGGTTAACAATCTTATGGTTTAATAGAGGGAGTTTAAGCACTCAAATCCAATGGGAGCTAGAAAACGCCATTCGCCAAGAAGAGGGAGTCTTGCATACTCACCACGTGTACGCGCAAAGAGCATGGAGGCAAGAATTAGAGCATGGCCAAAAGTTGACACTGCTGAACCCAAGATACTCGCTCACTGCGGGTTTAAGGCAGGATGTGTACAGATTGTGAGCATAGATGATAGGGACAAAGTTCCAAACGCAGGAAAGCAGCTAGTTAGCCTAGGGACAGTCCTTGTAACACCGCCGGTACTAATTTTGGGAATAAGGGGTTATTCCAAAGATAATGATGGCAGACATGCAGAGTTTGATGTTTATGCTGAATATATTCCAAAAAATATTGCCAAGGAGATAAAGATAGAAAATGTTGCAGGTTCAATAGAAAAGGCAGAAAAAAAATTAAAACATGTACAAGAGATCTTTGCAATAGTTGCAGTATCTCCAAGGGATGCAGGACTAGAACAAAAGAAACCATACATATTTGAAGCACAAGTAAGTGGAGGTAACAATGATATTTTAAAACAATTTACACATGTAAAAGAATTACTTGGAAAAGAGGTAAAGATCGATCAGATATTTGAAACGGGTGCAACAGTAGATGTTGCTGCCATTACCAAGGGCAAAGGATGGCAAGGCGTAATACAGAGATGGGGGGTAAAAAAGAAACAACACAAATCCCGAAAGACTGTCAGAGAGGTAGGATCACTTGGACCAATATCTCCACAAAGTGTAATGTATACCGTTCCAAGAGCAGGACAGATGGGATTCCATCAAAGAGTGGAATATGATAAAAGAATAATGATAATGGGCAATACAGAATCAGACGACAAGTTAAAGATTAATCCAGACGGGGGCTACAAGCACTTTGGACTAGTCAAGGGAGATTTTATTATTCTAAAGGGATCCGTGCCAGGAACTTACAAGCGACTGATCAAATTACGTAGTCAGATTAGAAATACACCTACACGAATCAACAAACCCAAGATCTTGGAGGTAGTTGTATAGTTATGAGTAATAAAAACAAAGCACCCAGTGCACCCATACTTTCAACTAACGGCAAAAAAATAGAAGAGATGGAATTGCCTCTGATATTTTCAACGCCATACAGACACGACTTGATTCACAAGGCATTTACAAATCTGACATCGCATAAATTCCAAAGACAGGGCAGAAAACCGAATGCAGGAATGGATGTAGTGGCAGATTCAAACGATCCGCCTACAGGACAAGGGGTATCCCGTGTTGCGAGAATGGCCGGAGGCGGAGGAGGTAGACAGGGTCAAGGCGCAGAAGTCGCATCAACTAGAGGCGGCAGACAAGCGCACCCACCAATAGTGGAAAAAGTAATCTACAAAAAATTAAACAAAAAAGAGAACAAACTAGCGTTATGTTCTGCCATTGCTGCAACTGCATCAAAACAGCTAGTAGAGCGCCGAGGCCATATAGTCGATAATGTGGAATCGTTCCCAATCATAGTATCTGACGATATAGAGACAGTATCCAAAGCAAGCGACATGACTGCAATACTAGATAATTTGAAACTGCTATCAGATGTCAAGAGATTAAAAAATAGAAAACCACGTTCTGGCCAGTCAAGACTGCGAGGCCGCAGCAAAAAGACAGGAAAGAGTGTTTTGTTTGTGACCGTTGATTCCGCTCAAGTAAAACAAGCAGTAGGAGCATTGCCTGGTGTACAGGTAAGAGATGTAAAAGATCTAAGTGTATTGGATTTAGCCCCCGGTTCTGACCCGATCAGACTAACCGTATACTCAAAATCGGCAATACATGCGATCGGAGAGATTAAATCAACCCATCTGAAAATAATGGTGAATGTGCAATGAATATTGAACAGGCAATGAAGATAGTGATAAAACCACACATAACAGAGAAGACCTTTGCGATGATAGAGGCAGAGAACAAGATTTGCTTTATTGTGGAGCGATCAGCTAACAAACAAGACATATCACTTGCAGTTAAAACACTATACAAAGAAGATGTCAAAAAAGTAAATACCGCAAGAACGATTTACGGTAAAAAGGCATTTGTTCAACTAGAAAACATCGACCAAGCCAGAGATTTGGCTACAAAAATAGGAATGCTATAATATGGAACATAAAGCGCATAATGTTGTAGAAGTGATGATGAGAACGATTACAAGGGGTCAAATGACATGGTAAAAGAATTTTTGTACAGAGGCATCCCAAAAGAAGAACTCGACAACATGTCACTAGAAAAACTCTTTTTGTTGTTTAACTCCAGACAACGAAGATCGCTTACAAGGGGCATAACAGATGGTAAAAGAAAGCTGATTGGAGAGATAAAGGCAGCCAAAGCAGGCAAGCTAAAAAATCCCGTCAAGACGCATGTCCGAGATTTGATTATTCTGCCATACATGGTAGGCGTTACAGTAAATGTATTTTCTGGAAAAGAGTTTCAGCCTCTAACTATCACAGCTGAGATGATTGGGCATTACCTAGGAGAATACGTAATAACAAACAAGAGAGTTTCACACGGTGCTCCAGGCGTTGGTGCATCAAGATCCAGTCTCTACGTACCATTAAAGTGATTCATATGAGCAGATTTAGTTACGCGTTTCAAAACTATGACCATACAAGGCACGTACGCGCATCAGTCAGAGAGAAAGACATGTCGCACAAACACGCGCGTGAGGTAGCAGTAGCAATAAAGGGATTATCCATGGAGAAAGCAAGAGACTATCTACAGGCAGTCATTAATATGGACAGAGCAGTAGCTTTTAGGCGATACAAAAACCAAGTTGGGCACAAAGCAGATCCCGGTATGATGGCAGGACGCTATCCACAAAAGACTGCCAAAGAATTCATCAAAGTTTTAGACAATTTAGAGGCAAACGCGCAGTTCAAAGGAATGGATATGGACAGAATTAAAATTATTAATGCTACAGTTCACAAGGGCGTTACAGTAAAGAGGTTTATTCCACGTGCCATGGGCAGGGCAACACCAAAGAATAACGTGTTAACGCATGTAGAGTTGGTTGGAAGGGAGGTATAACAAGAGAGATGTCTGCAGTAAAAAACGTAATTAAAGATAATTACAACATGATGTTGCTTAAAGATTATCTAAGAGAAGCCATAAAAGATGCAGGCTTTTCACATGCAGAGATCTCAAAGACGCCGATAGGAACTCGCGTTGCACTACATGTGACAAGACCCGGAATAGTTATCGGCAGAAAAGGTTCAGGTATCAGGCTATTGACTGAAAAACTCGCAACTGATTTTGGACTAAAGAACCCACAAATTTCAGTAATAGAGATTGAAAAGCCAGAACTTACACCCAGCGTAATGTGTAACAGAATGGCATCACATATAGAACGTGGAACGGCGTTCAGACGAGCAACAATGTGGACGCTAAAACAGATCATGGAAGGTGGGGCAATGGGCGTCCAAATAACCATATCTGGAAAACTTAGAGGTGATCGTTCAGCCTTTGAGAAACATACTGCAGGAATATTGCCCAGAGCAGGATATCATGCAGAACTCATAGTAAAAGAAGACATTGCACATGTAAAGACTGCAATGGGACTGATTGGAATAAGAATAAGAATTGCAATCAAGGAAAAATTAATTCCAGAATTTGAGATGAGAATTATGAAACCAAAGAAAGAACGACTGCAAGTTCAAGATAAAAAGACTGGAAAGATGCGAGATGAAACTGCAGGTGAAAGAAAGGCAAGAACAGAGTCAGAATATATTGCACTGGAAGAAGAGAAGATGAAATCAATAGAGACATTAGAAGAAGAAGAAGAGGCCAAGCTAAAATGACTAGGACTAGCATGAAGACTATTAGGGAGTTAGGCGAGGTGGATCTCCAAAAGAAGATTCAAGAGATAAAAAGTGAACTAGTCAAACTCAAAGTTGACGGCTCAAAGGGAACGTTGAGAAAAGAGAGTGGCAAACTAAAACCATTGCGTCATGATATTGCAAGAATGTTAACTAGAATAAATGAGATAAAAAGAGAGAAACAAAAAGAGGAACAGAGACAATGACCATAACTGCACAAAATATTATGTCACATGAATTCATAGGACTGGACACCAAAGTAGTGCATTCAACCAACCCTCAAATCATAGGATTAAATGGAAGAATAATTAATGAAACAAGATCAATGTTTACAATAGATGTCAATCACAGAGTACCAAAATCAGTTCCAAAAGCTGGAAGTGAATGGGAATTCAAAATTCAAAAAGATATAGTAATAATTGATGGTTCTAAAATTATAAAAAGACCCTATGATAGAATTGTTGGAGGGATAGGCAAGGAGAAGAAAGCGCAATGACTACAAACATAGGATTAAAAGTAAATGAACCAAAGAGAGAATGTACTGACAAGCACTGTCCATTTCATGGTGGTTTATCCATCAGAGGAAAGCTATTTGACGGTCAAGTAACAGGCAGTAAAGCAAAACAAACAATAACACTACAGAAAGATTCACCAATCTACTTTAGTAAATTTAAACGATATGCTAGAGGTACTAGTACAATTCATGCACATGTTCCAATGTGTATCGATGTAGAGAATGGTAATCACATACTAGCAGCAGAATGCAGACCGATATCAAAGTCAGTATCCTATGTTGTAGTGGAGGTTAGATCATAACAATGGCCAAGCAGGCAGGTAAAGGAGTAGAAGAGTTCCGTCCCTATGTGACCAAAGTGCTACCAGTTGGTGCAAATATTGTGTGTGCCGATAACTCTGGTGCCAAAATTTTAGAGATAATTAATGTTCCAAGACACAAGACTAGAGCGTCACGATTACCATCAGCATCAGTTGGTGACTTTTGCAATGTTGTCGTAAAAAAGGGACCTGCAGAGTTACGAAAACAAGTCCATGGGGCAGTAATAATTAGACAAAAATACGCAATTCGTCGATTGAACGGTGTTAGAGTATGCTTTGAGGATAATGCAGCAGTGATAATTACTCCAGAGGGTGAAACCAAGGGAACTGATATTAAAGGACCAGTAGCAGTTGAGGCATCTGAAAAATGGCCAAGGGTAGCTAATCTGGCATCAATGGTGGTATGATATCATGAAGCCAACAAAAATGCGCAACAGGTTAATTTATCAGGCAACTTTTCATACAAAGAGCAAACAACTAACAAGCCAATTGTCAAAAAATTTGGCCAAAAAATATGGAAAGAAGAGCGTACGTGTTATTGAAGGCGATAGTATCAAGATATTACGAGGCGAATTCAAGGGAGTAGACGGCAAGATATCAGATGTATCAATAAAGAGAAATGGTGTTGCAATTGATGGGATAAAAAAAGAAAAAAGCAAAGGTGATAAATTTGATGTGTATATCCATACATCAAATTTGGTAGTGACATCATTGGATACGACTGACAAATGGAGAATAGAAAAATTACAGAAAGGTTTACCTCCAATACCATCTAGTGATATAACAGATGATAACGATGATAAAGTACAAAAAAGTGGTGTAGACAATATAGATGAACAACAAAAAGAGGTTGTCATAGAGAAACAAGATGACACTACGCACATGCAAATAAAAACGAAAAATGATAATGATGGCGATGGCGATAAAGACGACGATAGTAATGATATCTCACACAAGGAAGATCTAAAAGATCAAACAACAACTACTAATGACACTAAAGAAACAAAAGCAGATATATCTAACACAAAAGAGGATGTAAAGTAATGGTAAGTATTTCAGGTAGTAAAAAACTCAAACGCCAAATGGCTCCACAATTTTGGGGAATTACAAGAAAAAATAAGAGGTTTGTAATTACAGTAAAACCAGGTTCACATAAAAAAGCTCATTCCATATCGACTGCAGTGTTTTTGCGGGATATGTTAAAGATAGTTACAACACTAAGAGAGGCAAAGACTGCAATCTATTCGGGCAGTGTGAAAGTTGACGGCGTCATACGAAAGTCGTTACATCACTCCATTGGACTAATGGATGTGATAGAGTTAGAGAACATGCCAGATATTTATCGACTTGTTCCAACAGAAGAGAAGCTCTTAGAACCAATAAAAATTCAAGAGTCAGAGAAGACACAGAAACTTGTAAGAGTGGTTAGTAAAACGACAATTAATGGAGGAAAACTACAGATAGGATTTCACGATGGCCGCTCAATAATATCAGACAGTGCAGTCAGCGTAGGAGATACATGTCTAATCAAAGTACCGGATCAAAAAATTCTTAAAATTCTAAAACTGGAGACAGGCTCGCAAGGCCTAGTAACACGGGGAAATAACACAGGTCAAATTGGCAAGATAGAGACTATTGAAGAGGGAACATTCATCCTTCCAAAACGCGTCATCTTGGCATTAAAGGACAGAAAGATAGAGATTCCTGCAGACATCATAATGCCAATTGGAAAGGAAGAGCCAATAATTCAATTAAAGTGATAGCATAATGTCTCAGATAACAGAATCATCAATGAAAAAGATCTCCCTTGAAAAGATTGTTCTCAATATGGGAGTAGGAAGATCAGGCGATGCAATAGTCGTTGCCAAAAAAGCACTAGATCAAATATCGGGAAGAAAATCTTCTGCACGTAATGCAAAAGACCCACAAAGAGACTGGGGAGTCAGAAAAGGCGAACCAATCGGTGTTGCCGTTACAGTTAGAGGTGACGAGGCTGTGCAGCTGCTAAAAAGACTGTTAGAGGCAAAGGGAAATACGGTTAACGGTAAATCATTTGATAATTTTGGGAATTATTCGTTTGGGATTCGTGAACATATAGATATTCCAGGCGTCAAATACGACCCACAGATAGGAATACTTGGTTTGGGAATATCAGTTACATTAACAAGACCAGGATACGGAGTCAGAACCAGAAGCAAGCACAAGGCCAGAGTAGGAAAGGCCCATATCATTAACAGCCAAGAGGCAAAAGATTATCTAACTAAAGAATTTGGAGTCACTGTAGCATAATGGTTAAAGATAGATCGTACGAGGCCACAGGACGAAAGAAACATGACTTTGGCAGAGGGTCACGTTGGTGTAAACGATGTGGGGATTATACGGCAGTTATTCAAAAATATGATTTAATGATATGTAGACGATGCTTTAGAGAAGTAGCAACATCTTTAGGGTTCAGGAAAAACAAGTGAGATATAATGCCTGCAACAAACATTTTAGCAAATCTATTTGTCACACTGTACAACAACGAAACTAGAAGAAAGAGCGACTGTGTAATTCTTCCAACCTCAAAGCTGGGAGTTGAGGTTTTAAAGACACTGCAAAAAGAGGGATACATAGGAGAATTCGAACATATAGACGATAAAAGAGGTGGAAAATTCAAGATAAACCTACTTGCAAAGATAACAAAATGCGGATCCATATCACCAAGATTCAAAGTAAAGAATAATGAATACAACAATTGGGAACAACAGTACCTGCCAGCATATGATAGAGGGATGCTGCTAGTCACCACAAATCAAGGTGTAATGTCACATCACGAAGCAACGCAGAAAGGAATTGGAGGATTTTTGATAGGGTATGTCTACTAGTACCGTCGTTAACCAAACACAAAAATTTGATGATGAGGTTGTTGTCATCCCAAATGACGTTACCGTTACATTAAACAAACGAATGGTATCCTTTGTCGGACCTCTAGGTAAAACCTTCAAGAGCTTTCGTAATATTCCTGTGGATATATCTATTGTAGATGACAAGATTATACTAAAAGCAACAGGTACAAAGAAGAGAAACTATGCAATTTTACATACTGCAAGATCAATTATTAGAAATATTTGCGAAGGCCTAGTTACAGGATATACAGTAAAGATGAAGGTTGTTTATGCACATTTTCCAATTACAGTTAAAGTGAATGGAAAAATAATCTCCATTGAGAATTTTCAAGGCGAACGCGCACCTAGAACCACACGTATAGTTGGAAATACCAAGGTAACACCAAAAGGTGAAGATATTATATTAACTGGAGAGGTTTGGACAGATATCACACAGACTGCCGCAAATATTGAACTTAGAACCAAGGTAAAAAACAAGGACCATAGAGTATTTTTAGATGGTATCTATGTATTTGAAAAGAAGAAAGGAATAGATAGTAAAAAGACATAACATCATTTACTTTGACTCTAGACCCCGATTTCTCAAAACAGACAGACGAACTAATAGTACAAACCTTGGAGTTGTATAAAAAATCTGAGGCGTCCCCCAGAGTTGATCAGGTGTGGGCTTGTGAAAGCTTGGGTGATTTTTTGTGCGGGTTTTTTGTCGGAGAGATGGTAGGATCTGCGCTAGGAGCATTCCAAGTAATACACAAAAGAGAACCAACTCCAGAAGAGCATATGGATATTGTAAAACTCGTTGAGAGGCATTCAAAAGACATCAAAGAGTTTTTTGCTAAATTTAATTAATTGCCACATTATTGGAAACAAAAAAAGAGGACGTGATAAAATTATCCGTACTAAAACACTGGCATGCCTATTAAACACATTGATCTTATACTTTGTATAGATATGATACAGTATATCTGGCTTGTAGGCATGTTTGG
Organism: Candidatus Nitrosopumilus sp.; assembly: GCA_965197525.1. Classification (GTDB taxonomy): domain Archaea; phylum Thermoproteota; class Nitrososphaeria; order Nitrososphaerales; family Nitrosopumilaceae; genus Nitrosopumilus. The sequence goes on from OZ240211.1 coordinate 309,064, forward strand.
AATACTTTTTAGTACTGGAAGGTTGCTGACGGTGATGAATGCCTTTAAGATAGGGTCAAAAATCGTGGTTGGAATAGATGTATAGATTTCATGAGTCCTAGGAATAACAGCATTTACAGGCCACATCATCTTTGGCAATGTAAATTTTTTACTCTTGTTTATTTTGGCAGGTCCTGGAATGACTGGGGGATTTATTGGTTCAAAATTTACAAACCGTCTAAGTCAAAAAAAGTTAAAGATCATACTTGTTACGTTACTTGTAATTACAATCGGATACCTGCTCGTTATGCTTGCTAATATATTGCTGCGACCATCTGTAATTACTTGTAGTACATGTTTCTAACTACTATTATTCCCAGTATTGATTTTGTGATTAGATGACGCTATCAAAATTTTAAGCCGAAAATTACTTGATGTATTCGAAAGATGTACTTTATCTTTCTTAGAAACAACAAAACCAATGTTAGTTGGCTGTAATTAACAGAAAAATAATCTTATGATTTCTGTTAACGATAAGACAGTGTTTATTTCATTAATACTACAACTTTTCAGCAAAAGATGATTTTCATCTACATTCGTAAATAATTGCACTATATTCCAGATTCTATTTCTGCCTAGTTACCGTATGTATTTGTACTGTAATTCACACACTGTAATTGGTTCACTGAGCGGTACAGATCTTAAGAGGTAGACGATCTTAGGATATCTGTTTCTGACATTGATATTTTGACATCAGATTTTTTGATTTATTCAATCTAGATATAGTTAGTAGAAACTTCCATATGTAATTAAGCGTTTTGTGTTTTTATGATTAATAATGTACTATGGGTACTGTTTTCTTTGAAAATGAGTTTCAAACTACGGTTATAACGACAGTTCAATCATTTTTTGGTTTAGAGCAGCATTCGCAAAGATTAAATCACTTTCGTCAACAAACAAATTTGTTGCCGCCCTAGCTCAGCGTGGTAGAGCATCCGACTGTTAATCGGACGGTCGTCAGTTCAAGTCTGATGGGCGGCGCCATTTTAAACTCTGAGAAGTTTGCAATATATCGAATTATTACTTAAATATTGTAAGAGAGTACGAAGTTAACGTAGGATAGATTTGGACCAATTTTTGAAAATATCTTGCCAGATCTATCAATAAAGTTTGATTGATCCAAATTTAATGCATTATCAATTTACTTGTATATGCTAATTAGCATGGTAGAAGGTTAGGTTAAGCACGAGTTATTGGATTTACAGGTAGGGAACCTAACGCTTTACTCGGCCTAAATCAATATGTTTATAACCATTAAAATATTGACGTTATACAATGTTGGGAATCACTGCTGGGTTTTCTGTAATATTACTTCTATTATCACTGTCTTTGGCATATACTGATAGTACTTTGACAGCATTTGCACAAGAGAACGAGTCCAACATACCAGACATAGTTCAAGTAGGAGTAATGCTCCCATCAACAGGTGATCTAGCAGCACACGGCCAAGACAATGGTGTCGGTGTTGAATTAGGCTTAACTGATTTTAATAAATATCTAGAAGAGATTGGTGCACATTGGCGCATGGAACTGATCAAGGAAGACACTCAATCAGATCCAATTGTAGCATTAGAAAAGATTCAATCTCTAAATTCCAAAGGTATCAAATTTGTGCTAGGTCCTGAATCAAGTGCAGAGGTACGTAACATTAAATCTTATGCAGACTCTAATGACATGGTATTAATCAGTCCAACATCTACATCACCTGCTTTGGCAATTGATGACAACATATTCCGTATGATACCTGATGATACCCAACAGGGTAAGGTATTGGCACAATTGTTTGAGGAACAAAATATCAAAGTAGTTGTCCCAATGTATCGTGGAGATGTTTGGGGTGATGGTTTGTTTGAATCAACAAAGATGAACTTTGAAGGATTAGGAGGAGTGATGGATGACGGTCTGCGCTACTCTCCAGATGTAACTGTATACTCTACTGAAGCTAACTTGCTATCAGGTCTTGTTGCAGATTATGTTGCAGAGTATTCCACAGATGAAGTGGCAGTACTACTAATCGGATTCTCAGAAGCGGTACACATATTGAACTTTGCAGACTCTTATGATAACTTACATGAAGTAAGATGGTTTGGCTCGGATGGTTCATCAAATGACAGTACATTGTCAGATGATCCAATAGCTGCAGCATTTACAGAAAATGTCAACTTTGTAAGTACGCAATTTGCAACATCTACAAATGAAACCTATGAACATGTAAAGAATCACTTTATTGACTTCAAGGGTTCAACTCCAAACGCTTATGCTTATTCATCATATGACAGTGTTGCAGTTTTAGGTAAGACAATACTAGAAACAGGCTCTGTTGATCCACTAACAGTCAGAGACTCTATAATCGAGGTTGCAGCAACACATACCGGTGCAATCGGTACTGTAAACCTGAATGAAGCAGGTGACTTGGCAATATCAGACTATGATCTCTGGGGTATCCAGGATGGCACATGGTATCTATACGGTCATTACAATGCAGGTACCAGCATATTTGACTATACTGCTGATAAGATGATGATGGATGATGATAAAATGATGATGGCAGAATCCAACATACCAGACATAGTTCAAGTAGGAGTAATGCTCCCATCAACAGGTGATCTAGCAGCACACGGCCAAGACAATGGTGTCGGTGTTGAATTAGGCTTAACTGATTTTAATAAATATCTAGAAGAGATTGGTGCACATTGGCGCATGGAACTGATCAAGGAAGACACTCAATCAGATCCAATTGTAGCATTAGAAAAGATTCAATCTCTAAATTCCAAAGGTATCAAATTTGTGCTAGGTCCTGAATCAAGTGCAGAGGTACGTAACATTAAATCTTATGCAGACTCTAATGACATGGTATTAATCAGTCCAACATCTACATCACCTGCTTTGGCAATTGATGACAACATATTCCGTATGATACCTGATGATACCCAACAGGGTAAGGTATTGGCACAATTGTTTGAGGAACAAAATATCAAAGTAGTTGTCCCAATGTATCGTGGAGATGTTTGGGGTGATGGTTTGTTTGAATCAACAAAGATGAACTTTGAAGGATTAGGAGGAGTGATGGATGACGGTCTGCGCTACTCTCCAGATGTAACTGTATACTCTACTGAAGCTAACTTGCTATCAGGTCTTGTTGCAGATTATGTTGCAGAGTATTCCACAGATGAAGTGGCAGTACTACTAATCGGATTCTCAGAAGCGGTACACATATTGAACTTTGCAGACTCTTATGATAACTTACATGAAGTAAGATGGTTTGGCTCGGATGGTTCATCAAATGACAGTACATTGTCAGATGATCCAATAGCTGCAGCATTTACAGAAAATGTCAACTTTGTAAGTACGCAATTTGCAACATCTACAAATGAAACCTATGAACATGTAAAGAATCACTTTATTGACTTCAAGGGTTCAACTCCAAACGCTTATGCTTATTCATCATATGACAGTGTTGCAGTTTTAGGTAAGACAATACTAGAAACAGGCTCTGTTGATCCACTAACAGTCAGAGACTCTATAATCGAGGTTGCAGCAACACATACCGGTGCAATCGGTACTGTAAACCTGAATGAAGCAGGTGACTTGGCAATATCAGACTATGATCTCTGGGGTATCCAGGATGGCACATGGTATCTATACGGTCATTACAATGCAGGTACCAGCATATTTGACTATACTGCTGATAAGATGATGATGGATGACAAGACTGCAATGGTAGATGATGATGATGATAAAGTTGACGAAAAAGGTGGCGGTTGTTTGATTGCAACTGCAGCATATGGTTCAGAGTTAGCACCACAAGTACAATTACTCCGAGAGATACGTGGCGATACTCTTATGAGTAGCGATGTCGGCTCATCATTTATGACCGGCTTTAACCAATTCTACTACACATTCTCACCAACAGTAGCAGATCTCCAACGAAACAATGTCATCTTTGGTGATGCAGTCAGAACTGTCATTACACCTGGAATTTATACGCTTGGTGCAGTAATGGGTCTTGCTGACTCTAATGAAGAATCAGTTCTTGCCTACGGTATTTTATCCATTGTTACATTACTTGGAATATACATCATAGGTCCAATACTTGCAGTATTCGGTATTAGAATACTAGTTAGGAAAATGCAATCCAAATATCAGAGTGGCAAAGCATACCAGATAAAAAATTAATCTCAGTACCACAAACAACACACTCATGGAGAACTGCTACGCAACCAAAGAGTAGAAAACAACGTTGATTCAATAAAGACAGAATTCTCCACATATCCCAAAAATGCACATATGTACTAGAATTCTCTTCAGTCTGCCCCCCCCCCCATCAGGTAGAATGCGCGAAGCCCATGTCCATGTAGGGGTCAGCCTATCACATAGATGCTAGGAGGAGGATAGTTACAAGATAAAGAGCAAATCAGGTTTCATAAAACTCAGTGTCATGGTACAACAGGACACCATGCAGATGCTTGGATTCACGGTAACTGACGAAAAGATTGGCGATTCCCCGCAGTTCGAGCCCCTGATAATACAGGCACTGAAGAATAATGGAATAGATCCAGATGTGCGACGTGCAACAGTCATGGCTGCAGGTACCGAGCCACTGCCGGATCATGTTAAAATTAAGATCAAGGCAGATGCAGGATACGACAGCAGGGAGAATTTTCAGATATGCAGAGTACGGCATTACACTCATCATTAAGATAAAACACAATGCAGAATACAAGGCAAGAGGATAAACATGGAATGCAACATTGCAGTGATTGACCAGCTGGGTGGCGACACTACAAGCCTTGCCAAATTCCATGAGATGGACGTCAGGGAACGTACGGAAAACCAGAACGAGTGGAAAAACGTGCAGAATACGGTTCCCGATGGCAGGTGGAGATATTCTTCTCTGCGTTCAAGAGGATATTTGGAAGTTCGGTAAGGGCAAAAACAATGGATAACATTATTCAAGAGATAGCGTTGAAGATCCAACGCTACAACCAGTTCGTAGACATAACTCAGAAGGTGATCTCAATGGTATGATGAAAGTATGGACTAGATGCTATACAATCGAGTCATAACGGTGGCAGGTTATGAAACAAGCTAGTTTTTAGATAATCTTTATATTTTGTCCGATTTGACAGATTAATAATGTTGAGTTGCATTGCAAGCCTTACACGGTCGAATAGATTGGAAGGCAGCATAATGAAGTGGCTTGTTGTGGTAACACTTGCGTCGACATTGCTAGGTTTATACGGATACGCTTTTGCGTCATCTGTAATCATCACATCGCCCATCGCATTTGTAACGGACGGGGTCGACGGGTTTGAGGAACTTGAGGGTCCAAAAGGCATTACAACAGTCACAATCGGATCCTCAACGTACGCACTTGCCGCGTCGTATAAAGATGACGGTGTCCAGATAATAGATATTACAGATCCGTACCACCCAAGTCCCGTTGCAGCCGTAACTGACGGGGTCGACGGGTTTGAGGAACTTGAGGGAGCACGTGATATCACCACAGCTACGATCGGATCCTCAACGTACGCGATCGTCACATCCTCAGTTGACCACGGCATCCAGATAATAAATATTACAAATCCCTCAGATCCGGCTCCGGCATCACACATCAGCAGCATCACAGGTACATATTTCAAAGATCCTCGCGAAGTCGCCACAGTCTTAATTGGTTCATCAACATACGCCCTTATCGCAGCGCACGGAAGCGGCGTACACATAATGAATATCACCGATCCCTATGACCCAAACCATGTTGCGTCCCTGTATGATGGAAGCAAAGGATTCGAAGCTCTTGGCAATCCGCGCGGCATTACCACAACCACTATCGAATCCTCGACGTACGCCGTTGTTGCAGCGTTTGAGGGAGCAGTGCAGATCATAAACATCACTGACCCGTCAAAACCGACTCCGGTAGGAGCAGTACACAATAGTCCCGACACCCGGCTTGGAGGTGCAACTGCTGTAACTGTTATAACGTCCAGCTCCTCAATGTACGCCCTTGTTGCCGCGCAGACAGATAATGCCGTCCAGATAATAGACATCACGGATCTCTCCAACCCCGACCCTGTCACGTTCGTGCAGCATGGAGTTGCAGGATTTGATGCTCTTCGATACCTTGAAACTATTACCACCATCACGTTTGACTCCTCAACATATGCCCTTGTCACATCATTCATAGACGGCATCCAAATAGTAGATGTTACGGATCCCTCTAGTCCACCCCCCCCCCCTGCTGCGTTTGTGAGCAAATATGATGACAGATTTGAAGGCTTTCCATTTCCAGAAGATACAACAGTCATCAAAATAGATTCTAGGACGTATGCCATTGTCGTATCCAATGTGGGTAATGGCGTCCAGATAATCGACATCGATCTCACCTCCGGTCCGGTGTTGGCATCTGCCACCCTGAACGAGGAAGCGGGCATGTTAGAGATCACGTTCTCAGATACAGTCGATGTCACCCCTGCAGGTATGGTTGACCTGTCAGGATTGACCATCCGCGACGCTGGGCAGTCTGTTTCGCTGGCAGGAGCCATACTGAATACGGAGGTTGACTCGGCTGCGATCTCCATTGAGCTAACTGAGATGCAGGGCCGTTTAGTTGCAACCATGGCATCTCCACGGTTGGATATATCTGACTCTGCAGTGATTGACACCTCAGGCAATCTGATCGAGTTGTCGCGAGGCAACATCATCACCGTAAATGACAGTGTTGCACCTGAGATCGTGTCTGCGATCATAGACGGTAATACAAGCATCCTAGAGATCACATTTTCAGACAGGATTGATGCCACTCCGGCTTTCAGGATCCATGTTGCAGGCATGACCGTCCGCGATTCTGGGCAGTCTGTTTCGCTGGCAGGGGCCACACCAAGAACAGAGGTTGACTCTGCTGTGATCTCCATTGAGATGACCGAAGACCAGCGTCAGTCAATTGCCGTGCTAGCATCCCCGTTGTTGGATGCCAGTTACTTTAGCATAGTAGATACTGACGGCAACCCAATTGAGGCATCGTCAGGCAACACCATTACCGTAAAAAACGTAAACCAAGTTCCCACAGTCACATCAATAGAGAGGAGCGATCCGGTAGAAGAGGTTACCTCCGAGCAAACCCTGGTCTACGAGGTGACCTTTAGCGAATCAGTAACCGAAGTGGACAAGACTGACTTTGCCTTGTCTTCTGATAGCACGGGTGGAGTCAGTTCTGCCCAGTTCACACAGACACGTTCTCCTGACATTGACATAACTGCAGCCAACACCATAACGGATACCATCACAGTCCCAGACTCTGGTACTGTTACGTCAGTCTCAGTCGCTATAGATGTCTCCCATACGTACATAAGCGACTTGAAGATAGATCTTGTTGCACCTGATGGTACAACCAAGACCATCCACAACCGCTCCGGAGGCAGCACCGATGACATAGACCAGACATACACACCAAACTTTGCAGGCGTTTCAATTGCAGGTACCTGGACGCTACAGATAAACGACGACTATGCAGCTGCCGATGACGGTACCCTGAACAGCTGGACGCTTACGATCAATCCTAGTAGTAGTAGTAGTGATACCTCAAACCCTGTAACATCGATCTCAGGTTCTGGCAATACGTATTACGTGACAGTCTCTGCCACACAGGACGGCACATACAACCTTGATCTGGTATCGTCAGGGCACGAGATTGTTGACACGGCAAACAATCATCTTACAAACACTACACCTACTTATGCTGACCACACCTACACGGTCAGCACCGTACCTGCTGACACCACTGCGCCAACACTATCATCAATTGAGAGATACAATCCTGTTACTGCAACTACCGACAGCCAGACGCTAATCTACGAGGTGACCTTTAGCGAATCAGTAACCGAAGTGGACAAGACTGACTTTGCCTTGTCTTCTGATAGCACGGGTGGAGTCAGTTCTGCCCAGTTCACACAGACACGTTCTCCTGACATTGACATAACTGCAGCCAACACCATAACGGATACCATCACAGTCCCAGACTCTGGTACTGTTACGTCAGTCTCAGTCGCTATAGATGTCTCCCATACGTACATAAGCGACTTGAAGATAGATCTTGTTGCACCTGATGGTACAACCAAGACCATCCACAACCGCTCCGGAGGCAGCACCGATGACATAGACCAGACATACACACCAAACTTTGCAGGCGTTTCAATTGCAGGTACCTGGACGCTACAGATAAACGACGACTATGCAGCTGCCGATGACGGTACCCTGAACAGCTGGACGCTTACGATCAATCCTAGTAGTAGTAGTAGTGATACCTCAAACCCTGTAACATCGATCTCAGGTTCTGGCAATACGTATTACGTGACAGTCTCTGCCACACAGGACGGCACATACAACCTTGATCTGGTATCGTCAGGGCACGAGATTGTTGACACGGCAAACAATCATCTTACAAACACTACACCTACTTATGCTGACCACACCTACACGGTCAGCACCGTACCTGCTGACACCACTGCGCCAACACTATCATCAATTGAGAGATACAATCCTGTTACTGCAACTACCGACAGCCAGACGCTAATCTACGAGGTGACCTTTAGCGAATCAGTAACCGAAGTGGACAAGACTGACTTTGCCTTGTCTTCTGATAGCACGGGTGGAGTCAGTTCTGCCCAGTTCACACAGACACGTTCTCCTGACATTGACATAACTGCAGCCAACACCATAACGGATACCATCACAGTCCCAGACTCTGGTACTGTTACGTCAGTCTCAGTCGCTATAGATGTCTCCCATACGTACATAAGCGACTTGAAGATAGATCTTGTTGCACCTGATGGTACAACCAAGACCATCCACAACCGCTCCGGAGGCAGCACCGATGACATAGACCAGACATACACACCAAACTTTGCAGGCGTTTCAATTGCAGGTACCTGGACGCTACAGATAAACGACGACTATGCAGCTGCCGATGACGGTACCCTGAACAGCTGGACGCTTACGATCAATCCTAGTAGTAGTAGTAGTGATACCTCAAACCCTGTAACATCGATCTCAGGTTCTGGCAATACGTATTACGTGACAGTCTCTGCCACACAGGACGGCACATACAACCTTGATCTGGTATCGTCAGGGCACGAGATTGTTGACACGGCAAACAATCATCTTACAAACACTACACCTACTTATGCTGACCACACCTACACGGTCAGCACCGTACCTGCTGACACCACTGCGCCAACACTATCATCAATTGAGAGATACAATCCTGTTACTGCAACTACCGACAGCCAGACGCTAATCTACGAGGTGACCTTTAGCGAATCAGTAACCGAAGTGGACAAGACTGACTTTGCCTTGTCTTCTGATAGCACGGGTGGAGTCAGTTCTGCCCAGTTCACACAGACACGTTCTCCTGACATTGACATAACTGCAGCCAACACCATAACGGATACCATCACAGTCCCAGACTCTGGTACTGTTACGTCAGTCTCAGTCGCTATAGATGTCTCCCATACGTACATAAGCGACTTGAAGATAGATCTTGTTGCACCTGATGGTACAACCAAGACCATCCACAACCGCTCCGGAGGCAGCACCGATGACATAGACCAGACATACACACCAAACTTTGCAGGCGTTTCAATTGCAGGTACCTGGACGCTACAGATAAACGACGACTATGCAGCTGCCGATGACGGTACCCTGAACAGCTGGACGCTTACGATCAATCCTAGTAGTAGTAGTAGTGATACCTCAAACCCTGTAACATCGATCTCAGGTTCTGGCAATACGTATTACGTGACAGTCTCTGCCACACAGGACGGCACATACAACCTTGATCTGGTATCGTCAGGGCACGACATCACAGATGAATCAAGCAATCCTCTTACAAATACTGCACCTACTGATGCTGACCATACTTACACCGTCAGTACCACAGGTTGAGGACGCATCATATAGATGCTTGAACGATTCATAAGTGATATAGTAAGTATTTTATTTTGTGTTTTAAAAGAATTTAGTTACCCATGTATACTGATAATCAAAAGTTTATCGGTATGTAAATTTTACCAGACCACAAACCGTATTGGTTACATCATACCAAATTTATGTATGGGCACAAAACCAGAAGATCTCAAAAAAACGTACAAGAAGGAAAAGGACATCAGAATCAAAGTTAGAATGGTTGCAGTAAACATGGTAGTCTTTAACAACGAAAGCATTGCGCATGCGGCAGATTTGCTCATGCAATGTCCTGATTGGATGTCCTCGTGGGTCAAACGCTTCAGGGACGAGAACCTAGAAAGCCTCCGGGATCTTCCCCGCACTTGACGGCCACCCAAAGTGTCACTCGAAGAGATCAACAGAATTCTCTCAAAGACAAATTACATCATCACGCCGAAAGTACTCCATGAAGACATCCACAAAAAATATGGGATAAAATACCACATGACATCTGTCAGAAGAATACTGCGACGCTGTAACATGTCTGCCAAGACACCACACCCCTCCTGCAGTGAAACTGTTATTGACCAACAAACCGGTAAGGAATATGATGTTAGGTAGAGAGGTATACTATTTTCAGGATCCTACAATCTACTGTGCTAATCTAAAATCTTTTATATATGATTTGTTTTACTAATTAATATGATATTTAAAGATGTATACGCATTAGTCTTAGTCATGTTCAGCCCAATAATAATAATCAAGACAAATATGAAATCATTTATAGAAAACACCCCAACATCACATACAATACAATCTATAGATCCGTTGTATATAAAAGAGAATCAAGGATGGATGATGATGTCTCATCTATCACATACGACCAAAACATACTGTATTGAACTTGAGTCTTAAAACGCGTGATTTGCATAAAAGTTTTTCAGGATTAAATGTGATTAATGGGGCCAACATTGAGATAATTCCAAATAAAATTAACCTGTTAATTGGCGCTAATGGATCAGGCAAAACAACCTTGGTCAATCTAGTATCAGGCCTTCTACAGTCACAATCAGGTCAGGTATTTTATATGGATAAAAATATAACAAATATGCCACCTCATAAAATATTTGAAGAGGGAATAATCAGAACATTCCAAACGCCAAAATTATTCATGAATTTAACACTGTTTGACAACCTGCTTATGGCACATAATCACGTAGGCGAATCGTTTAATCTTTGCATGTTTCCAAATAAATGGAAGAAAGAAGAGAAAGAATTAACTGAAAAAGCACTGTCAATATTAGATTCATTAGGTATACTAGCATTAAAAGATCATCTTGCATATGACCTGAGTGGAGGACAAATAAAATTACTAGAGCTAGGAAAAACATTGATGGCTGATTTCTCATTGGTGTTATTAGATGAGCCTATTGCAGGTATTGCCCCAAAACTTGCCCACACCATATTCGAAAAAATTCAAGAGATCTGCAAGAATAACAACACAACATTTCTAATAATTGAACATAGATTAGATATTGCACTAAGATATGTAGATCATGTATTTGTTATGCACGAGGGACAAATTATTGCAGACGGAGATCCGGACACAATATTAAAGAATCAAAAAGTTGTAGCGTCATACATTGGAGGATAATTCATGATTACAACTAGTCTCTTATCTAGCGGATATGGAAAAAATGTAGTTTTGCACGACGTAGATTTTGCAGCAGACAAGGGATTAACTGCAATCATTGGCGCTAATGGTTCTGGCAAATCCACACTATTGAAATCAATTTGTGGTATAGCTGATAAATTTTCTGGAAAAATCATGCTAAATGATAAAGACATTACAAATGTTCCAACACACAAGATCTCAAAATTAGGAATATCATACATGGCTCAAATTAGCAACGTTTTTCCAGAACTGACTATTCGTGAAAATTTGATTATTGGCATGGATCAGATACGACCAGATTTAAAACACATCTACGAACTATTCCCGACACTAAAAGACCATGAAAAGCAAAAATCGAAAAATTTGAGCGGAGGACAAAGACAACTATTAGCATTAGCAATGGTTGTGACTAAAAATCCTGCGGTAATGCTATTTGACGAACCGACTGCCAATCTATCACCGAAAAATGCAAAATTGATTTTAAAGAAAATAATCGAAGTGCAAAAAACACTAGACAACTGTGTAATAGTTGTGGAGCAAAATGTAAAAAGTATTCTTGACGTATGTGAGAACTGTTATATGTTTACTACAGGAACTGTGAGATATTCGGGTAACTCTCAAAAACTACTAGCAGATCCTGAATTATCAGACAAATACTTGGGTGTGAAATAATTGATCATCCTAATGGATGCTGTAATATATGCTAGTGTATTAGCGGTACTTTGTGTAGGACTCACACTAACATACAAGATAACAAATGTTCCTAATTTTGCTCATACCACATTTGCGATTTTAGGTATGTATATGGGACTAATTATGGTTCGCGTATTTGATGCTAATCCCTTTTTTGCATTACCACTTGCATTTCTAGTATCTGGAGGGGTGGCGTTATTTTTGTATTATGGAATATTACGTATATTGATTAAAAATGGCTCTTCGTATCTTTCACTAATTATTGCAACTTTGGCTTTTGACATATTCATGGTAGGAATTATGAACATATTGGCAGACTATCTGTTTAAAACATTCAAATTTATTTCAAGAGATTTCACACTGAGAAGTTTTGATATTGTAATAGATGGTGTTCCAATGGTACTAATAGTATCAATAGTGACGTTGGCTATACTAGTAGTTGGGCTGTATTATTTGCTATATCGTACTAAATTTGGCATGGCAATGAGAGCAGCGATTGACAATACAAGTTTAGCAGGTACGTTTGGAATTGATACAAATAAAATATTTTCATTTTCGTGGTTTTTGAGCGGAGGGTTAGGCGGGATTGCAGGAGTTTTGATGAGTGTGTGGTTTCAGGGAGATCCGAGCTTGTCAGTAATTATGCTCCCTAGCGTATTTGCAGGCAGTATTGTAGGCGGATTCTCTAGCGTATATGGGGCAATTATCGGAGGAATAATAATCGGATTCAGTGAGATAATTGGAACTAGTGCACTAGCAAGCTGGTTTGGATACTGGATAATACCATACAGACCCATCATACCATTCTTATTTATCATATTTACGTTACTGTTATTTCCAAAAGGACTATCAGTTGTATTCGATAAACTATGGGCGAAGATTAAGAAATGATCGGTTCTGAGTGGATCTTCATATCTGATCTGATAGCAATATTTGCCATATACTTGATAATTAATACAAGCTTAAACTTAGAATTCGGGTTTACTGGAATTCCAAACTTTGGTAAAGTTTTGGCAGTAGCAGGAGGTGCATTCGTGATGGGCATACTGCCACTTCATATGTATAACGCTCTTTTAGGAGCGCAGTTAAGCCCGGTAGACGACAATCTTGAATTAATTTCTCAAATAAATGCACATATTGCAGCTAATCCAGAGATAGGATTCATAGTATTCGGACTGACATTGGTTGTTGCAATGATAGTTGGCGCTGCATTGGGATTAATATCAGCTTATCCAGCAATTAGATTGCGTGGAGATTACCTAGCAATAACATTATTGGCATTTGGTGAATTAATACGCATAATTGGAATTAACACTAAAGATCTAGTTGGAGGAACGTTGGGTGTAACTACTCCCGACTTTCTCTCTTTTGTACCAAACGAGCTCAGGTTTATAATTGCCAGCTTCGTATTGTTAGTTTTGGCAGGAGTAGTATTTTTCCTTGTTGTAAAGTTTACAAAATCACCTGTAGGGCGCCTGATGCGCGCTACAAGAGATGATGAGGTTGCATTACAATCGCTGGGAAGAGATACGACAAGAATAAAAATAAAAGTGTTGATGATATCAGGATTGATTGCAGCCATAGGAGGAGTGTTGTATGCGTCATATGTAGAAGGAGTTGTAGCATTTGGATATAATCGACTAAACTGGACATTCTTGCCATTTGTTATGGTTATAGTAGGAGGAATGGCAAATAACAAAGGCGTGTTGCTTGGAACGGTCATATTTGTAGTAAGCCGCAAATTGGTCATATTTTATAATGATAGTTTAGATGGGTTAGTGCCATTTGATATTATTTGGCTTGACTATTTATTGCTAGGTGGAATAATGCTTATCATATTACTGTTTAGGCCTAGAGGCATACTGCCAGAAAACCCGAAGTCGTGACTGTGATTAATTCAGCTTGATACCACATTTGATCTTTGCACTGCGTCATACAATATCTATTTTTATAGCAGCATATGTAAAAAAAAGTATTGGATTCGAGGATAATTTATGCAATAGTTGGAATTATAGTGGCAGGAGCAATCATTGCAGCTGTTGCCGGATCTACTGTAACACCAACGTCAAAAGATTCACGTCAAGTTCCAATAGAATCTGAAACAGTAGAACCTGGAACAGTAGAACCTGTAGACGGTGCTGAATCCACATCTACCTCCTCTTCATCTCTTCCGCTGACAACTGTTGATATTGGTGTAATGTTACCATCTATTGGTGATGTATTTAGTTATGGACAAGACAATAGTATTGCTGTTCAATTAGGCGTAACGGATTTCAATAGATATTTAAAAGATAATAACGTGCCATGGAGGTTTAATGCAGTCTTACTAGATACACAATTAGATCCACACGCAGCACTAGAGAAGATCCAATTACTAAATGCAAGAAATATAAAATTTGTACTAGGTCCTGAATCCAGTGCTGAAATTCGTAATATCAAATCTTATGCTGATACAAACGACATGGTGTTAATTAGCCCATCATCTACAACTCCTGCGCTAGCAATTGAAGATAACATATTTCGACTAGTACCTGATGATACTCAACAGAGTAGTGTATTATCTCTACTATTTGAACAAAAAGGAATCAAAGCTGTAATACCAATTTACCGTGCAGACGTTCGCGGAGACAGTTTATACGAATCAACAAGAACAAATTTTGAGGCCCTAGGAGGTATTATGGATGAAGGTATACACTATCCTCCTGAAGCATCTATTTACTCAACTGAAGCATCTATTTTATCGAATTTGGTAGATAAATACTCTAAAGAGTATACCACTAACGAGATTGGAGTACTAATGATTGGTTTTTCAGAAACTGTGCATTTACTTAATTTTGCCGATGAATATGAAAATTTACATAACGTAAGATGGTTTGGTACTGAAGGAATATCAAATGACAGTTCTATAATAAATGATCCAGTAGCATCAGCATTTATGCAAGATGTTGATTTTACAAGTACCCAATTTGCCACGTCTAAAAATAATGTGTATGATCGTGTCAATGAATACTTTTTAGAATTTCAAGGGAGAACACCTAACACATATGCATTTTCAGCATATGATAGTGTGTGGATTTTAGGTAAATCGATACTTGAAACTAGATCTACTGAACCTAGTTTTATCAGAGATGAGCTGAGTAACGTTGTAGCATCACATACTGGTGCACTTGGCGCTATAACTCTAAACAAAGCAGGCGATGTGGCAATAGCAGATTATGAACTATGGGGCGTCAAAGATGGTCTATGGCATATTGTGGGCCACTTTAATTCTGCAGATAATATTTTTGATTTTAAATCATGACCAATCATTACAAGTAGAAATGGGTATTGATAAAATAGTAATTAATAGTATGTTGATTATTAGCAATTGGTTTACTCTATTAGACAATACAAATCTAATAGATAATCACATGTATTAGTACAGATACGTGTTGGCTAGAACTAAAAGGACAAATCGATATTGTGTAGACTGTGGTGCAAGATTGGTATATTATCCGCGATTATCCAATCCCAAGGCTCCGAATGAGCACAGAGTATTAGTATATGCATGCCCGGACTGTACTGAAGATTTTGAAAAGCCAAAGATGTTTTCGGTTAGACGAAACCAAGTTGATGATCCACTAGAGACAGTCGAGATTGAGATTACACAGCTACAGAAAAAGAGTAATAACTAGAAAATAAATAACAATAACCAATCATGTCACATCAAGGAAGACCAAGAAGTAATGCGTGGTTTATACTACCAATCCTACTAGGTATAATTGGAGGAATCGTGGCGTTTATTATTATACGTCGTGATGACCCAAAGAAAGCAATGAACTGTCTAATCGTAGGCATAATATTTATGGGAATAGGCATCATCTTTAATCTGATAATTGGAGAACCTATTTTAACCTTGGATCCAGGCATTAACGTGAATGTGTAACGCTCTTGGGCTTGTACTTGAAATGACATATACCATGCCAAGATCAACTACCAGCTATCATTTATTCCAAGATTTAGAATCATATAGAGCAAGGTTAAGAAATAGACATGAGCATATCAAAGATGCAAGATAATGTAGAGAGGTGGCTGACTCATGAAGGTCTTTCTTTCAAGTATGTAAAGAGCGATGAAAATATTTTTCAGATTGTAATAAAGCATGCAGGAATACAAGGAATTCCAATCGAGGTGTTTGAACCAAAAAGACAGCCAGGAATATTGGTAGTAGGGGCCAAAGTAATTATGAAAAATAACCATATCGCCAGATATCTTAGATTCAATACGGAGGAGAGGACAAAATTTGAACAAAAGATGGCTGATTTTTGTTATTCAATACAAGCAATCAACAAAGTCATTGCAGAAGATGGGAAACAGAAAATTTCAGTGTATGTTGTGTTAGACGACAAAGAAAGCATTAACCAACAGACGCTATTTGAAGCAATAGACAGTGTATCAGATAAACATGAAAAAACATCCAGATTTTTGTTAAAGACGTTTTAGGATTAACAAATATAATTAATCATATTTATGAAATCACGTTCTTCATATGATCATTAAAAATATTACCAGTAGATGGAATTGTACCTAAAATTTAGCCGAGTATGTTCCCAAATTAGACCAACTTGATGACGATAATGTAAAGTAGTGACTGCACCAACATCATGATGTTGCAAATGCATTAGTCTTGGCTGTGCAGACATGCGTGAGAATCATGGAAAGGATGCGTATGTCTTGTGGCATGAGCGCAGTATTTTAGGCAATATTTCAAAATGGCAGCGGCAAGTCATGTACATGTGGCATGCAGTTCACATCAGTGTCTGTCACTGTGATGGTATGGTGACTGCAAAAGTTATGACATCAGCAGAGACGGGCTTGTATGTTCCAAGACAAACAGTATGAAGAATTCCATTATCATCTTGTATGTTATCTTTGTATGTAGATTGTCAGGACAGACTCGCTGCAACAGATACGATGCCAGTATCCACGCGTTGAACAAAAGGATGGGCATGAACAGTAGCAACACGCGTACGGATTCTTGTTTGCTAGTTGTTCTAGGCCTCATGGATTCTATACACCTGTACCCTGTCTCTATTGACCACCTGGCCCGATACTGCTGCTCTACAAACGCTTCAGCCCCGTCCATATCGCTGCGTTTGAATTCGCATACTGTATCAATCGGAACGTTGGTGGCAAACGTGTGGATTACCTTTTCCCCTTTCCTGTCCTTTTCTTCTAAAATGATCAGTGTGATCTTCTCCTGTCTCTTGTCTCCATTACCTGAGATCAGGATATGCTGTGAGACTGCATCCCTTTTACCTGCCTGAAATTCGTTTATGGCCTTCTTGACACCCTTTGTATGCGTTGCAGGCATCAGAAACTGTATGTTTTTGGACTTGAGCGTACCTATAACACCGGTGGAAAAAAACTCCCTGTCCACAGTCAGCGTTTTAATCCGGATGCCTTTGTCTGTGCATCCGTCAACGAGTTTTGAGACTATGTCCTCAAGATCGTCTTCTCTTCTGACTAAGCGTTGCCCCCAGAAAGGCTCTAGAATCGTCTACTGTACAGTTGGTGGTAGCCAAACAGTTGAAGTGATATGTTCCATTCTTGAACTTTGAGGCGATGATGTTTAGCATGTTGTACGTCTTGTCATATCTTGGAATGGTGTGTTTGTCAATTGCCACATCCACAGGAGTCCTGAACATGCCGTGTCTTCTCATCCTCATCACTGTACGGTCTACCATCTTGAGGCAGCGAGTCAGCATATAGTCATACCTGACTTGTTTTATCACGCCAAGCACCCATCTGCCGCACGGGATGCGCCTGACTTTTTTCTTTGTGCCATCTATAAACCGGGAGTTGTATGCAGTCTCTGCATACTGGCAGTGCCTGCACATGTCAAAGAATCGGGCCAAAAAGTCGTCATAACCGTACAAGGCGTTGTGCTTCTCAGAGAATTGAAGCTTTAGGTTTGACAAAAATAATGCACTCATAATTTTAAATACCTTTTCTGTGCAGACTTGTTGGAGTTTGTGGTTTTGTTTCATGTGAACTATGAACAACTCACATTCTCCTCTTTTAACCTCCAATATCTACAAAAATGTTGTTTTTGATGCGTTTTTATTCATAATGATGATTTGGGAAAAAGTACAATTCCATCTACTGATTACTTAGATCACTTTATTAAACTTGTATTCACATACCGTTTAGATAGTATAAAAATGACCTCAAAAAACATTAGGCTTTTTATCACAGGTCTTATTACATTTGGTACAATGTCTGTATTGGGTCAGATGTCGATTCAATATGCATTTGCAGAACCGTGTGATAATGTTTGGGAGATAGGATTTGATTGTGATATCTCCGGATGGATAACATTTGTAATTGGAGATATAGTATTAGGTATAGCATTATCTATGTTGTTTCTTGTTATTGCACACACATTAACTAAACAGACAGAAACGATGCAATTAATAAAATTAGTACTTAGTAAAACTCAATCAATAGTTGTAGAACAAGAAGAAAGAAGAAATAGATTAAAGCGATATGCCAGACAAGCTTTTAAAAATGATTGTGGAGCGTTGCTCTTATGTTTTGGAATACTCAACAAACTCTCACAATCAGGCAATGACGACTGGATTAAGAATCCTGAGGTTGACAGAATGCTTGTAAAATCTAAAAAAATCTTGGTAAAAATTCACAATACCATAAACTTGTCTGTAGGAACTATTGATCCTGTTTTACTTGAAGAGATTGAGACGTTTATAACATATACAGATGATGTTCTTTATGACATCAGTAAAATATCTGCCCAATACGATGAGATCAAGAAAAAGATAATGTATTTGACTGAACGATTAAACAATGAGCAGGATTAAAGGACGTATTTGATTTAAATTAAAGATTTAGTTTAAAAGCAAGTTGGAAATATAGGCGTTGTCCAAATCTTATTTTTTCAAGCCTATTAGATGTCATTTTATCTGCACCTTATTGCTTTTGATTCCCTGTATGTGGCGGAATTTTCTAGCAGCAGGATATGATGAGGTGTATCTTGCACCAAAACGTTGCATGGTTGTACAGCATACGCTAGACACACAACACGTGTTTTTTACGTCGTTCCACTATGACAGCAGGTTGTAACAGATGCACCGGAGTAGCAGCTGCAGTCTCTGCGTTGCCATCTTCTTCTTTGCACGAACAACCGCAGTAAACCTGTGCTTGAATGATGAGAACACCGATTCCACTATACTACGCTGGTGGTACGTATCTTCAAACTCCTTGGGATTCCTCTCCTGCCGTCTGAGCATCTCTGCCCTTGGACCGAATCCTTTTACCACATGGTTCTTGCGGGTACAGATCACAGGCTTCCTGCCAGTATTACGAATCATCTTGTAGTTCTTGTGTGCGTCATATCCTGCATCAAGCATCACGCATCCTGTGCCGTCAGGAACCTTTTTGATCATATCCCGGAACACTGGCGAGTCATGCGCCCGTCCGGGGGTAACTACGCAGGATACGATCTTTCTTCCCTTTACATCGGTAACTATGTGCAGTTTGACGAATTCACGCCTAGAGATGACCCTTTTTGGCATCCTCCCATTCTGCATACCTGATGATGGCAACCCCGTGGCGTCTCCCAGCAGTGATCCACGCGCATGGGATCTTGTCTGTCTTTCTATTATCTCGTGTAGCCACTCATAATCTGTCATTATGGTGGCCGCATGATGCAGGCAGGATTTTGATGGAATGGTTTTTAATCCGTATATGTGTAATGTTCCCTGATGTGTCTGCAAGTATGAGACATGTTGACGGTATGAATGGCAGCGAAACTCGCGGTCTGCAAGACATGCCATGTATGAGGCCATTCGCATTTCACTTGGAGTGATAGGCGAGTAAATCTCATGTAGTAGGAGGATGAGGGCCTTGATTCGTAATTTGGTGGTATGGCCTTCATCCTTTCTTCTTACCTCGTATTTCTTGTAGTATCCGTCAGGCCGTTCCCATTTCTGATCATCAGTCTTCTTGCTTTTGCAGCCTTTCTTGTGTTTGCTGTCTTTCTTGTTCTTGCTGTCTTTCTTGTTTTTATCACGTTTTTTACTCATTAAACCAGCACGAGATCCGTGATCTTTAAGCTTTTCGCTGATTTCGCATCAAAAATTTGGACAACGCCGGAAATATACCAAAAATTTGCAGCTGTTAAAGGAAATATTATACATACATTATCTACGCTATCAAACTGTATATGGCATATACTATAAAGTATCATCGGTCAATTTAGATTCCATCTCATTGATCTTGGCCATTAACACATCCATATCTACCGGTTTTGCAAGAACTGAATCAATGTGCTTCTTTATAGTATCTAACTGATCAGGAGCACCTGACAATGATGCCGTAAACAAGACAATCTTTTGTTTGTTAATCAGGTCCCACTTGACTAATTCGTTAATCACATCAGCGCCCGAAAATTCAGGCATGGAAAGATCTAACAAGACAAGATCATACTTGTTCTCTTTGATCTTAGTTACTCCATCACGGCCGTTGGTTACAGATTCAAATTCATGACCCATGCTGGTTATAATCATCTCTACAAAAGAAATAATGTCAGTATTATCATCAATTTCTAAAATCCTCATTTCTAATTTTTTGTACAAGGGAGTACAAAATAAAACTTGCTACCCACGTCAACTTGACTCTCTACGCCTATAGTGCCACCTAAACTCTCAACAATACCCTTACATATAGAAAGTCCCAAACCCGTTCCCCCATGTTTTCTCGTAGCTGATGTATCTGCCTGATAAAATTTAGAAAATAGTTGCTTTTGCTTCTCAGGCATAATACCAACCCCGTTATCTTTGACTGCAAAGTGAACGTTAGAGTCTATCTGCGATATAGTAATATCGATTCTTCCAGTATCTTTAGGAATAAAGTCGACTGCATTATATGTTAGATTAGTAATTACCTGCTCAATTCTCTGTCGATCACTAGTCATTGTAATCTCTTGATCTATTGCTGTATTAATGGTGATCATCTTCTCCTTGGCAACATAGTTAAATGATAAGCCTATATTTTTCAAAAGATCATTGAGTGAAAATTCTTTCATTTCAAAATGCATTTTTCCTAACTCTAATTTGTGCACATCAAGAAGATCTCCTATCAAAGTTCGTAATCGCTTTGCATTTGCAAGAATTGTATTCATAGCATTGGTTTGTTTTTCATTCAAATCTCCAATCATTCCTGGTTTGAGTAATGCTTGAGAAAATCCTACAATAGGTGTAAGTGGGGATTTTAATTCATGGGTCACAACTGAAAGAAATTCTTCTTTTTGTCTCTCGATAGCAGTGAGATCGTCTAAATCTTTTTTTGTCTTATGCAAGTCAGATGTATCTTTTATCACCACATTTCTACCAATCAATACGTTGTTATCATCATATAGGTTGGTAGGGGTAAGATGAGATGGGAACTCTGTGCCATCTTTTTTAAGCATCCATATTACTGAGCTTTGTATTAATCCATCCTTTGCCCATTTTTTCATATTAGAGGTTATAGCATCCTTGCTTCTGGGTGCAGTGTGTTCAACAAGATCAATTCCAATTACTTCGTCTTTTGTGTATCCTAGCTTTTCAAGATATGATCTGTTACAGTCAAGTATAATGCCGTCAATGTTTACGGTTCGATACATATCCGGAGAGTTGTCGTACAGACTTTCGTATTTTTTGAGCTTGACTAAATTTTGTAGAGTCTTTATTTCTGACATATCGCGCAAACGAGTACCAAATCCGATTATGTTTCCATCAGAGTCGCGTTTGCTCTCAACTGTCATCAATACATTGACAAACTCTCCAGTCTTTGTAATCAGATGAATCTTTACATGACGAGTCTCATCAGTATCCTTCCATTTTGAAATGGCCTGAGTTATCTTGAGGTGATCACTGTTAGGTGAGTGTGCAGTAGAAGGGGTCTCAATAACATCACTACGTATGTAGCCTAAACGTTCTAGGTAATAGTCGTTACAGTTGACGATTATTCCGTTGTTATCTACCTCTCTATACAATATCTCAAGCGTTTTTCTAATTTTTAGTCCAGTTTCTTGAGTTATCACTTTGGAGGTTAGTTCTTTGTACATACCATTTATCACACCGTTTCATCAATATCAGTACTTAACCGATCAGCCAAATACATTATCTTTTTCTTGATCCCATCGTATTTGACAGAGATTTTATGCACATCATCAATCAGATCTTCGGAATCTATTAAAAATTTTTCAATCTCATCTAGTAACACAGGATCAATTGTGCTTATGGAGAGGTTTATGGTATTACGCATTCTGCCAAAAATCTTACGTGATTTTACAAGCATCTTATCCACATCGGGATTGTGAATCCAGTCATCGTTGTCAGATGTGGAAAATTTATGCAGCATTCCAAAACATAAGAGCAGTGCTCCGCAATCATTTTTGAAGGCCTGTCTAGCATATTGTTTTAGCCTATCCCTCATTTTTTTCTCTTCTAGGAGAATATCCTTAGTGTCGCCCAAAGAAGTACGTATCAAACTCATGAGATCTATGTGTTTCTTATTCATTATACGTACCAAGTATAGGAAAATAGTAACAAATATTATCGCAAGTAAAACATCGCCGATAATTGATATCCATAAAGAGTTGAAACGATGTGAGGATTCTTCAGTCACTGACTGCTGTTCTGCAAAGGCATACAGTGCTGTCATTTCACTGCCAAATACAAACATGGAACCAAATATAATTAAAAATACAGCATACATGCTAAAAGTTTTGTTCATTATCATCGTAAGTCACAGGATATGTTAATTGTACATCAAGATATAGTTTGCTCATATAACAGTATTTACAAAGTTATTTGAATCGTGTGATACACCAATCAAGTTATTTCCTATGACTTCTACTACTTTTTTTGCATCATCTTGATTAATCAGGAATATTTGATGTACTCATACAATAAAAATTGTATAACAGAACCAAGACGACATCCTCAAGACTGTATACGGCGTTATGCTTTGTTGACAAGGATCTTTGCACACTTCAATGTGTCATGCAAGACATTGAATTCTTTTTTTTTTTTGTAACGTTGTCTTGGAAATTCCATTCATTTTTCTGGTTTGACATGTTAACTGGTCAAATTTTGATCTTTTAGCCCCTCCCATATATCAAAAAATTATGTGCGTCAGCTTGTAAAATTATGCGTAAAAAACGTGTGTAGAGAGTACATTTTCAACTTTTGACAAACACATGATAATATTATATTACATCTATATAAAATCAAAGTCTAATGTTGTTAGTCTTACACTCTTTTCTTTTATTCAATTTTGGTGTGTTTTTGCAGTTTGCATTTCTAAAAAACTCCAAATTTCTTACGGATAAACATATTTGCGAATATTGTTTACACATATCAACTCATTTAGTCAATAATATTTTAGTTGGGATTGTAATTACAAATTTTTATTCAAAAACTTAGTGAAAAAAAAATTGGTTAAGAATATTTTTGCTTTTTGCACAAGTGGTGGATTCAACAGTCATACTGGTTATCAAAAATTGCAGTTACATTGGCTTTTGTCCCTCTCTGTAGTACTGGTATCTGGGATGCTTGTATTGCACCCTGGTGTGTATGATACATTTCAGATATCCGGTTGGGAGGAGAAAGGGGAGGGGAATATATTTGGTGTATTGCCCATAAAAGATAATGCGTTATCTTTAGGATCATTCCAAGATGTCATTGTATCTGCAACATCTGCAAACAAAGCAGAAGATGATATCACACTGCCTATAGATTCCGTATTCCTTGCAGCTTGGACTGATCTGATGGATTCAGTAACGCATTCAATATTACCCATACCCGCATACGCTCAAACACCTAACTCTGATGCCTTTATAACTACGTGGGATACTACCGGGGAAGAGGCTCACCCCACACTAGCTGTCGCTTCTGTTAAATTTCATATAGATGTTAAACCTGGCAGTCAAGTAACAGTTGATTGGGGGAACGGTCAATCAAATACGTACAATGCATCACAAGGCGTGTCTCATGATTATCAAAACAGTCAACCTGGTGTATCCAAAACCAATACTATTTCAATCACAGGTGATTTGGAGCACTTTTATTTTTATTATGTTGAACCTTTCAAAACTCACGATTCCCCGCAGTTACTCATGTCACTAGACCAATGGGGTGATGCCAAATGGACTGATATGACCAATATGTTCAGAGGTGCTACAAACATGCAGTATAATGTAACTGATGTGCCTGATCTCTCTTCTAATCCTGATGTAAAGTACATGTTCAGATCCGTCCATTCGTTTAACGGTGATCTGTCCAACTGGGATGTATCTAAAATGACTGATTTGGGATACATGTTCGCCGATACGCCATCTTTTAACTCTGATATCTCAGGTTGGGATGTATCTAAGGTAACTCATATGCCTTACATGTTTCACAATTCCCCCTCCTTTAACGCAGACATCTCAGATTGGGATGTCTCATCTGTGGAATACATGTTTTACATGTTCGCCGCCGCAACCTCTTTTAACGCAGACATCTCAGATTGGGATGTCTCATCTGTGGTATTCATGTATAATATGTTCGGTGCAGCAACCTCTTTTAACGCAGACATCTCAGGCTGGGATGTCTCATCTATGTATAGTATGGGTCTGATGTCTTCTATATTCTACGATGCATCTTCATTTGACCGTAATTTGGGACCTTGGTTTATCGTACTAGAAGATACGGTTGTAGGCCATGACAAGACAGTGGTCACCCCCATATCCTCACAGATTGAGTTTGATGCAAATACTAACAACTATGACATTACAGGCGCTGATGCCAATTATTTTACAATCACAGACGGGGGGCATCTTGTCCTCAACTCCCCATCTGACTATAACTCTAAATCCCAATATGACATAACAATAACTGCCAACAACGCAGGTGTGGACAAACTGTATCTTGATGTGGCACCTTCCATTTCTGTTACTATTACAGTCAAACAACCCTCTGATACAGCTGTCACATCCATTGCAAGATACAACCCCTTGACACAGACTACTGATAGTAGTACACTTTCATTCAATGTACTGTTCAGTGATGATGTAACCAACGTAAACTCGGAGGACTTTGAGCTGTCTTCGAGCAGTCCTACAAATACCATGGAACATACGTACACCAGTACCCCATCACTATTCATACCATATGATACTGTCAAGACAGATACAATTACCGTATCTGACTCTGACACTGTCTCTGCAGTATCAGTTGCCGTAGACATTACCCACGCATGGATAGGCGATCTTCTAGTCGAACTCATCTCGCCTGACAATCAAGTAGTAACACTGCACAACTATGCCGGTGGCTCTACAGACGACATCGTGAAAACATACACACTTGAATACGACGATGACGTCTCAATTAACGGTGACTGGCAGTTGCGCCTGTATGATAACTATAATGCTGATAGTGGGACCTTGAACAACTGGTCAATTGCATTCGGTGATGACTCTGCATCCAATTCTATCACGTCAGTGACAGGTTCTGGCAGCCTGTACTATGTTACAGTCGCATCACCCCAGGCAGGTACATACAACTTGGATATCGCAGAAGACAACGACATTGTAGACGCTTCAAATAATTCATTGTCCAGCCGTACACCCACAGGCGATGATCAGTCATACACCGTTACTACACCAACTGATACTGCAACAGCTGATAACACACCTCCGGTACTCACACTTACAGGTTTGTCTACCGTAACTATGGGTACGGGCACCACATATACTGAGGACGGTGCCACCTGTATCGACAACAATGACGGCGATATCTCGTCCCAGATTGGCATGACAGGTTCAGTGAATACAGGAACAGCTGGAACATACGTTATAACCTATACATGTACAGATGCTGCCAATAATCCTGCTACACCGATAACTAGAACAGTCAGCGTTGCAGACTCGCCACCAACTGTTACATCCATCACAAGGCACAGTCCTACAGAACAAAACACGAGTAACAGCACGCTTCAGTTCAGTGTACTGTTCAGTGAGACTGTAACTGGTGTAAGTCAGGACGATTTTGAGCTGTCCTCAGACAGTCCAACAGATGTTACCTCTCAGCCATTTACGTACTCTAGTACGCCATCCCTCTTTGTACCATATAATGTAATCAAGACAGATACAATCACCGTAACTGACTCTGGCACTGTTACATCAGTGTCAGTATCAGTGGATATCACACATACCTACATTGGCGATCTAAAGGTGGAACTCGTTGCACCTGACAATACAGTCCGTATACTTCATAATCATATCGGCGGGTCAGATGATGATATTGTCAAAACTTACACACTTGAATACGACGATGACGTCTCAATTAACGGCAACTGGCAGTTGCGCATGTATGATAACTATGACGCAGATGAGGGAACATTGAACAGCTGGTCAATTACGCTTGGTGATGGCTCTGTAGCTAATCCTATCACAGCAGTGACAGGTTCTAACAACCAGTACTACGTTACAGTGGACTCGTCCCAAGCAGGTACATACAACCTGGATATCGCAGAAGATAACGACATTGTAGACGCTTCAAATAATTCATTGTCCAGCCGTACACCCACAGGCGATGATCAGTCATACACTGTTACTGCAACAGCTGATAACACACCTCCGGTACTCACACTTACAGGTTTGTCTACCGTAACTGTGGTTATGGGCACCACATATACTGAGGACGGCGCCACCTGTATCGACAACAATGACGGCGATATCTCGTCGCAGATTGGCATGACAGGTTCAGTGAATACCGGAACAGCTGGAACATACGTTATAACCTATACATGTACAGATGCTGCCAATAATCCTGCTACACCGATAACTAGAACAATCAGTGTTGTGGATCCATCTCCAACCGTTACATCCATCACAAGGCACAGTCCTGCAGAACAAAACACGGGTAACAGCACGCTTCAGTTCAGTGTACTGTTCAGTGAGACTGTAACCGGTGTAGGCCAGGACGATTTTGAGCTGTCCTCAGACAGTCCAACAGATGCTACTCCTCAGACATTTACATATTCTAGTGAGCCATCCCTCTTTGTACCATATGATGTAACCAAGACAGATACAATCACCGTAACTGACTCTGCAACTGTTACATCAGTGTCAGTATCAGTGGATATCACACATACCTACATTGGCGATCTAAAGGTGGAACTCGTTGCACCTGACAATACAGCCCATACACTTCATAATCATATCGGCGGGTCATCTGATGATATTGTCAAAACATACACACCTGACTTTGGAAGTGTCTCAATTAACGGTGATTGGCAGTTGCGCCTGTATGATAACTATGACGCAGATGAGGGAACATTGAACAGCTGGTCAATTACGTTTGGTGATGGCTCTACGCCTAATCCCATCACAGCAGTGACAGGTTCTGACAACCAGTACTATGTTACAGTCGCATCATCCCAGGCAGGCACATACAACCTGGATATTGCAGAAGATAACAACATTGTAGATTCTTCAAATAATTCACTGTCCAGCCGTACACCCACAGGCGATGATCAGTCATACACTGTTACTGCAACAGCTGATAACACACCTCCGGTACTCACACTTACAGGTTTGTCTACCGTAACTATGGGTGTGGGCACCACATATACTGAGGACGGCGCCACCTGTATCGACAACAATGACGGCGATATCTCGTCGCAGATTGGCATGACAGGTTCAGTGAATACCGGAACAGCTGGAACATACACTATAACCTATACATGCACAGATGCTGCCGATAATCCTGCTACACCGATAACTAGAACAGTCAGCGTTGTGGACTCGCCACCAACCGTTACATCCATCACAAGGCACAGTCCTGCAGAACAAAACACGAGTAACAGCACGCTTCAGTTCAGTGTACTGTTCAGTGAGGCTGTAACTGGTGTAAGTCAGGACGATTTTGAGCTGTCCTCAGACAGTCCAACAGATGCTACTCCTCAGACATTTACATATTCTAGTGAGCCATCCCTCTTTGTACCATATGATGTAACCAAGACAGATACAATCACCGTATCTGACTCTGCCACTGTTACATCAGTGTCAGTATCACTGAACATCACACATACCTACATCGGCGATCTAAAGGTGGAACTCGTTGCACCTGACAATACAGTCCGTATACTTCATAATCATATCGGCGGGTCAGATGATGATATTGTCAAAACTTACACACTTGAATACGACGATGACGTCTCAATTAACGGCAACTGGCAGTTGCGCATGTATGATAACTATGACGCAGATGAGGGAACCTTGAACAGCTGGTCAATTACGCTTGGTGATGGCTCTGTAGCTAATCCTATCACAGCAGTGACAGGTTCTGACAACCAGTACTACGTTACAGTGGACTCGTCCCAAGCAGGTACATACAACCTGGATATCGCAGAAGATAACGACATTGTAGACGCTTCAAATAATTCATTGTCCAGCCGTACACCCACAGGCGATGATCAGTCATACACTGTTACTGCAACTAGTTAGTTACATAACTCACAATAGTTATCATTCAGATTGCCAAATTCTTCTAGCTACTGACTATGCTTACAAAATATGAATATAGTTAAAAGAACAAGTTCATTCGGATAATTATTTTGCATCGAAATACATATAGCTTAAACCTAACCCCAAACCTGCATGACAGACACAGAATACAGCATGCTTTCAAGATGACATATAAAAAAGAAAGGGATCCTAGAATTTGTTGAAGAATTCTTGCAGTGCATGGTATGTGTGTTGAAAAAAAGTGTCAACTAGACTGCCGAAATTACTATGCGGGGTTCTGTTGGGTTATTGAGGGATCAATTCGTGATCTGAAGTCGTCGAGAGCTGGTAAAGATCTCTGAAATTTATGCATACGGGAAAAACAAGTGGATCACACTGATTCAGAACGCCTCACTTCACATGGAAAATTCAGTGTGATTGATCCCTCGATAACTCCGCAGAACCCAGAATCAGATTCTGTTTAATAATGTGGATATAGCGTAAAAATTATTGGTGATTATAAAGGAATTACCCCTAAAAGATAATCCACTAATAATGAGAATTTGTCATTGTCTCTGTTGTTGTATCGCCACTCCATCTCTTTGATATACAACAGAAATTTTTCAGATCCTATGCCGTGATGTTTGGCAAGCTGTTCCTTTGCAAAGCTCCAGAATCCCTCTATGCCATTTATGTAAACTCTGCCTCTTGCAAATATCTTGCTGTGATCCACTGACATATGCTTGTACCCGTGAAACATCAACGAATCATATCCATGCCACATGTCCGTGTATACGATGCTTCCTCTCTTTACTTTCTTGATGGTTCCATGCAAAAGTGTCTTGGTCTTTACATTCTTTACAATCTCCACATGAACCTTGCCGCCTCTCTCCAGTATTCCAAACACTATGGTCTTGTTTTTGGCACCACGCCCCCGATTTCCTTTTCTTTTACCTCCAAAATACGCCTCATCAGCCTCAATTTCTCCTCTTACCTTCCTGTCGGATTTGGCCAGATTATACAGTATGCTGCGCCTGATGCAGTCAAATGCAAGTAATGCGGTAGGATAGCTAGTGCCGGTCTCAATTCCTGCACGTCTTGCACTTGTACCAAGCTCAAATAGTTTGATCAATGTAAGCCATTTTGTAAAATCAATATTGATGTTGCCAAGCCACGTATTTTCAAATGGTTTGTAATCGAATCTGCAGTTCTGACACCGGAGCCTTGCTCTTGACATGACATAATATTTTTTGGAATTGCATGACGTACAGTTGATGGTATGTTTTCTTTTGAATCTGTTGCAAAGGAATTCTAATAACGACGCTTTGTCAGAAATGATTCCCGACAACTCAATCAGACTGGTTTCCACCATGAATAATTAGAGATTATGGGTAATCTAGATTATGCATAATTTATTCAAGTCTAACAACTGATTAATTTTAGTACTAGGACAAATATTGATGATCATCTAATTCTATATCATACTAAACCAACGTTAGTGAATGTCAAATCCATCTAAGATCAAGATGTTGCAAGATGCTCTTGCACAGTCCAAAAACGAAAACAAAAGACTAGAAATGGTTGTAGGGCAAAAGGACAAAGAGATAGAGCGGGTTGTAGGGCAAAAGGACAAAGAGTTGAGCTTTGAGCACAGCTTGTGGAAAACCAGACATAATACCAACATACAAGCAAGCCCGGAAAATGCCGCGCTGTTGCACAGACTTGAGACACTAGATGGCATAATAAATAACAAGAAACTGCTTCGTGGAGTAACATCGCTTAGCAAAGAAGTGTTTGAATATTTACTAGATAATTTTGAGAAGGAAATCAAAAAGTACAAAGATGCACCGTTATTTCGTAACAACGAGTCAAGAGCAGAAGATCCCGGCAACCGTTGTAAACTCTATCCAAGACATGCACTTCTCATGTGTCTGATACGCTTCAAGGGCAATCGGACACAGGAAGACCTAGCGGCATTCTTTGGGATAGACCAGTCTAGCGTATGCGATTATCTCAAGTTCTGCAACAAGATACTTGGCATTATACTTCCAACACCACACAAGATCTCAAAGGCGATATCAAATTGCAAGACTGCAGGTGAACTAAAAGAGTTTATTTCTGGAAATGGTGCAGGGGTGCTACTAGTCGATGGCACTCACATACCAGTACTTCGTTCAGGTGACAAGGATAGAAGAAAAGAGACGTACTCAGGCAAGAAGAAGAGGCACACGTTAAACACCACCATAACAACTGCTACAAACAACATCATACTAGGACTAGGTAATACCGTAGTAGGCAAGACACACGACCTGACACTGCTCAAAGAGGATTCGCTTCCGTTTGGCAGATGGGCTAAAAAAATGCATGACGGGGACGCCCCCGCAAAAGAGAAATTCACAGTGTACATGGATCTAGGATATCTTGGGATACAAAATGCTATTCCCGGTGCAAACGTAATCATGCCTCACAAGAGACCACGTAAGAAAAAAGGAGAAAAGAAGAGAGGCAAGCTGACAGCTGTACAAAAAAAGCACAACAAAAAGGTCAGCAGTATCAGGGTGACAGTAGAGAATAGTATCGGCAGGCTCAAACAGTATGCCAGGATGAGTGATCCGTATGATGGCACAGAAGATGAGCTCAACTACGAAATGAATATCGTTGCAGGCTTGGTAAACTTGCACCTGATGATGACACTTCGCAGAGGAAGTACCAAGATGCGCAAAAGATTCTGTGGTTAATACAAGGGCGGCAGTGATGTCGCCATACCAATGACACAGCAATTACCGCGCACCTGACGTGCCGTATGCCTGCACAGGTTGTTTTGGTTTTTTTCGTTTCTATATCCATACTATTCTGATTAAAGATCCGGACAAAATCGCTTTCACCATTGAAATCTAAATTAGATGTTCAAAAACAAGACAACCAACTAAGATATGGAAGTGTCTTGAATAATACACGCAGTGCTAGAAGAGATCCGGATGTACATAGCCGTCACACGGTAATAATAACACAGAATGATCTGTTCAGTGTGCAGATATTTTGTGTATGCTGATCACTGTTGTATGATTGTAGGGCCTACAGGTATGATCCGCGGAGGGTGCCACGGCCCGTTTTGATTTTTGAGGGCCTCCTGCATATATCTGAACAGTTTGACTATGGCCACTTCTCTGCTGTGCAACAGCTGCCTGATCCTCTTTTGCAGCTCGTCTAGCCCTCCAAAAAACATGTCTGCAACTGCACGCCTTATCTCGCGCCACTGTATCTCGATTGGATTGTGCTGCGGGGTACGGGGAGGTAGAAACCACAAGATGACATCGCCCTTGGTGCTTTTAATATAGTTGCCCATCTGTCTGCCGGTGTGGGCTGCCGCGTTGTCAAGTATTACAAACACCTTGCCGTACCTGTATCTGAGATACTCCAAAAGTGCAATCGTACTATTGGCATCCGTCTTTTGATGGAACTGTATGTCAAGCGTGCCCAGTCCCAGTGCCCCTATGATCTTTATGCTCTTTTTTGAAAAATTAATCTGGACCGTGTCCTTTCCGCCTTTTGCCCGTATGCCCCGCGTCGATGAGGGCGCATCTACAAAGGCTGCGGCGTCCACACATACTGCTTTGTAATGCTTGTTGTCATATTTTTTGAGCATCTTTATGGTTTCGCAGATGTATTCATCCTGCTTTTCAGGCGTGGCACAGTTGTACGGCACGGGTCTTGCATATCTGACAGAGAAACCAATCTTTTTTGTCAGCTGTAACGCGCCGCTTGCACCGTACGCCACTTTGAACCTGTTTTTGATATGACAGGCGACAATCTTTGCGGTCCACGAACCACGCAGAAAACCGCATTCTGCAGGACTTTTGCCAAGATCCATTCTCAGTCTGTTTTTTTGCTTGACAGAGAGGCGACACGGCCTTCCCGGACTCTTCCTGTCGTGTATGCGTTTGATTCCTCCGACGGCCAGACGCAGCAGCCACCCATAGACGGTACTTTTTGCAACTCCAAGAGCTTGGGATATCTGCCTGAATGAACTGCATTGCTTTCTGAGTCTGACTGCCTGTAGCACGCACTTGACCTTGTAATCCGTGCTGCCTGCGTGCAGTGATTCAATGTCTGCCATATCGACATCTGGAAGAAACGATTTCCCTCGTTCCACTATACATGCAGCAGGGACATCCGTACTATGCAAGATATTTCTGCGTCTCATACCGGTCCGACCCTTCTGCCATACCGCGCGTAGTTAGTTGGGATTAACTTGCAGTGAAGAAAAAATTTACATACGTTCTTAAGCGTTGTTCCTGTGAGTGTTTGTTGTGTGCGTCCCTTCATTTGTGGATATCTGAAGGGATTTCACACTGTATGTTATTAAGAGACGGTATCAATTACGTTTGAATTACAGCTAAACTGATTTAAAACGTAAGGCACGCACATGCAGGATTGATCAGATCGTGTTGATTACCCATTCACGCATCTGTTGTAGGAACTTTTTCTAGAAAGTGTCCGGATCTTTAATCAGAATAGTATCCATATATGTGGACTTTTTATCACAAATTGTTTTATTGTTTACACATATGTTACTAAAAAATGTAATACACATATATTATAATCGATTACCCATAATCTCTAATGATGAAATGACAGCAAATGAGATTGCCGAAAAGACTAAGATGTCGTTGCCACTAGTAATACACCACTTAAGCACGATGTCACAAGCAGGTGTTGTCAATATTACCAAGACACGTTTAAACAGCAAAAACCAGCCAATGAAATGTTACACGGTCAAAACTGGAATTCTAATTTTACCTGAACAGGCATCTATAAACGCAAAAAAAAAAGTAAATCCCTCTCCAACTCACTGCGGAGAATTATGCGGTTTTCTGCCATTGGAATGGCAGGATTGGCATCATGGTTATTAATACCAAAATCAAATACAGAGATTGCAATAACTGTACCGCCTTCTGAATCGGACAACGTGGTAAACAATCAAAGCAGAGATCCTGTTTTAGACATTCTTCCAACAGAAGAATCCGGAATAGAACAATTGTTTCTTGAATTTTGGACTGATTCCACCACAATCGAACCATTATTGATTTGGATAACTATTCCGATCATGATTGTTGTAGCAGGTATTGGTTTGGGCACTGTGCTTGTCAGATTATTTAGAAAAAAACATGACGAACTTGTACATAAATAACTACATAAACATGACTTTGATCTGGATCCCTCTTTCTGGCAGTTCTATTTGGAGGGTCTGCCCCAAAATGTCGCACGCACAAATAATAATATATTTCTAAATTCGAATTTAGAAATATTTAATATTTACAGACTGAAACAGCAAAAAGACAAGTCAAAGTGCAAGAACAAGACAGGGATTAAAAATTATTGCAAAGACAACAGACATTGAACTCGAATGTCATAATATCTGAAGAAAAAAGAAAACAGTGCATCATAATCCATACTTTAAATCACAGTCTCTGATTTGCAAGTATGAACGCAGTAATTAGTACAGTGACATAACAGGTATTTACTAGAAATTCATCAAATACTAACAGTGAACAAATCCAGGCACAAATTATAATATGTTTCTAAATTCGAATTTAGAAATATTGTATATCCATGTCATAAAACAACCAAGCAAGAAATTATGTATTATTATATGGAACAAAAGATGCAACACACGAAAATGATGCAGGTTGTAAAAATAGAATTAGATAAAAGAAGAAGAAGCATAGAACTAGTAATTTAGTGAATACAATGTTATAGCAAAATCACATCAAAATAAAAAAAGCAAAAGATATTGACAATATGTCATTTGTCAATTTTACGCCTAAGAGCTAAACCCCCATATACAAAATTGTATTTTAGGCATGTGGTGATATTTTCAAGATCAGGCAATTTTATGGGGGGTTTAACATTTGAGCCTAGATAAAAAAGGCAAGTGCAATTTCACCATGGTAGCACAGGTAAACATGTCCAAAGTATTGTAGTTGTGCGTAAAAGCTAAACCCCCCATTTTACGATACATTATACATTTTAGAACGGCAGATAATCAGAGTTTGATTTTCAAAACCAGATTGAGGTGGTTAACCGTCATTGTGGTGGCGATAATGAAGAGAATGGCCAGAGATGCATTACAACGTTAATAGAATAGCACAAAAATGGTTCAAAGTATGCATGATAAGGCAAGAATGATGTCAAAGGGTAGGGGGTTTTTGGCTCAAGATGCCCAATGAATTAGACAAATGCAGAGGCGTTTCAACTATATACCAAGATATCAAAGATAGGGCATGGTACGTATTGGGTTCATAGCAGTAATTGCTGCAGTAATTGTAACCATGGTAATAGCAAATTATGCGTACATACAGTACCAGACAAATTATATCGAAGCACAGGAAGGCGACACGATCACAGTTGGTCCGGTAGAGTATGTTATTACCTTTGAAGGCACAAGTGAGGGAACTAAACAAACCGCACCTGAGAACACGTTTGTAAAAATTGGAATAGTTGCAAAAAACATCAGTAACGAGAAAACAGTACTTTCAGGAGGACAGTTCTACATTGTTGATGAAAGAGAACAGAAACATGAAGCAGTTTTTGGCGAATTTTCAGCAAAAGATCTACTCATAGAAGCTATAGAACCAGGCGAGACAGTAGAGAGAACAACGCAATTTGACATTCCGTTTGATGATGAGAAACAATACAAAATTATTGTAAGACCGCAAAAAGAACAATCAACAGTTGACACAGCTGTTGTTTGTATAACAAATTGCCAGTTATCATTTAATGATAATGAATAGGCCAAGATACGTAATGATGTAATTGCTACCGCTATGATTCTGTTGTTTGCATAACAAATGATCAAAAATAAATTACAAAAAACTAAAAAATTTGTCAAATTTTTTTATTGTTAGTGTAATTATGTATGACTTTTAACATATAACACACATGATCATTCCAAAAAATCATGGCAAGAGCTAAAACAGGTAAAAGAACTGCATCTAAAAAAGGGACAGCTAAAAAGGCAGCGCCTAAAAAAGCAGCAGCTAAAAAGAGAACTGTAGCTAAAAAGGCAGCGCCTAAAAAAGCAGCAGCTAAAAAGAGAACTGTAGCTAAAAAGGCAGCGCCTAAAAAAGCAGCAGCTAAAAAGAGAACTGTAGCTAAAAAGGCAGCGCCTAAAAAAGCAGCAGCTAAAAAGAGAACTGTAGCTAAAAAGGCAGCGCCTAAAAAAGCAGCAGCTAAAAAGAGAACTGTAGCTAAAGGCAAAGCTGCCTCTAAACGTAAAACAGCATCAAAGAAAGGCAATTAAACAAAAATTGCCATTACTAATTTTTTTCCAAGACATTACAATGTAAAACAATCATGTTTAACTGGGTTATCAACATGAATAATATTAACTGGGGTATAATACACATCTAAACAGTTACAGACTAACTAATCTAGTAGCAATACACATTTTTGAATAATGCACGGCTTATTACTGCACAGTATACGGCCATCAATTAACCAAACACCTTCATTTATCATATTTCAAAATTCGAATTTAGAAATATTCAAAATTGCTATGAAGAATCATCTGATGTAAGCATTACAAAAATTTTATCAGGTTTGATTCTTAAAATTATTCGTCTTTCACCATCGCGCTTAAATGGGTAGGTCATTACCCCCAGATATTGCTGTGCAAGTTTATCAATATGCTTGTAATCAGAATCAGGAATTATTTCTTCAAGAGTTCCCCGAATTGTAACCATATCAAGTGGATTGTGCGCAGAGACTAGAGATATTGCAACACGTGGATCACGTAAAACATTCTTGTGTTTTACTCTTTGTGCTGCCGTATTGATTAGAATAAATCCATCTGCATCACAATTTGCCCACACAGGAGTTAGCTGGGGCGACCCATCAGGCATAAGGGTAGCGATAAACACTATGTTTTTTTCAGAGAGCATCTTTACGAGTTTATCATCCAACATCAATGTAACACCATAGTTACAATAATAATAACATGCTGTCATAGTATGGATTGATAGATCTACAAATACAGCAACAAATTGATGTAAGAAGCAATCAACAAAACTTTGATTATTGCTCACGAGATTTTTCAAGAACGTTAGTCATTGCTCGATTCATTATCTCCACCATCAAATACTGAGAGTACTCTTCTGATTTTTTACCTTTTGATATAGTTATTTTTGGCGTCAATCCTTTGAGAATCTTTTCGATCTTGGTAGACGTGTTATCAATTACTTTAGAGTACACTGAATCAAAATCTACAGGAGTTTCAAAATCCAGCAGTTTGGTAGAGGTGCTGTAAAATTTTGAGATAGCACCACGTGATTCTTCAATCCTTGCAATTTCTATTAACCCAGACTCTTTTAGTATCTCTAAATGATGACGTATCGTTGTTAGTGCTTTTTTATAGCCTAGCTTTTGTAGTGTGGAAGAAATTTGATCAGCTGACAATGCCTGGTGATAAAGAATTTCTACAATTTTAGCTCGTACAGGGTCTTCAATTGCACGTGCGTGTATAATACTTGTCGTAACTATACGATTAACTTTGATCTGTTTTTCTAGCAGAGTTGACATACAAAAATATCTAGAAACCCAAGCTAAAAGAGCCTAACATCATATTTTTCATCCAAATGAATCAAATTTTATTCACTCAAAAGGATCAGACAGGTACCAATTACATAAGATCGTTATCATATGTATTAAAATATACTATTAATCACATACCAGTATTATAATTATGGTAGCATAACTAGTAATTATAGAATACTATAATTAAAATTAAAATGTATGATATCATTACATACTGCTACTATTAAAATAATAGTAAAACTAGTAAACTGATAACAGTAGTAGAAATATTATAACAAATTGATAAATATTGTATCGGTTTTGAAAAATAACAAAATGGCTAAAAAAACACGTATTTGGTAAAATATGGTAGTAAACAAGGGAATGGGATCAAGGATTCAAGATACGAATTCGAGTTTTAAACGATGCTCGTGCACGAAAAAATAGAATCTGAGTTGATAACGCCATAACATCTCTGGATAATCTTAGCGTTTTACAGAAATTTCATACAAGTAGAACCTAGAAGCATGTTTGAGAGTACCATCATACAATCTTTTTACTAAAAATAGTAAAATCTAGCTCAACGACTGACCTGAAAATCTTTCATATGCTAGAACGTATCGTGCAGTCAATTGTGAGATCACATCTTGCGGGATTGCAGGAGGTATCGGTTCTTGTTTTGCTTTGCGCTGTTCTTCAAACTGTCTTTGATATCCATTGGCAGTAAGCCAATCACGCAACAGTTGTTTGTCATATGCATCCTGTATACTACCTACCTTGTACGAATCCTTTAACCACAACCTATACTCGTCAGGACCAATAGAGTCCCCCAAGACAATCTTGTCATCTATAACACCAAATTCTAGCTTTAAATCAGCCAAGATAAATCCAGCATCATCTGCAACGCGGGACATCTTTTTATAAATATCAATAGATGTTTTTTCAAGCCAATCATACTGACTGCCTGTAACAAGATTCATCTCTATTGCAAGAGTCCTACCTATCGGGATATCATGCTCTGATTTAGTGGTTGGATCAAATATTGGTTCTGATAATTTTGATGCAAGTCTTGTGTCAGTTATTTCAGGCAAGGGTTTTGGCAGGGTGTTATCGTTATACCGAGTAGCAAGACTGCCATAAAAATAACCTCGTACTATACATTCTATTGGCAACATCCTCATCTTTTTTACAACAAGCTCAGTACTAGACTTGCGTTGAACAAAGTGATTAGGAACATCCAGATGGCTAAACCAGAATTCTGCAAATCGACACAACACTTCGCCCTTATGTGGAATGTCTTGCTTGAACTTTACATCATATGCTGACACACGATCTGAGAATCGAAATAGTATGGTATCATTATCAATCTCGTATAGATCCTTTACCTTTCCACTAGCCAAGAATTTCAAGTAATAATCATTAATTTTGATAGAATTTAACTGCTAGGATTAATAAAGAGAGATATTCAAATAACTTTCTGACCAGCTAGTTACATAATGAAAAAACTAGACGGATCAATAACTAATATGCTACGACATCTTCGAGCAGATGATCCTTACACGTACAAGATACCATTAGACAAGTTTAAAGAATTAGACATCATCACGATTGATGCCGACAAGGACGAAGAAATACCACCAACGTAGAATAGCAATGTATCAGTAACAACAGATTACTCTACTATTTTGACCCCATTCCAAAATGCAATCATTCCTTTTATCTTCATGGCAGCGTCATTGGGTTGTGCATAATACCAAGCACAGTCAACATTAGTCTTGCCATTTACAACAACAGAATAATAGCTTGCCATTCCTTTCCAGCCGCACACACTAGTAAATTCTGTTTTTTTAAAGTATTCTTCTTTGATAGAATCAAATGGAAAGTAATGATTCCCTTCAACGACTATTGTATCATCGCTTTGCGCAATAACAGCATCATTCCAGATTGCTTTCATACTTTTGTATCTGTAAACAACTCTTTTTAAACGTAATTTTCAAATCGAGTTTTTACCAAATCGCTTAAAGAAAATATCAAATCATCCCCTCCAAAACACAATTAGCGATTTAAAAATATGTCACTCGTCACCCTTCATCTCTTGACGGCTCTTAAATTCAGGTGTGAGTCCCAGAGAATCGTAATTGCCAGTAGAGCATGTAAAACACATTGAATCCTTTGGAATACCTACTGCTGCTGCAAGGTTTTCAGCATCATTATACCCTAAAAAGTCAGCACCGATACTCTTCCTTACCATCTCTGTGATTTTGGTGTTGTCGTCGTTATCATGACTGTCATCTAACTGGCTATTATCAGAGAATGTTGCCAACTCTTCTTGAGAGGGAAAGTCAATTCCCGCATAGCATGGGAATTTTATAGGAGGATACGTTATCACCATGCTAATCTTTCTTGCACCAGCCCGTCTGAGCGCTTTGATGATAGCCTTTGAGCTAGTGCCCCTAACCAAACTATCATCAATTACAACGACGTGCTTCTCTTGAATTATCTCTTTAATTGGAATTATCCATCTATTAATCTCCACTCTGTCTGATTGGTGTGGTTCTATAAAACTACGCAACGGGCCTTTCTTACTATACCTGTCTTTTAGAAGACCCTCATCAAACGGGACTCCAAGCTCTTGTGCATATCCTAGTGCAGCAGGCCGTGCAGAGTCAGGAACGGGAATAACTAGGTCAGCGTCTCGAATAGGGAATTTTTTTGCCAAAAACCTTCCGATATTTTTTCTTGCAACGTAAATGTTGGTACCCTCCATATTACTTGAAGGATGCGCAAAATATGTAAACTCAAATGAACAATGCGCACGTGCAGGATCAGTTGAGAATGATTCACTCTCCAATCCATCCTTACTCATCTTGATCAACTCTCCGGGATTTACATTTCGTTTGAATGTCGCCCCGACTGCAGACACTGCAGAAGATTCAGATGCCACGATGTATGTATTATCAGATTCTTTGTGACCTAACACCATGGGACGAAACCCCTTTGGATCACGTGCTGCA
This sequence comes from Candidatus Nitrosopumilus sp., assembly GCA_965197525.1. GTDB lineage: Archaea > Thermoproteota > Nitrososphaeria > Nitrososphaerales > Nitrosopumilaceae > Nitrosopumilus. The sequence goes on from OZ240211.1 coordinate 349,535, forward strand.
TAAACTGATTGATCATCAGAGATAAATGTAAAACAGTACGAGCCGATCATCTCGTTTTTTAGAATCGACAGTGCTTGCCCCATCTGATTGTTCTCAGATATCAACGAAACCAGTCTTTGGGCTGCAACTAGAGTGTCACTAGCATTTTGTGGAGTAAACGAGCATCCTCCAACTAGGTTGGATAGCTCTTGGGCATTAGCTATGGTTCCGTTATGGGCAATACACAAATCTTTTACCCGAAGTGGTTGGGCATTCTCAAGTGTGCTCTTGCCCATCGTAGAATAACGAACATGTCCAATAACTGCACTAGAGGCATACTCTTTTGTAATTGCACGAAACTCAGGTGATGATGCTGATACCAAACCCAGTCGTTTAAGTGGCGGTTTATTGGGAACTGCAAGCCCCCACGCTTCCTGACCCCGATGCTGTAAGGCTCGCAGGGCGTCAATTGCCATCGGAATAACATTGGTTCCAGTCAAACTGTAAATCCCTACGACACCGCAATTTTCTTTAACCAAGATAGACTACCGCCTGTTTAGTAGTATGACAGATAGTATATTGATTTAAACCTCGCAAAATGACAAAATCTGTTAGAAATTCTAGTGCCAGAATCATCCTCAAATATCATTGGATATTGAACAATAAAAATGATAGAGTTGATTACTAGTAAAAGATTGAATGCGTTGTATCAATATTGTCGGTTCTGTCGGGTTATAGACATCTGAAATATGGATCTTAATTCTATCGTCCCAATCTTTCATGTTTTGCTCAAAAAAAAGACACTGTTCAGAATCACAGTCTACAATTTTTTCAGGACATATGATCAGCGCTGCATCAAGATTGATAAAACCTGTCAGATCTGCCAGCATAAAATATGTTTATTATTTATAGTTCTAAAGATTTATGTAAATCTTTATTAATATATCACAACTATTTGAATTATGAAAACAGAGTATACGCAGGCCATATCGCCAAATGAGCTTGACAGAGCCATGGTATTTGCCCAAGCCTTTACAAGTAAGTTAACGTACAGTGTAAAAAAAGATGCCAAAATGCATGCGGGGTCTATTTCTACTGCATATGGCAGATTAAGGATTTTAGAGCAGTTTGGGTTAGCCAAAGTCAATCGCGACATATTTACAATAAAATCAGATGTGGTAACCCAGCCGTTTTCCATCAGGAAAAGGCTATTTGAATCACTGACTGCATTGCAAAATGCAAGACGGTTTGGAAAATACTATAACGAATCTGATGTGAATTTTGCAAAAAAACATCTGCCAGCAGAGTCTCTGATCACTTTAGATTATGCCGCATGGGAATCAACCCGGTATCAAACACCATCAAAGTTTTTCGTGTACATCAAAGATGTAGAAGAGTTTGCAAATTTTTTAATTGGTAATAATTTTCATGAGGGAAGAAATGGAGATGTGATCTTGCTGCCAAAGTTAGGGAATTTCGATAACGTACTTGATCGAATATATCTGGACTGTATTGCCAGAGGTGGAAGAAACACATTTGATGGAATTGCATTGGAGCTGCTTTATGGTGATGCCATACAAAACAGGGGACATTTTCCCGTAGAAGTTATAAAAAAAGTTCAGGAAGACTTGCAAGGGTTGGAGATTGTCTGATATAATTGGCGAGGCATGCTCTATTGCCAAAGAGTTAAAAGATGCTGTAATAATCGGGGCCGTAGCAGTGATGCTGCACACGAAAAGATCACGAACCTCTAATGATGTTGGCGTAGTACTAGAGTGGCGTCATTAAGTCTTTGTAATTGCTTTTCTGAACATATACTGTTCAATATTCTGATTGAATGTAGCGGTTCTTAGATAATCATTGCGGCTCGTGCACAGTCACTAACATGTTCATGGTGTTCATACATGAAAGGTTGAATCTTTAACTGGTGCCAACATTCTTCAATTGCATTAAATTCAGGACATCTTGTAGGCAAATACATTATTCGCAGTCTAGAACTGTTTGCTTTACAAATTTTTTAAACTTTTTTGTTTTATGTTGGGGTGCTGCATCCATTACAATGGCTACCTTGTCAGATAGTTCCAATAGTTTTTTGACAAATTTGAGAAACGTTGGACCGTTGAATTTTTTTTCTATAAAAAATATTGATGTGAGTCTGATATTGCACCATAAATTACACGTCTCTGATGATCTCCAAAATAAACTCGGAGTATTTGTTGACCCACCGGCGACCATGGACCGCGCTTTGTGACATAGTCATGCATCAATATTGATTCATCCTGCACATACAGCTCAAAACCGTCCCGTTTTACGCATGAAATCCACCATTTCAGGGATTTTTGCCACTCTTCTATCTGTTCACTAGATGCCTTGTTTTTGTGTGCGGAATCCGGGTACCTTTGGAGTAAAGTTATGACGACGCAATATGTCACGTATTCCAGATTCGGTGTATTTTACTCCTGTATCTTTTTTTATTTTATGTACAAGCTGCTTTGGAAAAATACCGTTTTTAACATTTGTAAAAAATTCTGTAATCTTATGATTTGCTATTTTTGGTGGACGTCCGGATCTTGGTTTCTCATACAATCCTACAACTCCAAATTCTTTAAATCGCCTAACCCAATTTTTAATTGTGTTGTAGGATTTGTAAAACAGCTGTGCGATTGTTGAAATCGTTTCACCTTCCTCTACGACATTTAACACTGCAAGCATTCGTTCTTTTGCCTTTGAGTTTAATTCCCTCTTATATACACATATTAATTCCACATTCTGGTTTTCCACGATGGGCGATAAATGTTTCAAGCTATAAGTGTTTCTAGTGTTTTTGAAAATTGCAAAGACTTTTTGACGTCACTCTATCATTGTCATCCCTTTCTTTTCACCTTCTTTGAGATTCATTTGACAGACCGGAAGCTGCAATCACCTATCAGAGCGTGAAGCCCATGTTCACGCAGGGGTCAGCCTATCACATAGATACTAGGAGAAGAATATTACATGTGTTCAGTTACAAATGTATGAATTCGTGCTACTATTATGGTACGTCCTCAATTCGTGGTGCTGACGGTGTAAGTATGATCAGCATCAGTAGGTGCAGTGTTTGTAAGAGGATTATTTGCTGCGTCTACAATACCGTGCCCTGACGATACCAGATCAAGGTTGTATGTGCCGTCCTGTACAGCAGAGACTGTCACGTAATACGTATTGCCGGAACCTGAGACTGATGTTACGGGGTTTGACGTACCGCTACTACTACCAGAATTGATCGTAAGCGTCCAGCTGTTCAGGGTGCCGTCATCTGCAGATGCAAAGTTGTCGTTTATCTTCAAAGTCCAGGTACCAGCAATGGAGACGCCTGCAAAGTTTGGTGTGTATGTCTGGTCTATGTCATTGGCGCTGCTTCCAGAACGGTTGTGGACGGTCTTGGTTGTACCATCAGGTGCAACAAGATCTATCTTGAGGTCTCCTATGTACGTGTGGGAGACGTCCACGGTGACAGAGACTGACGTAACAGTACCAGAGCCTGAAACTGTAATGGTATCTGTTATGGTGTTAGCTGCAGTTATGGCAATGGCAGGAGAACGTGTCTGTGTGAACTGGCCGGAATCTGCGCCAGAACCGGTTCCGCCCGTGCTATCAGAAGACAGGGCAAAGTCAGTCGTATCCACTCCGATGACGTTCTCGCTAAAGGTCACCTCGTAGACTAGCGTCTGGCTGTCTGTGTTTTGTGTAGCTGGACTGGACCGCTCAATTGATGATAATGTTGGTGCAGTGGTGTCAGAAGGTTCAGTGGTGTCAGCAGGTGCAGTATTGACGGTATACGTCTCGTCAGTACCTGTAGTTGGAGTCACGTTTGTTAGTGGATTGTTTGATTCGTCTTCGATGTCGTGCCCTGACGATACCAGATCAAGGTTGTATGTGCCGTCCTGTACAGCAGAGACTGTCACTTGGTACGTGTCACCAGAACCTGAGACTGATGTTACGGGGTTTGACGTATCACTACTGCTGCTACCAGAATTGATCGTAAGCGTCCAGCTGTTCAGGGTGCCGTCGTCGGCAGTTGCATAGTTGTCGTTTATCCTCAAAGTCCAGGTACCTGCAATTGAAACACCGGCAAAGTCTGGTGTGTATGTCTGGTCTATGTCATCGGCGCTGCCTCCAGAGCGGTTGTGGACGGTCTTGGTTGTACCATCAGGTGCAACAAGATCTATCTTGAGGTCTCCTATGTACGTGTGGGAGACGTCCACGGTGACAGAGACTGACGTAACAGTACCAGAGCCTGAAACTGTAATGGTATCTGTTATGGTGTTAGCTGCAGTTATGGCAATGGCAGGAGAACGTGTCTGTGTGAACTGGCCGGAATCTGCGCCAGAACCGGTTCCGCCCGTGCTATCAGAAGACAGGGCAAAGTCAGTCGTATCCACTCCGATGACGTTCTCGCTAAAGGTCACCTCGTAGACTAGCGTCTGGCTGTCTGTGTTTTGTGTAGCTGGACTGGACCGCTCAATTGATGATAATGTTGGTGCAGTGGTGTCAGAAGGTTCAGTGGTGTCAGCAGGTGCAGTATTGACGGTATACGTCTCGTCAGTACCTGTAGTTGGAGTCACGTTTGTTAGTGGATTGTTTGATTCGTCTTCGATGTCGTGCCCTGACGATACCAGATCAAGGTTGTATGTGCCGTCCTGTGTGGCAGAGACTGTCACTTGGTACGTGTCACCAGAACCTGAGACTGATGTTACGGGGTTTGACGTATCACTACTGCTGCTACCAGAATTGATCGTAAGCGTCCAGCTGTTCAGGGTACCGTCGTCTGCAGCTGCATAGTTGTCGTTTATCCTCAAAGTCCAGATGCCTGCAATTGAAACACCGGCAAAGTCTGGTGTGTATGTCTGGTCTATGTCATCGGCGCTGCCTCCAGAACGGTTGTGGACGGTCTTGATGGTATCATCAGGGGCGATAAGATCTATCTTGAGGTCGCCTTTGTATGTGTGGGATACATCTATTGCGACAGAGACTGACGTAACAGTATCAGAGCCTGAAACTGTAATGGTATCTGTTATGGTGTTAGCTGCAGTTATGGCAATGGCAGGAGAACGTGTCTGTGTGAACTGGCCGGAATCTGCGCCAGAACCGGTTCCGCCCGTGCTATCAGAAGACAGGGCAAAGTCAGTCGTATCCACTCCGATGACGTTCTCGCTAAAGGTCACCTCGTAGACTAGCGTCTGGCTGTCTGTGTTTTGTGTAGCTGGACTGGACCGCTCAATTGATGATAATGTTGGTGCAGTGGTGTCAGCAGGTCAGTCAGAAGGTTCAGTGGTGTCAGAAGGTTCAGTGGTGTCAGAAGGTTCAGTGGTGTCAGCAGGTGCAGTATTGACGGTATACGTCTCGTCAGTACCTGTAGTTGGAGTCACGTTTGTTAGTGGATTGTTTGATTCGTCTTCGATGTCGTGCCCTGACGATACCAGATCAAGGTTGTATGTGCCGTCCTGTGTGGCAGAGACTGTCACTTGGTACGTGTCACCAGAACCTGAGACTGATGTTACGGGGTTTGACGTATCACTACTGCTGCTACCAGAATTGATCGTAAGCGTCCAGCTGTTCAGGGTACCGTCGTCTGCAGCTGCATAGTTGTCGTTTATCCTCAAAGTCCAGATGCCTGCAATTGAAACACCGGCAAAGTCTGGTGTGTATGTCTGGTCTATGTCATCGGCGCTGCCTCCAGAACGGTTGTGGACGGTCTTGATGGTATCATCAGGGGCGATAAGATCTATCTTGAGGTCGCCTTTGTATGTGTGGGATACATCTATTGCGACAGAGACTGACGTAACAGTGCCAGAATCTGGGACTGTGATGGTATCTGTTATGGTGTTAGCTGCAGTTATGGCAATGGCAGGAGAACGTGTCTGTGTGAACTGGCCGGAATCTGCGCCAGAACCGGTTCCGCCCGTGCTATCAGAAGACAGGGCAAAGTCAGTCGTATCCACTCCGATGACGTTCTCGCTAAAGGTCACCTCGTAGACTAGCGTCTGGCTGTCTGTGTTTTGTGTAGCTGGACTGGACCGCTCAATTGATGATAATGTTGGTGCAGTGGTGTCAGCAGGTTCAGTGGTGTCAGAAGGTTCAGTGGTGTCAGAAGGTTCAGTGGTGTCAGCAGGTACAGTATTGACGGTATACGTCTCGTCAGTACCTGTAGTTGGAGTCACGTCTGTTAGTGGATTGTTTGATTCGTCTTCGATGTCGTGTCCTGACGATATCAGATCAAGGTTGTATGTGCCGTCCTGTGTGGCCGAAACCGTTACTTGGTACGTGTCGCCAGAACCTGAGATCGATGTTACAGGGTTTGATGTACCACTACTACTACTGCTACTATCAGGATTGATCGTAAGCGTCCAGCTGTTCAGGGTACCGTCGTCTGCGGTGGCATAGTTGTCGTTTATCTGTAGCGTCCAGGTGCCTGCAATGGAGACGCCTGCAAAGTCTGGTGTGTATGTCTGGTCTATGTCATCGGCGCTGCCTCCAGAGCGGTTGTGGAGGATCTTGGTTGTACCATCAGGTGCAATAAGATCTATCTTGAGGTCGCCTATGTACGTGTGAGATACATCTATTGCGACAGAGACTGACGTAACAGTACCAGAGCCGGTAACTGTGATGGTATCTGTTATGGTGTTAGCTGCAGTTATGGCAATGGCAGGAGAACGTGTCTGTGTGAACTGGGCAGAGCTTGATCCGCCCGTGCTATCAGAAGACAGGGTAAAGTCAGTCGTGTCCACTCCGGTTACATCCTCGCTGAATGTCACCTCGTAGATTAACGTCTGGCTGTCGGTGTTTTCTGTAACGGGACTGGACCGCTCAATTGATGATAGTGTTGGTGCAGTGGTGTCAGCAGGTACGGTATTGACGGTATACGTCTCGTCAGTACCTGTAGTTGGAGTCACGTCTGTTAGTGGATTGTTTGATTCGTCTTCGATGTCGTGCCCTGACGATATCAGATCAAGGTTGTATGTGCCGTCCTGTGTGGCCAAAACCGTCACTTGGTACGTGTCGCCAGAACCTGAGATCGATGTTACAGGGGTTGATGTACCACTACTACTACTACTACTACTACTACTGCTACTACCAGAATTGATCGTAAGCGTCCAGCTGTTCAGGGTACCGTCGTCTGCAGCTGCATAGTTGTCGTTTATCCTCAAAGTCCAGGTACCTGCAATTGAAACACCGGCAAAGTCTGGTGTGTATGTCTGGTCTATGTCATCTGCGCTGCCTCCAGAGCGGTTGTGGACGGTCTTGATTGTACCATCAGGTGCAATAAGATCTATCTTGAGGTCGCCTATGTACGTGTGGGAGACATCTATGGTAACTGAGACTGACGTAACAGTGCCAGAGTCTGGGACTGTAATGGTATCTGTTATGGTGTTAGCTGCAGTTATGGCAATGGCAGGAGAACGTGTCTGTGTGAACTGGGTAGAGCTTGATCCGCCCGTGCTATCAGAAGACAGGGCAAAGTCAGTCGTATCCACTCCGATGACGTTCTCGCTAAAGGTCACCTCGTAGATTAGCGTCTGGCTGTCTGTGTTTTGTGTAGCTGGACTGGACCGCTCAATTGATGATAATGTTGGTGCAGTGGTGTCAGAAGGTTCAGTGGTGTCAGAAGGTTCAGTGGTGTCAGAAGGTTCAGTGGTGTCAGCAGGTGCAGTATTGACGGTATACGTCTCGTCAGTACCTGTAGTTGGAGTCACGTCTGTTAGTGGATTGTTTGAATCGTCTTCGATGTCGTGCCCTGACGATACCAGATCAAGGTTGTATGTGCCGTCCTGTGTGGCAGAGACTGTCACTTGGTACGTGTCACCAGAACCTGAGACTGATGTTACGGGGTTTGACGTATCACTACTGCTGCTACCAGAATTGATCGTAAGCGTCCAGCTGTTCAGGGTACCGTCGTCTGCAGCTGCATAGTTGTCGTTTATCCTCAAAGTCCAGGTACCAGCAATGGGAACGCCTGCAAAGTTTGGTGTGTATGTCTGGTCTATGTCATCGGCGCTGCCTCCAGAGCGGTTGTGGACGGTCTTGATGGTATCATCAGGGGCGATAAGATCTATCTTGAGGTCGCCTTTGTATGTGTGGGATACATCTATTGCGACAGAGACTGACGTAACAGTGCCAGAATCTGGGACTGTGATGGTATCTGTTATGGTGTTAGCTGCAGTTATGGCAATGGTAGGAGAACGTGTCTGTGTGAACTGACCGGAACTGACTCCGCCCGTGCTATCAGAAGACAGGGCAAAGTCAGTCGTATCCACTCCGGTGACGTTCTCGCTGAATGTCACCTCGTAGACTAGCGTCTGGCTGTCCGTGTTTTCTACGGCGGGGCTGTATCGTTCTATTGACGTGACAGTCGGGGGCTGTTGGGCAAGTTCGTTAGGTTCAGCTGCGGGACTCGTGTTGCTCCCGGCCAACTCTTGGCCGTCGCCTGTAAGGCGCAGGATCTGGACGCCGCTATCGAGATATGCGGTGACTGCCGCGTAGGTGTCGTCGCCTGATGTGAACGTGGCGATGCCCAATGCACCGTCCAGTTCGAGGGTGGCGTCATCTGTAATGCTGCCAGCTGCGGTAATGTCATACGGGTTGGTTATATCAAGTATCTGGACGCCGCTGTTGCCGTATGCGGCTACTGCGGCGTAGGTACGGTCACCTGACTCGAATACGGTAATGCCGCGTGCGCCGTCAAGCTCAAGGGTGAGATCATCTGTAATGCTGCCAGCTGCGGTGATGTCGTACGGGTCGGTTATATCAAGTATCTGGACGCCGTCGTCGTTGGCTGCGGTAACTGCAGCGTAGGTGTTGTCGCCTGACTTGAATACGGTAATGTCCTGTGCGCCGTCCAGTTCGAGGGTTTCGGTGCCGTCGATGCTACTCGTAGCGGTGATGTCAGACGGGTCGGTTACATCAAGTATCTGGACGCCGTCGTCGTTGGCTGCGGTAACTGCAGCGTAGGTGTTGTCGCCTGATGTGAACGTGGTGATGCCCAATGCACCGTCCAGTTCGAGGGTTTCGGTACCGTCGATGCGGCCCGCAGCAGTGATGTCATACGGGTCAGTTATATCAAGTATCTGGACGCCGTCGTCGATGATTGAGGCTACTGCGGCGTAGGTGATATCGCCTGATGTGAACGTGGTGATGCCGCGTGCGCCGTCCAAGAGAACGACGGCGTTGGTGATGCTGTCAGCTGCGGTGATGGAATACGGGTCAGTTATATCAAGTATCTGGACGCTGCCACTGAATGCGGCGACTGCGGCGTAGGTGTTGTCGCCTGACTTGAATACGGCGATGCCATCTGCGCCGTCTAGTTTGATGGTTTCGGTGTTGTAGATGCTGTCTGTTGCGGTGATGGAATACGGGTCAGTTATATCAAGTATCTGGACGCTGCCACGGAATGCGGCGACTGCGGCGTAGGTGCTGTCGCCTGATGTGAACGTGGCGATGCCGCGTGCGCCGTCAAGCCCAATGGTTTCTGTGTCGTCGATGCCATCTGCGGCGGTAATGTCATACGGGTCAGTTACATCAAGTATCTGGACGCCGTCATCTTCGAATGCAGTTATTGCTGCGTAGGTGTTACCGTCTGACGTGAACGTGGTAATGGCCCATGTGCCGTCCAGCTCAAGGGAGATGTTGTCGATGCTACTCGTAGCGGTGATGGCAGACGGGTCAGTTATATCAAGTATCTGGACGCCGTCGTCGTTGTATGCAGTGACTGCTGCGTAGGTGTTGTCGCCTGACTTGAATACGGCGATGTCATCTGCGCCATCCAGATTGAGGGTTTCTGTGTCGTAGATGCTGTCTGTTGCAGTGATGGAATACGGGTTGGTTATATCAAGTATTTGGACGCCGTCATCGATGCCTGCAGCAACTGCTGCGTAGGTGTTGTCGCCTGACTCAAACGTGGTGATGCCAGTTGCGCCATCCAGATTGAGGGTTTCTGTGTCGTAGATGCTGTCTGTTGCAGTGATGGAATACGGGTTGGTTATATCAAGTATCTGGACGCCGTCATCTTTGAATGCAGCGACTGCTGCGTAGGTGTTGTCGCCTGATGTGAACGTGGTGATGTCGCGTGCGCCAGACAGTTCGAGGGCGCCGGTGTCGCCGATGCTGTCTGTTGTGGTAATGGAATACGGGTTGGTTATATCAAGTATCTGGACGCCGTTATCGGTGTATGCGGCTACTGCTGCGTATGTGCGGCCGCCTGACTCGAATACTGCGATGCCTGACGCGCCGGACAGTTTGAGGGTGCCGGTGTCGCCAATGCTGCCAGCTGTTGCGATGGAATACGGGTTGGTTATATCAAGTATCTGGACGCCGTTATCGGTGTATGCGGCTACTGCTGCGTAGGTGCGGCCGCCTGACTCGAATACTGCGATGCCTGACGCGCCGGACAGTTTGAGGGTTCTGGTGTCGCCAATGTTGTCTGTTGCTGTAATGTCAGACGGATTGGTTATATCAAGTATCTGGACGCCGTTGTCGGTGTATGCGGCGACTGCTGCATAGGTACGGCCGCCTGACTCGAATACTGCGATGCCCTGTGCGCCATCCAGTTCGAGAGTGCCTGCGATGCTGCCGGCAGCGGTCAGGTTTAGCTCCACGGATTGCGCAAATGCGTATCCTGGCAACAGCCCCGCAAATGCGGCATCGTTAGGCTGGATCCACGCATCAAGAACGGCAGCCTCGCCGTCCCCGGGAAGAGCGTCGATCCAGCCTCCTGACTGTGCTGCCAGAAGCCCGGAGAGCGCGCCTGTCTCAGATGCCACTGTAGGCGATGCTACAACGACTGCTGCAATCAAAAGCCACGTATAGTCCATTCCATACACACTCCCTACGAGGTGTCCGGGACGCCTCCTGACGCCCTTACCATGCTGTCCAGGATGACCGAGTTGTCAGGTGCCCTGTGTTTGTTATCCACACTCATATCATAAGAGCACGCGTACTGCTCGTCTGGATCTGCGTCGTAGCGGATCATCTGTGCCACAAGGAACTCCCCGTGCTCTTGGCCCTGCGGCGAGCCGGCACTGCCATGGTATATGGAGTTTCTGCCAGCAAGGATGTCCCCCTCCCCATCCACATTCCTAGAGTGCCATTTGTCAAAGGATAATGGAGCTGGCGACCCCACACCGGACAGAATCTGGACGGTCTGTTCGTCTCCATCTGTGAGGATTATGTCCATGAACCACGCCACGGGGGGCGTTATTCCTTCGGCCCTTGCAGCAGAGGGCCCTATGCCGTCCACCCTTGCCAAGCACGAGATCTCATAGCTGATGCCAGTATCGCCTGTGACTATGGGAGGTAACCCTACAGTCGTCTCCTTAAATGACGAGATCCCATAGCTGATGCCAGTATCGCCTGCAATAGTCTCAAACGTGGGCGAGGCATAGCTGACATCATATGTTATTGCCGGGACATGTGACGTAAACGAAAAGATGATCGCCGAGATCAGCGAGATGTCGCAGGTGTGGCTTTTGGTCCGGTCTATATTTGTGGCGCTCAAATGTGCAGTGACGCTGTCGTCTGATTCCAGGCCACTGATCATCAGTACGCCGTCAGTAAGAGTGATTTGTTCTGTGGCACTGCCTGCCTGGAGAGTGCCACTGCCATCTAGGATCGTTGCACCTTCCGAGTCAGTCATGGTGATACGTGCGGCCCACTCGGCAGACAGGTCCGCGCCGATGACTGTCACCCCGCACTCACCGTTGTACGCGCTGCCGGTTCTGGATACCTTGCCCTGGACTTCTGCCTTTGGTATTGCCTGTCCGAGGCTGATTATTTGGACGCCGTGGCCTAAGTGTGATACGACTGCAGCGTATGTGGTGTCGCCTAACTCAAAGATGTCGATGCCGATGACACCTTGAAGTAGAAGGGAGTCACTGTTCTCGATTTTACCCAGGAATTCCGGGTTTTCAGGGTCTGAGAGGCGGAGTATCTGGACGCCGTCGTCCCAGAATCCGGTGACGGCAGCGTATGCGGTGCCGGCTGACTCGAAGGTGGCGATATTCCATGCGCCGTCAAGCTCAAGGTTACTAGTGTTCTCGAGTATGCCTGTGGCTTGCGGGTCTGTCGGATCTGACAAATCGATTATCTGGATGCCGTCGTCATCAAATGCTGCGACTGCGGCATAGGTGGTACCATCTGAGATGAAGGTTGCTATGCCGCGGGCGCCCTCAAGCTCGCTATAGTCGGTAGGGTTTGAGACGGTACTGTCAATCGCGTTGGCAACTGCCTGTGGGTCTGTCGGGTCTGACAGGTCGATTATCTGGACGCCGTGACCGGTAAGCGAGGTGGCTGCCGCGTAGAGGGTTGTAATGCCACCACTAGTTGACTCAAAGGTAACGATGCCTTGGACGTCAGAAAGTATAACGTTGTTGCTTGCTCTGAGGCTGCCTGCGGCTGATGGCATGGTAGGGTCTGACAAATTAATTATCTGGATGCCGCGGGATGATGTGACAGCAGCGTAGGTGGTACCGCCTGATTCGAAGATGGTAATGGCTTGGGCGCCGTTAAGCGTGTCATAGTCCGTAGGGTTTGAGGTGGTACTTTCAGTCACGCTGGCAACTGCCTGTGGGTCTGTCGGGTCTGACAGGTCGATTATCTGGACGCCGTGTTCGCCGGCTGATACGACGGCAGCGTAGGTGGTGGCGATACCACCGCTAGTTGACTCGAAGGTGGCGATGTTGCGGGGGGCGTGAAGCACGCGGTCAGTGTCGTCTGCGATACTGCCTACGGCTGACGGGATGGCAAGGATCGCGCCGTCCGTATCTGTGAGTCGGAGTATCTGGACGCCGTGGTTATTAGTTGACGTGACAGCCGCGTAGGTGTTGGTGGTGGTGCCGTCAGTTAACTCAAAGGTAGCAACATCCCATGGGCCATCAAGTAAAACATCGTCGTCATTGGCGATTTGACCTTCGGGTTCCGGACTGGCCAGGCTGACTGTGGAGTAGATGGTGACAACAGTGTCATCAGATACAGAATCGGTGCCGTCAGAGACGGTAAGCGTAAAGGTGACAGAGGTGTGGGACACGACTTCGGGGGCAGTAAAGGTGGTGGAGAGTGCGTCGCTTTCGGCAAGTCGAATTATCTGGACGCCGTTGTCTAGATTTCCGGTGACGGCAGCATATGTGGTGCCGCCTGACTCGAAGGTGGTAATGCCGTGGGCGCCGTTGAGCCTGTCATAGTCCGTAGGGTTTGAGACAGTGCTGTCAGTCGCGTTGGCAACGGCCTGCGGGTCTGTAGGGTCTGACAGGTCGATTATCTGGACGCCGTCGTCGTTGAAAGAGGCGACGGCGGCATAGGCGGTGTGGTTTGAGAAGAAGACGGTGATGTCACCGGCGCCACCAAGTAGAAGGGAGCCACCGTCGGCGATTTGGCCTGCGGGTGCGGGGTTTGCCAGGATTGCGCCGTCTGGGTCTGTGAGTTGGAGTATCTGGACGCCATTCGAGGTTACTGCGGCATATGTGATGTGGTTTGAGACAAAGGTGGTGATGTAGCTGCTTGCATTAAGCAGGAGCTGATTGGTGTTGACGAGTTTGCCTGCATCAGACGGGGCTGCCGGGTCTGACAAATCGATTATCTGGACGCCGGCATCGACAGAAGAGGTTACGGCAGCATAGGTGGCATGGTTTGAGACAAAGGTGGCGATGTCCCAGGCGCCGTCAAGCAAAAGCCCATTGGTGCCTGTGGTGTCGGCGAGTTTGCCTGCATCAGACGGGGCTGCCGGGTCTGACAAATCGATTATCTGGACGCCGTCTTCAACGGTTGAGGTGACGGCAGCATAGGTGGTGCTGCCTGACTCAAAGGTGGCGATGCTGCGTGGATCACTAAGCAGATTGGTGGTGGTGTCGCTTCGGATTCCTACACTAGACGGGGCTGCCGGGTCTGACAAATCGATTATATTGACGTTGCTGTCACCTGTCGCGGTGGCTGCAACATAGGTCGTTCCGCCTGACTCAAAGGTGGCTACGTCCCAGACAAAGGAAAGGTCAGTGCTGCTGCTGCCTGCAGCTTCCGGGTTTTCCGGATCTGACAGATCGATTATCTGGACGCCTCCGTCAGCGGATGATGCAACAGCTGCATAGGTGGTACCACCTGACTCAAAGGTGGCTATGCCGCGGGCGCCATGAAGGAAAATCTCACCAGAGCCTTCGGTGTCCACGATGCTGCCTACGGCTTCCGGGTTTTCCGGGCTTGCAGAGTAGATTGGCAGATCCGAGTCGTGCGTCCAGCTGTAGGTCAGCTGTGTGCTGTCAGGGTCAGAGGCAGTACCGGACAGGGTGACTGTGTCGCCTGCGTCGACTGTATAGGAGGGGCCGGCCTCTGCAGTAGGCGGCTTGTTCACGTGGGTTATGATAACAGTGATGTCGTCAGAGGCTGACTCGGTGCCATCAGAGGCCTCAAGGGTAAAGGTAACGGTGGTATCAAAGGCAACTTCGGGGGCGGTAAACGTGGTCGTGGGGATCCTAGAGTCGGCAAGGCCGATTGGCAGGTCCGAGTCGTGCGTCCACCTGTAAACAAGGGTGTTTCCCTCGGGGTCAGAGGCAGTACCGGACAGGGTGACTGTGTCCCCCTCGTCGACTGTCTGGTCGGGGCCGGCCTCTACTGTCGGCGTGTTGTTGGGAGGGGAGATGGTGTCGCGTATACGGACAGCAACAGATTCAGAAGTGGAATCGGCATCAGAGACGGTGAGGGTGAAAGTGATGGTGCGGTCACCGGGAACCTGGGGGGCAGTAAAGGTGGTGGAGAGTGCACTGTTGTCGGCAATGCTGACTTGCGGACCCGAGTTGCGCTGCCACGCGTAGGTCAGCGTGTGGCCATCAGGGTCAAAGGCACCCCCCGAGAGTATCACCGTGTCGCCCTCATGGAATGGCGACGGGTGAGGGACGAGTATCTGGACGCCATGCTCGTTGTTCGAGGTTACTGCGACATGGATGGTACCTCCACGCTCGAATGTGGCGATCCCCGTGGCACTTTGAAGCAGAGTGGAGTCGTCATCGGTGATTTGGCCCACGGCTTTAGGGCTTGCCGGGTTTGACAAATCAATTATCTGGACGCCTTTGTCAACGTCTGATGCGACTGCAGCATAGGTGCGGCCGCCTGAGACGAAGATGGTAATGCCGGTAGCACCTTCAAGTTCTTCATAGTCTGTGAGGTTTGTGTCGGTGCTGTCAGTCACGCTGGCAACAGCAACAGGGCTGGCAGGGTTTGCCAGGCTGATTATCTGGACGCCGTCCTCGACAGATGATGTAACGGCAGCATAAGTCGTTCCGCCTGACTCGAAGATGGCGATGTGTTGCGGGACAGTAAGCACACGGGAGTCGTTGTCGGTGATCTTGCCTATGGATGACGGGTTGGCCTGGATCATGCCGTTTGAGTCTGTTAGTCGGAGCATCTGGATGCCGTTTTCAATTTGCGAGGCTACTGCAGCATAGGTGGTGCCACCCGACTCGAAGGTGGCGATGGCACTGGGGCCACTAAGTGCACGGTTGCCGGCATCGGCGATCTTGCCTGCAGGTGTGGGGTTTGACGGGTTTGATAAATTAATTATTTGGACGCCTGCGTCATCGTACGCTGCCACTGCGGCATAGGCGGTGGTGGTATTGCCACTAGTCGCCTCGAAGATGGCGATGTCGTGGGCGCCGTTAAGCTCAAGGGAACCGGTATTGGCTAGTTTGCCTGCCGGTATGGGGTTTGCAGGGTCTGCAAGGCTGATTATCTGGACGCCGTCGTTCCCGTATGATGCAACAGCTGCATAGGTGGTGGTGGTGGTGGTGGTGGTGGTGGTGCCACTAGTTGACTCGAAGGTGGCGATGCCGCGGGCGTCGTCAAGCAGGAGCTCGTCGTCGTCGTTGATCTTGCCTGCGGCATACGGGCCTGCCAGGTCTGCAAAGCTGACTATCTGGATGCCGTTGTCTCTGTCTGCGGCAACAGCTGCATAGTTGACGCCGTCTGACTTGAAGGTGGCGATGCCGCTGGCGCCTTTAAGCACGCGGGAGCCGTTGTCGGCTATGCTGCCTGCGGTCTCTATTGTGCCCAGTGCGGCGGCATTGACAGACGGTGGGGTATTCAGACGGAGTATCTGGACGCCGTTGTCATTGTCTGAGGCGACGGCAGCATATGCAAAGGTGTTGCCACCGCTGGTTGCCTCGAAGATGGCGATGCCACGGGCACCGTGAAGCTCACGGGAGCCGTTGTTGGAGATCTTGCCTGCGGGTGCGGGGTTGTCTAGGATCATGCCGTTTGAGCCTGTGAGTTGGAGTAGCTGGACACCGTTGTCATCACGTGAGGCGACGGCAGCATATGTTGTTCCGCCGGCCTCGAAGATGGCGATGGATTGTGCGCCGTTAAGCTCGCGGTTGCCGCCGTCAGTGATCTTGCCTGCGGGTGCTGGGTTTGCCAGGATCATGCCGTTTGAGCCTGTGAGTTGGAGTATCTGGACACCGTTGTCATTGTGTGAGGCGACGGCAGCATATGTTAGGGTATTGACACCGCTGGTTGCCTCGAAGATGGCGATATCCCAGGCGCCGTGAAGCTCAAGGGAACCTGTGTTGGTGATCCTGCCCGCATCTGACGGGCTTGTCGGGTCTGACAAATCGAGTATCTGGACGCCGGAGAGGGAGGAAGATCTGGATGATGTGACGGCGGCATATGTTATTCCGCCGGCCTCGAAGGTGTCGATGCCGCGGGGGTTTCGGATCAGGGCATCGTATCTGCCGATCCCGCCTACGTTTTGCAGACTTGACAAGTCTGAGAAGTCGATTATCTGGACGTTATTGCTTCCTTTTCCTGTGAGGGCCGCGTATGTGTTGGCCGTCCCGAAGACGGCAACGTCCCAGGCTTCGTTAAAACTTTGTCCGCCGGGATCTCTGAGGTGGCCTGCGGCATTCGGGTTTTCCGGGTCTGAGAGGTCGATTATCTGGAGGCCGTCGTCTCTGTACGAGGCGACTGCAGCATAGGTGGTGCCGCCGGACTCGAATGTGATGATTCCGGTGGCGCCGTTAAGATCACGTCCATCGGCATCGCGTATCTGGCTTACAGCTTGCGGGTTGTTCCGGATCACGCCGTTTGAGTCTGTGAGTTTGAGTATCTGGACACCGCCGCCTATGCGGCTATTGTCTCCGAAGTAATCCGTATTGGGGCGGGCTCCGGCCTTGTATGATGTGACGGCAGCATAGGTGGTGCCGCCTGACTCAAAGATGGCTACGTCACGGGCCTCCTCAAGACTGACTCCGCCCCTATCACCGATTCTGCCTGCCTCAAACGGGCTCATGACGCCGGTCACCTGTGCCCATGCATATTCAAGAAAATCAGGAGGGAACACTGCTGTCCAGGCATGGTCTTCTAAAGAGATGGAGCCCCAGATTCCCCCCAGGAGTATGATTCCAGCAATCAGGAGTATGAGCCTGTTCCCAGAACCCATCCTACGGCCAAGAGTTATTACGGAGCCACCCCCCCCCCAGTTTATTGATGAATGCTGTGATAATATTGGCAGAGCAGGCGGCATCATTCTGACCTGCTGTTTTTTACTCTCTACAATAGATGGAATTGTACTTTTTTTGTACGTGTTCACGTCGTACGTAGAAAAATAATTAATGTTCTCAGGATATGTCAAACTTGTGCCTAAATCAGATGATTTTCTCAAACTACGTGAACACGTCCCCTTTTTTTAATCCACATAACAAAAACACATCAAAAGACATCTGTCCATTCCCCATGATATACAACCAGTAATCCGGCAGTCACTGCACGTGCCATAGCTGCCAGCGCCACTACTGTCAGGACCTGACAGCCTCCCTTCTTCCCAGACAATCTGAGAGAACCTGTAGCCTGCCAAAGGATGCAGACCATGGCATCAAGCTTACTTTATTACATTTAATTGAACTGCACATGTTGGTTTTGTTCATAAAACATGCTATAAATTTATATCTAAAAATGGTTCTGTAAAGTTATAGAGACCTAGATTGAATTTGATTCTGTAACATCTCTGAGACCAAAGTTGTGATTCAGATCTGTTTTGAGTTAGCTGTATGACAGATGATAATCAATCCAACGAAAAAACAAAACAATCCAAACTTGATAATCTAGCAGTGGTTGTAGGAGATCAACACTCAGAATCTAAAAAAACCCTCAAGAGATAAACATTCTAAACACAGATAATTTGTATCAGACCAGTGTACGGAACCATCTATATTGATCATAAAAGGTTATCTATGTGCGCTCTTTTTAAAGATTTTCTGGATTTTAGTGCGTTGGAATACAGCATCAGCTAGGAATAGTGTTTCGCCAAGAAGGTGATTGGACACATATCTATACGAGCTCTATCACTCAGTACCATTCTTCATCCATTCATTAGGGTTAATAGCAGTTAGGTTCCGAGCATGAAAACTCGCTCCTTTTATCGCGCAAGTCCCTAACCATGATTTCCTGACATTCAGTCATATGCACTTCATTTTTTTGCGAGTTTTCTTCCATCCTTTACACTTTTCCCATCCTTTACATTCTTCAAGTGCTTTGCCTCTGCATTTCTACGTGATTCTGTGCGTTGTCTTTGACATTCTGCAAAGGTAATTCGTTTTTTTAACATCCAAAATATAATACGCAACATCTTGGCAGCCGTTGCAACTATGGTCTTGGATGTTCCTCGCTTTCTTGCAACACGTTTGTAAAACTCTGTCAGGACAGTTGTCTCTTTTGCATGTATCCCATGTGTAAGTGCGGCTTCTGGGAGAACCCATCGCACCGTCTTGTTGCCTGCATTGGTTATCTTTCCAAGGTGTATTATTCCTGCAGAGTTTCTCACTGACGGGGCCAGTCCGATGTATGCAACTAGTTTGTCAGGGTTTGAGAATCTGCTTATGTCATCTATCTCTGATGCGATGGCAAGTGCTGTAAACTTTCCTACTCCAGATATTGACATGAGAATTTGTGCATATTCGCTGTCTTTGACCATGTCGTTTATCTTGAGATTGGCCATGCTTATGCGCTCATCAAGGGAGTCTATGCATTTCAAATACTCCTCTATCTTCCAATTCTTCAGTCTGCAACTCCCTGTTAAATGCAGGTGTAAACGTGGTTCCCGGAATCTTGATTGACTCTTGGAGCAGTATGCCATGATCATGTTCTTTATCTGGGTTCTGTTCTCACCATTCTTGTACGAAAGTGTATGGACCGTTTTTCCTCGACGGTTTTTGGTGGCGAGACATATGATGCATGGATGTAATCTCCCCTGAGCAGGTCTGCCAGTGCATGCGCATCAAACCGTTCTGTCTTCTTTTTGGATTTTGCTATGAGGCGTGTAAGATAGGGGTTTGACATGACCACGTCAAGATCCAGGCCCCTCACGAGTTTTTGGTATACGCCATACCACACGGATGACGATTCCAACACATATTTGGCATTTTTGAGAAACACTGAAAATTCGTGTTCAATTATCCCAAAGTCGTTTTCAACTCTCTTGTTCATCAAAAGATTTCCTTCTTGATCTACTGCCGCAGCCTGAAGGAATTTTTTGTGCAGATCCAACCCAAAGAACACTTTTTGTTCTTCCTTGGTTTTTTTGATCCTTGCAGTGGAGGATTTTGTTGTAGCCATCACCTGCACACCAGATCTCTGTTTCACAACGGTACTCTTTTTGACGGTAATCTGTTTCTTTGCTTTTCCCGCCTTTTTTACCTTCTTTGCACGAGGTATCTTGGAATCTGCGGGTTTATGCTTTGTACCATCTAAATTACTTTGTCTGCTTTGCACATATGGTTACAAAAACAGAACCTCATTGTACCAATTCGGGATAGAGAGATAGTGCACCTTTTGCCATAGTTGTCCCCATCTCTGACAAATAGTATTTTTTCCCTTTTTTGACTATATGTTCTGCTGCGACCAATTCATCGAGAATCATACTAGAATCCATCTGAATTGCAGATGTCTTTTTTGTCGCACTCTTTTGTAACAAGTACACAAGCATCTCATCATCTCTGTCAGGTTCAGGATAGTATGATGTACGAATCAACATCTTTTGCATGTTCGCAGGCATTGATGTCATCCCAGTTTTTGCTTTTGCTTGAACATGTATCAGATGATTTGAGCGAGTTATGTTGATCTTTGTTGATTCTAATTGTTCCTGAAATATCTCTATCAAGTTGAGTATCTTCTGCACAGTTCTGAAATTTAATTTTGTCTCTTTGCATAGGTGATTCAAGGTGTAGGATTCTCCATCTTCAATGGTATTCATTATTTGTATGGTTGCACTAGTAAGATCCGTTCTAGACATTATGTTATTTATGCCAATATTGTCATATAACACTTATTTCCTTTTTTCAAATAACGATCTACTACTTGTGGTCTCGTAAAACCAGACGTATGAACTGCATCATCAATGATTTGTGCTAATCCTTTTACCATAACAACACGGAATATCATACAGGTAGTAGTATTTACCATCTTAAAAACAATACAGTTTGTGTAATCAACCAAAAAAATATGACTTTATGATGATTTTTGCTTTTGAATCTTAGTATTATAGAAGCGCAAAGAATGGGATTTGAACCCACGTGACGGTGAAATCAATTGATCTTAAGGCAATCGCCATACCAGACTAGGCGACCTTTGCACTGTTAATATTTTCATATTAAGTAAAAATGTTCTGGGCTGATTTCACCATTTTTGCCTAGACCCAGAACGTGTAACGTTCAACGTACACCATATCATATACTAACCCACCTATTAACTTTTTTTAACTAAGGATTCATCGAACCCTACATCAATTTTGAGGTTTTTCATGTCTCGAACGTTAGTCAAGTCTTATTACATCATAACTGGCTGAATAGTTGTCTCAGTAGCTCCATAAATGTGTTGGAAGTAAACAGATGCACCTGAGGGGCAGCTGTATCATATCTTGATAAAAAGGGTGTGAAATACGTTATTGGAATGATTGAGAATGAGTCTGATCGCATATCAAAAATTTCAACTGATACTAGTTGACTACAAAATAATCCCAAGTGATCACCGAACTATAGTCCATAATGCTCAATCAGAATCAGAAGACGCAAGCAAGGAAGACAGAGCATCAAGCCAGCTCTGTCGGGTTGTCATTACATCCAGGTTAACCAACGACACATTATCATCATCATCTTTAACAAATTGTATGGCATTACCGCCAAAATTGCCGATGACATCATATGGAACGTCATTCTTTTCAAGAATGCTCCGGACTTGTGCCACATCACCTTTGTTTAATACCACAAGATACCTAGAATGGCTCTCAGAGAATAACACCCTATCAACATCTAGCACATCACCAGGAATCGAGTCAAGTGACACACAGCACCCTATCTGACCGTTCATACATATCTCAGATACTGCAACTGCCAGTCCACCCTTGGAGCAGTCATGAACCAGTGATACTGGAACCCTGTTAATTATATCAAGTATACAGTCCATATTTCTCTTTGAATCTGCAAAATTAACTATAGGACATCTGCCGCCTACAAACTTGTGAACGTACTCGAAGAACTCTGATCCTCCAAGTTCATCTCTAGTATCACCAACAATTACAAGACAGTCGCCTGCAGCAGGATTTTTAGGAACAAACAACTTGTTTTTTTTCTCAGTTAGTCCCAGTACCCCGATCACGGGCGTTGGTTTTATTGGACCTGACGCAGTCTCATTATACAAACTGACCTTCCCTCCAATACATGGAACCTTGAGATAGTTGGCAAAGTCAGCAAGTCCCTGAACCGTCTCCAAAAACGTCCAAAATATCTCAGGATCATTTGGATCGCCGAACTGCAGATGATCAAGCATCCCTATCGGAGTAGCACCAGTACACACAACGTTTCTGCATGCCTCCTCAAAACATCCGATTGCACCCATCCGAGGATCAATGTAACAGTGTTTTGGAGAGCCATCAATCTTGGCAGACAAGAATCGTCCGTTATCTAATCTTAAAACAGATGCATCACTGCCAGGTTTTAGAACGGTCCTGATTCCAACCTCGTGATCGTACTGGCTGTAAACCCATATCTTACTTGCAATGTTAGGTGATCGTAGCAGTGTCAGCAATGTTTCTGAATAATCGTCATTATTGGCAGGCGGGGCAATGTCCCCATCCTCGCGCTGTATCGTATCAATATATGCAGGTTTTCTAGAGGGCAAGTCAAGCAAGGTTGCGTTAGCCACTACACCTACAGGAAGGTTGGCAAACGTCTCTTTACCCTTTTTGATGTTCATCATACCATCAGTAGTCACCGTACCAATCACAGAACACTCTACACGAAATTTCTTGCATATCTCTTGCAGTGCCCCCAGTTTTAATTCATCAGTAACAATGAGCATTCTCTCTTGGGACTCAGAGGTCATGATCTCAGAAGGCGTCATATCAGATTCTCTGGTGTGAACATCATCCAAGTCGATTTGCATTCCAACTCCCAATGCATCAGAAGTCTCAGAGATTGCACATGATAGTCCGCCACCACCTAAATCTTTCATGGCATGAATCAGCTTTTTATTTCGCGCCTCCAAAATAACCTCTATTATCAGCTTCTCTATGAATGGATCAGGTATCTGAACTGCAGATCTGTCTTGAGACTCCAAAGAGTCAGATGCGAACTGGGAACCACCTATCCCGTCACGCCCCGTAGGACCTCCAAGCAGCACCACTAGATCACTTGGATTTGCATGATTTTTGATTAGTTTTGACCTCTCTCCAAACCCGATTGCTGCAACATCAACTAGGGCATAATTCTGATAACAAGAGTCAAACTCTACCTCTCCTCCAATAGTCGGAATACCCAAACAATTTCCATAATCTGCAATTCCAGTTACGGCATTTTTAAAGAGCCATCGAGCCTGTAAATCGTGCGTAATATCCCCAAATCGCAAGCCGTCAAATATTGCAATAGGCCTTGTGCCAGCAGACAGGATGTCTCGGATAACACCGCCTACGCCTGTTGCAGCACCACCGTATGGCTCCACAGCCGATGGGTGGTTGTGACTCTCTATGTGTGCTGTGATGACGTAGCCGTCACCTGCGTCCAAGACACCAGAGTCATATCCCTTTTCATTAATTACGAGGGGGCCGCTCATAGGTAAAATTTTGAGATGCTTCTTTGATGATTTGTATGAACAGTGTTCTGACCATTCAGCAGATACAATATCAAGTTCAGTGTCAGTAGGCACCCTATCAATCTTTGAGTGTAGTTGAGATATCTCGTGTTCTGTAAGGTTCAATGCGTCACACCCATTTTTTGTATTAGTGACTCAAAGATGAGTGATGATGGTCCAGAGTCAACAGGGTTGATAACAGATTCTGTCGCCCTCTCAGGATGCGGCATCAGTCCCACTACATTTTGATCCCTGTTGCAGATACCTGCAATCCTGCCAATAGAACCATTAGTCGCAGTTTCATATCGAAATACTATCTGATTGTTCTTTTCTAGTTCTTGCAGCGTCTGCTCATCCACATAGTACCTTCCTTCTCCGTTTGCGATAGGGATCGGGATTTTTGTGTGTAGTTTGAATTGGTTGGTAAATGACGTCTTGTTGTTTTCAACTATTAGGTTAGTCCATTTACACATAAAATTTAACGACTCGTTCTTGAGCAAGACGCCTGGCAACAGACCAGATTCCACCAATATTTGGAAACCGTTGCATACACCCAGTACAGGAACTCCTCTGTCTGCCATCTTTTGTATATCAGGTATCACAGGACTGTGGGCAGCAATAATACCGGCCCTGAGTCTATCACCATAAGAAAAGCCGCCAGGAAGGATTACAGCATCAATGTTGTCAGGGAGTTTTTTTTCATGCCAGCAGTACTTGGTATCAAGGTGAAACACATCAGTTAGAACGTGATACATGTCGCGATCACAGTTACTGCCTGGAAAGACCACTAATCCGACTGTCACAATGTCTATACAGATATAGAGTTATTTAATTGAAGCCTAGACGACAGGGATGGGAAAATGGCAGACTAGAGGGAATATATGATAACACAAGAGCTGTATTTGACTGGGCTTTGAATGTCTCTTAAGACCCATCAAAGACGTCTACTGTGATCTTACTTACCATGGGATTGTACAGTCTCAGGTCATCGCATATTGAGCGTACTTTGGATGCTGCAGTCGTCTGATTTTCCTCATTCATCGTAAATTTCAGCATCTTTGCAGTCTTTATCTCAGATATTGTATTATTGTTTGCAGTATGCTGTTTCTTTAAGACAAGGTCGTTGAGAATTGTATCGCCTTCCGGGTCACTGATGCCAGGTTTGTTCTCAATGGTAACATGAACATTAAAGATTCCCATCACATCAAAGGTGATTCAAGGTTAATTTATCTTTTCAGTAGATCAGTAGGATTGTATTGTCCTGAAATGTATTGTCCTGAAAGTAATTTGCATCCAAAATAAGGTGAAAAACAAGAGTATGATCTGACGAAAAGAGATGATCTACATGACATGGAACAATACAAAAAATCTCTAGACCGAGGTTATTGCATGTCAGGATGGAATTATGGCGTAGTGGCAGTAACAGTATAGGATTGATCATCTCCTGTAGTAGAAACAAGGCCAGATAGCGGGTTGGAGGCAGAGTCCACAATGTTGTTGTCTGAGGAGACATCCAAGTTGTATGTGCCCGCATCTGGTGCTGAAACGGTAACTAGGTATTGGCTGCCAGACCCGGTTACTGATGTGATGGGGCCAGAGCTAGCACCGTCACCGAGTGTAAGAGTCCAAGAGTTGAGGACTCCAGAGTCCAGATAATAGTTGTCATTCATGCGCAACTGCCAGTCGCCGTTAATTGAGACGTCATCACCGTATTCAAGCGTGTATGTTTCTGTGATGTCGTCTGCAGAGCCACCGACACGGTTGTGCAGTGTTACTATCTGGTTGTCAGGCGAGACGAGTTGTACCAAGAGATCGCCCCTCCATGTATGGGTGATGTCTACTACAACTGATACATCAGAGACAGTGCCTGATGCAGAGACTGTGATGGTGTCTGTCTTGTCTGTGTCGTGGGGTACGATATCAAGGGATGGCGTACTGGTATACGTAAATGGCTGAGTGGCATTATACGCAGGACTGTCAGGGGATAACTCAAAGTCATCGGTGCTGACGCCTGTTACTGCCTCACTGAATAGTACTGCAAATTCAAGTGTGTGGTCGTTAGTAGAGGCGTCTGCTGGGTTGGATCTAGTAATAGAGGTAACAGTTGGTGGTATATCTATGACGTTGACTGTTCTAGTTACCGGTACGGCGGGGTTTCCGGCACTGTCGTCACATGTAAAGGTTATAGTATATGTTCCAGCTATGTCGGTGTTGACAGGATTATCAACTTGAATGTGAGATTGAGAGATATCGCCATCGGTGTTATCGATACATGTTGCGCCTGCATCAACGTATGGAGTGCCAAGAGTCGTATCCACAGTAGAATCTGTTAATGTGATTACTGGTTTAACATTATCAACTGTGATGGTGACATTATAGGAATGATCCTGATTAGCAGGAACAAGACTAGTCAAAGGAATGTTTGCAGAATTGACAATGTCGGTATCTTGTGCTATGTCCAAATTGTATACTCCCGATGTAATTGCCATGATTGTTACATAGTATTGGCTGCCAGACCCAGTTACAGATGAAATGGGATTGATGGTAGTAGTGCCGTCACCAAGTGTAAGAGTCCAAGAGTTGAGGATGCCAGAGTCCAGATAATAGTTGTCATTCATGCGCAATTGCCAGTCGCCGTTAATTGAGATGTCATCGTCGTATTCAAGTGTGTATGTTTCTGTGATGTCGTCTACAGAGCCACCGACACGGTTGTGCAGTGTTACTATCTGGTTGTCAGGCGAGACGAGTTGTACCAAGAGATCGCCCCGCCATGTATGGGTGATGTCTACTACAACTGATACATCAGAGACAGTGCCTGATGCAGAGACTGTAATGGTGTCTGTCTTGTCTGTGTCATGGGGTACGATATCAAGGGATGGCGTACTGGTATACATAAATGTCTGTGAATAACCATCAGTTGGACTATCCGAAGACATGGCAAAGTCAGTCGTGTCCACTCCGGTGACGTCCTCGCTAAAGGTCACCTTGTAGGTCAGCGTCTGGCTGTCGGTGTTTTCTGTAGCTGGATTGTACCGCTCAATTGATGATAGTGTTGGTGCAGTGGTGTCATCAGGTACGGTATTGACGGTATACGTCTCGTCAGTACCTGTAGTTGGAGTCACGTCTGTTAGTGGATTGTTTGATTCGTCTTCGATGCCGTGTCCTGACGATATCAGATCAAGGTTGTATGTGCCGTCCTGTGTGGCCAAAACCGTCACTTGGTACGTGTCGCCAGAACCTGAGATCGATGTTACAGGGGTTGATGTATCACTGCTGCTGCTACCAGGATTGATCGTAAGCGTCCAGCTGTTCAGGGTACCGTCGTCTGCGGTGGCATAGTTGTCGTTTATCTGTAGCGTCCAGGTGCCTGCAATGGAGACGCCTGCAAAGTCTGGTGTGTATGTCTGGTCTATGTCATCGGCGCTGCCTCCAGAGCGGTTGTGGAGGATCTTGGTTGTACCATCAGGTGCAATAAGATCTATCTTGAGGTCGCCTATGTACGTGTGAGATACATCTATTGCGACAGAGACTGACGTAACAGTACCAGAGCCGGTAACTGTAATGGTATCTGTTATGGTGTTGGCTGCAGTTATGGCAATGGCAGGAGAACGTGTCTGTGTGAACTGGGCAGAGCTTGATCCGCCCGTGCTATCAGAAGACAGGGTAAAGTCAGTCGTGTCCACTCCGGTTACATCCTCGCTGAATGTCACCTCGTAGATTAACGTCTGGCTGTTGGTGTTTTCTGTAACGGGACTGAACCACTCAATTGATGATAGTGTTGGCGCAGTGGTGTCAGCAGGTACGGTATTGACGGTATACGTCTCGTCAGTACCTGTAGTTGGAGTCACGTCTGTTAGTGGATTGTTTGATTCGTCTTCGATGCCGTGTCCTGACGATATCAGATCAAGGTTGTATGTGCCGTCCTGTGTGGCCAAAACCGTCACTTGGTACGTGTCGCCAGAACCTGAGATCGATGTTACAGGGGTTGATGTATCACTACTGCTGCTACCAGGATTGATCGTAAGCGTCCAGCTGTTCAGGGTACCGTCGTCTGCGGTGGCATAGTTGTCGTTTATCTGTAGCGTCCAGGTGCCTGCAATGGAGACGCCTGCAAAGTCTGGTGTGTATGTCTGGTCTATGTCATCGGCGCTGCCTCCAGAGCGGTTGTGGAGGATCTTGGTTGTACCATCAGGTGCAATAAGATCTATCTTGAGGTCGCCTATGTACGTGTGAGATACATCTATTGCGACAGAGACTGACGTAACAGTACCAGAGCCGGTAACTGTAATGGTATCTGTTATGGTGTTGGCTGCAGTTATGGCAATGGCAGGAGAACGTGTCTGTGTGAACTGGGCAGAGCTTGATCCGCCCGTGCTATCAGAAGACAGGGTAAAGTCAGTCGTGTCCACTCCGGTTACATCCTCGCTGAATGTCACCTCGTAGATTAACGTCTGGCTGTCGGTGTTTTCTGTAGCTGGATTGTACCGCTCAATTGATGATAGTGTTGGTGCAGTGGTGTCAGCAGGTACAGTATTGACGGTATACGTCTCGTCAGTACCTGTAGTTGGAGTCACGTCTGTTAGTGGATTGTTTGATTCGTCTTCGATGTCGTGTCCTGACGATATCAGATCAAGGTTGTATGTGCCGTCCTGTGTGGCCGAAACCGTTACTTGGTACGTGTCGCCAGAACCTGAGATCGATGTTACAGGGTTTGATGTACCACTACTACTACTACTGCTACTATCAGGATTGATCGTAAGCGTCCAGCTGTTCAGGGTACCGTCGTCTGCGGTGGCATAGTTGTCGTTTATCTGTAGCGTCCAGGTGCCTGCAATGGAGACGCCTGCAAAGTCTGGTGTGTATGTCTGGTCTATGTCATCGGCGCTGCCTCCAGAGCGGTTGTGGAGGATCTTGGTTGTACCATCAGGTGCAATAAGATCTATCTTGAGGTCGCCTATGTACGTGTGAGATACATCTATTGCGACAGAGACTGACGTAACAGTACCAGAGCCGGTAACTGTAATGGTATCTGTTATGGTGTTGGCTGCAGTTATGGCAATGGCAGGAGAACGTGTCTGTGTGAACTGGGCAGAGCTTGATCCGCCCGTGCTATCAGAAGACAGGGTAAAGTCAGTCGTGTCCACTCCGGTTACATCCTCGCTGAATGTCACCTCGTAGATTAACGTCTGGCTGTCGGTGTTTTCTGTAGCTGGATTGTACCGCTCAATTGATGATAGTGTTGGTGCAGTGGTGTCAGCAGGTACGGTATTGACGGTATACTGTGATGGTACGTCTCGTCAGTACCTGTAGTTGGAGTCACGTCTGTTAGTGGATTGTTTGATTCGTCTTCGATGTCGTGCCCTGACGATATCAGATCAAGGTTGTATGTGCCGTCCTGTGTGGCCAAAACCGTCACTTGGTACGTGTCGCCAGAACCTGAGATCGATGTTACAGGGGTTGATGTACCACTACTACTACTACTGCTACTATCAGGATTGATCGTAAGCGTCCAGCTGTTCAGGGTACCGTCGTCTGCGGTGGCATAGTTGTCGTTTATCTGTAGCGTCCAGGTGCCTGCAATGGAGACGCCTGCAAAGTCTGGTGTGTATGTCTGGTCTATGTCATCGGCGCTGCCTCCAGAGCGGTTGTGGACGGTCTTGATTGTTCCATCAGGTGCAATAAGATCTATCTTGAGGTCGCCTTTGTATGTGTGGGAGACGTCCACGGCGACAGAGACTGACGTAACAGTACCAGAGCCGGTAACTGTGATGGTATCTGTTATGGTGTTAGCTGCAGTTATGGCAATGGCAGGAGAACGTGTCTGTGTGAACTGGGCAGAGCTTGATCCGCCCGTGCTATCAGAAGACAGGGTAAAGTCAGTCGTGTCCACTCCGGTTACATCCTCGCTGAATGTCACCTCGTAGATTAACGTCTGGCTGTTGGTGTTTTCTGTAACGGGACTGAACCACTCAATTGATGATAGTGTTGGCGCAGTGGTGTCAGCAGGTACGGTATTGACGGTATACGTCTCGTCAGTACCTGTAGTTGGAGTCACGTCTGTTAGTGGATTGTTTGATTCGTCTTCGATGTCGTGTCCTGACGATATCAGATCAAGGTTGTATGTGCCGTCCTGTGTGGCCAAAACCGTCACTTGGTACGTATCGCCAGAACCTGAGATCGATGTTACAGGGGTTGATGTACCACTACTACTACTACTGCTACTATCAGGATTGATCGTAAGCGTCCAGCTGTTCAGGGTACCGTCGTCTGCGGTGGCATAGTTGTCGTTTATCTGTAGCGTCCAGGTGCCTGCAATGGAGACGCCTGCAAAGTCTGGTGTGTATGTCTGGTCTATGTCATCGGCGCTGCCTCCAGAGCGGTTGTGGACGGTCTTGATTGTTCCATCAGGTGCAATAAGATCTATCTTGAGGTCGCCTTTGTATGTGTGGGAGACGTCCACGGCGACAGAGACTGACGTAACAGTACCAGAGCCGGTAACTGTAATGGTATCTGTTATGGTGTTGGCTGCAGTTATGGCAATGGCAGGAGAACGTGTCTGTGTGAACTGGGCAGAGCTTGATCCGCCCGTGCTATCAGAAGACAGGGTAAAGTCAGTCGTGTCCACTCCGGTGACGTCCTCGCTAAAGGTCACCTTGTAGGTCAGCGTCTGGCTGTCGGTGTTTTCTGTAGCTGGATTGTACCGCTCAATTGATGATAGTGTTGGTGCAGTGGTGTCAGCAGGTACAGTATTGACGGTATACGTCTCGTCAGTACCTGTAGTTGGAGTCACGTCTGTTAGTGGATTGTTTGATTCGTCTTCGATGTCATGCCCTGACGATATCAGATCAAGGTTGTATGTGCCGTCCTGTACAGCAGAGACTGTCACGTAATACGTGTCGCCAGAACCTGAGATCGATGTTACAGGGTTTGATGTACCACTACTACTACTACTGCTACTATCAGGATTGATCGTAAGCGTCCAGCTGTTCAGGGTACCGTCGTCTGCGGTGGCATAGTTGTCGTTTATCTGTAGCGTCCAGATACCTGCAATTGGAACGCCTGCAAAGTCTGGTGTGTATGTCTGGTCTATGTCATCGGCGCTGCCTCCAGAGCGGTTGTGGACGGTCTTGATTGTTCCATCAGGTGCAATAAGATCTATCTTGAGGTCGCCTATGTACGTGTGGGAGACGTCGACTGCAAGCGAGACTGACGTAACAGTACCAGAGTCTGGGACTGTAATGGTATCTGTTATGGTGTTAGCTGCAGTTATGGCAATGGCAGGAGAACGTGTCTGTGTGAACTGGGCAGAGCTTGATCCGCCCGTGCTATCAGAAGACAGGGTAAAGTCAGTCGTGTCCACTCCGGTGACGTCCTCGCTAAAGGTCACCTTGTAGGTCAGCGTCTGGCTGTCGGTGTTTTCTGTAACGGGACTGGACCGCTCAATTGATGATAGTGTTGGTGCAGTGGTGTCATCAGGTACGAGGTTGACCGTAGACGGTGTAACTGTAATTGTAACAGTGTCAGTGGCAGTTTGTGATGCTGCATCAGTTACAGTAAGTGTAAACTTGAGAGTAGTTGCACTGCTAGGGGCAGTAAATGTAGGCGAGTCGGTGTTATCACCAGTAATTGTTACTGTGGGGCTTCCTGCCGTCTGTGTCCACGAGTACTCGATATCCGTACCAGTCGAGCCAGAACCATCAAGGGTCACAGAGGCACCAAGGGCTACTGTCTGATCAGGGCCTGCGTTGGCTGAGGGTGTCGCTGGAATTGTAATTGTAACAGTGTCAGTGGCAGTTTGTGATGCTGCATCAGTTACAGTAAGTGTAAACTTGAGAGTAGCTGCACTGCTAGGGGCAGTAAATGTAGGCGAGTCGGTGTTATCACCAGTAAGTGTCACTGTGGGGTCTCCTGCCGTCTGTGTCCACGAGTACTCGATATCCGTACCAGTCGAGCCAGAACCATCAAGGGTCACAGAGGCACCAAGGGCTACTGTCTGATCAGGGCCTGCGTTGGCTGAGGGTGTCGCTGGAATTGTAATTGTAACAGTGTCAGTGGCAGTTTGTGATGCTGCATCAGTTACAGTAAGTGTAAACTTGAGAGTAGCTGCACTGCTAGGGGCAGTAAATGTAGGCGAGTCGGTGTTATCACCAGTAATTGTTACTGTGGGGCTTCCTGCCGTCTGTGTCCACGAGTACTCGATATCCGTACCAGTCGAGCCAGAACCATCAAGGGTCACAGAGGCACCAAGGGCTACTGTCTGAGGGCCTGCGTTCAGGCCTGCGTTGTCGCTGGAATTGTAATTGTAACAGTGTCAGTGGCAGTTTGTGATGCTGCATCAGTTACAGTAAGTGTAAACTTGAGAGTAGTTGCACTGCTAGGGGCAGTAAATGTAGGCGAGTCGGTGTTATCACCAGTAATTGTTACTGTGGGGCTTCCTGCCGTCTGTGTCCACGAGTACTCGATATCCGTACCAGTCGAGCCAGAACCATCAAGGGTCACAGAGGCACCAAGGGCTACTGTCTGATCAGGGCCTGCGTTGGCTGAGGGTGTCGCTGGAATTGTAATTGTAACAGTGTCAGTGGCAGTTTGTGATGCTGCATCAGTTACAGTAAGTGTAAACTTGAGAGTAGTTGCACTGCTAGGGGCAGTAAATGTAGGCGAGTCGGTGTTATCACCACCACTGTGGGGCTTCCTGCCGTCTGTGTCCACGAGTACTCGTCCGTACTGTGGTCACAGAGGCACCAAGGGCTACTGTCTGATCAGGGCCTGCGTTGGCTGAGGGTTCGCTGGAATTGTAATTGTAACAGTGTCAGTGGCAGTTTGTGATGCTGCATCAGTTACAGTAAGTGTAAACTTGAGAGTAGTTGCACTGCTAGGGGCAGTAAATGTAGGCGAGTCGGTGTTATCACCAGTAAGTGTCACTGTGGGGCTTCCTGCCGTCTGTGTCCACGAGTACTCGATATCCGTACCAGTCGAGCCAGAACCATCAAGGGTCACAGAGGCACCAAGGGCTACTGTCTGATCAGGGCCTGCGTTGGCTGAGGGTGTCAGATTGTCAACATTGTTTACAGTGATGATTACAGTATCAGATGCCTTATCACCGTCATCGTCAGTTACAGTGAGGGTAAACGTCACTTGGGTATCAGCAGTCACTTGTAATGCAGTGTACTGCAATGTTGTCGTGTTACCAGATGTAATAGTAACAACAGAAGTATTGTTAACTGTCCATTGATATGACGCTATACTGCCGTCAGTATCACTAGCCACTCCAGTGAATGTACCTGACTGCCCTTCGTTTATCGTTGTATCACCAGTTATAGAGTCAATTGTAGGTGGGACGGAGTTGTTCCTTGTAAGCTGGTGTGTACTTGCAAGCACATACGGCACTGTATTACTACTACTCAAATCGGTTCCGTGTACAAGAACATTGCACAGTCCTGCATGTAATGGCTCAAACACGGCAAACTCGCTGGGCTGGATCGCCGAGCTGGCGTTGAGCGTCTCTTGGCCGGTGCAACGCACCTCCAAGTCAAGATTGTGGTAAAACAGAGAGGTGCTAGTGATGTGTGTAGTGTTTCTAATTTGATAGATAAGAGGGTAAGAGTCGACGTTCCATGTCAGAATAGCCTTTGCGATCTCTTCTGTGCCGTCTATACTGAATGTGTACCAGTGGGACTCGTTTTCTGTCATATTACCGCTGATGATGTGATCTCCTCCACGGGTATATTCCAGAGATTTACCCACATCAAGTATACCAAAGCCCACGTTGTTAAGTATGTCAAGGGAGGTATTGGCCTCTGTCGCGTTGTTTGGCTGCCTTGCGTATGAACATCCGTCCGAGGTGTTATTCTGTTCGTATTGGAAGGACGTGCAAGGGACAGGACCGGTCCAATTGGCTCCGAGCAGTAGACCTGCCTTTACCATGACAGGTGTCGCAGAGGGATCCTCGCCTATCAGTATAGCAGCCGCACCTGAGACAATCGGCGTCGACAAGCTCGTACCACTAACCGTAAGGTTCAGTAGTGGTGGGAGGGCGATATTGACTGCAGGCGCCACGATCTCTGGCTTTAACACTGGTCCCCTATCATATGCTTGGTACGGACCCTTGCCAGAGTGAGGAAGCATGCTAACTACCGCCTGTCGGTCGTTTATTCCCCCTACGGATACAACGTTAGTCGCGCATGAAGGAGCTCTTATGCTCTGATACCTCTTTGTATCCATATTCCCGTCGTTTCCCACCGAAGATGACACGAAAAGTCCGCGGGTAACTACATCGTTCATGATCAGGTTGTACGTATTAACGTGGTCAGTGCAGTATAATTCAAAAATGATGCTCAAATTGGCCACCCGGGCTCCCTCTTCTAACGCCTTATCAAGCGCATGGTACATTCCAATAGAGCTGTCAAATGTCATGCTGAGGAATTGAACTCCCTTTGCGATCCCAGGACTCGATGTGTGGTTCAACCCGATGGTAGCTGCTACAATGGATGCGTGGTCACTGAACGGAGGGATGTCAACATTAACGCATCTGGAAACTGTACATACAAATGATTTTAGTATCTGGTTCTGTAACATGGGATTATCTATCCCTCCTAATTCTAGGACTGCTACCTTTACACCTGAACCGTCAGGTACAGTTTTGGATATATTGTTCATGATATCGTCAGGCGTGGCGTTTATCGTCTGGCGCGCAGTTTCGATGGTAGAGAAGACTTCTTGTCTGCCGTCACCGATGGCGTATACCTCGTCGTGAAGTGAAAAGTCAAGTATCTGCTTGATCGGGACAGATGCGGTGACGTATATGAGTGATTCTGCGGCGCGTATGTTAACTGCCCCTACTTTTTTCAGTTTTTTCACTACCGAGTTCTTTTGCTCTTCTGCAATGTCGTTTCCCAGGGCATCATATCGTGCCACAACTATCACGATGTCATAGTATCCAGCAATCGTGCTGCTGCGTGGGCCGTGTCCAAAGTATGGCAATTCAAGATCCTGTACCTTCTCATAAAACTGGTCATCAAACTTTTCTGGTATGCCAGACGTAACGTCTTTGTCCATGACTGTAGTATCCAATGGGCCTGTGGCCCCAAACGAGTTTGGAAGTACGATAGCTGTCAGAATCATGGCGGTAAAAACCACAATATAGGCCGCATGTTTGGTGCTAATCATTCTGGCACTATATCCTCCTCAATGTATTTGCTTGACGAATGTGGTGCGCGGTGTTTTTCGTAATTCGATCATCCTCGTAAGTAGCGCAGACATCATTCAAGTCAAGTTTTAGGTGCTGCTGGTGCGTGTTTGTTGTGCTTGCAGGATCAGTCAAATCCATCATGATGCAGTGGTGTCAACAGGTACAGTACTGACCGTGTAGGTGTGGTCCACTCCTGTAGGTGTAGTGTCAGTAAGTGGATTGCTTGCCTCATCTGTTATACCGTGTCCTGACGATACCAGATCAAGGTTGTATGTGCCGTCCTGAGTTGCAGAGACTGTCACGTAATACATATTGCCAGAACCTGAGATCGATGTTACAGGGTTTGACGTATCGCTGTTACTACCAGGATTGATCGTAAGCGTCCAGCTGTTCAGGGTGCCGTCATCGGCAGCTGCATAGTTGTCGTTTATCTGTAAAGTCCAGGTGCCTGCAATGGAGACGCCTGCAAAGTCTGGTGTGTATGTCTGGTCTATGTCATTGGCGCTGCCTCCAGAGCGGTTGTGAACGGTCTTGGTTGTACCATCAGGTGCAATAAGATCTATCTTGAGGTCGCCTTTGTATGTGTGGGAGACGTCGACTGCAAGCGAGACTGACGTAACAGTACCAGAGTCTGGGACTGTGATGGTATCTGTTATGGTGTTAGCTGCAGTTATGGCAATGGCAGGAGAACGTGTATGTGTGAACTGGGCAGAGCTTGATCCGCCCGTGCTGTCAGAAGACAGGGCAAAGTCAGTTGTATCCACGCCGGTTACATCCTCGCTGAATGTCACCTCGTAGACTAGCGTCTGGCTGTCCGTGTTTTCTGTAGCTGGACTAGACCGCTCAATTGATGATAGTGTTGGTGCAGTGGTGTCAGCAGTGGTGTCAGCAGGTACAGTATTGACGGTATACGTCTCGTCAGTACCTGTGGTTGGAATCACGTTTGTTAGTGGATTATTTGATTCGTCTTCGATGCCGTGTCCTGACGATATCAGATCAAGGTTATATGTGCCGTCCTGTGTGGCCGAAACCGTTACTTGGTACGTGTCGCCAGAACCTGAGATCGATGTTACGGGGTTGGACGTATCACTACTACTACTACCAGGATTGATCGTAAGCGTCCAGCTGTTCAGGGTGCCGTCATCGGCAGCTGCATAGTTGTCGTTTATCTGTAAAGTCCAGGTGCCTGCAATGGAGACGCCTGCAAAGTCTGGTGTGTATGTCTGGTCTATGTCATTGGCGCTGCCTCCAGAGCGGTTGTGAACGGTCTTGGTTGTACCATCAGGTGCAATAAGATCTATCTTGAGGTCGCCTTTGTATGTGTGGGAGACGTCGACTGCAAGCGAGACTGACGTAACAGTACCAGAGTCTGGGACTGTGATGGTATCTGTTATGGTGTTAGCAGCAGTTATGGCAATGGCAGGAGAACGTGTCTGTGTGAACTGGGCAGAGCTTGATCCGCCCGTGCTGTCAGAAGACAGGGCAAAGTCTACCGAATCCACGCCGGTTACATCCTCGCTGAATGTCACCTCGTAGACTAGCGTCTGGCTGTCCGTGTTTTCTGTAGCTGGACTAGACCGCTCAATTGATGATAGTGTTGGTGCAGTGGTGTCAGCAGGTACAGTATTGACGGTATACGTCTCGTCAGTACCTGTGGTTGGAATCACGTTTGTTAGTGGATTATTTGATTCGTCTTCGATGCCGTGTCCTGACGATATCAGATCAAGGTTATATGTGCCGTCCTGTGTGGCCGAAACCGTTACTTGGTACGTGTCGCCAGAACCTGAGATCGATGTTACGGGGTTGGACGTATCACTACTACTACCAGGATTGATCGTAAGCGTCCAGCTGTTCAGGGTGCCGTCATCGGCAGCTGCATAGTTGTCGTTTATCTGTAAAGTCCAGGTGCCTGCAATGGAGACGCCTGCAAAGTCTGGTGTGTATGTCTGGTCTATGTCATTGGCGCTGCCTCCAGAGCGGTTGTGAACGGTCTTGGTTGTACCATCAGGTGCAATAAGATCTATCTTGAGGTCGCCTTTGTATGTGTGGGAGACGTCGACTGCAAGCGAGACTGACGTAACAGTACCAGAGTCTGGGACTGTGATGGTATCTGTTATGGTGTTAGCTGCAGTTATGGCAATGGCAGGAGAACGTGTCTGTGTGAACTGGGCAGAGCTTGATCCGCCCGTGCTGTCAGAAGACAGGGCAAAGTCTACCGAATCCACGCCGGTTACATCCTCGCTGAATGTCACCTCGTAGACTAGCGTCTGGCTGTCCGTGTTTTCTGTAGCTGGACTGGACCGCTCAATTGATGATAGTGTTGGTGCAGTGGTGTCAGCAGTGGTGTCAGCAGGTACAGTATTGACGGTATACGTCTCGTCAGTACCTGTGGTTGGAATCACGTTTGTTAGTGGATTATTTGATTCGTCTTCGATGCCGTGTCCTGACGATATCAGATCAAGGTTATACGTGCCGTCCTGTGTGGCCGAAACCGTTACTTGGTACGTGTCGCCAGAACCTGAGATCGATGTTACGGGGTTGGACGTATCACTACTACTATACTACCAGGATTGATCGTAAGCGTCCAGCTGTTCAGGGTGCCGTCATCGGCAGCTGCATAGTTGTCGTTTATCTGTAAAGTCCAGGTGCCTGCAATGGAGACGCCTGCAAAGTCTGGTGTGTATGTCTGGTCTATGTCATTGGCGCTGCCTCCAGAGCGGTTGTGAACGGTCTTGGTTGTACCATCAGGTGCAATAAGATCTATCTTGAGGTCGCCTTTGTATGTGTGGGAGACGTCGACTGCAAGCGAGACTGACGTAACAGTACCAGAGTCTGGGACTGTGATGGTATCTGTTATGGTGTTAGCTGCAGTTATGGCAATGGCAGGAGAACGTGTCTGTGTGAACTGGGCAGAGCTTGATCCGCCCGTGCTGTCAGAAGACAGGGCAAAGTCTACCGAATCCACGCCGGTTACATCCTCGCTGAATGTCACCTCGTAGACTAGCGTCTGGCTGTCCGTGTTTTCTGTAGCTGGACTAGACAGCTCAATTGATGATAGTGTTGGTGCAGTGGTGTCAGCAGTGGTGTCAGCAGGTACAGTATTGACGGTATACGTCTCGTCAGTACCTGTGGTTGGAATCACGTTTGTTAGTGGATTATTTGATTCGTCTTCGATGCCGTGTCCTGACGATATCAGATCAAGGTTATACGTGCCGTCCTGTGTGGCCGAAACCGTTACTTGGTACGTGTCGCCAGAACCTGAGATCGATGTTACGGGGTTGGACGTATCACTACTACTACTACTACCAGGATTGATCGTAAGCGTCCAGCTGTTCAGGGTGCCGTCATCGGCAGCTGCATAGTTGTCGTTTATCTGTAAAGTCCAGGTGCCTGCAATGGAGACGCCTGCAAAGTCTGGTGTGTATGTCTGGTCTATGTCATTGGCGCTGCCTCCAGAGCGGTTGTGAACGGTCTTGGTTGTACCATCAGGTGCAATAAGATCTATCTTGAGGTCGCCTTTGTATGTGTGGGAGACGTCGACTGCAAGCGAGACTGACGTAACAGTGCCAGAATCTGGGACTGTGATGGTATCTGTTATGGTGTTAGCAGCAGTTATGGCAATGGCAGGAGAACGTGTCTGTGTGAACTGGGCAGAGCTTGATCCGCCCGTGCTGTCAGAAGACAGGGCAAAGTCAGTTGTATCCACCCCGGTTACATCCTCGCTGAATGTAACTGAAAAGTCAAGGCTGGTTTCAGACGTGGTTTCAGTTGTAGGTGAGTTTCTAGTTATGGATATCAATGAGGGAGAGATAGCGTCAATCGTGTAGGTTTCATCAGGGTCAGGACTGGTATCAGTTAGTGCAATACCTGTAGAATCAAGGATGTCATGGTTGTTTGATATAAGATCCAATCCTATTGTACCACTGTTTGATGTTACATCTACTGTGACGGTGTAACTAGAATCAGAACCTGAGATGTCAGATACAGAACCTGTACCGGTGCCTGATACGGCAAAGTCAGATGTATCAACTCCAGTCACTGATTCGCTAAAGGCGACTGCAAATTCAAGTGATGCAAGGGAGGTTAGTTCTGATGTAGGTGAGCTTCTGGTTATGGATGTCAACGAGGGGGCTGTAGTATCAATGGCGAATATAACTGTGTTTGAGACCAAGTTCTTGTTTTGTGCAAGATCGTCTACAGAGTCAGCAGGAATGAATATGGTAAATGTGTCAGCCGTTATTTCGCTTACGGTGAACTCGAATGTTTGATCATTATCAATAGTGCCAAGATTAGAGACAGTGCCACTGGATACAACTATATCAGAGTCAGTAAACGTCGTAGAGTTTATCGATCCTCCAAAATCTACTGTAAATGATAGGATCTGTTTTGAAGTGGGAGATGAAACATCAGTAGTAATTAGTGGTGTGAGTGATGAGATAGCGCTTACTGAAAATAATTCATCGGTGTTAAAGGTGGTGTCTGTCAGAACGCCAGATACAATTACTTGTATCATACGGTGATTATTGCCATTCTCAAAGACAGAGTTACCAGCTGCAGTCACAGTAACCTCATACACACCTGCATTAGTTGGTGCTTCCTTGAATGCCAGAGTGTCAGAACCAGACACTATCTCAAACAATGTAGAGTTACCACCTGTTCCAATTGCATATGTTGGGTTTTGTACTGCAAGTGCATCATTCTGTGGCGTTATATCAATGACGTTAAGTGAATCAGTATAAGAAAAGTCTACAGAATCCGGTGTAATGTACCATGGGCCCAAGTTCTGGTCAAAGGCAATAGTGTAGTCGAACATGTCAAACATGGTGGTAACTGAGGAGACATCCCAGTTGGAGATATCACTGTTAAATGCGTTGGCACCGTCAAACATGTTGGACATGTCGCTAACTGAGGAGGTGTTCCAGGTAGAGATATCACCGTTAAATTTGAGGGCATCTTGGAACATCTCAAACATGTTGGTAACAGACGAGGTGTCCCAGTTAGAGAGGTCTCCGTTAAACACTCTGGCATATTCGAACATGAATGACATGTTGGTAACAGACGAGGTGTTCCAGTTAGAGAGGTCTCCGTTAAATTCGTGGGTATTGACAAACATCTCAGACATGGTGGTAACAGACGAGGTGTTCCAGTTGGAGATATCACCGTTAAATTCGTGGGTATTGGCAAACATGGCAAGCATGCCTGTAACAGACGATGTGTTCCAAGTAGAGAGGTCTCCGTTAAACACTCTGGCACTGTTGAACATGTTTGACATGTTGGTAACAGACGAGGTGTCCCAGTCAGAGATATCACCGTTAAATTGTTTGGCATGGAAGAACATCTCAAACATGTTGGTAACAGACGTGGTGTTCCAGTTAGAGAGGTCTCCGTTAAATTGGCTTGCAAAGCGGAACATGTTTGACATGTTGGTAACAGACGATGTGTCCCAATCAGAGAGGTCTCCGTTAAATTGTTTGGCATAACGGAACATGCCAGACATGTCAGTAACCTGTGACAGATCAGGTGCATCAGTGGCGTGGTAAGTCATCTGACTTGCACCGCGGAATGCATTCTTCATAGTAGACCACTGGATGTCCCCCCATTGGTTAATTGAGTGAAGTAATGTAGGTGTGGAGCCATTGCCGTCAAGATTTATCCGCGACAGGTCGCCAGTCATGGTAACACGATAAGAGGCAGGTGTAGTGTATGTGTGTGTGACTGGGCCGTTAGAATTTACCGTGCTTGTGTCACCATCACCCCAATCTATAGTCAAAGTTCCTGCTGAATGTATCTTTACAGGTATACGTATCTCTTGGTTGATCCCAGTCGTAACCCACGTAGTCAGAAATGGATCATCATATGTTTGTGTTTGCGCGTAGGCATATATTGGAATTTCTGTGTATACAGTATCGTGTAATGAATCTAACTTGTCCACTAAAAACATGTCCAGTTGTGTTGCAGTCAACATACTGACAGATATCAAAAGTATAATGCTTAGAATCATTGTTCTATATTGTGAGTATCTGCAGAGGTTGAGATATTTGGTAATGCCGCGTGGTGTACGTTCTTCTATTGCCGACAATATGTGCAACATTCCACTCTCCACCTAATCTCTCCCCCCCCCCCCCCACAACAGCATTCTTCAGACTAGCTAAAACTATAGTCAATATTGCAGTCAGAGAGGAGTTTGAGAATTGGATGTCACGTATACAGAATCTGTTTTTATTGTTCTTGTAAATGCACTTGCCAGTACTGCTACTATTATTATTAATATAATTTGATTTTTTACCATTATTTTGTAGACAACAATACGGTAATTGACTGGAGGTTTCTTTATCGTATTTTTGACAACTTGAAGTTTTACCAAATACTTTGTCTTGATTGGGATCAGTAACGACACTACTTGAAAGAATTATAAAAGTCACATAGAATGTTAAAAACAGTCATCATATAACAAAGAGGTCATCTAAACTAGTCTTAGGCTAGTAAGTACACATTAGAGATTATTGGCAGTATTGGACAAAAAGCTGTTCATTTTGCAATCAAAATGACATTATGCAATAATCACTACTAGATCTTTAATCTGAACAGGTTTTTATCATGTGTAAAAAACTTGAAACCAAAAGTTCATCAAGGTCGGGGATTCCTGCCAACATATCTCATCACATCAAGCTTTGGTTCCTATGTCCTGATGTCTTAAAATAACACGTGACGCATATTTTCAAACGTAGCATAATATTCTGACACTAGTGTCATGTTTTGCCTGATGCCAATATTTCTCAATGGCACTAATCTCTGGCAGTTGGCAGGTATAACATCCTCATATCCTTGTTTTGGGATACAAAATCAGCAAGTATTCACGTCCACTCTTGATTTGTGTTTATGTGAAGATCGATGTGGATTGCAGTTAGGCACGGATTAAGAGATGACATGAACAATTATCAAAATCATTTACTATAGATGCAGTTTTTTTAAGATCTTCTGGTTTTGTGTCCATACATAAGTTTAGTATGATGTGACCAATACGGTTTGTAGTCCAGTAAAATTTACATACCGATAAACTTTTGATTATCAGTATACAAATTGATGCTAGGTGCTGTGATCCCATGTATATTAAAAATTAAAGACATGCTAACTAAATAATAAGATTAAACCAACAGCCAAGGCAGATACTGAAATTCCCATCCAGATATAGAATTTTGCCATCAATACAATTTATTGAAGACGCCAGAATTAATAGTTTAGCCCTAGTTTTCGCAAAACTATTTAATAGAAATACTGAATTATTTATTTCGATTTAATACATGACTATACGATAATCTACTTTTGTTTTTTCAAATTATGCAAATTCGTTTTAACAATTAACTAGATATGTTTTCTGAATCCAAATGATAGTATTGGTATGATGATGTTGAAAACATTATTACACATAAAAAAAGCTCATCCAGATAAAGATGTGAAACATCTATGGGGATTATCTTCGGGAAGCATGATGAATGTTATCAGCTAGACTTGATTGTTTTGGGCATTTATTTCTGATATCTTGGAGATTATCATCTCTTCAAGTTATTGTAGGAGAGACATATGCGATGAACTCGTATCAGTTACATCAAACCTGCGATCCAAGTATTTGAATAGTTGGATTTAACGTATCAAAAGATAAACATCAAGCATATACTAGTCAATATATTAGAAGAAGGGTAAACTATTTACAAGATCTTATGTTTGTGGAATAGAGGGATATTGCAAGCCAAAAGAGTACAAACACATTTGTATACTATAACAGATTCCAACAATTACATTTTTGGGAAACTATC
Organism: Candidatus Nitrosopumilus sp.; assembly: GCA_965197525.1. Taxonomy (GTDB): domain Archaea; phylum Thermoproteota; class Nitrososphaeria; order Nitrososphaerales; family Nitrosopumilaceae; genus Nitrosopumilus. Next base: position 391,643 of record OZ240211.1, read on the forward strand.
TGTCAATCGTACCATCATTAGTATCAAAAATATAAAATGTGATATGAATACGGTAGGAACTCTGTCACTTTTTGCGATACTTGTGACATGTGCCGGCATCACATATCATGACTACCAGACAGACTCATTACTCAATACATATATGAAATCTCTAATAGTGCACATGGTAAGCGCATATGACGTGTACTCTGTACAGATAACAACACTGATGCACTCAGGACTAGTAATAGTAGGACCAAATCCTGCATTCGCTGCACAGGGTACGGACATAGTCACGGTAACAGACATCCACAACGGTAACGGTTTTGAAATGGGCGGTCCGTGGGATGTGACAACATACAAAGATGACACAGGGAACATCTATGCCGTGGTGCTAGCCCGCATGGCAGATGCAGTTCAGATCATCGACATTACAGATCCTGCAAATCCGTCTGTGGTATCGACTCTTCGGGACAACGATGAACTTGCCCTCGACGACCCGGTAGCCATTGCAATATATGACTATGATGGCATAGTCTATGCACTGATAGCAGCACACAATGGCAATGCATTTCAGATCATCGACATTACAGATCCTGCAAATCCGTCTGTGGTAGTCACACTTGAAGACAACGACGATTTCGGACTTGATGGGCCGTTGGGATTTTCGATTTATGAGGATCATGGCAGTGAGAACGTCTACGCCATAATCGCAGTTCACTTTAGCGATGTGGTACATATAGTTGACATTACAGATCCTGCAAATCCGTCTGTGGTTACCAGTATTAAAGACGGAGGAGATTTTGCACTTGATGGTCCCGGAGGAGTGGCAGTATACAACTATTATGATGATCACAGTAGTGATACTGCAATATATGCCATAGTCATAGTATACGATACTGATGCAATCCAGATCATCGACATTACAGACCCGATCCATCCGTCTGCAGTGACCACAATTTGGAACGGAGATAATGATGGTAATGATGAAGAGTTTACACTTGACAAACCATGGGGAGTTGTAATGCACGAGGATTTAGATTCGGCTTTTGCCATAGTTATGACACAGAGGGGCAGCACGATACAGATCATCGATGTTACTGATCCCATCAATCCTTTCGTAGCTGTGACCCTTAGAGGTGATGAAGGCTTTGAGGTTGCCACACCTGTCAGCTTTGAGATATATGAAGATGGCAACAGGACCTATGCTATGATCACATCGCTAGTTAACAGCACGGTTCAGATAGTTGATATCACTGATCCAATCAATCCATCAATAGTATCCACCCTTCAAAATGAAGATGGTTTTGATATAAAAGGTCCAGCCGGAGTTGCAATATATGAAGACAGTAACAACAACGGCACCCATGCCGTGATAACAGGATTCGCTAGCAACACAACCAAGATCGTCCAGATTGGTGCAACAGGTATGATGATGACGGAATCATCGTCATTTGTGGAGGAGGGCTCGTTAAATGATAATGAATCTCAGGAGATGCTAGTACAAGACATGGTAGAGGAAGAGGGGGAGAAGGAAAAGATGTTAAAAGACAATGACAACAAAGGCGGCGGATGCCTCATTGCAACTGCAGCTTATGGAACAGAGATGGCACCACAAATCCAAGAATTAAGAGGAATTAGAGACAACATCATTTTAACCACAGAGTCAGGATCCGTATTCATGCAAGAGTTCAACCGCGTATACTATTCATTCTCACCTACAATTGCAGACATGCAAAGACAGAGCTATACGTTTAACATGGCAATAAACATACTCATCTTACCAATGATAAGCACGTTATCCATAATGACGTTGGCAGATGATGGTGATAATAGTTCCGAGTATGCAGTAATCAGTCTAGGAGTACTAGTAGTGGCATTGAATCTAGGTCTGTATGTGGGGTTGCCCGTATTTACAGGACTTTGGATACGTAAACGTATACAGCAGCAGCAGCGTGTAATCAAACGACGATAATAATGATAACACAATAGTACAAACCGCTAGTACCAATAAAAAAAGAATGATTTTATTTGAATAGCACATACAGACAATAAGATGACGCAAGATAACGTTGTGAATTGGACACAGGATACTCATCTAACCTGGTCGGATTTCAAAGCAGAATCAAATCCTTCAGTCTTTGAAGACACGTATAGCGTCATAAAATACAGATTCACATGGACGGTAAACTCAGAAGAGATAGACGATCAGATTATGTTTGTAATTGAGGATATTTGCATTTTTACAGAGTTCTACCCCTTTTTATCGTGGATCAGATATTCAGAACCAGATGAAGAGTTGCTAAAACATGAACAAGGGGTTTTTGATCTAGCAGAGCTAGTAAAACAAGAGAATATTGAAGCGATGCAAGAAAGGTTTTATCACAAATACTTTCAGACAAGAGGTCAAAATCAGGAACAGCGAAAGCAGTTTGCCAAAGAGGATTCTGGGAACATGATTGCAAAGCAAGTAGAGCGTTTAGAGGAATCATTCAAACAGAGACGCAAGACATATCAAACTGAAACAAATTTTGGGCAAAATCGGACACCGCAGTCAGAGCATGATGCTATTTTTCAGCAGTTGCGGTCATAGTAGTATGAACCATTCAATCTATTTGCACATCGTAGCGCAATTATCTAAATCAAATGAACCAAGATAATTGGACATATCATACATACAGCCATAAATAACTAAAACGCAGAGTTATTCACGGATTCAAGGGAATTCTAAAATAAATTTACCAGAGAATGGCAGACATTCATAGATTTAGTATCCAGATACGATAGTAGCAAGAGTTGGAAATTAATGAAAAAAGAAAACGTGATTTATGTATTTGATAGAATGAATAGTACGCCAATAATGAAAAATGTATAAGAATGTGATTGGATAGTATTCAGATAAGATGGGTCAAAGAAGAGGAGGATAACTTGTAAAAAGAAACAGGTACGCAAATCATACAAGTTGATGACTAGTTGTTTGCAGTTGAGATTGTGTAAGATGGATAGAAAGACGGCGACAAAATATTATTTTTTATTTGCTTGCTTCTTTCTGTCCATAATTTCGCGGTTTCTCTCAATATCTGAGTGCAGTTCAACATGGTCGTAGAGATGCTCTTTTGATTCAAATAACTGATCACAGTAATAACATTGATGCATGACTTACATACGTCGAACTTTAATAAATCATTTGTGATACAAAATATAAAAAGAATCACATGAAAATAAGATTTATTGATTTTTGGAGAAAATTTGCGATAGTATTTAAATCAAACTAGCGATAATCGTAAGTTATTTACAACGTATGTCAGAATCACTTGCTACACATAGCAACATCCGTTTACACAAATAACAGACAAACAAATAGAAACAATCGTGAATCAGACACAAACCAATATGTAATGGCAGACTAGTCAGGAGATGAAGAGTTACATACAGGAACATCTCCGGTCTTTTCTTTAAAATCACAAATCAGATCTTGCTGAATCTTTTTTGGATTTGTAGTAAACATCCTTTGGTATGACGATGTTTTTTGCTTGCATTGATCGCCCTCAAAGTCAGTATCTACATACTTTGTAAACTGCTCCTCCATGTTATTTGTATGACCAATGTAAATGGGCATCTTGTTTCTATCGTACAGTACATAGACTCCCGAATGCGGCTTTACAAACTTGGCATTTTGGAGCCATACCCGCATCTTGTCGTCTAACAGTTCCATACCATTATGTATGATTACGGGATATTAAACTGATGTCCCAAACCAAGGTATCAGGTATTCCAAAGAGGCATAGACACAAAATCAATCAAGACCAACCTATTACAGACAGCTCACAAAGTGGTTTTACAGAATCAGTTATGAGCAATTAAAAATATATGCATCAAATATGGCATAGGCAATGTTTGATAGTATGGGGCAATCAGATAGCAAATAATTCAAAGATAGTGCCTAAACTTATTTGAAACACATGTATTGACTAGTAGTTATTCGTATTATGGTATCGGGTAACACAAGATCATATAATCTAAAGTGGTCTAGTAGTTGTTTAGTGGCTTGTTTGTCTGTTTGTTTTGATTAATCATACAAATTAGCATTAGATACACATGGGTATCATGTAAAAAACATAGAAAACACCGGATTAAATGCTTGTGCAATAATCATCACTAGTATCACCGCCGCTCTGAGCAGCCACACTTGACATAGACCATTTTAAACTCACCCCCTGTTTTGATATTGTGCGACATTGGCCTATGACATTGTTGACAGGGAGTGAATCCAAAGTATTCATCAACTGGAACGACCTTGTATGCCCAGGATTTTTTATCATCATCCCAATACACAGAGTTAATTTCAGCGGGGGTATCCATATGAACCATAATCTAAACGATGTTATTTAATTTGACGTTATTTAGTTGAGTACTGTTGGTATCATAGCACATACTAGAATTCATCACAAGGGTCATGCATGCAAGTTAGCCATAGCGGATTGAACCGATGTTTAGATTATTTTAATACAAGTCGACTAACTAAACGCAACTGAAAACAGAGGGTAACATACTCGAGAGAGAAAGGTGCTGAAGAAGATACTGCAGACATCAACTTCATAGAGATAACTATCAATTAATGCCAAGACAGTACGCAGGATGGATGTTTGTTCTGTATTTTCTTCTTCTTCTTCTTTTACAATGCTATCGGACATTGGATTTTTGACAGTATTCCATGCATGTGAAAAATGTTTAACATACAAGATGTGCCGGAGATCCTGTCTTGATTGTACATGGTACAATTTGGATATTTTTACATACAAACGCTTTGGTTTGTGCTCTATGATACAATACGCCATATGCTCTGCAGCGCTACACACTAACAACAGAAGGAAGTCACGTTAGTTGAATTACAAGCATTGGTAGACAGAACCAAACACAGACGTAGATTTCACTATTAACTGGTATGAGAGTCTACAAGATATGCTGCTTGTTCTCTATCAGAATACAAGGCAGAATTATACTTTAACAACTCTAAAACGCTAGTAAATGCAGGACATGCTGTGTCTATGGAGAAAAGTTCTTGGCATTTGGGACATTGAATTACAGTATGCGACCCCCAATCGCACTCTATATTACCAACAAGATCAAAGACTACTAGTCGGTTACAAGTGCAATACAACTTGCTCTGAAATCTTTCACCAAGAGTCATATCAAGATATTTTTCAGAGCGAATATAATTTATTAGTAATCATACAAGATTCTAACTATCTGTGTAATAGAGGTATTAGAATCAAGTAATACTCTAAAAATTTCTTTCTGGCTATGTCAATCAATCAACTAGAACAAAACGCGTGACCTTGGGAATTAGAATAAAGTAAAAAAAAGAAAAAAGGATTAGTTTGAACTAGTTAGGCGGGTAAAGGCACTGAAGATAATAGATCTGCATATTCGAAAAATGTTAACATATTTGAGAACATTTGTTGGCGGGCTTAGAGGGTGAATTTCCGACTACTGATATCTCAGATGCGTGTGTTAGATTTTAATGACATGAGGCATGCCAACAAATAGCATTGACACAATGTCCCACCTGCAAGCTTGCAATGGAATCCCATTCAACTGACGAATTAATGGAATGTTGTATAAAACAGATAGGAGATGAATTCGTAAATGGAGAAACAAACACATGTCCAAACTGCAAACATAACATTAAAGAACATACAGATAAAGAGCTGGCAGAGTGTACCATTGAATTTCTTAGATCGGATATCAATTTCAGATAAAACAGTATATTAATAAAAAAAAAGAGAATCAAGAGCATCAACGATGCTTGAATTAAGAATTGCCAATAGTTGCAGGTTAGAACAGATAGCAACAATCATTCTAAGAAAACAGGGATAAGAAATTGTAGGGGATACATAGATGTACGTAGGTTAGTAGATATAGATACTGCTAAAGAATTTCAGTGGTACGTGGTAGTTTAAAAACGGCTAGTCATTTAATTGGAGTATACGAGTTTAAACAACAAGCAGATCGCATAGAAATTGTGCAGAAGAATCAACATAGGAAATTATTGATAGATGCTTAAAAATAGTGATCGAGTCATATTTAATGCCTGGAATAGATAATACTAGATAGAGGTAGAATAATGCTTAGGAAAAGACCACATAAAAATTTCAAAAGGCAGAGATCAAATTTAACGACAGAGCAAAAGATTGAAAAGTTTATTATAAGAAATTCAGATAACGGATTTTTTACAAAAGTATCAACTATTCAACATAAATTTGAGATTTCTGAGAATATGACATGGGATATAGTAGGCCAACTACTTGTAGAGGGATTGTTGGAATCAACCCATGACGTAGTTACAGGAGAGATGAAGCTCTGTAAAATGGGCAAAACATACAATATAATGGATTTAGAACAAAGGCGAAAAAGAGACAGGTATAGAGAAAATAAAAGGACGAAATCAAAGAGAGTCACAAATGAATGATAAATTTAGATTAGTGCAGTTAGATGATAACAATCTCTAAATTTTAGACAATATGTAAAGATGTAATGAACGACGACTATGACAGTAATGAGGAAGAGAAGAAAGTAGAGGAAGAAAAAGGAAAAGACGGTGATGGTGATAATGATAATAAGAATGATGATGAGAATCTACCTGCACAATACCATGGCGTATCAATTCCAACGAAAAAATGATCTGGATACTTGTTTTATGCAATCTTCTGTACGATTTGTAGAATGATCAAATTTGTTATTCTTACAGGTTAGCTACTAGTGTTATCATTACTATTACTATTACTAGGACTATTGACAGCATTTTTCTCATAATAGTACTCTTGTTTTTTCAAGTCATTTTCAGATATAATTCGACATTTTTTCATCAGTACCAGTCTTGAGATCTGCTCATATGTGTTCATATCCCTAACGTCTGCGGCATATGCAATCTGTAACAACGGAGGTTTCTCTTTAATCATAGGTTTTGCTTGCTCATATCCACCACTCTGTCGCATGCCGGTTCTAAACAACCCTAAATTGGAGTCACTTACAGATACCTGAGGATCTTGATAACAACAGAGTGCAAACTCGCCATTGTTCTTCTCAATAATGGTTAATCGGGTAAATTTGTCACTCCAACTCTCTATTGTTTTAGCCATTAACGCGGCTTCTTTTTTATCCTCAAAGACAGTGGAGACTACCAATCTATCCTTTTCGTATGCCCATGAAATTCCGTAAAAACTATCATGCCATGTTATATCAAAAGACATACATTACATACAAAATATTCAAATTAATATATTTAAAACAGAATCACAGTGTGTCAACAAGACAAAAATCTGGTCATAGAAGAGTACGCGTGTACAACAACTATGTTTAAGATACAAGATGAGTTCAAAGCACAAATTTGATTCATCGAATCCCTTAAGTAATGTTTCAGATATGAAAAAATGATGGATTTTGAAAATCTTTTGAAGAGAATAATGGATTCAGACATCAATATTAGGCACAGTATAATTACTGACATTGATGGAAGCATTCTGTCTACGGGCCACAGAGAAGGAATTGTAAATTTTCTATCACAAGAAGAGACAGAAGCGTCACTTAAAAGAGCGGCAGTAGCATGGAAAGGAAGAAAACAACTGCGTCCAAAGATAGGAAACGGATTGTATGCAGTCGCAGCGTTTGAAAAGATTACAAGAATAACATTCCCGTTAGGAGATGAAAATCTGATCTTTGTGAGCATGGGTTCAGACACTGTGCGAATGGATTTGCATGAAGGTGGACAGAAGCAGATTGTAGAACAAGTACTGAATATTCTGAGTCGAGATCCTACAAAAGCAACCGTCTAGAATTAGATTAGGTAAAACCTAACTACTTTTTTGTTTTTCATATCAGAACTTTGCATTAAAGATATTAGAGTGTAAACAGTATCAATTGAGATGATAAAGATTACGCATACCAAAGAATGCCAATACAGAAACAACAACGACATGCCACACAACAACTGCTTCTGTCAGTGTCACAAAATCGTAATGGCAGAATCTGCAAAGATGAGATCAAAGGTTCTTTGACTTTTGTTCATTCTCAAAGCTGTCAATGATTTTAGTGACATTTGTAATTATAGTATCTTTAATTTGGGATTGGGTCATTCCGGATTTACTCATAAGTTTCATCTGATCAAGCAAGGCAAAATGTACCCTACCTTGAAGGTAATCAACTATTCCAAAACCTTGTTTTGGAAAATTAGTTACAAATATGTCATCAAAGTCGTCGTCATCAGTAGTAGTAGTAGGTGGTTGTGCCACAATATCAAATAAGAAAGGCAAGTTATAAGATTTGGGACAGTAATGATTACTCGTTATTCCTTTTTTGAGATTCAACGTTTTACAATTAGCACGTACAGAGACATAGAAACAATGGCAGCAGAGTACAGGGAACGATAGAGGTTAGGTTCCATACCTGCAAACCCGATAACTCGTGCTCAACCTAACCTCTTACCAGGGAACCATGTAAAGATTTACAAATAATCATCAGACCGTAATGGGTAACTGCATGACGAAATTCCTATACAAACCATACGAGGTCATCTATGTCAGGGATATGATAAAACTAAGTTTAGATGATTTTATAGGCATGATGTCATCACTAGAGGCAGCTAACGCATACTGGGTAGATGGCGTGCTGTTTGCCAGCTTTGCCATGACAGAATCAGAAGAGCTTGCAAAAAAAGAGATGCAAAATGAGATGTTCCTAGATAAGATAATCTTCTCATCATACAAAGAGTACGCAAAGACTGTCAAATCATCGACAAACCTTGAGATAGGGGTACTGAACATGCAAAAGAGTAGACTGTATAGAGACTTGATAGTGTGGCTGAAGACACAGTCAGTATGGAATGAATAAACAGATGAAGAGCCGCCAAAAGGCATAAAGATATCATCAACGATTAACTGCCAACTTGGTAGCTAAAACACACACAAAAAAGAAGTTTTTTGTTGGTGTTTGTTTGTTTGTAAAAATCAGTAGAATACCAATATGGAGTTTATTCAAATTTGCGATATGTGCAAATATGATGTACAAGACAGGAACACTGTAACTATACTCAGACTATAACAACATGATCACGTATTTAGATCATCACATCACGAGATATGTCATACAGAAGATAAAATATTCAGGATACGTTATTAAGATAATATTGGTCTAATCTCTGCTGCAGTGGTTCCAAGTACATATCACATGTTTGAATGAATTCTTGACGAGTATTCTTCTCACTACTAACTAGGATTACAACTTGTGGAATAGCAACTCCAGTTATCTCTTGAAACATTTGTGCATAACATACAGTTTGCAAGTAATATTCATACATATACTCGTCTTTCTGAGGCTTTCTCTTAGTCTTGTAGTCAATGACTGATAGTACACCATTATACTCTGCGAGCAAATCTGTAGTTCCTGCAACTTGGAGTTTATCAGAATGCATCTTTTGTTCAGTGCAAACCACATTTGTTACATTATTCAAATAGGGTTTAAGATTAGTAAAATGAGCAATAGATAACAAGTCAAATTCATCTATAGATAAATTATCACACAGATAATCCTCCATAATTTTATGCAATTGCGTTCCCGTCTCTTTTGCCCTGTCTGTGATATAGTGATGTGCAGGCTCGCTTGCCTTCCAGGATTCTAACATATCTTTTTTGTGTGCTGGAACGGTGGCAGACAGTACAGTACTAATGGAAGGATATACCTTGCCTGTACTGGTTTTATACCAATGCCCGTCATCTCTGTCTAGTAGAACAGGGGCATGAGATGATAGAAGCGCGTCTTTATTAGGCAACATAGTAGTCTGCATAACAAAGCAGTTATTGAATGAATTGCAAGACAGATCAACTGGTTAATTTCTTGAATTTATCAAATTCAGACTTGGTCTTTACGAATTGGTCAGTCATAATCTTTCCAAGGAAGAATATAGGTTCTAACTCTTCATTGATTATAACAATCTCCTCGTCAAGAATTACTATATCAATAAACTCACTGCAAGGATATACGGTATACTCAAATGGTGTCGTATCACTTTGAATCTTTAATTGAAATCCCATCAATAGCCCTAAATCTTCGTGTTTGTTTAAAAATCCAATTAAAGACGCCTTTACGCTGAGATGATTTTTAGAGATTTCCAAAAGACGGGTTTGGTTATCGACACTAGGATCAACTATGCATGCAGTAGGTAGTTTGTTCCTATGCAAAATGATGGATTTATGAGTTGGAATATACTCATTTGAATCAGACATTTTGTCTAGCGGCATACAGAGATACTAATAATTTCGTTAATTAATTAATTTAGACATAGAGTAGTAGTAAACCATATACAAAAAGATAAAAAATTACTCAGACAGACTTGAAGATATTAAAAACATTGTATGCGCCAATCTTTGAGAGATGTTTATTTTTTGTTTGGCAGTAATTAGTAGTGAATGTGCATTTTGGACATCCGCCACCCCAGTCATCGTCGTCGTGGTTTGATGTCGACATTGATGATTGTGATGGCTGCGATGCATCCTTTGTGTTACTTGTTACATGGCATGTACAATCATGTAACATGGCATAGCAAACTAGGAGAATACGCTTGAAATTATCAAATATTATTCTGCTACACCCATTAGCGCCATCAGAGGTATTATCATATAGATAAATCACGCTATCCTGATAATACGTACCAATATCATTTGATTCAGATTTTGTAATGATCTTACTTGCGTTAACTAAAACATGAGCAATGGTGTGAATGTCAGAATCATCTGAACTAGAGGTTGTAGAACCAGGTATTTTTCCCACGATATCAGCAGGCAGTGTTATACATACCGCAGAATGCCTTGATTTCCAGTTAAAATCACGCCAAGACGGAATCGAGTCACCATTAAAAGTCTCAAAACTATCCAAAGGATCATTATAGTTGCCTTTCTGATAACCGATAATAGTTCTATCAAGTTCAATGAGACCAAACCATAGTGATAGCTTTGTATTATTAGGCATTCTAGGAGAGATGATTGTCTTGTTAACAGCGTCTGATTCTGACATCTTTAAGATCTTAGTCTTTAGAACAGGAACTGTTCTTTTTTGATACTCGGTGGATTTGACCAAATATGCCCGAGCGCCGTTTTTAGTCTTTGTAAGAGAGTCTACTGCATAGGTTCCTTTATCAAAGTGATAGATGGCGTGCTGATAGAGTTGATAATACCCTGTAGGGGTATCACGGGTCCCAATCTTTTTAGAATCAAAATAAATCTCAACTTCTCCTGCAGCACCTCGCAGACTAACACTGTTGGCAAAATCAAAGAACTGAGATTTGTCAGATTCCATAGCAGCATGCTGTTCTATTCCTAGTGACGCAGTATGTTTCTCTGCAATTATAGGGTTGTTTTTATTAATTTGGACGATATGATCCTGGTTAAGATATTCAGGCATGTGTCTTGCAAAGTAATGGCAGGTAGCATCCTGAGGATCAAACACGCAGATAACGTACGATTTTTGTCCCATTCTTCCTGCACGTCCAATTCTTTGAACAAACGAGTCATACTCGTTTTTAAATGACGAGATGACGACATCCACATGACCTATGTCAATTCCCAACTCTAATGTGGGAGTGCATGATAAGGCGTCTAACTCGCCTAGCTTCATTTGACTCTCATATAATTTTCTGTTTGATTGCTCAAGACCGCCCCGATGTACTTGGATTTTTATCTCTCGGTTTTCGTTCTCAACATTTGATGCCAGAAGTTCTGCATCGCTGTGTGTGTTACTAAAGATCAGTTGTTTTTTGTAGTTCTTAAAACACATTGATGTAAGCATCTCCATAGTTGTGCGCTGTCCTAACTTTCTAGGCATTATAAAAAACATATGCTTGTTTTGTAATCTAGACTGCTTGCTTGTAACACATGAAAACGAGTCTGCGGGAATATCAAGTAGATCAGAGAAGAACTCTCTGGAATTAGCCAGAGTTGCAGATGAGCCGATAAACTGGATTTTGCCCATGTACCTCTTCATTCTTTTTAATACATGGTATACATTTGAGCCATGAAAACTAGTGTACGAATGGGCTTCGTCAATTACCATGATTTTTGCATTTTTGAACAGCTCGGACCATTTTTTATCATGGAGTATGAGATGATAGTTAATGAAATCAAAGTTGGTGGCAAGAATGAGGCATTTTGATTTAGACTCAGAGATAATCTGGTCTTTGTATTTTGCACTCTGACCTCCGTGGATAGAGTACGCTGCGATGGTGTCATTGAGATGACACGCTTCAATAAGCCCAGAGATTTTAGATACTTGATCATCAATTAGCGCGTTGAGCGGATATACCAGCAACGCTATAACACCAAAAGAGTAACCCTCAGAAATTTTTTGCAGTATAGGAATGATAAACGCCTCAGTTTTGCCTGAACCGGTAGGTGCGGTGATAATAGAGTTATCCCCGTTTAGAATCGTGCGAGTAGCCTCTTCTTGAAATGAGAGCAGGCCTGAAAAGCCGTATCTTTGTAGCCCATCTAAGATATTCTTTGATAGTATGTCACTAAGCATGGTCAGAGGTATTTTATCAGGCTCAGGAGAGGTTAGACTCTCATAATGGATTAAAGCCAGTGACTCTTCTTTATGTCCTTGAACGATCTGATGGATTACTGGATCGTCTAACTCGGATTTTGGTATTTTTTGGATATCGTATAACATGTCATCAGATAGTGGAATATTTGATGATGTGTCAGTAGAGGATTTAGCATACGACATATCATCCTGAGATGACACAACAAGAGTTTTTGATTCAATTTTACTCTTATGTGTAGTAGGGGAAGAGTTCTGAGAAGGCGACTGCTGCATCATGGCATCATCGGTGTAATCAGAAGGAATGTCAGAGGAAGTATCAGAACAGTTGTGTGGCAGGTCAGTACGTACATCTAATGGAATAAATTTACCACTGTCTGATTTGAATAATTCATCCCAATAAATATCTGCACCACATCCTTTGTAGCATTTTTTTGTTTTTTGGGAATGGTTGTATCCTAGAGAGGATCTCTTTTTAACCTGAGCAGGATTGCATTGGGGACATATTTTAGGACCTCCTACATCAGCTTTGTTTGATACAAGTCTAGTGCCGCAGTCATCGCAAAACTTTATCATTAGTAAAAAACTAACTCTAAACTCTACATATAAGGTATGTGTAAAATTAAGTCAGTGTGTTAATTTAAAGACACGTTTTAAAAGAAAGGGTGATTGACAATATTGTATTACTTGATTATCATCAAATCTGAGATGGTGATACATGTAGCGTTGAGAAAAATAACAGCGCCGTCAAACAATATTACACAGAATCAAAAGACAGAAAATCACAAAGCAGTTTATGTAACAGCAAGACAATAAATAAATAAATAAAATATTATAAGAAAAATTACTGCAATGCAAAGTGAACATCGCAGAGTAATACTATACCACCAGGCAATGTTTTAGCAGTTACAGAGTTTGCCTCATTGACGCCGTTCCCACACACAAAGCATGCAATATCAGATACAGATGACTGCAATGGTACAGATTTTTTTGCAGGAAACCGCATATCGTGTAATACTGCTTGAGTAGACATACTAGGTATACGATCGCGTATGTTATAAAGGTACCGTACTATACAGTACCATACTGTATGAGGTATAATGTATGATGGAATCAGTGCAGAACTAGGCACAAATTTACAGAAACGAGGTCAGATTATGAGACACGGATCCGTGCACCATAGACAGAATCGTAGAGTCGATGTAAATAATAAACAGTTAAAATTTTGTTTATGGGTGAATGATGCTACCAGAAACACCTCTTCAGTAAGGATAATTCCAGTAGAGTTGCATGGAAACCAATTTGAGGTTTACAATAAAATTGCTAGAAACTATTCATACTCGTTTCTATTTGAGACACTAGAGAGTGCCAAAATAAAAAATGCAATATCAATTATAGGGTTTGACCCCAAGATAATATTCAAAGGGTATAAAGACAGAGTAGAGATTACTCAAGATGGAGCAGCAACCCAGGTCATAAAGACTACAAAACCGTTTGCAGAACTAAAAAAGATATTAAAAAAATCCGATAATCATGCTTATCGATATCTAGGTGGCGCAGTAGGAATAGTGAACTATGATGCAATAAGACTAGTTGAAGACATTGAGGATTCGCACGGAGTAAAATATCCATTAATGGAGTTTGGAATTTATGATGATGGAATACTGTATGACAACACAAAGGGCAAGGCATTTTATTTTTATCATGACGAATACAGGTTCGACAAGCTAAAATTTGACAAAGGAGAGTTCAGAGACTTTCACTCTAGCGACGTCACGCCATCTATAAGTAAAGAAGAGTTTTTCAAGGTTGTAGATAAAGCAAAAAAATACATCTATGAAGGGGACATATTTCAAGTCGTGCTGTCAATAAAATTTACATTTCAAACACACGGGGATAATCTAAAATTATACAAAGCATTACGCAAATTAAACCCATCACCATACATGTACTATCTAAAACATGATAAAAAAAATGTTATTGGCACGTCGCCTGAAATGCTAGTCAGAATCACAGATGATATAGTGGAGACATTTCCAATCGCAGGTACAAGAAAGATTACAGATGATCAGATAAAAAATGCTCAGCGATCAGAAGAACTGCTCAATGACGAAAAAGAGATAGCAGAACATACAATGCTATTAGATTTGGGGAGAAATGATATTGGCAAAGTATGCAAACCAGGATCAGTCAAAGTAGAGTCATTAATGAAGATAAAACAATTCAGCCATGTTCAGCATATGGTAAGTCATGTAACAGGCAAGATAGACTCGGATAATGACATGTTTGATGCATTCCAAGCAATATTTCCTGCAGGGACAGTCTCAGGTGCGCCCAAAGTCAGAGCAATGGAGATAATTGACGAATTAGAGACGAGAACTAGAGAGGCGTATGCTGGCGGAGTGGGATATTTTGCATACAACGGATATTGTGACTTTACAATAAACATTCGCAGCATATTCATTGATGGAGAGGAAGGATTCATACAAGCAGGCGCAGGAATTGTGTCTGACTCTACTGCAGAAGATGAGTTCAAAGAGATAGCACACAAATCAGGCGCCATGATTCAGGCATTAAAGGAAGCATCAGACTAGATGATTTGATGTTGCAAGATTGGCAGATTATCATCGCCGTCTCTTCATTCTGATACTAGCATTCGTTGGGATTATCTGTGTATTATTATCATTATTACTATTATTATTATTATCATCAATACACAGTCATGCTAAAGAAACTACACAAAAGAGTTTATGATTAATCGGTTGGAAAAAAATTTCCGAAAAAATATTGGCATTACATATGGGGAGGTTAAAGCCCAACACGGGTAAGGCCCAACACGGTAAAATCAAAAAATCATGCGCAATCATGTGCATTTGGAATCTTCATGTGTACCGGCTCGGCAGCATTATAAAATGAACAGACGCTATATCCTGCTCTTTATCTTATCCTTCCAGTATTGATAGGTATCATCCTGCCACATCTTTCGCTTGTTGTACATTCCACATATGCCGTTGAATTCTACGTTGAACTCTTCAGCAGTACCGTCGTATCGCCCGGACATGCGTTTCCAGTTTTTCACATGTGCAAAGACGTTCTCTACAGGAACACGTCTTTTGGAGTGTGCCTTGTTTTGTGCTTTTTTGGTGGCAGTAAGCTTTCCTCCCTTGGGTTTTTTGTGTGGTACCTTTGCTGTTACCCCAAGAAGATAGTCCTGTATTCCCATGTATCCCCCGTCCAGATTCAGGCGTATGCGGTGGTCAGATGGTATGCGCTTTCCATTTATCATGCGATCTGTCCATTTGCCAAAGTCTGGCAACCCTTGGGTCAATACAGTCAGGTCATGGCAGCTTCCCTCCCTGGAATCACTTATTCCAATGATGTAATTTTGCCTGTTTATCATCATGGCCGTGTTTATTGCAAACATTTTGCCCTTGCCAGAGTACTGTCTCTTTTGCTCGTCTTCGTCTTCAGGACGCGTGGTCTCTACAAGTGAGCCGTCTATGGTAATCTCACCACCGTCCCTGCCCGGTACAATCTCTTTGAACTCTTCTTCAGATTTTATCGTGGCAATGTACTTTGTAAGGTTGTCCGGTGTCACTACATATAGCTCATCATCGTACTTGTCTGCAAGCTTGAGATAGTTTGATACCGTGCTCTGATCTATACCAAAGAATGCACCAAGTGACTCCTGCCCCATGTTATGTGCCTTTCTTACCTGGGTCATGAGCAGAAAGTGCCGGATATACAACTTGCACTGGTTTCCGGACTCTTCTTTTCTATTATGGTCGTCCCGAAAGTGCGGGGCGTCGTTTGATTTTTTGATTATTCGGGTTAGATCCTCAAGCGTGTCATAAAATATCTCCTTTGTGTTTCTTGTAAGTGCGTTTATCATCTTCTCATCTGAGAGCACATACTCTAACATTTCTTGTGCGTGAAGCAATCTTGTAGGCAGCACGGATGAATGCCTCATCTGTCCAAGCTCCGTATTCCATAATGAGTCCTCCTTTGCTAGCCGTGTCTTCAGTCTCGAGATCTCTTTCTCTTTTTTCTTGTTCTCTTTGATCTGTTTTGTCTTCAGTCTCAAATTCTCTTTCTCTAACTTTGCCATCTTGGCCTCTAGTTTAGTTAGAACTTGTTTGTCCATTACCATATACTTGCAAGAGGTAAATTTAACGGCACGAGTTTAGTTTAATAGAAAATTTGGCAAATTTTTCTGATCCTGTTTTTCTGGTCGATTAATCATAAACTCTAAAGTCAAAAGTACATTACGGATCATCTGACTTTTCAAGCAACTCTTTGATTACACGAGTTCTGACATTCGCATACTCCCATTGCCGCAGATTCGCTTGCTTGCACTCCTCCTTGATTATCAGTCCTGCCAGACCGTTACTCCAGATGTGACGTCTGGTATCGTACACCTGGATTATCTTTCCATGTTTTGTAACCTTGATTGCGCCATGACATCTTTGAATCACACGTGGTGTTACCATTCGATAGATCTTCTCAAAGTCTGTCATGTCATTACTGCACCGTGTCGTGTCAAAAAGGTTCTGGTTATGGTGTAGAATTCTACCGTACAAAAATCATATTGCCTATGCATTAAACGCCTGACTAATTGTTTTGTCTCGGTTTTTCATGGATTTGTTTATAATTTCGGCGGTCGGATCCGAAGTAATCACACTCATCAAGTATGATTACATCCCGAGGTTCTTAAACATGATAGAATTGAAACAACATACAATTCCGTCAAGCGTGTTTGGCTTGCGCTCTGTCCTGATTTGGGACTGATTCGTGGTAGAGTCTTTATCATCTGCCGCGCCGAACACGTATTCATGCCCCAGAAATGTCCAAGATGCGGAAGCTCCAAGGTGACAGAGAGAGTCTACGAATTCCGATTGAGATTGGGAGAAGGGTGGACTTGGGCATTCTGCATTCGTTTGAACTGGAAGATTTTTTAGTACCATGTTTGCTTGGTTTGCTTGGAGGGTATGTGTTTTTGGTCATGATTAGTGGTCTGATTGGCAACGCACCTCTGCTCAAGACAATTTTCGATTGAAAGCGTTTTATACACCGTTCAAATTCAGTTGACATGCCTAATCTGATCTGATTTTGAACCAATTAGGCATAGTTGATGATAATTAGGAAACAAAGTCATACAACAGACATGAATATATACAAAAAGGAATTACAAAAAATATGAAAGATCCTGTTGTTGCTTACAAAGAGAGATTAGAAATTATATCTAGTTTGACAAAAAAAGAAGAATATGCAAATTGTTTTAATATTGCAAAAAATTTGACTAATTTTAGTTGGACAATGGAATTAAAAGATGAAGTATTTATCAGTGAAATTTTAGAAGCGTTATTCAGTGAACTGAATTTACTGATACAAAAGTATAAGATACCACCTGAAAAAAGAGAGGAACTAAAGAAAGAGCTAGTCAAATACATGGAAAAATTAATTTCGATATATGACGAAAAAAACTCGGATAAACTATATGATTGCTTGAAAGATTTTAGATATTGCGCAACTTTTCATCAACTTAACGCATGGCAAAAATATCCAGAACGACTAGAAGGTAGGTATGCATGATAAATTGACTCTGTTAACAGAATTCCAAAAAAATGAAGAAAAACAAAAATCACAACTAATATATCGTAATTTATTAGAAATCAAAGAAAAACCACCTAAAGAAGCACATGAAATTATTGTTAGAATACTTTACAACCAACAAGAGCGTATACAAAAACTAATCGAGCATAACCGAGAACTATGGTTACAAATTCAGACATATAAAAATAATCAACAGGAGACAACGCAAGATATTATGAGAGAAATCTGGGATAATGAAGAGGATGAGTTCTGGGATAGCCTTTGAACCTCAAGAAATTCTTTTGACTAGTGTAGTATTCCCTGAACAAAAATCTAAACAACGGCCTGTGTTAGTTATTTCCAAATTTTCAAAACAGGATTCTAGAAATACGTTCATCTGTTTACCAATAACATCTTCTTTATCTGATGATCAATTTGCAATGGGCATCGATGCTGCAGATATGCAGGATGGTCGTTTGTATAAACCAAGTCAAGTCTTATGCGAATATTATTTTACACAATTAAAAACACATGTAATTAAGAAAATCGGAAAAGTTACCCCACAATTCTATCAAAAAATTAAACAAAAAATACGTCAAGATATTTTAGATATTTAAATTCAAAAAATAAACATGATTATCTCACACCATGAGGCATTTGCCACTTTATTGGTGAATAGAACATCTGTGTACGGATTGATCGAGATCCATGATGCCACATACAGCATTGAGTTTACCGAAATAGAGCATGTGCACTGGTTATATGAAAAGAATATACCGTGTACCCTGATTAGATTATTCAGTTTCGTTTAGATCAAAAAACCACAATTGGTTGAGAGACAAATAACACATTCAAATATTGGATCTTAAGACTAATTTTCCACATAATTCACAGTTTTCCAAAATAACAGATCAGACAGAAAACAGAGAATGTAACATTTTATATATTTCCCAATCACCAACTATGTCATGAGTCACACATCAGGTAAATCTCACAAGATATGTACCACTACTAGATGTACGACTCGTTGTTTTTGGCTTTTGGGATAAGTTGTCAAATATTCAAGATAAAAAATGTACATCGGAGGTGACGTTATGAAATTTCTCATAATTGACAATTATGACTCATTTGTATATAATATTGCACAGTATCTAGGAGAGTTGGGAGTAGATTGTGATGTTGTCAGAAATGACAAAATTACAGTAAAAGAGATAGAACAGACAGGAGGATACGATGCAGTAGTAATATCACCCGGACCGGGAACACCAATCGATAAAAAATATTTTGGAGTGTGTAGTGATATAATCAGAGATATCGGACACGATATGCCAATTCTTGGTATATGTCTTGGACATCAAGGGATCATCGATGCGTTTGGAGGCACTGTGACTAATGCAGGTACAGTCAGACATGGAAAGACCAGCCCGATAACATATACAGACTCTGAGCTATTTCAAGACGTAGAGAACCCATTTCAAGCAACAAGGTATCATAGTCTAGTAGGCGATAAGACAGTAATTCCCGACGTACTACAAGTTATAGCAACAGCAGATGATGACAATGAGATCATGGCAGTAAGACACAGAAAACACCTAATCCAAGGCGTGCAATTTCATCCAGAGTCAATAATGACCAAAGAAGGTAAAAAAATTCTCAGGAACTTCATAAGACAGGTAAAGACACAAAAGGCAATACGGCGATGATGATGGTGATGACAAGCAGTGAGAGTATGACGATGTCACATATTATAATGAAATTACAGCAAGGAGAAGATCTAACAGACGATGAGATCGACTGTGTTATGACAGACATGCTTTCTGGAAGAGCAGACAAACAGAGTATAATAGATTTTTTATCAAACCTGACAAGAAAAGGAGAGACTGACGACGAGTTAGTAGGCATGTTAGAGAAGATGCAAGAGTTTTCGTTACAAGTGGATATCAAAGATAAAACATCAACTGCAATAGACATGTGTGGGACAGGAGGGGACAGACTTGAGACGTTTAACATCTCAACTACTGCGTCGTTTGTAGTAACAGCTGCAGGCGGATTAGTTGCAAAACATGGAAACCGCTCTAGTCTAGGAGTTTCTGGCAGTTCTGATATCTTTGAGTATTTCGGATATAGTTTGAACAAAGAACCAGTAGAGATTGCAGACATCTTAAGAGAGAACAACATCTGTTTTATGTTTGCGCAAAAATTTCATCCGGCAATGAAGCACGTGGCTGCTGCAAGAAAGCAGATAAAGACGAGAACGGCATTTAATCTTCTAGGCCCATTGTCAAATCCCGCAATGGTGAAAAATCAGCTAGTAGGAGTGTCAAGTATGGAACATTTGAAGAGATTGCCTGTAATTCTGAAGAGAAGAGGAGCCAAAAACATCATATCAGTTTGCTCAAACAACGGAATGGACGAACTATCAACTAGTGGGGTAAACCAAATATGTGTATTAAAAGACGGCAATATCACAACAGCTGCGTTAGATCCGCTAGATGTAGGGTTGCACAGATCAAGGTTGGCAGACATACAGATAAAGACAAGAGAGGATGCAATACGATCATTTGTAAATGTGTTAAACGGGACGGCAAACCAGGCAATGATTGAAACCACAGCACTAAATGCGGCAGGGGGATTGATAGTGGCAGGCATGGCAGACAACTTTGATGATGGGACAAATCTTGCATTAGACACAATAAAGAACGGTAAAGCATTCAGATGCTTGAGACAGTTTGTTAAAAATACAGGAGATGTGTCAAAACTAGATGATGTGATATAATGGCAGGCAATATTCTAAAAAAACTAGTGAATAATTCTCAGATAGCAATTGATGATGGGGCATATGATGTTGACGTTAACTTGCAGAGATCAGAGAAGGATTTTAAGACGATAATAAAGACAAATACACATGCAACGCTACTAACTGAGATAAAGTTCTCATCGCCGTCATTGGGAAAGATCAGAACACCGAGTGATGCTGCCAGCATAGCAAGGCAGATGGTGGCAGGAGGTGCAAGGGCCATATCAGTACTTACACAACCACATCTGTTTCATGGATCACCTGACTATCTCATAAACGTAAGACAGGCAACTGACGTGCCAATACTGATGAAGGATGTCATGATAGACCATATTCAAATTGATGCAGCAGAAAAGATTGGAGCAGACTACATACTGGTAATACAATCACTGTACAATCAAGGATACCTCAAAGATATAGACGAGTTTATCAGATATGCCCATAATAAAGGATTAGAGGTGTTATTAGAGGTGCATACAAAAAAAGAGCTGCAAGATGCTCAAAACACCATGGCAGATATAATCGGCATAAACAATCGAAATCTTGATACGCTAAACATAGATGTCAAAAATACAGAAGAGTTGTTGGCAGGGTATCAAAAGACGACGGTGCCAATAATATCAGAGAGCGGGATAGAGACAACAGATGATATAAGATATCTAAAAAAATGCGGAGCTGACGCATTTCTAGTGGGAACAAGCATAATGAAGAGCAGTAATATTGAACAACATGTCCGAGGATTGGTGAATGCGTTTTGAAGGGTTATCCTAAAGATGGCAGATTCGGAGAGTTTGGCGGAAGATACATACCAGAAACGCTAGTACCAGCAATCGAAGAGTTAGAAGAGAACTATCTCAAATTCAAAGACGATAAAAAATTCAGAGAAGAGTTAGACTACTATCTAAAGGTGTATGCAGGCAGACCCACTCCGTTATACTATGCAAAAAACTTGTCAGAGAAGATGGGCGGTGCCAAAATCTACCTTAAACGAGAAGACCTACTACACGGAGGTGCCCATAAAATCAACAATACTCTAGGACAAGCACTGCTAGCTAAAAGAATGAACAAAAAACGAATCATTGCAGAGACCGGAGCAGGGCAACACGGGGTCGCAACTGCCATGGCCTGTGCCGCATTAGGAGTCAAAGCGGAGGTATACATGGGATATAAAGACACTATTCGTCAAAGACTGAATGTATTTCGAATGAACATGTTAGGCTCCAAGGTACATTCAGTAAATACAGGTTCTATGACGCTAAAAGATGCAATTAACGAGGCAATCAGGGATTGGATTACAAATGTAGAGACAACGTACTATCTTTTAGGCTCTGCAGTAGGACCGCATCCATACCCCGTGATGGTAAGAGAATTTCAAAGCGTCATAGGGGAAGAGATTAAATCACAGTTTAAAAAGATTAGCAACAACAAGAAGAAGAAGAAGACACCTGACTACGTAATTGCCTGTGTAGGTGGGGGCTCAAATGCAATAGGCACATTCTATCCGTTGATTGACTCTAATGCAGATATCATAGGTGTAGAGGCTGCAGGAAAAGGCCTGAGATCAAAGTTGCATTCTGCAACACTATCAGCAGGAAGTAAGGGCGTACTGCATGGAATGATGACATATCTATTACAAGATGCGCAAGGTCAGATTACAGAGACACACAGTATATCTGCAGGGCTTGATTACCCCGGAGTAGGTCCTGAGCACTCGTACTATAAAGATACAAAGAGAGTCAAGTATCACAGTGCAACTGACAAAGATGTTATTGAGGCATTTTTACTGTTGACTAGAACCGAGGGAATAATCCCAGCATTAGAATCTGCCCACGCAGTGGCAGAAGCACTGAAGATTGCAAAAAAATCAAGACCGTCAGAGTCCATTATAGTAACATTATCAGGTAGAGGAGACAAAGACGTAGAACAGATACAAAATTATTTGGATGAGGGACATGGAGTCAAGAAGAAGAAGAAGAAGAAGAGGAAGAAGAAGAATTAGAGCAAAGTTCGAAGAACTAGAGGCAAAAGGCCAGAAAGCCTTGATACCATACGTCATGGTAGGATTCCCAAGCAAGAAAGATACACTCTCAATAGTTAGAGGCCTAGTCAATGGAGGAGCAGACATTATAGAGCTGGGATTTCCATTCTCTGACCCCCTAGCTGACGGTCCTGTAATCCAGGATGCAAGTACGGCATCCCTAAAGGACGGAACAACGATTGATAACTTTTTAGATATTGTAAGAGAGATCAGAGGAGAGACGGACATTCCACTTGTACTGATGACTTATACGAACATCTTGTATCATAGGGGATACTCAAGATTCGTTGCAGATGCCAAGGATGCAGGAATAGACGGATTTATCCTTCCCGATATGTCAATAGAAGAATCAGCAGAATACACTAAAATGGCATCAAAAAATGATATGGATACCATATTTTTGGTATCGCCAAATACAAGTACCCGTAGAATACAGAGAATTCTCAAGGTGTCAACCGGATTTGTGTATATGGTAGCTATATTTGGGACCACAGGAATCAAGACAGGCATTAAAGGCTATACGCTACAGGCAATAAAAGATCTAAAAAAACAGACAAAAAACAAGATTCCGATAGGAGTGGGATTTGGAATCTCAACACCAAAGGATGTCAAAAGGTACGTATCAGCGGGTGTTGATGCAGTAATTGTGGGCAGTGCATATGTGAGATTAATCAAAGAGACGCCTCAAAAAAAGTTAGAATTGACGATAAAGGCGTTTACTACAAATTTGAAGAGACAGACTATGAAAAGCCGCAGGACTATCTAAGTGGCAGTCGACTGAAACAAAGTACGCTGCCAACTCTTCAATGTTTTTCGATCCCTAGTTAAGTTAGTATTTCTTCAAGATATATCAAGTGTGAAATGCTTAATTTTTTAATAATTTACCACCCTGATTTAACACGAGTTCTAAAAATCCCCAAAATTTAACAGTGTAGAAATACTGTATTAGTATCGTTTGTGATCACATTGAATAGAGGGATAAACCGTTTTTCGATAAATTCAGACAAGCCAAAAACAGTTCAGAATACTTTGGCTGATTGATCAGCTGTTTATTTTGCTCCATTCCTTGTATTTTATGACAATTGACTTTTCTTAGACTATATCAGATGCTTGACATGCCATCAATACAAAACATACAAAAACTAGATATTCGTTTTAGTAACGTGAAGACAAAGTTCATTTTTGTGACAGGAGGGGTAATGTCAGGCCTTGGCAAGGGTGTAACTACGTCATCGATTGCAAAGTTACTACAGTTAGCCAATCAAAGGGTATCATGTGTCAAGATAGACCCATACCTCAACTACGATGCAGGCACGATGAATCCAATAGCACATGGAGAGGTCTTTGTCACAGAAGATGGGGGAGAATGCGACATGGATATTGGAAATTATGAGAGATTTCTAAACCAGGATCTTACCAAACACCACAACATCACAACAGCGCAGGTATACTCTACAGTCATAAATGCAGAGAGAAGAGGTGAATATCTAGGGGCATGTGTTCAGATAATTCCTCATGTGACTGACGAGATTAAAAACAGGATAACAGGTATTGCCAAAGACGAAGAGTTGGATTTTTTAATTGTAGAATGTGGCGGTACTGTAGGCGATATTGAGTCACTGCCATTCTTAGAAGCACTCAGGGAACTACGAATGGAGAAAGGAGCACAAGGAGTCATCTTTGTCCATGTAACATTAGCGCCATCATTAGATGTTGTAGGAGAACAGAAAACAAAACCTACACAGCACAGTGTTCAGGAATTAAGAAGAATAGGAATTCAACCCGACTTTCTAGCAGTAAGATGCAGTACCCCGCTAGAGGAGAAGACCAAGAAAAAGATTGCAATGTTTACAAACGTTACAATAAAAGACGTACTATCATGTCACGATTCAGAGTCAATATTCAAGGTGCCTCAAATACTATACAAGCAAGACGTCATGAAATCGATATGCGCAAAATTAGGGAATGAAGAGACAACACTAAACCCAATAATTAATTTTGATGAATGGAACAAGATAACAGACGAGGCTGTAACAACAGATAGTATAAGTGACAAAATCAGGATTGCGATAGTTGGAAAGTATGTGACACTAGCTGATAGTTATGTCAGTGTAAATCATGCACTAAAACATGCGGCAGCAAAGATAAAACGAGCAATAGACATTGACTGGATAGACTCAGAGTTAATCACAGATTATGATGGCATATTATCAAAGTATGACGGAATTCTAGTTCCAGGCGGATTTGGTATTAGGGGTTCTGAGGGGATTATTAAAACTGCAAAATATGCGCGTGAAAATAATGTACCATACCTTGGAATATGTTTCGGATTCCAACTAGCTGCAGTAGAGTTTGGAAGAAGCGTATTGAATTTAGAGGATGCAAACTCAACTGAGATAAAAAAGGATGCAAAAAACCCAGTTGTGGATTTACTACCAGAGCAAAAAGATGTTGAGGATATGGGAGGATCGCTCAGATTGGGTGCAAATGAGATTAGAATCAAAAAAGGCACAACCGCAGAAAAAATTTACAAAAATACAGTAATCAGCAAGCGTCACAGGCACAGATATGAGATTAACTCAGAGTACATTGCAGAGTTTGAGAGAAATGGAATGATATTTTCAGCAGATAGTGACAATAGTCGACGGATGGAGATACTAGAGATCCCGTCACAGAAATTTCACATAGGAGTGCAATTCCATCCAGAGTTTAACAGTAGACCAGGATTCCCTGAAGAGTCTTTTCTAGCGTTTGTTATAGCGTCTACTGAAAAACCATAAATTCGAATAAAAAAATTCCCAGATGTAATGCCTAGATGAATAAATATTGAGAGGGAGAGAAAAAAGAGGAAATGCAACGATGCAAATGAAAATCACAGCAGACACATTATTCAATTTTGGAAATTTCATAAATCTTTTGTCTTGCATCTCGAATTGAGATTTTTTTCTTGACATAACCCTTCTTCAAAAGATTGCTTAATCCAAGTCTGACAGTTCGGTCAGGAAGGAGTGTTTTGTTTACTAGATCTTTTTGCGTTAACGCACCCTCATACTCTAAAGTTTTTAACAACAGTTTAGAACTCGGAGGCATACTAAGCAAATCTTCTGCTAGGTGTACCTTTTTGGCAAGAGCAGATATAGCGGTAGAATCTTTTTTAAGTCGGATAATTTTAGCAGATGGAAAGAATTGAGTGCATTCTACAGTGTTGTTTACCTTGTACCGGTCCAATCCGTCAAGAATGGCCTCGCAATGCACTCTAGCAAATATATCATCAATCTCAATAGAGCTGTTATTTGAGACGATGATTGGTCTACGAGTAACATCAAGAGAGTTTACTGAAATTATTTCAAATACTGCTGAATCCTGGAATAAGACAGGTCCGCCTGCAGACATTGAATATGCAGAAGAACCTATAGGGGTAGACACTATAATACCGTCACTGTTATCATGCCATACTTCATCGCCGTTAACTCGCAGCGAATGTTCCATGAGTATTGCACTCTTCGATGAGAATATAGCAACATCATTGAGTACAGGATAAACACCCTTTCCGTCAATTTTAACGCCCAGTCTTGGGACATGTTCAATGGAATAGTTCTGTTTTTTTAAGATGTTAACATAGGTAGAGAATTCACGTAACTCAATCTGTGCTAGAAATCCTCTTGATTCACCATCACCTATTCCCAATACTGGGGATGCAGAGTCAAATGTCCTATGAAAATAGTTTCTGACTCCCTTATCACCGCCTAGAACAATGATACAGTCTACTTGTTTGTTCTTTGATTTTGTAATTGAGAATGACTTGATCTTGTTCTCATCAAGTATTTTTTTAATCGATTTGGCAGCGGCATCAGTTGCCTCAGAACTATAGATGCCCACTCTCATTTTATAGTCAGCCATTACTACTCTTATACAAAACAGTTGTTATATCTTGTTCTGTCAGGTTATCGAGAGCTAAAAAAAGGTGATACAATGAGCAGCGATTCTAAATGATAACAGATACAAGTATTATCTTTTTGTCTAATCATCGAGTAAAAATAAACTGGCAGACCGGCAATCCAAATAGTAGATATAACAGTCAACAATACGAGATTTGACTCGTTAACTTGAGAGAAAAATGACATCAATTTTTGAGTTAATATATTAGATCTCTATAACCCGACAGAACCTAGTTCTCAGATGAAAAACGTTCATTAATTCATTTATCCCAAGGCGTCAAATATGGACTCGAAGGTAGAGTACGGTTGTGCTCCTGCCACACTCTCTTGTCCATTAGACGAGATGATTAGAAATGACGGAGTTGATGTTACATCGTTGGCATATGATGCAGCAGTGTTGGCATCCACTCGCTCTAGATATTTGTTAGAATCCAGGCATTCATTGAAGAGATTCGTATCAAGTCCGAGATCGGAGGCAAATGCCTTGAGATTCTCTATTGAAGCCCAACCGCTGTTAGGGCGGCCTGACTGGGATGTATAAAGTGTGTCGTGGTACTGCCAATACATGCCTTGATCCTCTGCACAGTATGATGCCTGAGCTGCATTCTCCGAATCAGTTCCAATAAATGCAATATCTACAAATATCAAGTTAGCTTTTCCGGTTTGAATATAATTTTCAGATATTAATGGTTTGGTGTCAGTAAACCACGCCTTACATTTTGGGCACTGATAGTCACCAAACTCTACTATTGTAATTCCAGCATCAGGGCTCCCTTGGACAGGGGATTCAGTATCGATGATTGTGTAACTTTGTGTGCCCTCTGTCATCGTATCACTGTCTTGCATTGTGCCTTCTTTTAGCGCGGCATTCTCTTCTTTTAGCGCTGTATTCTCCTGTTGTAGACCATCTACTGTCTGCTCTAGATCAGTGATTCTGCTTGACTGATTGGTTTGTATGATTCCTGCCTCGATCAGAAATTCGATGGCAGATAGTAGGTTTGCGTCACTTACCTGATCATCTGTCCATAATGTAAACAAGTTCTTTATCCATGAAGGTATAGCATCACTTTGAGAATACGCCACTCCTGCGATGCTGCCAAACACCAAGAGTCCTGCAAGTCCAAAGAACAACAGATTCTTGGAGGCATTAGGCACGTGCATGACAAAATTACAACAATCTTGTTATTATGTTTAGCTAACCGTCTGCTACAATAGATTCTGAGCTAATTTAAGAGATATTTGCCAGTCTTCTAATAAGACATGTATGACTATGACGTGTTACAGACATAGAGTTTTGATATCATTGATAGATGGTCGGCATTCCTCACATGTGCAACAAACATATCAAGGAACTACATATACACAACGAAGAATCATTCAACCAAATCCTGCTTTCATAACCAAATATTGGAATTATAAATCGCGGAATTTTACGAGATTATAAAAATAAGAGGCATTGGTTTGTACTGTTCCCTTTTTAGGAATTTTTTGTAATCCTACGTTTTGGGATTCAAGTGCGGCCTGGGCTGCACCTCCTGCAAAACAGAGTGCCCACAAAAAATCACGCTCCTTGAGCATGGTACAACAAAATGTAGAAGAGAATATATCACCTATTCCAGTAGTATCATAAATTTTTTTATTTGGAAGAGTGATAGAATACACTTTGTCTTTTACCAACAGGGAGACATCTGATTTATCGGTTAGTAGTACATATTTGGCACCCTTTTTTTGTAACGATAGCATGATTTCATCGTTATTTGTTCCAGATACAAGTTGTCGTGCCTCATCAGGATTTATTTTGATGGCATCAACTCCGGATAGATCCAGATCTGTATTTTGCAAAAAAATATTATTTTGTGCATCTTTCTGTCTTAGAAAACCTTGAGGATCAACGAACAAAAAATTTGAATCGTTTTTTATTCTTTGAAATACAGCCCAGGAGATCTCATGATATATGGGACTCACAAGATGACAATCCGAGTCACTGCCAGGATAAGATATGGGAGTGCATTGGTTTTCAAGCTTGAGTGTTCTATCAGGACCATTAACTGAGATTGCGAATCGGGTAGTCTTTTTGTCTGATTCAGAGTCAGGAAAATTGATCTTGTGTTCAGTCAGATATTGTTTTGGAAAATCAGGACCGAATTTTGTAAACAGGTCTACATCAAATTTGAACTCTCGCGCAGTAATCCCACAATAACATGCCGCACCACCTATCTGTTCATATCTATTCCCAGCAACAGTTATCGTATCAATTGCACAGTGCGATAAAACGGCTATTCTCATTACTGACTTAATTTTGTATTTAGATTTTAGTTTTATGCATGATGATAATTATGATCAGAGTTATCGCCAGAGAATAAGGCCACTGTCATGTATCATAATCAGGATTTGTCATTTATATCATTTAGATAGATGATCAGTAGTGTTACTAGAAGTACCACGACGTTTTCTAAAACAGGTATGACAGAGAATTTCCCCCTTGAGGAATTCAAGTTCAACACCAGATCTAAAACAGTGGTGACAGAGACCACGCATCATATATCACTACTTATAGCCATAACTAGAATTAAAAGATAGAGGTCAACGAGTTGTACGGGCTCAGATACGTGTTTTTACATCATCATACAAGATTATAAGGAGGAAAAACTGTTTATGTTCATGCCACTAAAACGTGCAAGCAGAGGCCGTACAAAAGGAGGAAAAGGCTCTTCAGGAGTTGTACAGTGTACAAACTGTGGACAGACGGTCCCAAAAGACAAGGCAAAAAAAGTGACATCCAAATTGAATTTAGTAGAGCATACACTAGCAAAAGAACTGCGAGCACAGGGCGCATATATTGCATCACCCACAGTCTTGAAGCATTACTGTATCTCATGCGCAATTCATTTTAAAATTCTAAAGATCAGATCAGCTGATAGTAGACGAAAACGCGGAAAACTGCGCTAATCCTTTAATCTTTTATGTGTCTTGTAGTAAATATCATCCTTTGAATTAATGTAATTCCAGCAATTGTTATTACAATCATAACAGCATAATCCATAAAGCCTATAATTCCAACTATGGCAATAACCAAGAGCCTCTCTGCTCTCTCACCAATTCCGATACCTTGTAATTTTATGTGTATGATATCTGATTTTGCTCTAGCATAACTCACTAACAACGACAAAGTAATGGCAAGCAGTACAAGATAAGGTTCGGCATATCCGCCAATTAGAATTCCTAAAAATATTGCCACTTCTGCAATTTTATCAAACATAGAGTCAAGGTACGAGCCCTTGAGTGATGTCTTACCTGTAACCCTTGCAACTTGACCATCAACCATATCAAAGAATCCAGATATTAATAACAGAACGCCTCCCAAGATTAATCCAAACTCTACTGCATCTATTACGGCATATATCACAGCAGAAGCCAAAGCAAATATCAATCCTATACCAGTCCAGAAATTTGGAGACAGTCCAGTAGATGCAAACCCTTTGCCAATCTTTTCAAGTGCGGGTTTGAGAGTATTCCGTAGATTATTTAACACAGGATACACACAACATCACTTACTAATAAACGAAATTAGTAACTGGTCACATCCCACTTGATTCGTGCCTATGAACGGGTTGATGCGGACCGCAGTTAGGCTCAGATTAAGGGATGGCGTACAGTTATCGAAATTATATAGATACAACAGGCATGCAAAAAAAATGCAGGTTAAAGGAATGATGATAGGATAAGTGTCCAAGTTGAGTACAAGATCAATATTCGGTGATCAAATGAAAGATCCTTGTCTATCTCTTCTTATTCTTATTCTTATTCTTATTCTTATTCTTATTCTTCTTATTCAAGAAATTTGGATCATTGCTCTTTGGATTGTTTTTATCGTTGGATTTCTTTAGATAAATCATCATCTCGACTTTATTCAGATGTGTGTTTTTTTAGGATGTATAATCAATATGGGAGACATCATGGAACATTGCACATATATGCAACAGCTTCCAGTTTGGTATTTTTTATTCTTCTAAATATTTGCGCAAGCTTGACTAGAAGAATTTTTCAGTTACAAGTGTATTATGGTAATAGACACACAACAAGTTTTAGAATGTTTTATGAAACTAGTGTTATTAGAAAAAATGTTTATAATATATTTGGGTTAGAATGTCTTTTGGAATCAGTGTCGTTACTGCGATTGCTGCTTTTGTCTTTGCCCAGTATGATATTCCGTACCTTGACCATCTTTCGTGCAAGTATGAATCCACCACCTGACATACAGCTGCCAATTATGACGTGTAATATGTTGGAATCCTGTTGCGGTGCAAACAGTATGACGTATGTGAACCCGCCTATCATGAGTAGTACACCAAAGGCTGCAAAGATTGCCATCATGATTGGAACACGTGGTGGAGCAGGTGGAAGTACGGGTTCGCCGTCAGGAGTAATTGGTTTTTGGGCAAAATCAAGATCTTTGCATACATGACAGCAACGGTGTCGTTTTTTGTTACTCCATGTTGTAGTTAGAAAGTAGAATGATTGTTTGCAGGAATCACAGGTGCGTTTTGGTAGTGTGATCTTGCCATGATCATCAAAGTCTTGACCTATCTTGGTCATACAACTCTTGCAGTAGTAGCCTTGAACACGCCATTGTTTTTGAAAGTTGTATTTTTTCCACCCCAGTGTGATGTTGCAACCGGCACATGACGTCATTTCTTCTCTGTTCCCGTAGTTTCTGCCGTAGTGGATGCCGAGTCGCTGCTATTTCCTCCATTCCCTCGAATTACTTGCGCAATGCCGTGTCGTGCCTCTATAACTGGCAGGAATATGATAAACCCTGCTGCCACGCTAACCCAGACTACAGATATTGCGACCCAGGCACCGTAACTGAATTGATCAAATACGTAACTTGATGCAATCAAAGGCATTGGCCATGCTATGATTAGTACAAGTGTCATAAGACCGCCGCCTTTGAGACTGAACTTGAATGCGCGTTTGAGAGTCTCTTCGTTCTCTGTTACCTGAGCTGATGCTGCAGCGCTGAGCTCTACTAGTGTGATCTTCTCTCTGAGATCCTTCCAGTCAAACGTGGTCTTGGATGCAAGGCTGCCAAATATTGCAACTGCTCCGCCAGTCAGAATGCCTGCAACGTTGCCAAACAGCATGGAAAAGTTGTGGCCAAGACTTGCCAGGGTTACCTCCCCTCCGTACTCTGGCAGTGATGCTGCAACTGATACCCAAGTGGTCACAGCTACTACCAGGCCGATTATTGCACCTGCAGTTGCTGCAACGCGGTTTGTTCTCTTCCATAGTATGGTCAAGGCAATTGGGATGACAGCTGAGCCAATTAAGATACCCATAGCAAGATAGACGAATCCCAGGCTTAGACCCAGACCGAGTAGCAGTACTGCAAGACCTCCCATGCCTATGCCGAATCCCACGATAGTTGCACGCGAGACTTTTACTAGCTGTTTGCCTGATGCGTCGGGGTTTTTGTACGTCCGGTAGATATCATACGTAATTAACGAGGATACTGCGATTAGTTCAGCAGAGCCTGCTGATGTTACTGCCATGAATAGCATGGTCAGAACCATGATGGCGCCTACCTCTCCCATAAGGGCAGTAGCTGCTGCAGGGACTACTAGACCAAGCTGAACCTGTTCTGGGGTAAGGTCCACATCAAGCGCTATCGCAGTCAGTCCCATGGTAGTTGCAAGAGTGAACGGAATTGCAAACCAGCATGCCCCTCCTAGCAGAAATCCCTTTACTGTGGAGGAGGGTTTTGCAGCTATGGCCCGCTGCCAGTACGCCTGATCTACAAATACTGTACCAAAGTTACCTACAATGTTGATTATACCAAACATCAGACCTCCGATGGATGCCATGGTGAGGAACGCACCTGCGGCATTGCCCTCAACCGGTCTCAGGTCTGCTGCAGCTACGAGCTTTTCATACATTCCCTCTATGCCGCCTGTAATGTCGGTACTGAGGTATACTGCAGCTACAAACGTTAGAATTACTACAAATATGACTATGGTATGCATGTAATCGGCTACAAACGTTGCTTTTAGACCGCCTACCAACGTGTATATCATGACGCCTATGGGTATCAGGAATGCTGCCATGGAGATGTCCATGCCGGTCAGACCGTTTACTACAGCTGAGCCTCCTAGCAGTAACATGGCAGTCACTATCATGTTAGTCATCAGTGCAAATACCAAGAATACCTTGTGCGAGCCGTTACCGAACCTTGCACGAATAATCTCAAGAAAAGTGTGCGCGTTTGGCGCCTTTCGTTTTAATTCTATAGCTAAAATACCAAATAACAAGACCTGAATTGATGCGCCTGCGGCATACCAGAATGGACCACTGATACCGTACTGGTATGCTACTGTCGAGGATTGTAACAGAGTAGCAGCCCAAGTCCATGCAGACACTATGGCTGCAGCAGTCAGACCGGTCTTGATGGTTCTACCTGCTGTGTTGAACATCTCAGATGTTTGATGGACTCCAAGATATCGTTCCTCAATCTTTACTTCTACTGAGATGATTACTGCAAATACCGCACCTAGTCCGACAACTATTGCCCAACCAATCCATTCTGGAAGTGCCTCTCCTATTGCAAAACCTTCAGAGATTTCACCTGCAGCATATGCAGACTGTGGAAGAACTCCAGCTGTAGCGATTGATGTAACAAAGATAACAAACAGTGCAACAGGAACGGTTTTTCTTATCGCCACAATGATTAACTGTCAGAAAATTACTTAGCATTTGACGAGTTATGTCTAGTTATATGTGATGTGTCAGACTCTTGATGTTTGATGAACAAGCATAATGTAAGATTTCAAGTACAATGAATAAAACAGATCAGAGAACATACAGAATGTAAGATTAACCAAATATAGGCATTTTAGCCGATGTCGGCTAGAAGACTAGCTATTAAAACAGATTGTACAGTCTAGCCAAAGATACAGTCTTTGCCGGTTCTACTGTTGCAATTGTACCATCAACTTTGACCTCGTATGTCTCAGGATTGACGTCAATGGTCGGTGTAGAGTCATTGTACAACATGTCCTTTTTGCCAATATTCCTGCAGTTTCTTACAGGAACCAGTTTTTTGCGAGACGATAGTTTTGATGGCAGGCTGTTATCCAATGCCAATTGAGATGTAAAAGTGACGGATGTGTTTTGTACTGTCTTTCCCAATGCCCCAAACATGGGACGATACACTACTGGTTCAGTGGTAGGAATAGAGGCATTGGGATCGCCCATCAGTGAATAGGCAATAAATCCGCCTTTGATTATCATCTTGGGCTTTACACCAAAAAATTGAGGGGTCCAGATAACGATATCAGCTAGTAGTCCAGGTTTGATTGCGCCAACATAATCTGCAATGCCGTGAGTTATTGCATTGTTTATTGTAATCTTGGAGAGATATCTTTTTACTCTGAAATTATCGTTTTGTGTATTTCTATCTTCGGGCAGCGATCCGACCATCTTTTTCATCTTATCTGCTGTCTGCCAATTTCTGGTTGTAACCTCACCTACTCTACCCATAGCTTGACTGTCAGACGACATCATGCTGAGTACACCCATATCATGCAGAACGTCCTCAGCTGCGATAGTCTCCCCACGAATACGAGATTCTGCAAAGGATATGTCTTCAGGCACCAGAGGATTAAGATGATGGCATACCATCATCATGTCCAGATGCTCTGCAAGTGTATTTACAGTAAAAGGTCTTGTAGGATTAGTAGATGATGGCAATATGTTTTGCTCTGATGCTATCTTGATAATATCTGGGGCATGACCTCCGCCTGCGCCCTCAGTATGATATGTATGTATAGCTCTACCATTAATTGCTTGTATTGTATCGTCAACGAATCCACATTCATTTAATGTATCCGTGTGTATAGCAACTTGAGTGTCAGTTTTTTCGGCAACAGACAAGGCAGTATCAATTGTCGCAGGTGTAGTACCCCAGTCTTCGTGTAATTTTAATCCACATGCGCCTTCTAGAATTTGATCCATTAAAGACGATTCAAGGGAGTCATTGCCCTTACAAAGAAATCCAAAATTTAAAGGCAAATCGTCTATAGCTTCTATCATCTTGTGAATATTCCATTTTCCAGGAGTACAGGTAGTAGCATTAGTGCCATCAGCAGGCCCTGTTCCACCACCTATCATTGTTGTAGTGCCATTACATATGGCATGAATTGCCTGTTGAGGTGAGATAAAGTGAATATGAGAGTCTATTGTACCAGGAGTGCATATGGTGTGTTCACCTGCAATTATCTCGGTATTTGATGATATCACCATATCTACATCATCTGAAATATTTGGATTGCCTGCGTTTCCTATACCGTATATCTTGCCATCTTTAATTCCGATATCTGCTTTGATAATACCCAAATAAGGATCCATAACAATTGCGTTGGTAATTACAAGGTCAAGCGAATCATTACGCAAGACACCACTTGCTTGACCTAACCCGTCTCGTATACTCTT
The DNA here is from genome assembly GCA_965197525.1 of Candidatus Nitrosopumilus sp. Taxonomy (GTDB): domain Archaea; phylum Thermoproteota; class Nitrososphaeria; order Nitrososphaerales; family Nitrosopumilaceae; genus Nitrosopumilus. The sequence continues at coordinate 427,062 of OZ240211.1, forward strand.
ACCTCCCCCAAATACCGATTCATCTCCGGGTTTTATCAGATCGTCTTCTATCTGAATAATTAGATCAGTATCTCCCAGTCTAACTCTATCTCCAGTTGTAGGACCAAACAAATCCACATATGTTTTTCTAGGAATAGTTAACGTCATGGTAGATTCATACCTCTGAAACCACGTTCACTTGCCTTTTGAAATGCATCATTTGTCCTTTCTGCAAGCAGACCGTTTACAAGACCGTTAAAACCATATACAGTTTTTTTGCCAGTAAACTCTACAAGTTGAATATTGTTGCGTGTCTCCCCCGGTTCAAAGCGTATTGATGTTCCTGCAGGGATATTAAGATGATAGCCATACGATAATTTTCGTGGAAATTCTAGTGCTTTGTTTGCCTCAAAAAAGTGTGTATGCGATCCTACCTGTATCGGTCGATCACCTGTATTAGTAACGTTTACAGATACGACTTGTCTGTTGAGATTGGCATGTATTGGTTCATCATGCAGATAGTATTGGCCAGGAATTACAGTCATGGTATAATCCTTGACACTCTAGGTGACATAACTTGAATTGGCGTCATAATTGAAGACTCTGTCACAGTCATTATTAAAATCATCATAATATAGTCATCCTTGGTATAGCATTACGTAATAGGATCATGAATAGTCACCAGTTTTGTGCCGTCATCAAAAGTTGCTTCTACTTGAATAGAATGAATAATCTCTGCAACACCAGGTAACACGTCATCTTTTGACAAGACATGTTTGCCTTTGCTTATCAACTCTGCAACGGTCTTGCCATCCCGCGCACCCTCCAAGATAAAATCAGCAAGAATAGATACAGTTTCAGGATGGTTAAGTTTGAGTCCCCGATTCTTTCTGCGATGAGCCAATTGCGATGCAACAAATATGTCAAGCTTCTCAGATTCTCTAGGAGTTAACATCATAGTTACAGTAATGTACTTCATGTATTTATCAATTAATTATATCGGTTCTGTGAAGTTATAGAGACCTTATTTATGAGGATAGGCGTACATAAATGCCCCAAAATCATAGAATATTGGTTGAAGGCAATAAAGTCAATAGCACAAAAATATACGCCAAACTCTGACCTAATGGATATGATGGCCACATTCACAGAAATGGTTAACCGTTGCATCAAGATAGGGTTAAAAGAAGACACACACAATATGAAAAGGCTATCATGTCTATGCTATCACGAATTGAGAGACTATGACATTTTATCGTCATACAAACTAAATGCAATATCAAGGGCTACTGGCATATTGGCAAACAGAAGACAGTCAATAAAACGTGGTGTCAAGGTTAGATACCCAAAGGTAACAAAGCCGTTTATCACTAATTGTTACGGTATAAAACACAATGGTGCGCTACTCACAATCCCATACAAGAGTAGAAATTCAATCAACATCTTGTTAAACCCGCATACCCAAAAAATCCTGTCGAATCCTGACTTGACAGTACGCTCGTTTTCATTGACTGCCTTTAGCATCAATCTTTGCGTTTCCAAGGAGACTGAACAGATAGAATGTACCAAGACGGTAGGAATCGATAGAAATTTGAGGAATGTTACATGTGGCAATGAGGAGCAAGTAACATTTTACAAGACAAACAAACTGCTATCCATAAAAGAGAACACCATGCACGCCAGAGCCGGATTCCACAGAAATGATCGCAGAAAGAAAGGTCAATTCTGGAAGATAAAACAGCGAAGAATGGCCAATAGAACAAAACAATACATACACAGAATATCAAAAGATATTGTGGATAATGCCGTCAAAGAAAAGGCTGTAATCGTTCTAGAAAACCTAAAAGGAATTAGAAAACTCTACAAAAAAGGAAATGGCCAAGGCAACAAATACAGGCGCAGATTAAACGGATGGCAATTCTACGAGTTACAACGCCAAATAGAATACAAAGCCCAATGGGTCGGGCTCCCGCCAGTCGAATATGTAGACCCAAAAAACACGAGCACGCAGTGTCCAAGATGCGGAAAGAAACTCCAAGAGGACATGCAACACAGACGTAAAATGTCGTGTAATAATTGTGGATTGTACACGGACAGAGACATTGTAGCTGCCATGAACATATCACGCAAACCGTCCCCTAGGTTTAGGGATAGCAGAGATGACATAGGTGAAGCGCAGTCCGGTGTTTTTGAACCGGCGATGATGGAACCCTGCATACCGGTAATCCAGATAGTCGATATGTCAAAGTCGAGTGATAGGAGGATATAACTTGTTAAATCAACAGGTACCTATAACTTTACAGAACCAAAATAAATAAATGGCTATAATTTGTAAATTATTGATAATCATTAAAAAATATTGTAACTAATTCAAGAAATTTGGCAATTAACAATAATTCTATATATACTATGATATCATTAGATATATGGCGTATGGAAATAATTGACAACTCTATTGTGGAACCTATAGAGATCAGAATGATAAGACCATCAAAATTTCCAGTCAGATACAATAAATCGCCAACTTCGCCCGAACTTGCAAGCCTCAAAGCAAGCATAAAAGAACACGGATTGCTTCAGCCAATCATTATTAGACCATTAGAGCACGGATTTGAGCTAGTTGCAGGACATCGAAGATTTACAGCATGCAAATCGTTGCGTTGGAGATTCATTCCTAGCAAAATTAGAGACCTGTCAGACAAGCAAGCGTACGAGATTCAGCTCACAGAAAATATTCAAAGAAAATCCATGGACCCTATAGAAGAGGCAGAGGCATATCAAAAATATGTAAACGACTACGGCTGGGGCGGTGTGAGTGATCTAGGCAGAAAGATAGGAAAGAGTCAAGAATACGTATCTCATAGAATGCAGTTACTGAGACTGACAGACAATGTAAAGGAGAAATTATTACACAGTAATTTGAGTGTAAGTCAGGCAATAGAACTTACCAATGTGGATGCAGCAATAAACGACGAACTTGTAAGTGAGATAGTAAATAACAAACTAACAGTAAAACAGATTCGAATCAGGAAAAAGGAAAAGATGTCCGATTTGGAGAAGCCGGTACCTGATAAAAAATCAAAGTCATTGAACTTGGTAAAAAAAAGTAATCTGACACTCAAAGTAACGTTATCAAGAATTGATGATATCATAGATGATGCACATAGTATCGACCCAAAGCACAGAGTGGAGATGATTAAATTTTTAATGAGTTTAAGACTAAATACTCATGCGATGATAGATGAGACAATAAAGTTTGGAAAGAGTATAAAATAATTAAAAAATATTATTTTATTTTTTTAAGAACCGATAAATGGAGGTGCCCATTCTCTAATGAATGCTTGGTATTCTTTCTCAGCTTGTATATGCAAGAGCAGAAAATGATGCATTTGTTTGTGGAACAAAATCATACACCTCGTAGATCTGAATAATATCTCCAAACAAATTGCGATAAATATCACTCTCCTCATCTGCCATCGCATCAGATAAGAATGACTTTATTGTAATCCAATCATATCCGCCACGTGTCCTTCCCGAGAATAATACAAATGGTGCATCATCAAGATATTTTTTTAATCCATCTAATCGCTTAGGTAATGCTTGAGAGGTTCTAAATCTAACTAGGTCAACACGAATAACACGTCGAGGCATCTTTTTAATATCAACAGTTATGGTGTATCCTTTGATCACCTGTTTTTCTTCTAGCTTTGATATTCTAGATTCAATCTCTTCTTCTGTGAGATTATAGTTAAATCCCTTTAGAAAATCCCAAATTTCAAAGACTTTTTGCCGAGAATTCTCAGATAGGGCTGAGAGTATCAACTCGTCAATCTTATCAATCATGATAGTCATACCATAATCAAGTATTTAACAATTAATTAATTGAATACAAATCTATGTGTAGTACGTTATAGACATAGATTGATACTAGAATAATATTTTATTTGAAAAGCCAATTAATGCGACTGAAATGAATAATGCGTGTATTGAATCCGGTAGTTAGTCTCAAAGATATAAAAAATGAAATAGGTTAGCAGGTATGAAAAGTGATAATCTTGGAGTTTTAGTCCTTGCAAATACGGTGGGATAACCCAAACGTGCAGGATGCCAAATATCATTACAATACACTAGTTCACGTTATAGTACAGATGCAAGAATTCAGAACCAGCACAAGCATTAAAGAGAATAATCTGTTACAAAGTTATTGGGCACGACTAGCGGCAAGAATAGACAAATTTGTGCAAAAAAATGATTCATGTTAACTGCAAAAAACAATATAAATCTAGGAGATAATCTTCAGCGGATCAGCGTTGGCGATCTCATTAATTGTCACACACATATGAAATTCATTACCTTGAATTTTGACTGAGACGTTATCAATTGCAGAATAATATTTTTTGTTGTGCTCTGAATCCTCCAACTCGCATGTTACAAGCAGTCCGTGTGAGATCAAATACGAGACATTCTCAGATATGATGCCAGGTTCTATGTTACTGATTCGTGATGCTATCTCCCAAATTGTAATGGGATAGTCAAATGCAATATCCAAGATTTGTTTTTTGACGTGATCTTCAAAGGATATTAGAATAGCATCCTTTAAGGATTCGTCTTTTATCTCTACAATATGATCAGATTTTGATTCCAATGAACAAAGCATCCCAAGGGTTTTTTTGATTAATGGCGTTCCACTAGAACCGAGAACTTGTTCGGTAATCAGTTCGAATTTTTTAAAATCTTTGATAGAAGAGAGCAGAGTCATATTATACTTTTCAAAAACAGAACTCTTGATTTTGGTGATTTCATCATACCCAACAAAATCAGAGAATGTTTTCTCAAAAGGAGTGGCAAGCAAAGTCTCCATGGCAGTCATTTACAAGCATCCACTCCTTTTTTCACCACAATCATCGAAAAGCACTCTCACCTATTGGAAGTTTTGGTAAACGGAACAAGTTTACCTGCAATCTGATTTGACATATCTTCGTTGATACACTAAACTCCGCCTTGGAGATGACCTTGTCATATAGACGCACACGTTTTTCAGATTTAGTATAGCCCACAGGCAGGATAAAACTATCTTGTAACAGTTCGTTGAACTTGCGATATACTGAGGATTGAGATGCCTTACACAAACTCAGCAATACATCTTTTGAGACAGGCTTGTCTATCAGCAAAAGAATACGGCGTTTTATTGAATCAGAGTATATGTCAATTATCTTTTCGGCAAGATTGTGCTCGTAGAGTTCAATCCACAATGCATCGTCATGGTCTTTTAGAATTGCCAATGCGGCTTTTACAGAAGATTCTCGAATCTTGTTCTCGCAGGCAAGCATGGTTCTTTGGCCCGGTTCAAGATGATTATTGGCATCTCGCAGGGTCTCCAAACATAACAACTGAGAAAGACGATTTGGCATCATATCCAATACGTCAAAATATTACTTAAAATGCACTATTTTTTCTTGGTTGTGAGAAAAAATATTTCATTTAAATACAAGTAAGAAACAGTTTAAATTAAAAAAATGTGACTATTTAAAAAAAATAGATGCGTGGTTATGCTCGTGTACGAGTTAACCGCGCCCCATTGCGGCATATCGTCCTTTCTTTCCTCGAACAAACAGCATGGTAGCTACGCCTCCGAATATACCGCCTGCAAGTAGAGAAGCACCAATAACTCCATCTGCTGCAAAGTAGGGAGTGCCAGAACCGAATGCGTCGGGGGCTGTTGCAAGAATCTGTTTGTTGGCAGGATCTTCTAACAGGTCATACAATGTCCCCTTGTCAAGAATGTCGTATTGTGCTGCTGATGCAGGCTGTGTAAAACTTACCAGCATTGCAACTAGAAAGATTCCAGAAAAAAGGAAATATCTTTTCTGCATGTATAGAGATGGTCAACATGGTATAAAAGAACAGAAATGTTTTCTCACAAAAAAAAATAAATAAACTTTGGGCAGATTTGTTGTTCTTTATTGTCTGGGCTATACATACATCAGCTGACAATATCATAGCATTTAGAAAATATATGGTTTTGAGGTGTGAATCTATTCTCCAGTCTTTTAATGCATATAGCTGCTGTTTATATCTTGAGAAAATGACACGCTTTTAATCCTGATTGCATTTTGTAAGAGAATTACATGTACTAGGTTTTTAAATCGAGCTTTTTTACGTACGTGTTTGACACGGTGTCCCACAAGCTGTCGTTCTCCTGTGATTTCAGCATTGGGTACGTAGCATATAGTTATGTATCCTCCACGTAGCATATAGTTATGTATCCTCCACGTAGCATATAGTTATGTATCCTCCACGTAGCATATAGTTATGTATCCTCCACGTAGCATATAGTTATGTATCCTCCACGTAACATATATGCAAATATTTTTGCATCTGCCTTGTCGGTCTTCTTTTTTGACTCTGCAATTAGTCGTGTCTGGTATGGGTTTGAGAGAACCACATCCAGGTTTAGGGAATCTATCAGAAATCTGTATACTCCATACCGGACTGAAGATGGTAGGACTGCAAATGAACGCCAAGCCATAAAGTAAGATTCTTTGAGAAAGAAATTTGCAGCATCACACCGTTTTTGTTACTTTTGAAAGTACTGTAAACAGATTATTTTTTGAGATTTTGGTTTCATAATTTTCGTAAAGCATTTTTCTCCATCTTTTCTAGTAACATATCTCCTGCTTCAATGCATACGCCACCCTCACTGTACAAATCCAATATTATTTGAGGTATGGATACCAATGTTAAATCATCTACTGTAAATGATTTGTAAAATATATGGTCATCACCAATTAAAATTCTTACATTTCCTTTACCGACCAACCCGTTTTGTACTAACAACTCATGCCAACGTAGCTTGTCTGATGGATGTATATAGATATCAGTTCGTGATGGAAATAGATAATTCTGTACTTTGTTATCTGCCTGATATGTTGTCAAGGCATATTCTAGATTGCTTTCTTTCAATAGTTCCAACGGTCTTTGTATCATGTATTCTCTATACTTTGGAACTATCTGCCATCGCTTCCACCACATCATCAACAATTTGAAATTCTTTACTCTGGTTTTTTGGACTATTCCTTGTTCTTCTAGTTTTTTTAATAAATTATGAATCCATGGATAGCCACTGTCTGCCAGCTTTGCTATTCGATATTTTGTCAATGTACCGCCAGGTTCGTTAAATAGTACTCTGGCCACTCTTCCTTTGATATTAGTTCGGATCTCCTTTTTCATTCTATTGCTTTATTTTGATTAGCAGTTTTAATAAATATATATCGTTTTATTTTAAATAGTAGTTCTAATAGATATATATCGTTTTATTTTAAATGTGCATCATAAAAACGATAATACGTGCCTAAATTAAATTGATTAAATCAAAAAATACACGATTTTTTCTTTAAATATAGTACTAGTCGACCAGCAGATGGAATTGTACTTTTTCTAAACCCTCACAGTAAAAACAGATCAAAAAAGTATTTTGTTATTGTAAATCTAGATAAAATTTTACCTCCTCTAAATAGACATAAAAAATTCTTCTAAAAATGATAGAAAAAGTGTCGAATGTCGCTACGTGTAGGCTTTAAATACAAATTTTGTAACATAGTATAGAAGAAAAATGCCATATGAAGAAGTGTACTTTCAGCGACTAGAAGAAGAGAATCCTGAGGATTACAAAAAAATAACAAAACAAAAGGCTGACTAGTTTAAGACACTAAAGAACAGTCTAAAAAACAGATGATTGTCAGAGATACAAAAAGAGAGAGATAAAACTCAAATTGTTATCAAATACAAGAGTTAGGCTTTGTTTGAACCATCGTTGTCATCGTCGGTATTGTTGCTGTTATTATTAGAATTGTTATTACTACTACTAGGACCCACCATATCTTCAGGTCTTACCTTGCTATCCCAATTACCTCGTACACCTTGAATCAAAGCAATAACGCCTGCTCCAATAAACCCTATAACTGCTCCAAAGAACAACGTTTGATTAAATGTTTTAGAATCACAACCAATCTCTACTGGCGGCATATCATCAAAATACTCGTAACATACCCCAAATTCATCAGATTCGATTGATGCTGCCTGATAATCATGGCCAAAGCTACTCATAACAATAACCCCAACAAAGATCAGTACAATTCCAATAATGATAAATCGGGTATCACTCATCTATATCATATTTACAAGTTTGTTGTATTTACACTTTGACTTTTCATCTCACGTATCCTCAATCAGCACCTTGAGATTCTCAAGTGAGTGTTTGTAAAAGGATTTCAAAGACGCGTAAAAATCACAGAATTCAACGGAAGTCATGGAGTGGCTATTAAAATAGGACTGCCATTGTAGTCTCACCGTATTACCAGACAAGGGTCTAATGGATAATGTTGCAACATATGCTCGTAATGGCAGTCCATGCGTTGCAACATATGTAAAAGATTCATCGCTATTCCATGCAACAACATGCTCTTCAACAATATTACCATCTGCAAATGATATCAGCCGTACTGCCCCAATACCGCGTGTCTTCTTTGAGATACATGTAACCTTAGTTACACCATCTGCCCAAGCTGCCAATCCCATAACATTGCTAATATGTTGCCAAACCTGCTCTTGTGATGCATTGATTTTGATAGTTTGTTTAAGCATGTCGGTATGAAATGATTTTTTTGGTTTACGAGTCACAATATTAGGTTCTGTGAAGTTATCGGGAGTTAACCCCTATAACTCGACTTTGACATATCGACTATTCGGATTACCAATGGTGTGCTGGGTTCCGTCATCGCCTGCTCAAAAGTGCCGGACTGTGCTTCACATATGTCATCTCTACTGCCCCTAAACCTAGGGGGCAGTTTGCGTGATATGTTCATGGCAGCGATGATGTCCCTGTCCATAAACAAACCGCAATTATTACACGACAATTTACGATGTTGTTGCATGTCCTCTTGGAGTCTCTTTCCGCATTGCGGACACTGCGTGCTCGTGTTTCTTGGGTCTACTGTCTCGACTGGAGGTAGTCCGACCCATTGGGCTTTGTATTCTACTTGGCGTTGTAACTCGTAGAATTGCCACCCGTTCAATCTACGTCTGTACTTGTTACCTTGAGTGTTTCCTTTTCGGTACAATTTTCTTATTCCTTTCAGGTTTTCCATGACGATTGCAGTCTTGTTTTTGACTGCGTTGTCTACTATATCCTTTGAGATTCTGTGGATGTACTGCTTTGCTCTGTTAGTCAGTCTTCTCTGTTTTTCCTTGTAGAACTGATTTTTCTTCCTGCGGTCATTTCTGTGGAAGCCTGCCCTGGCGTGTATTGTGTTCTCCTTTATGGATAACAGTTTGTTTGTCTTGTAGACTGTCACCTCTTCCTCGTTCCCGCACGTCACATTTCTTAGGTTTCTGTCTATTCCCACTTGATTGGTGCACTCTATCTCTTGTACTTTTTTTGAAACACAAAGACTGATGTTGAGAGCAGTCAATGAAAACGAGTGCACCGTCAAGGCGGGATCAGATAGGATTTTTTGGGTGTGATCGTTGAGCAAAATGCTGATTGGGTTATGTTTCTTGTATGGGATTGTTAGTAGTGCACCGTTGTGTTTTATGCCGTAACAGTTTGTCATAAAGGGATTTTTGAGTATTGGGTCTCTTATTCTGACACCTCGTTTGATTGATTGTTTTCTGTTTGATAATATGCCTGCAGCTCTTGATATTGCACATATCTTGTATGTTGATAAAATGCCATAGTTACGTAATTCATGATAACATAACATGGACAACCTCTTCATATTGTGAGTGTCTTCTTTCAACCCTATCTTGATGCAATGATTGACCATCTTTGTGAATATAGCCATCATATCCATTAGATCAGAGTTTTGCGCATATTTCTGTGATATTGACTTTATCGCTTTCAACGAATATCTTACGGTTTAGAGGTTTATACATTTTAGGAATTGACATATAACTCCCGATAACTTCACAGAACCCAATATTACAAAAAATGAGAGGAATTTTAAATTTTATTCTAGTAAAAACAAGGATATTTTACGTTTATTCGTTTACCGTTGTGCTTGGTTCTTGAATCACAATACATCAAAAACAGAATCACAGTTTAACATAAAAAAAAGTGCCATAGCAGTCAGAATTCATACATGTGCTACTTGTCTTCCATCGTGCGTTGCCTGAGAGCGAAGATCAACAAAAGAGACAAAACTGAAATTTGTAATTTATGATTTATCAAACTGCTGTACCTAGTATCAACCTGTGTTCTCAGAGTCAGGCATAACATCGCACTAGACAAAAACAACTATTTTTAATCCCTAATAACAAATAGCAGTATGGTATTTGGGTGGGGTAAAAAAAAGCAAGAAAACCCAATGTTTGTAGAAGAAGAGCTGCCAAAAGTCAAAGAGATCACACTAGACAACATACCAGATATCGTATCAGAGGTAGAAGAACTGCGTAAGACACAGACGCTATCTGATGTCAACACTCTAAGAAACAACACCAACCCACTAATTGATGACCTAATAAAGATAGGCAACCTCTTAGAAAAAGATGACTTGGACGTCGATGATATTGACAGACATCTTGCAATAATCGTAGTTAGAGGAAAAAAACAGGTAATTGACATCATCAAAAAAGGCGTGGTGCCACTGCCAAAAATATCAACACTTGATGATGCCAAAAAACTAGATCATCTGTTAAATCAGATTCTTAAAAAAGTAGGCGACATACTAGGAAGACAGACAAGAGTGATACACATATTTGCAAAAAAATATGCAAACCAACTAAAAGATAATCTAGAGGTTATGCAGACAAATCATAAAGAGATTAACAAATTATTAAAGAATTTTGAAGCTACAAAACTATTGGCAAAAGACATACGTGATACGATAACTCAAATAAACGATCTGACCAATACACATAAAGAAAAATCTCAAAAAATTATAAATGCAGGCACGAATATAAAATCAATAAAAGAAGATTTAGCAAACGTACAGAGTTCTATCGAGAAAATATATTCATCAGACCAGTACAAGAAATATCAGGATTTAAAGGATACAATAGATGCATATAGTAAACAAAAAAGAATTCTGCGAGAGATGATCAACTCTCAATTTACAAAGATATCACGCCCATTGAGCAGGTATCAGTATGGATCAGCATTGGAAAAGGAACAAAAACAGTTGTTAACAGAACTAACAGTAGATCCATTTGATGTAATGACAGTGCAAGACAAAGACATGATAGTTACAATACTAGAAAATATTCAAAAAGGGGTAAAGTCGGGTTCCATATCTGTAAAAGATGCAGACAAGACGCAGCTCCAAATAACAGAGACAAAAGAGAGCATAGACGGATTCGTACAGCAGGTATCAGGATACCACAAGAGATACTCAGAGCTGCAAGAACAACTCGATGCGCTACAACCTAAAAACTTGGATTCTCTAAAAAAAGAGATTGCAAGAATCACCTCGTTGCAAGAACAGACAATACTCAAATCCAAGGTATTACAAGAGGAGATATCAGAGATTGACTCTAACATTCCAAAACTCGTAGCACGGATAGAAAAGAAGACAAGAGAGTTGTCAAATGTCAGATATAAAATAACAATAAATTAAATTACTTTTGAGGGTACATTCAGATATGTTATTTAAAAAGAGAGAGTTCAAGCGCGAGGTACATCTAGAGAAGGACGTAGCAGATAGCATATTATCGTTTTGTAAGATAAAGCATCCAAATGAAGGAGTTTTGATACTAAAGGGCAAGTCAAAATATGGCAAGATACTAGTGAATGGACTAGTGATACCCCCATTTAGCGAGACAGGCCCCACATTTGCAGGATTCCCCCACTCGTTTCTTCCGTTTGATATGAGCTATGTGGGGATGGTCCACTCTCATCCTAGCGGTTCAGCAGAACCGTCTGTAACTGACTTGCATAACTTTTTTGGACTAGTCTCAGTAATAGTAAGATCACCTTACAACGATGACTCAATATTTGCGTGGGATAGTGGTGGAAATTCCATACCACTATCAATCAAAGACAAATAAAACTGAATAAACTTTATATTCTTTTTGAAGTTATATGAAACAAGTTGTTTAGCTATAAAACATATCTACTGTTCTTATTTGCATCTCTAGCTATAAGCATTGGTCTACAGATAATACTGCCATTCCCATGGGGTCTAGTAATAGCATTAGGGTTATTTATCGCATTTCCACTATTCCTAAGAAAACGATACATGAGCAGGATGCGAGGTTACGGAGGAAGTAGCTCTACTGGTAACAATGGCAGTGGCAGCGGCGGAGGAGGTTTCTTTGGCCTAGGTTCACAAGGCGGTGCAGGAAATGTAAAATATATCTGTCTTGTATGCAACAATAAACACAAAGGCGGTACATGTCCCCGCTGTGGTTCAAAGATGCAAAGAGCCGACTTTTAATAAATGTGAATAACAATGTCCTTGGATGAAATTCGTAAAAAGGTGATATTTCACAATTCGATAGATGTATGGATTTCAACATGTTTTGAGAGAGGCACAGATTGGAGAGATCCTCAAGATTATAAGAGATTCATTGCGTATCTCTTGGAGAACAATCTAAATCTAAAGGCATTTAATCTATGTGCGCATGAGGCAGGAGCAACTGAGGATGAGAAGACACGGTTCGTAGATCAGTTGGCTCTAACAAAACAAGAGGACCCAAACTCTTTAACATATACAATAAAGCTAAACGATGCTGCTTTGAGTATTATTCGCAGTTATAAGACATAGTCATCGTTTTAGTTTTGGATTAACTATTGAATCAAGTGCGTTTCCTATAAAGACAAAAGCCAGTCCGGTTATCGCAATCATCACTCCGGGAGGTACAATCCACCACCACAATCCACGTGCCGCTGCACCAAAAGTGTTGGCATCATGCAGTATTTGGCCCCAAGTTGGAAACGAAGGATCACCCAAGCCTAAAAAGCTAAGACCAGCTTCGGTGGTAATGGCTGCAGGCACAGAGATTGCAATGCTTGCAAAAGCATATGGCAATAGTTGTGGTACAATGTGTCGCAGTATAATCTTGGAATCTTTTTGACCCATCATGGTTGCAGCATCCACATAACCATGAGTCTTGATTTGAAGAGATATGCTTCTTGCCACCTTTGCTATTCCTACCCATCCAAAGATCATCAAAAATCCCACCATCAAGAAGATACTATTACTTATTGTAACTGAGAGTATTATCAAGAATGGTAATGCAGGTAACGCATAAATGACGTCATTGAACCGCATCATCATCTCGTCAACGGTTTTACCCTTGTATCCAGCATACACACCGTAAAGTAACCCCATGATTACTGATGCTATTGATACCACAAGTCCGATAAATAATGCCAGTGGTGTTCCCCAAAGTAATCCTATGGCCAAGTCTCGACGTAGTTCATCTGTACCCATAACACCAAATGCCTTACCACCTATGATTAGTTCAGATTCAGTTATGGCGTCATCAGGATTTATACTAAACAGATTTACATAAAATGTATAGTCGCCTTTAAGGGATGTATTGTGCACAGTATCAGAGAATATGATATCCTCAACTGACAATTGATCAAGTGAAAACCCAAAGTTTTGTGATTGTAGTGACAGATTTTTCTTTATTGCAGCATCAGTTGAAAACACTCTCTCATCATGGATAGTTTCCGTATCAGAATACGGAAGAGATGTAGATATTAAGTCAAGGGTTATGCCGTCTGGTCGCATAACTGACATTTGCAGAAGAGGAGAACCAGAATACATAGATGAGAATTCATAGATAAAGTCATTTGGAAAGTCGTCATAGTCAAAATTCACCCCAAACCGGTGAGACGTGAGTGTAATCTCTTGCTGCGATACGACCTCAATGTTAGGTTGAGTTAAAATCGTGTGCTCAGGTATCTTGTCTGTCAAAAATATGTTGACCCACACAGGAATTGCAGTCTTGGGATTGGCAATCCAGCTCTCAGGATTATTCCACTCTTGGAGTGTATGAATCGGAATCGTAACAAGAGCAATTACAGATACCGCAATCAAAATCATAAGAATTGTAATTCCCGCAATCCCCATCTTGCTTTTGAGAAACTCTTGCTTGATCTCGTTTGTAGTTATATTGCCACCACTGTTACTACTGCTGATACTGCCACCGGTACTACTAGCACTCATTGTCCTCGCCTAACTCTTGGATCAAAATAACCATAAAGTAGATCTGCGATAAATATACTGATCAAAAAGAACACAGTAAGTATGTATGTAGCACCAATAATTACAGGAAGATCCATGACAGTTATTGCTTCAAAGTATAATCTGCCCATCCCAGGCCAGTCAAATACTGCCTCTGTGATTATGGCACCGCCCAGAGAACCTGACAAACTGAGTGCCAGAATTGTAACGATTGGAGGAGCTGCATTTCTTAAAGCATGTCTGTAAATTATATTCTTGGGTTTAATTCCAATTGTTTTTTTTGCCATAATGAAATCTTCTTGCATAACGCCTACCATGAAATTGCGTACAAGATATGCCCATGCACCAAAACCGATCATTACAATTGTAATCAACGGTAAGGCCATGTGATATAGCAAAGAGCCAATGTATCCAGGATCAGATATTGGAATGTCAGGTGTTGCCCGTGCCGGAAATATTTGATATGTAAATGCAAACAAGAATATCATCAGCATGCCAATCCACCATACAGGAAAACTGGAACTGATAACTGCAAAACTTGATGTGATCCTATCAATCAATGAGCCGACCTTGCTACTTGATAATGCTCCTAGAAATATCCCAATTACAGATATTATAATGGTTGCAGTGGTAAATAGCAATATGGTTCGTGGAAGTTTCTCAAAGAGTATGTCTTGTACGTTAGAGGATCCCTCATCACTTGTAAGGAACGTCGCATGTCCGAAATCTAATAACATGATCTTGTACATGGTGACACCTATTCTTTGAGGAGAGTACCACGGTTCATCCAATCCCAGAATTTGAATTCTAGTATCTATCTGAGCCTGAATATATTCCTCAAACTCTTCAACTGAAGAAAAACTCTCAGCTATAGCAGGATTATCAGTTACTTCTGTCCTCACTTGAAATGCAACACCCTGCTTTAAGATAGTATCCATATTAGAGCCTACAAGGGATATAGTTAGCAATAATGTTATAATTAGAACACCGAACATAGTGGCAGCGCGTGTGGCAATGTATTTTTTGATACCCAATAACCTATGACGATGTAATCGGGTTTATAATAATAGCCATAGCCAATGATTAGCGTTATTTCCCATAGTTTAATTACTGTAAAAAAACACCATGTGTTAGAAAGACATGTCATTTGATAGGGAAAGAGAAATGTTTGATGCGAAATGTGGAGATTGTGGAAACGATTGTCAGATACCATTCCAGCCCAAAGAGGACAGACCTGTTTATTGCAGGGAGTGCTTCCAAAATCATAGGCCTGCACCAAGATCAGGAGGCGGTAGATTTGGGAGACAGGGAGGCTATGGTGGCGACAGAGGTTCGAGATTTGGGAGACGAGATCGCAGACCGCGTGAAATGTTTGATGCGAAATGTGGAGATTGTGGAAACGATTGTCAGATACCATTCCAGCCCAAAGAGGACAGACCTGTTTATTGCAGGGAGTGCTTCCAAAACCACAAACAGTATTGATGAATAGTTTTCAGGAATTATTAAAATTCTCCAATATTATATTTTAAACCAGATTTACAAAAAATCATCTACATATCATGTATATTTGAATAGGAAATACAGCTCGTTTAGGATCAGGTACTTGACATATTATTATATGGCATTTGCAGGAATAGCGTACATCATCTCCTAGTGTAATAAAACATTACATCATCTATGTATTGCTATGTGTTGTCAGTATTGACAGTATACGTATGGTCTACTCCAGTGGTGGCAGTATCAGTTAGAGGATTATCTGCAGAATCCTCGATGCCGTGGTTTTGTACAAGATCAAGGTTGTATGTCCCGTCACTTGATGCAGAGACTGTCACAAAGTACTGGCTGCCAGAACCGGATATGGAGGTTACAGGACTGGGAACATCGGTGGTATCACCATAATTAATTGTGAGTGTCCAGCTGTTCAGAACGCCATAATCTTCATAGAGATAGTTATCGTTGATCTTCAGCGTCCATGTTCCCGATATTGAGGTGCCGTTAAAATTTGGTGTGTATGTAGCTACTATGTCGTCTGAACTACCACCTGAACGGTTGTGTAACGTTTTGGTTGTACCGTCGGGGGCAACCAAATCTACCTTTAGATCACCAATGTATGTATGAGTAATGTTTAGGTTAACTGAAACTGATGTAACATTTCCAGAATTAGACACTGCTATAGTATCAATAATGTCTTGATTACCTGCTATGATAGTTGATGGTGATTCGGTCTGAGTGAACTGGCCAGTACCAGTACCCGGGTCAGAGCCACCCGTGCTATCAGAAGACAGGACAAAGTCAGACTGGGTTACACCGGTCACTGCCTCACTAAAGGTTACCTCGTAGACTAGTGTCTGGCTGTCAGTAGTTGCAGCAACAGGATTGTATCTCTCAATTGATGTGAGTGTTGGTGCTGTGGTATCAGCAGGTACCGTGTTGACAGTATATGTCTGGTCTACTCCAGTGGTGGCAGTATCAGTTAGAGGATTATCTGCAGAATCCTCGATGCCGTGGTTTTGTACAAGATCAAGGTTGTATGTCCCGTCACTTGATGCAGAGACCGTCACAAAGTACTGGCTGCCAGAACCGGATATGGAGGTTACAGGATTAGCAGCACCCGTGCTATCAGAAGACAGGACAAATTCAGACTGGGTTACACCGGTCACTGCCTCACTAAAGGTTACCTCGTAGACTAGTGTCTGGCTGTCAGTAGTTGCAGCAACAGGATTGTATCTCTCAATTGATGTGAGTGTTGGTGCTGTGGTATCAGCAGGTACCGTGTTGACCGTGTAGGTGTGGTCTACTCCAGTGGTGGCAGTATCAGTTAGAGGATTATCTGCAGAATCCTCGATGCCGTGGTTTTGTACAAGATCAAGGTTGTATGTCCCGTCACTTGATGCAGAGACCGTCACAAAGTACTGGCTGCCAGAACCGGATATGGAGGTTACAGGATTAGCAGCACCCGTGCTATCAGAAGACAGGACAAAGTCAGACTGGGTTACACCGGTCACTGCCTCACTAAAGGTTACCTCGTAGACTAGTGTCTGGCTGTCAGTAGTTGCAGCAACAGGATTGTATCTCTCAATTGATGTGAGTGTTGGTGCTGTGGTATCAGCAGGTACCGTGTTGACAGTATATGTCTGGTCTACTCCAGTGGTGGCAGTATCAGTTAGAGGATTATCTGCAGAATCCTCGATGCCGTGGTTTTGTACAAGATCAAGGTTGTATGTCCCGTCACTTGATGCAGAGACTGTCACAAAGTACTGGCTGCCAGAACCGGATATGGAGGTTACAGGACTGGGAACATCGGTGGTATCACCATAATTAATTGTGAGTGTCCAGCTGTTCAGAACGCCGTCATCTGCAGATGGAAAATTGTCGTTGATCTTCAGCGTCCATGTTCCCGATATTGAGGTGCCGTTAAAATTTGGTGTGTATGTAGCAACTATGTCGTCTGAACTACCACCTGAACTGTTGTGTAACGTTTTGGTTGTACCGTCGGGGGCAACCAAATCTACCTTTAGATCACCAATGTATGTATGAGTAATGTTTAGGTTAACTGAAACTGATGTAACATTTCCAGAATTAGACACTGCTATAGTATCAATAATGTCTTGATTACCTGCTATGATAGTTGATGGTGATTCGGTCTGAGTGAACTGGCCAGTACCAGTACCCGGGTCAGAGCCACCCGTGCTATCAGAAGACAGGACAAAGTCAGACTGGGTTACACCGGTCACTGCCTCACTAAAGGTTACCTCGTAGACTAGTGTCTGGCTGTCAGTAGTTGCAGCAACAGGATTGTATCTCTCAATTGATGTGAGTGTTGGTGCTGTGGTATCAGCAGGTACCGTGTTGACAGTATATGTCTGGTCTACTCCAGTGGTGGCAGTATCAGTTAGAGGATTATCTGCAGAATCCTCGATGCCGTGGTTTTGTACAAGATCAAGGTTGTATGTCCCGTCACTTGATGCAGAGACCGTCACAAAGTACTGGCTGCCAGAACCGGATATGGAGGTTACAGGACTGGGAACATCGGTGGTATCACCATAATTAATTGTGAGTGTCCAGCTGTTCAGAACGCCGTCATCTGCAGATGGAAAATTGTCGTTGATCTTCAGCGTCCATGTTCCCGATATTGAGGTGCCGTTAAAATTTGGTGTGTATGTAGCAACTATGTCGTCTGAACTACCACCTGAACTGTTGTGTAACGTTTTGGTTGTACCGTCGGGGGCAACCAAATCTACCTTTAGATCACCAATGTATGTATGAGTAATGTTTAGGTTAACTGAAACTGATGTAACATTTCCAGAATTAGACACTGCTATAGTATCAATAATGTCTTGATTACCTGCTATGATAGTTGATGGTGATTCGGTCTGAGTGAACTGGCCAGTACCAGTACCCGGGTCAGAGCCACCCGTGCTATCAGAAGACAGGACAAAGTCAGACTGGGTTACACCGGTCACTGCCTCACTAAAGGTTACCTCGTAGACTAGTGTCTGGCTGTCAGTAGTTGCAGCAGCAGCAGGATTGTATCTCTCAATTGATGTGAGTGTTGGTGCTGTGGTATCAGCAGGTACCGTGTTGACAGTATATGTCTGGTCTACTCCAGTGGTGGCAGTATCAGTTAGAGGATTATCTGCAGAATCCTCGATGCCGTGGTTTTGTACAAGATCAAGGTTGTATGTCCCGTCACTTGATGCAGAGACCGTCACAAAGTACTGGCTGCCAGAACCGGATATGGAGGTTACAGGATTAGCAGCACCCGTGCTATCAGAAGACAGGACAAAGTCAGACTGGGTTACACCGGTCACTGCCTCACTAAAGGTTACCTCGTAGACTAGTGTCTGGCTGTCAGTAGTTGCAGCAACAGGATTGTATCTCTCAATTGATGTGAGTGTTGGTGCTGTGGTATCAGCAGGTACCGTGTTGACCGTGTAGGTGTGGTCTACTCCAGTGGTGGCAGTATCAGTTAGAGGATTATCTGCAGAATCCTCGATGCCGTGGTTTTGTACAAGATCAAGGTTGTATGTCCCGTCACTTGATGCAGAGACTGTCACAAAGTACTGGCTGCCAGAACCGGATATGGAGGTTATAGGATTGTGGATGTCAGTGGGATCACCATGATTAATTGTGAGTGTCCAGCTGTTCAGAACGCCGTCATCTGCAGACGGATAGTCGTCGTTGATCTTCAGCGTCCATGTTCCCGATATTGAGGTGCCATTAAAGCTTGGTGTGTATGTAGCTACTATGTCGTCTGAACTACCACCTGAACGGTTGTGTAACGTTTTGGTTGTACCGTCGGGGGCAACCAAATCTACCTTTAGATCACCAATGTATGTATGAGTAATGTTTAGGTTAACTGAAACTGATGTAACATTTCCAGAATTAGACACTGCTATAGTATCAGTAACATCTTGAGCACCTGTTATGGCAGTTGATGGTGAGTTGGTCTGAGTGAACTGGCCAGTATCTGTGTCAGGACCGCCCGTGCTATCAGAAGACAGGACAAAGTCAGACTGGGTTACACCGGTCACTGCCTCACTAAAGGTTACCTCGTAGACTAGTGTCTGGCTGTCAGTAGTTGCAGCAGCAGCAGGATTGTATCTCTCAATTGATGTGAGTGTTGGTGCTGTGGTATCAGCAGGTACCGTGTTGACAGTATATGTCTGGTCTACTCCAGTGGTGGCAGTATCAGTTAGAGGATTATCTGCAGAATCCTCGATGCCGTGGTTTTGTACAAGATCAAGGTTGTATGTCCCGTCACTTGATGCAGAGACCGTCACAAAGTACTGGCTGCCAGAACCGGATATGGAGGTTACAGGATTAGCAGCACCCGTGCTATCAGAAGACAGGACAAAGTCAGACTGGGTTACACCGGTCACTGCCTCACTAAAGGTTACCTCGTAGACTAGTGTCTGGCTGTCAGTAGTTGCAGCAACAGGATTGTATCTCTCAATTGATGTGAGTGTTGGTGCTGTGGTATCAGCAGGTACCGTGTTGACAGTATATGTCTGGTCTACTCCAGTGGTGGCAGTATCAGTTAGAGGATTATCTGCAGAATCCTCGATGCCGTGGTTTTGTACAAGATCAAGGTTGTATGTCCCGTCACTTGATGCAGAGACCGTCACAAAGTACTGGCTGCCAGAACCGGATATGGAGGTTACAGGACTGGGAACATCGGTGGTATCACCATAATTAATTGTGAGTGTCCAGCTGTTCAGAACGCCGTCATCTGCAGATGGAAAATTGTCGTTGATCTTCAGCGTCCATGTTCCCGATATTGAGGTGCCGTTAAAATTTGGTGTGTATGTAGCAACTATGTCGTCTGAACTACCACCTGAACTGTTGTGTAACGTTTTGGTTGTACCGTCGGGGGCAACCAAATCTACCTTTAGATCACCAATGTATGTATGAGTAATGTTTAGGTTAACTGAAACTGATGTAACATTTCCAGAATTAGACACTGCTATAGTATCAATAATGTCTTGATTACCTGCTATGATAGTTGATGGTGATTCGGTCTGAGTGAACTGGCCAGTACCAGTACCCGGGTCAGAGCCACCCGTGCTATCAGAAGACAGGACAAAGTCAGACTGGGTTACACCGGTCACTGCCTCACTAAAGGTTACCTCGTAGACTAGTGTCTGGCTGTCAGTAGTTGCAGCAGCAGCAGGATTGTATCTCTCAATTGATGTGAGTGTTGGTGCTGTGGTATCAGCAGGTACCGTGTTGACCGTGTAGGTGTGGTCTACTCCAGTGGTGGCAGTATCAGTTAGAGGATTATCTGCAGAATCCTCGATGCCGTGGTTTTGTACAAGATCAAGGTTGTATGTCCCGTCACTTGATGCAGAGACCGTCACAAAGTACTGGCTGCCAGAACCGGATATGGAGGTTACAGGACTGGGAACATCGGTGGTATCACCATAATTAATTGTGAGTGTCCAGCTGTTCAGAACGCCGTCATCTGCAGATGGAAAATTGTCGTTGATCTTCAGCGTCCATGTTCCCGATATTGAGGTGCCGTTAAAATTTGGTGTGTATGTAGCAACTATGTCGTCTGAACTACCACCTGAACTGTTGTGTAACGTTTTGGTTGTACCGTCGGGGGCAACCAAATCTACCTTTAGATCACCAATGTATGTATGAGTAATGTTTAGGTTAACTGAAACTGATGTAACATTTCCAGAATTAGACACTGCTATAGTATCAATAATGTCTTGATTACCTGCTATGATAGTTGATGGTGATTCGGTCTGAGTGAACTGGCCAGTACCAGTACCCGGGTCAGAGCCACCCGTGCTATCAGAAGACAGGACAAAGTCAGACTGGGTTACACCGGTCACTGCCTCACTAAAGGTTACCTCGTAGACTAGTGTCTGGCTGTCAGTAGTTGCAGCAGCAGCAGGATTGTATCTCTCAATTGATGTGAGTGTTGGTGCTGTGGTATCAGCAGGTACCGTGTTGACCGTGTAGGTGTGGTCTACTCCAGTGGTGGCAGTATCAGTTAGAGGATTATCTGCAGAATCCTCGATGCCGTGGTTTTGTACAAGATCAAGGTTGTATGTCCCGTCACTTGATGCAGAGACCGTCACAAAGTACTGGCTGCCAGAACCGGATATGGAGGTTACAGGATTAGCAGCACCCGTGCTATCAGAAGACAGGACAAAGTCAGACTGGGTTACACCGGTCACTGCCTCACTAAAGGTTACCTCGTAGACTAGTGTCTGGCTGTCAGTAGTTGCAGCAACAGGATTGTATCTCTCAATTGATGTGAGTGTTGGTGCTGTGGTATCAGCAGGTACCGTGTTGACCGTGTAGGTGTGGTCTACTCCAGTGGTGGCAGTATCAGTTAGAGGATTATCTGCAGAATCCTCGATGCCGTGGTTTTGTACAAGATCAAGGTTGTATGTCCCGTCACTTGATGCAGAGACTGTCACAAAGTACTGGCTGCCAGAACCGGATATGGAGGTTATAGGATTGTGGATGTCAGTGGGATCACCATGATTAATTGTGAGTGTCCAGCTGTTCAGAACGCCGTCATCTGCAGACGGATAGTCGTCGTTGATCTTCAGCGTCCATGTTCCCGATATTGAGGTGCCATTAAAGCTTGGTGTGTATGTAGCTACTATGTCGTCTGAACTACCACCTGAACGGTTGTGTAACGTTTTGGTTGTACCGTCGGGGGCAACCAAATCTACCTTTAGATCACTAATGTATGTATGAGTAATGTTTAGGTTAACTGAAACTGATGTAACATTTCCAGAATTAGACACTGCTATAGTATCAGTAACATCTTGAGCACCTGTTATGGCAGTTGATGGTGAGTTGGTCTGAGTGAACTGGCCAGTATCTGTGTCAGGACCGCCCGTGCTATCAGAAGACAGGACAAAGTCAGACTGGGTTACACCGGTCACTGCCTCACTAAAGGTTACCTCGTAGACTAGTGTCTGGCTGTCAGTAGTTGCAGCAGCAGCAGGATTGTATCTCTCAATTGATGTGAGTGTTGGTGCTGTGGTATCAGCAGGTACCGTGTTGACAGTATATGTCTGGTCTACTCCAGTGGTGGCAGTATCAGTTAGAGGATTATCTGCAGAATCCTCGATGCCGTGGTTTTGTACAAGATCAAGGTTGTATGTCCCGTCACTTGATGCAGAGACCGTCACAAAGTACTGGCTGCCAGAACCGGATATGGAGGTTACAGGACTGGGAACATCGGTGGTATCACCATAATTAATTGTGAGTGTCCAGCTGTTCAGAACGCCGTCATCTGCAGATGGAAAATTGTCGTTGATCTTCAGCGTCCATGTTCCCGATATTGAGGTGCCGTTAAAATTTGGTGTGTATGTAGCAACTATGTCGTCTGAACTACCACCTGAACTGTTGTGTAACGTTTTGGTTGTACCGTCGGGGGCAACCAAATCTACCTTTAGATCACCAATGTATGTATGAGTAATGTTTAGGTTAACTGAAACTGATGTAACATTTCCAGAATTAGACACTGCTATAGTATCAATAATGTCTTGATTACCTGCTATGATAGTTGATGGTGATTCGGTCTGAGTGAACTGGCCAGTACCAGTACCCGGGTCAGAGCCACCCGTGCTATCAGAAGACAGGACAAAGTCAGACTGGGTTACACCGGTCACTGCCTCACTAAAGGTTACCTCGTAGACTAGTGTCTGGCTGTCAGTAGTTGCAGCAGCAGCAGGATTGTATCTCTCAATTGATGTGAGTGTTGGTGCTGTGGTATCAGCAGGTACCGTGTTGACCGTGTAGGTGTGGTCTACTCCAGTGGTGGCAGTATCAGTTAGAGGATTATCTGCAGAATCCTCGATGCCGTGGTTTTGTACAAGATCAAGGTTGTATGTCCCGTCACTTGATGCAGAGACCGTCACAAAGTACTGGCTGCCAGAACCGGATATGGAGGTTACAGGATTAGCAGCACCCGTGCTATCAGAAGACAGGACAAAGTCAGACTGGGTTACACCGGTCACTGCCTCACTAAAGGTTACCTCGTAGACTAGTGTCTGGCTGTCAGTAGTTGCAGCAACAGGATTGTATCTCTCAATTGATGTGAGTGTTGGTGCTGTGGTATCAGCAGGTACCGTGTTGACAGTATATGTCTGGTCTACTCCAGTGGTGGCAGTATCAGTTAGAGGATTATCTGCAGAATCCTCGATGCCGTGGTTTTGTACAAGATCAAGGTTGTATGTCCCGTCACTTGATGCAGAGACTGTCACAAAGTACTGGCTGCCAGAACCGGATATGGAGGTTACAGGATTAGCAGCACCCGTGCTATCAGAAGACAGGACAAAGTCAGACTGGGTTACACCGGTCACTGCCTCACTAAAGGTTACCTCGTAGACTAGTGTCTGGCTGTCAGTAGTTGCAGCAGCAGCAGGATTGTATCTCTCAATTGATGTGAGTGTTGGTGCTGTGTTGTCTAACGCGGTATTTACAATGTATGTTTGATCTGTCCCTGTTGGGATGATGTTGGTTAACAGATGGTTTCCGGTATCTTTGATGCCACTGTTAGACACTAGATCCAAATTATATGTGCCATCACCTGATGCAGAGACCGTCACAAAGTACTGGCTGCCAGAACCGGATATGGATGTAATAGAGTTGTTGTCGCTGTTAGCATTATTAGAATATATTGTAAGCGTCCAGTTATGTAGAACGCCGCCGTTGTATGAATTTCCATCGTGGTCACGGATATTTAGTGTCCAATTTCCTGAAATGTCGGTGCCTCTAAAGTTTGGGGTGTATGTTTGATAGATCTCTCCTGCAGAGTTGCCTGAACGGCTATGTAATGTTCTGGTCGTGCCGTCAGGAGCAATCAGATCTACAGCTAGTTGACCAACATACGGATGGGTAATATCCACTGCAACTGAAACTGACGAGACAGTTTTAGGGCTAAACATTGAGATCGTGTCCGTGATTGGAAGATACGATGGTATCTCAATCAGGTCTGAATTGGTCTGTGTAAATGGCCCAACACCACCAGTACTGCTAGAAGACAGAGTAAAATCAGACAGGTTCACATTTGTCACTGCCTTATTGAATTTCACCTTGTAGACTAGTGTTTGGCTATCGGTAATTTCTGTTGTGGGATTGTGTCTTGTAATAGAGGTAATAGTAGGTGCTTCGGCAGTTGATTTGACACTAACGTAAATGGAACGAGAGGGATCTACATTAAGAGAAAGAGAACCCACACTTGTGGTGTTGGCAGTTATTGTTATGGAATATCCTGATTTGGAGGAATAATTAGAGGTGGATGTGAGGAAGAGTTGTCCATGTCTTATTGTAAAAGCGTCAGCGTCTGTACCTGTAATAGAGTAGTTGTCAATATCAGCATCAAATCCAACTGATGTGTATATGTCGGTGACAAGTGTTTCGCCATTACCAATGGATGTATCATTCAAGTTAATAAACCAAGATCTCTGATTATGGTTAAAGGAAGAAGCGTTACCAAACATGTCATTCATGTAAGTTACAGAGGAGACATTCCAAGTGGATAGATTGCTGTTAAAAGAGGTTGCATAACTAAACATTCTACTCATGTCAGTCACAGAGGAGACATTCCAGGTGGATAGATTGCTGTTAAAAGAGGTTGCATCAATGAACATTCCATACATGTTAGTCACATTGGAGACGTCCCATCTAGAGATGTCACTGTTAAAGACCTGAGCCGACTGAAACATCTGGGTCATACGTTTCACATTGGAGACATCCCATCTAGAGATGTCACTGTTAAAGTTGTCTGCACTAGAAAACATATACGTCATGTCAGTTACAGAGGAGACATTCCAGTTGGATAGATTGCCGGTAAATGATGGTGTCTTGTAGAACATGTAACGTAGATTAGTCATCAAGGAGACATCCCAATTGGATAGATCTCCATTAAAGGCGTTGGCTTCATAGAACATACTGTGTACAGATTTTGGTGGGTAGGTGAGATCAGGTACATCGGTTGCCCGGTACTGCATATTGACTGCGCCTTTGAACATATCTCGCATGTTAGTCCATTTAGTATCTCCCCATTGATCTATCGATAAGAGTAATTGCGGAGAACCATCGACAGTAAAAACACCAACATAATCAAAATAGAAGCGCTCTAAATCGCCAGAGATGATAATAGTGGCACTTTTATCTGTAGTAGGATCGGAGTTTCGGTAAAAGTGAGATACTCGTCCAGATTCGTCATAGATGCTTGTAGAACCACGATCATCACCCCAATCTATTGTTACCTGACCACCGGCTGCCACGTCAATATTAAATGCAACATTAGCGTAATTGTTATTATTACTGACAGGTTCTCCAGTAACATCCCATGTGGTAACAAAGACAGTAGAGTTGTATGTTTGCGCATACACATGCGGTAACAATATTGAATATGGTACTTGATCTACCAGATCAGCCCAAACATGATCAGTTAGAATGTAGGTCAAAGGATACAAGTTGTTTGCACCTACCTCCCAGACTTCATCATAAAATGCCACACATAGTCCAAACACCAGCATCGCGTTCAGCAGGATGATGATGCTTATAGTAATCGGACTACGTGATTTGAATTTGCCACCAACATCACAATGTGCGTAGCAAGAAAAAACAGGCAATAATTAACCGTTTATTGATGACTATATAGTCAATGTAATGAATAATATCGATCTACTTTATTAAAATTAGTCTACTAGAGATAGATCTAGACTAAAATAAATAGTACTATAAAAAGATACTAGGCTACAACTGCATGATTATTCAATCATTAAAGACATCCAGTGATAGATACAAAAGATATGTGCCAAGTGTGTACTAAACGAATCTCTGATCTAAGTTAGGTAGACCCTAGAACAATCAAAGGCCATATGATAAATATATTCCAGAATTCTGTGAAGTTATCGAAGGATCTAACATATTAACTCAAAAATCAATTTCTTTTTTTATATAAAGTTAACAAGTCAAGCCTCGACTAGTTAACATTGACATATCAACTATCCAGATTACCGGTCTGTAGGGTTCCGACATTGCTAACTCAAAAGTGTTAGTCTGCGCTTCACTTATGCCACCTCTGCTATTCCTAAACCTAGGGGACAGCTTGCATGATATATTTATGGGAGCTACAACATCTCTATCCATCATAAATAATCCGCAATTATTGCACGACATTTTACGTCTGTGTTGCATGTCCTCTTGGAGTTTCTTTCCGCATTGCAGACATTGTGTGCTCGTGTTTTTTGGGTCTACATATCTTACCGGCGGGAACCCGGCCCATTGGGCTTTGTATTCTATTTGGCGTTGTAACTCAAAGAATTGCCATCCGTTCATTCTACGTCTGTATTTGTTGCCTTGACCATTTTCTTTTTTGTAGAGTTTTCTTATTCCTTTTAGGTTTTCTAAAACGATGACAGTTTTTTCTTCGACGGTAGTATCCACAATATCATCTGTTATTTTGTGCAGATATTGTTTTGTTCTATTATTCATTCTTCTCTGTTTTTCTTTATAGAACTCACCTTTCTTTCTACGGTTATTTCTAGGGAATCCAGCTCTAGCATGTATTGTGTTCTCTGATAGATAACATCTTGTTTGTCTTGTAAAATGTCATTTTTATTTCATTTCCACAAGTTACATTTCTAAGGTTTCTGTCTATCCCTACTACATTGGTACACTACCGTATACAAAATATCAGATGGAAACAGATTGACGTTACAACAACCAAATAGTAGGAAACGTCGTAAATGGATCTACTACAAACATATTTTATTGAATTCGAGGTTACATACTACTGTAAACACCGATGATGACAACTAATTGCTGGTTATATGGATGATGATTTTGAAGATAAGACATTCGTGTAAGTGTAAATAATCTACAAACAAATGATAAGCTAGAAAGACTCCATGAAACAGTTCGAAGAAAGACGAAACTTTGAGGATGCAAATGAATTTGGTTTATTAACGGAACCGTATCAAATCTCATATATTACTTGAATAATTTAGAGAATTTGTCAATACACTAATAAAAAATATCCCTAAATCAAGAACGGTAGTTATTGACAATCAAACAAGAGAATAATATCATGTATAGTGAAAGGGTACGTGCTCAGGTCCAATACAAATCTAAGCACGAACTTGCAAGAATTATGTCTTTGTTTATAAGGAACCTGAGCACATACGTGAAAGGTAAATGAATATTAAAATACCATGCACGGGCAGATTGTACACGAGATCGACAAGTGATAAGATTTGACACACAATTCCTCACACCCTACAAATCCAAAATTATTCTTTGACAAAGGTACAATTTGTATTAGAGATGCAAAATTAGTAAGAATTCCAAACACAAAATATGATGATAAAAACCATGTACTTCGATCATATGCTTTGAACTATCAGGATATTGTAGATTATTTAGAAAAAAGTGATCTTGATTTTATCGACAAGGTACAGGATTTGATTCCATCACATACGCTACAAATAAGAGATTTAAAACTACGAGACTATCAAAGACAAGCAGTAAAAAACTGGGAAGAAGCATCAATGAGGGGTTGTGTTGTACTGCCCACAGGCGCAGGAAAGACTGCCATAGGAATAAAAGCAATTCAAGTAGTGAATTCTTCAACACTAGTTATAGTACCAACCATTGATTTGATGGAGCAGTGGATTGAAAACATCTCCAAGTACTTGTTTGTGGATAATATTGACAATGGTAATGGTAATGGCGGTAATAACAAAAACGACAACGGCATGGACGGCAATACGGTACAAAAACTAACCATCGGCAGATTAGGCGGAGGAGAGGAAGACATCCAAGCAATCACAGTAACAACTTATGATTCTGCATATCTAAAAGCATCAAATATTGGAAATAAATTTAAATTTATAATATTTGATGAGGTCCATCATCTTCCAGCACAAGGATATCGCACTATTGCAGAACAGTTTACATCACCGTACAGATTGGGATTGACTGCAACGATACAAAGAGAAGATCAGCTACACGAGTTGATACCCCAGCTTGTTGGAGGTGTTGTGTTTGAGACAGATTCAAAACAGCTGTCATCACAAAGTTATCTAGCAGAACATACCATCAATAGAATACAAATAAATCTAACACCAGACGAACAAAAAGAGTACGATACCAATTATACAAAATTTCTAACAAATCTAAAACAGCTTGGATTCAAAGGCGGGCCGTCATTTTATAATCTCAAACAGCTAATCATGATCTCAAACAAAAACAAGATGGCAAGACAAGCAATACTTGCTAAAAATAAAGCAAACGAGATAGCATTAAATAGTCAGGCAAAGATAGAGAGGCTCAAATCCATATTAGAAGAGAATGCACATACAAAGACAATAATTTTTACACAGAATAACAAAATGGTTTACAAGATATCTGACAGATTTTTAATTCCATTTATCACATACAAGACAGTAAAAGATGAGAGAAGGGATGTGCTAAAAGGATTCAAATCCAACAGGTATAACGCAATTGTAACATCCAAGGTTTTAGATGAAGGAGTGGACGTTCCAGACGTAGAATTAGGAATAATAATTAGTGGAACAGGCAGTAAGAGAGAGATAATACAGAGGCTAGGAAGACTGCTAAGACCAAAACGAGATGGCAGAAAAGCAAAACTTGTTGAACTAGTCTCAAGCCACACGCATGAAACAAGAACTAGTGCAAAGAGAATGTCAGCACTAAAAGAAAAGAACAGGAGTGCCCCCTCCTCTGTTACGACTGTCGTTACTACGACAGATATAAGAGATAAAACGAGCACAAAAACGTCAAATAAGGAGGAGGGGTAATAGTAGTAGTGCTCTCATCAGATCTGCTGCGAACGAGGATTAGTCGTGGACGTATTGCCCCAATATTCTGCAGTACAAATTTTGGCAAGGGGACAGACTATGAACTTGCCAACAAAATTATCACATCTTTTGTAGATGCCAAAAAAAATAATCAGACAAAGGGTCAGATGATAGAGAACATGACCGCAATCGAATTACAATATGATCATAAACTAGTTAGAGGACTATTTGCATTACTTGAGAGGCGTTCTACATTTCAGAGAGTTCAACTCTCTGGCAGTACGTCAACTCCTCAAACTATTAGACAGATATTGTTTGAAGAGTCATCAAAACGAGGTTTAGCATTATCGGTATCACAGAGACAAGACATAATAAAACAGGTTGCGCAACAGATGCATCTGCATCCAGAAGAGATAGAGACTGCAATGTGGAGTGATAAAGAAGAGAACCTAGTACTAGTACAATTTGATACCATTAGCCCAAAAGATTTAATTTTGTGGTACAATCTGTCACTAGCCCAAACACTCCTATTCAAGTGTACAGGACTAGAATTTTATGTAAAGGGAGGAATGCATTGGAAACGCGTACTAAGAGATGTAAAGAAATACGGATTGATGTACAGTTTAGAGCATGAAAAGTATAACGACGGAAAAGGCAACAAAGACTCTTCTATAAAATGCGTTTTGGATGGACCTCTTAGTCTGTTTAAAATGACTGATAAATACGGAACATCCATGGCAAAATTGTTACCATCAATAGTAGGCACACCAACATGGAGAATAAACGGTTCAATAGTCAGAAAAAACGAGAATGGGCAAAAGATCTACGAGTTTGAGCTATCAGATGAGAACACAAAAGATGTAATCCGAGAGGTAGCCGATGCAGCATACCAAGATAATGATTATGATGACCGAATATACGATAGCTCAGGTGAGGCAGCATTTGCAAAAAAATTCTCTCAATACTTTGATCAGCAAGACAAACTCGGATGGAGAATTTCACGTGAACCGGATCCATTGATTGCCAACGGAAAAGCCATGATACCTGATTTTCTCTTTGAGAGATTCGGACGAAGAGTATATCTAGAGATTGTAGGATTTTGGACAAGAGAATACCTTGACAGAAAGGCAGCCAAGCTCAAGGCATTGTTTGATAATAACGACAATACAGACCAGAAAAGCAATGACAAAGTTGATCTCTTGGTGGCAGTAAACTCAGAATTGGCATGCTCACAGATAAAGAGCATCTCATATGATAGAATTTTCACCTTTCAAAAAGATGTCCCAATAAAACCTATTTTAGAACATTTAAAAAAAATTGACGCTCAAATTCTCAAAGAGAAGATTAGTAACACCGTAATCAATCTTGAAGAAAGCAATTCAGATATAATTTCTATAAAAGACGTTGCAGACAGATACCATATCCCAAAACAGGCAGCAGTGCAGATTATCTCTAAAAGATATCCTAATAGTTATGTCGTACTAGAGTCGCATCTAATATCAAAAGACAAGGCAGACATCATAAACAATATGATATCAGAAATTTCAGAGTTTGTCCAAGCATGCAAGATATTGACATTGCAGAAAATTCCCGATTCATGTCATGCCGAACTGATATCAAAGTTAGGTTATGATGTAATTTGGAGTGATCTAAACCCAAATAACGCAAAGATTGTAAAGATAGCAACAAGTAATTCTATATAATTGGTATGACATTGTTGAGGGTATTTACTGCCATTCGATGAACAATACGATCATCATCAAAATACTTTGATCTAGTTTAGATCAGATGCGTCAACTTTTCCGACAAATACCTTGTTATCCATTATTACTATAGGACGCAGAATCAACCCAGGGTATTGTACCATTAGCTTGATTATCTGGGTATCTGATTTGACAGATTCATCCAAACCAAGTTCTTTGTACATTTTATCTCGTTTTCTTAAAAGTTCTGAGGGGGTTTTGCCTGTCATCTGAATTATCTTTCCAAGCTCTTGCTCTGAGAACGGATCCTTGAAGAAATCTCTTGTTTGGATGTCCAGATTCATTCGTTGAATTTCTGTTATCGCTTTTTTACATGTGATACATTGAGTCTTGTGGAATATTTTTTTCAATGCGATTCATTGATACAATCTGAATAGACACTAAAAATTGTTTATATGGCAGACATGTAAACGCAGGTTCTGCTGAAATTCTCCTTAGTGCTCCAAGACAGACAGGTAGCTGAACTGCCAGACAGAAGACGTGCTTGCCAGAACGCAATCCGTTAAGAAAACCCAGACTACAAGGCACAAACATCATATAAATATAGAAAAAATTCAAATTCTACTTTGGTATACTAGTAACAGGATGATTTGTGCTGCATGTGAGACAAGAAAGCATTTTGAATGTATAGATTGTATGAATAATCACAGTACTCATTTATGCAGCTGTGATTGTCATGATGAGAACACCAAACCCCATACAGTAAAAAGAGAGCATTAGACAGTCAGTTCTTGAACTTTCTTTCAATCTCAGAGGCCATTAGTTCTAGACGGCTAGTATCACCCAATTTTCGATAGGTTAATTTTTCAAGAGTCTTGATAATGCTAATAGCCGATCGGTATTGCGGGATTCCGGGATCATTTAACTCGCCATACATGCCAATTCCTTGAATATCATTCTTTTTGGCAAAGCCTAGAATCAATCCATTAAATCCTGTAATTACTGATTTAGGAGTCATCTCTACATCCAAATTTTTTATTTGATCAGTTAACTGCATGGATGTTGTAGTAATGAATGTCTTGGGTTTATTGCCAAATATTCGATTCGTGTGAAGCCCTCCCAACGTATAGATAAATTTTACAGAGTGTTTTTTTGCAACATCAATGACATCTTGGCACAAGTCATACAAATCTGTTATTTGTGGCTGACCTTTACCGCCTCCAAATACTATCAAATCATCTGTGTATTTGTATTCCCAACACTCATCAGGGAGATCAATGTATCCGCCCCTATCCAAAACATATGTAGGAGATAATGTTCGTGCAGTTCTAAATGTATGGGTTCCAAGAGAGCTATTGATAAAATTAATTACAATGTTTCCAACATTGCCCATATCCTGCATAGCAGCAATTAGTATGGGTTTCTGTACGTCAGGCTCTACATTTTGGGCAAACTCCATATGACATAATAGAATTTAACAAAGTTTAAACTTACTGCAAGATATAGTAGTGTTTTTTATTATGTGATACTTGTTGTGTTAACGTTATTCAGTTGGCATAGATGACTGCTGTTATTTATCACTATTTTATGAAATTTGATAATCAAATAATTTCTTATAGAAGAAGAAAAGGATGCACTATTTGAGAGTTTTTTTAGTTGATTTGTCTAATAGTGTTGATAATAGCTACAGTACCGGCACTAGCCGCTACCGAATATGCACCTCACATACAGTGATATAATATAACTATCAAAAAATTATTCCTTAAAACTTGACAACTACTCTTATTTTAACTCTTGTGGCAACCCGATTTGCGTTTTAATGTAAATCTGCAAATATCAAGATTCATAAGGCAAAAAAAATTTCTAATGACAAATTATGGAGATCAACGCAGAAAATATTGGCACACTGGAGTATGTGCTGGACAAATACTCAAAGATCTGGTGCTGGAAGATTACAGGTGAGCGTGCAGTGAGCATGATATCAAGACTTGTTCCCGAAGCTTGGTATGGTGAGAGTATCAACGAAGTGATAATTCCAGATACGGTTGAGAGTGTCAAGCAGTTAAAACTCATAATGGAGCGATATCCGCTAACGATTTTGTCAAAGTCAGCATGGCAACGAAAGATTGTAAAGACATATGACCCAAAGCCTGCAATGCCGCTTGTCAAGTTAAGCTGAAACGTGCAAAAGCAGGTGAACAGTTCAGAGGAAAGTTATTGAACTTTCAAAAAGAGGGACTAGACTTTCTAATAAAATCATCAGGTAATGCACTGTTAGCAGATGAGATGGGACTTGGAAAGACCGTACAGACATTGGCTTATGCTGCAACAGAAAAGCAGACGTTTCCCATA
Organism: Candidatus Nitrosopumilus sp.; assembly: GCA_965197525.1. GTDB lineage: Archaea > Thermoproteota > Nitrososphaeria > Nitrososphaerales > Nitrosopumilaceae > Nitrosopumilus. Next base: position 460,599 of record OZ240211.1, read on the forward strand.
CTAGTCGTAGCTCCGCTAGTCACATTAAACAATTGGGAGCGAGAGATTGAAAAATTTCTAAAGAAAAAGAGCAGGAATGGAAGAATCGTAGATGCGGAATCCCCTAGTGTGACAATTATACGAACAGGAAAGTCGCAAGAACTGCCAAAGACTGACATCTACATTATCAACTATGAATTGCTCTTCAAGAGGAAAGATGACCTGTCAAAACTTGGAATAAAAACAATAGTATGTGACGAGGTACACAATCTACGATCAAAGACTACACAGAAATACAAGGCAGTAAAGAAACTAGCGGCGTTGCCTGCAATTAGGTACAGAATCGGTCTTTCAGGTACCCCAATTTACAATCGTGGTTCAGAGATATGGCCAATAATTGACATAATAAAACCAGGTCTGTTAGGAAATTTTAAAGAATTTTGTGAGTACTTTTGTTATGTCAATGATAAGGGCAAGGCAATAGTACTAGAGAATAAACGAGCATCACTTAGAAACGAGCTACAAAAGCATGTAATGCTGCGAAGAAAAAAGTCAGATGTTCTAAAAGAGCTTAAAGACAAAGTCAGATACAAAGAGATCATAGCAGCTGACACGGACTACTATCTAGAAGAGTTAGATAAGATATGGAAAAAGGTAGAGACGGAACAAAAAGATGCGGATAGCGAGTTCTCAAAATCGGCATCATACTATAGAGCAATACAAAGTGAGAGACAGATTGCAGGTATTGCAAAACTACCGCATGTAATCAATTTCGTTAAAAACATCATGGAGATTGAAGAGAGTGTAGTGGTGTTCTGCCACCACAAAGTGATTCACAAGTTACTCCATGAAAGTCTGCAAGAATTCTCACCTGTATCAATTATTGGAGGGCAGTCAGATCCACAAAGACAGGAGAACATTGACAAATTCCAAAAAGGCGAATCAAAACTAATGATCGCAGGAATTCGTGCAGGTAATGTTGGAATCAATCTCACAAAGGCCAAATACGTCATATTTTCAGAACTTGATTGGAGTCCGGCCATTCACAGACAGGCAGAAGACAGGCTGCATAGAATAGGTCAAAAGAATACAGTATTTGCATATTATTTGATCGGAAGCGGTACGCTAGATGACCATGTGGCAGACATACTAGTGGACAAGAGTTATGAGATTGATGAGATTATGGATGAAACAGTAGACAGTTATGAGAACAAAGACAAGGCAGAACTTATCTTGGCACAAATACAAGACAAGGTTCGTTCAAAATAGTACTATGGACAACAACGAATATCTACACAAGCGTTCATAATTCAAAACAATTAGATTTTCAACTGGTCCTTTAGTTGGTACAACTTTGCAAGGATTGAATCTTTCTCTAGTTGATTAAACTCCATATCCCGAATCTCCTGTACTATCTCGTCTATCTTAGATAGGATCTCTACTTGGGGTTTTATCGCATCAGTTGCAATATTGGCAAAACCGTCTACATCCGTTTTGTCTATACGTTGCACGCCTTTGGGTAAGATTTCAAAAACTTTTACCAGTCTTTCCTCTTGTCTTTGCGGCGACATTAACACAAACTGGTTCTTTCGCAACTCTTCGATATGTAGTACAATGTCATCGTGAGGAATCTTTAGAATATTAACAATTTGTTGTATAGTACATGACTTTATCTGTAATAGCCTCAGTATCTTTGCCCAAACAGGAATGTTCTTACTCCATAGAATCTCGCGAGCAGTATCAGTAATGGAAAATGAGCCGTCAGAGCTGTTTAATGTTAACATCTGTCTATCTTTGAGTGTAGCAAGACAGTCCAAAAGTTTGCCAACACCTAGTCTTTTCAACTCAGAGTGTTCTAAATGATTTTCATTGAATGCGCCATTTTGATTAATTGCCAGATGCAAGATCTCAAGATCTATTGTGCCCAATCTCCGCATACCGTTATGGCAGTATCAATATTTATCACTCTTTCTACCAGGCAATCTTTGCAAATAAAGATAAACGCGGTACCCGAATATGTCATTGGAATTCATAAAAAAGAACGCCTCTTACATCCTAACAGATTTACAAAAAGATGATACTATTATGATGATGATAATTATGATGCATCTCTCCTCTGATTATTATATCAAACATAAACATCACTGTAGCCGTCATAAATGCATCTAAAGACCGTACTATCATAGTAACAACACAAGTCCTTGAAGAATATATGAGGACCGGAATAATCTTGCTTGTGGTACAATATGAACTCCCAAGACTGCATTTTGGATATGAAGAGTTAGAGCCATTCATAGATAAAGAGACGATGCGGATTCATCATCAAAAGCACCATCAGGAGTATGTTGACGGATTAAACAACACGCTTGAGGATATAAAAGGCACAGCGCACCCTCAATACATCTCATCAATTCTGAGTAATTTAGATACAATACCTGAATCAGGACGGGGGGCGATTAACTTTTTTGGAGGAGGGTTTGAGAATCACAGACTATTCTGGGAAACTATTACGCCTGATGGCAAAAAGCGGCCAAAAGGAGTGTTAGAGGATGCAATGGACATTTATTATAATTCTTTTGAGAATTTTAAAGAGATTTTTTCTAAAAAAGCGTTAGATATTCAAGGAAGTGGATGGTGCTGGCTGGTCTTCAATGAGACATATCATAAGATTGAGATCGTCACAACAAGAGACCATGACAGCCCATGGACCATCCAAAAATATCCTTTACTAGGATTGGATGTTTGGGAGCATGCATACTATTTACAATACCAGAACAGAAGATATGACTATATCAAAGCATGGTGGAATGTCATCAACTGGGATTATGTGGAGAATAGATTTTCAGAATTTGCAAAATAATAAAACAAAATATAGCACGATTTTGAAAGCCAACATAAATCTTCATAAATGATGATAAGTGACGTCCAAATTATATCAGAATAATCAACAATCGTATCAGAATGCCATAGGTAGTATAGATGTCAGATGGCTGTTGTATGAATAATTCTAATTGATCTATAGTTTGTGTATTAACTAATAGCGCAATTATTAAAATGACGTATTGAAATCGTTTATAAAAATAGATATACGCTTAATGGTAAATGAATAGGAAAATTGTATTGGGTATATTACTAGTGATAGCAGTACTATTCATTGCATCGAATTTACTTGATAGTATAACTGAGAATAATGATGATAATGACGGATCCAACATGTTTGTTAATCGCATCGATTCAGAACAACCAGGAGATGATTGCCGTGAGTTAATATTTAGCGAAGATGAAAACAGTTGGATAGAATCAACAAATTCATTTGATGTTACTATTAACGAGTGTGATGAAAAATTCCAAGAGTGTTATGCAAAGACAGGTAATGTTTACGTAGAACTTGTACAATGCTATAACGACATTCCATGATGATAGCATGTGAATTATGTATCAGAGGGTATCCATTGCGTAGAAGTATTGTAAAATTATAAACAAAAGGTCATGGTACATAGCATCAAGAGATCTTAAACAGCAAAGATGTCAGATATATGATTATCATAAGCGATTAATGATTTGAGAGCATGCAAAGAATGGAGAAGAGAGAAGGAAAGAGGAAACTATCGAACCAACGCATCTGCAAGACAAAGAAGTGTTATTGTAATTGCCCATTTGTTGATCTATTCAGGTAAAATCAAATTTTTTGTTGTCATTGTGAACACTTTACATTTGTTAAATTATAAGACAAAATTATTATAAATATTAAGAGAATGAGCTGTATGATTTATCTTTGATCACGAATATGTTATAACATGAGCGTTACAGGTATGTATATTCTAAACTCAAAAGAGTACGATACAGAAAAAATTCACCAAGCCATTGAGATGTTATTTGTTGATAGAAAAAACGAGTTTCATGAACTAGCTGGTGTACTGTTGAATGAAAGAGTATATCAAAGCATACCAAATTGGAGAGAGTTTGTATTAAACTTTAGTCTAGATGTAGAGGAATCCTTCAAGACATGGTCAGGGCAAACTCCACTAGAAATAAAATCTCCACAAAAGGCACTAACACTGTTAAGACAGTTAGGACACGATATGACATCTATGAATCAACTTGCACATCTATTAAATTTATCATACAACATTTCACTTGAATTCAAAGAGATCTATAGACGTCTAAAATAATAGAAAAAATATTTTTCTTTCGTGTGTTATCAACTGCATTATAAAAAGCTGAATATGTCTGTTTGAAATACTCGCATACTGATGATGGAAGAATTAGATCTGAGCGCAAAAACAGATATTTGATTGATTGATGATGAATATACAACCTCGAAATCAAAAACATGTACAAACGCATTATTCATTTCATTATTACAGCGAGTTATCAAAAGATTTTTTCAAGCTAATGGTCGTTCCAAATTAAAACAAACAGATTTAGTTACAATACATTTAAAACAGTTAAAAGATTTCACAGATCTACATCTTGATTATTATACTATTATACACATTTATCGATATTGATGCTTTAGTTTCATTTGACAATACCACTATCTGTTTTTTATTTAAATAGATTTATTACAAATTGAATGTGTGATGATTTGGAATTTGTAATAATAACACATACTAGTGATTTGCTTTGATATGATATGACAGATTAGAGAGATTACAATAGATGTAAATCCATGCTATCGTGCAATAACAGAGAGCAATCAATATAAGAGCAAAGCCAATACAAAGTTCAACGGAGGCATAAATAAACGTAGAACAGATGCTTTCAGGCAATACAGCATACGAAATCTAACAAAATAATGGTTTTTATTTACAACATAATTATCTCTTACATGGACTTTATGCTTGAAGAAGAATTGTTGGATTTGATGACATTTTGTCTTCAGAATCCGGATTCTACAGAGATGCAAACTAAATACAAAAGAATTACAGAGATAGGTCACGAGCTATACAACGACGGCGGCATTGATGCGTTAGAGAACTTTTTTTTCGTAGTTAAAAATCGAATTACAGAAGAAATAAAAAAAGATCCGTCCCCAATGCGTTACCTGTGGAACGGCATCACTGAAGAATGGAAGTACTAGGCGTTTACTGTAACGTCTATTCCTTTACCAATTCTAAAAATAGCAGTATTGCATGTAGGGCATGTGCCTTTGATTGCAGGTTTGCCATTTTTCATGGTGTATGGTGAAGTGCCACTCATCTCTCGCTTATCTCGACACTTTACACAATATCCTATGGTCATACCTATTATAGGTTAAAGCCATATTAGCGAGAATAAGTTGAATTTTGTTCACTATTAGATAAATATCTGAAACGATTTATCATGATATAATATAGTGTTTATGTTGTTATTGACATAAATAATGAATGATAAATAGACAAAGACGACAAAATATAAAAGATTTTCAGAAAAAAGACAAATTTTTGGTATTTGTAAGGAAAACAAAACGCAGTATTAACTGACATTGATTTGAAGAGTGACCTTTTCAGATAATGCATTATGATTTGCCAAATCTTCCCAGACAAATATGTCAATAGTATATTGGCCTAGCTTGTCAGGTGTCCATGACAGTGACGAAGTAAATGTTTTGGCAGGTGCAGATTCACCACCTATCCAAGATAGCGATACAACCACTCCCTGTTCATCTTTTATTTGAACAATATATACAAATCCTTGAGTTATGTCTTGATTGTTTGTCATAGTTGAGGATATATTCACTTGTTGATTCACATTTACATTATCAACAACAGATGCTCCCAACGCATTGACCAAATTTGTGTCGTCTATGGTTACTCGCTGTAGATCAGTTAATGCAAATGCAAGAGGAGCTACATCAATGACGCCGGTAACAGATGACATCAGCGATGGTAAAGAGAGAGATAAAGACAAGGGAGAGGTAGAGGTAGAAGATATAGAAGAGGTAGAAGGCGATAGTAATAACAATGAGGATAGAAGTACTAGTCCTGCAATTGATGCCAGTAATGGCACATTTCGAATTGGCATATTTTTTAAGATATTTTTTAGTTACTAAAGCGTTTCTGCGATAACAGAATAATTGATGGCACGTAGACGATGATTCAAAATTATACATAAATATTTCAGATAAAACAGAAACAGAGGCATTGTGTTTGGGAACAAGTACAACAGTACTTGGATTTTAGTGATCGAATCAAAATAAAAACAAGATGACAGAATTAACAACTTGGAAATTGGAGAGTAGAGTTAAATTGCAAGCATAGAAAATTCAGAGTTTGACTCGATAATAATCCCATCGTTCAGGATCAAACAATGTAACAAATTCGGCCTCTTCTTTATCGACTCGTGCCCGTATAACATCACGTAATGCAAAACTTGTCAGATACTTGTACTTTAAAGAATGCGATTGGAGAACGAACATATGGCGCATCTCACTGCCGCCTTTTAATCCCCAATATCCCATCTTTAGGGCCAAGGGTTCTAAAAAGATTGTATTCTTTAGACCATGATTTTCATCATGTATCTCATCGCGTAGATTATAATTTTCTAGTGGCCCGCCTTTAGCAAATCCTACAATCTCACCATCCTTATCATTCAATCTTAATGTATTAAGAACAACACATGGATCTTTGACAGATTTGGCAAAATTTTCTCTCTCAAACTGCAGTGGTGTTGGTAGTTCCAAAAATATATCATATAGAGTCTTGATGAAATCTGGATCGTTTCGCGTAGAGGCAGATTCGATTGTGGGGATCAGTTTAAGATCATTATACAGATAATTAGATTGAATTGTAATCTCTTGTTGTCGAATTTTCATAAACGATAACACAGTATCAAAAAAAATTTTTTTCATATTACTTGGGAAGGAATTAAGAATTTTGAGGGTCATACTCGATTCTTTGCTTAACAACTCTTCAAAATACGCAACTGCACTTCTAACAATTAAAGAAGGTTTCCAAGCAAGTGCATGGGCGTTCATCTTTGCCATCTCCATAGATTTAGAAAAATCACCGAGAGCATAACCGCCAATTCTGTCAACTACAGACAGATACCAACCTATATCCATAATATGCTGTTGGTATTGGAGATCATTCCGTGTCAGATCGGAATGGTTAAAAGATTTTTGAATGTGTGTCTCTGCCTCATCTCTTACAGTACCACTCCAAGGATACGTTGTTCTTAAAATCAATACAGACAGAATATCAAGATCTATATCTGCCATATCAAGCAGACAGGATAGTTTTTTATCCATGTAGATAAATTTTAAAACACTTTCTTCGTGAGGTTTGTCCACATGTTTTTGGGGATCAAAGTCGTGAAACAACGCTGCAGCATACAAATGCTTGATGTCATTATCAGTGAATTGCATTGTGTCTGGAGTAGCAGCTAAAAGTGATACATATGTTACCTCAAGTTCATGGTTAATATTGTGATATCCATAATACTCTGTACCAAGACCATTAGTCTCAAACAAGTCAATAGTATAGTCTAACATCTGAACATAACAGTCATTGTTTAGCTTTCTTTGTACCATTAAATTGAGAATTTTATCTCGCATCAAATGAGTATTTACAAGTCTTTGCACTACAATTTAGTTAAAATTAATGTTTTTAAATATGATCACTGCAAATTTCATAAAAATCCATACCTGCTGGAAAGATTCAAAAGAATTGTAATGAAGTGATTTTTAATGTCCTTTGACGCGGATTTGTTAGAACGACTAATAGAGCATAACAGAGAAGATTCTTCTAATTATCAGATATACATCAACGACAGCAGATATATGATAAATGATGTTAATATTGTAAATTCTCAGATACCAGTGAACAAACCCACCACTCGTGGAGGCGTATATTTTTCAGATAAATTTGCGTACAAGATGAATGGTAAGATAAGTGATCTATCAGTGGTGCCATTGTTAACAGAGCATATGTTAGGTCCCAATACAGAGTTTGGTAAACTAAAGATTACAGTACAGATACCATTGTCGCCGTCATCGTCGCAAAAATCCACAACACTTGAGATATCAACTAATCTTATAAACAGTGTTCAGACTAGTGATTTTATTGAACTATACATGATTATTGTAAACATAGAGTCAATTAGTTGATTTGTAGTATTTATCATATCTTGCTCTACGCTCTTTATCTGAGAGTACCTCGTATGCCTTGTTTAATTCTGCCATATCATCCTCAGAATCTTCTTTTGTTTTATCTGGATGTGTCTTCATTGCACGTTCTCGGAATTTTTTCTTTATCTCATCATGTGTAGCGTCAAAAGATACGCCAATTATACCATAATAGTCAGGTAGTTCTTGATTAGTTGCAGCATTACGAAATTCTTTATCCTCTACTGTATTCTTTCTTTGACCTAATTCTTCATAGTCATCACCCCAATCTGAATGGTATTTTTCAAAGGTTCTATCTTTCTTTGATTCTAGATTATCACCTTTATCATACGAGGTCTTTCGTCTAAATATTATGTCTCGTGCCAAAAACAGAAAGATGATTACAACTGACACTGCAAAACTTGTAAAGATGATTACATGCTGCTCATCAGTGACTGCAAGTTCTCTATCTGGAATGTCATTTTGTGCATGAACCACAGGCAATCCCACAAACACCATTGCATAGAGCAGAAAAATACAGAATCGTTTCATCTCTTTGTACCTATGATAACCTAAAGTCTTCCTTTGTGGTATTTAAAACCACATGTGTTATTGTCTTCTCCACGTTGGAGATAGATGCCAACCCCTTTACAAATGTGCTTAGTTCATTACGACCTTTGAATTTGGCTATAATGATTGTGTCAGTGGAACCAGTAACATCGTATACGCCACAGACATTTTCGAATTTTGATATCTCATCTTCCATCTCTATAATTGTATCATTTTTAGCTACAATCTCAATAATTGCAGTAAGAAAGTAGCCGAGTTTTTCATGATCAACTATAGCAGCGTATCTGTGAATTATTCCCTCTTTTTCTAATTTTTTAATTCTAGACAGTATCGTAACAGTTGAGAGGCCTAGTTTTAATGCAAGTTGTCTTGCAGACTGTCTGGCATCAACTAACAGATGTTTAAGGATCTTTTGATCGATTTTATCAAGATTCATATCATATAATGGTAAAAAATTTATTTAAATTTTCAGGGAATTGTTGTAAAAATGTCCAAGTTTACAGGATAGCAGATTTAAAAGGTATATCATAGTAGCGATATTGTGACCCAAGCAGGCAAACTAGTTAAAAAAGGACATGTGCTGATGAAAGAGAACAAGTACAAAGATGCACTTGCCTGTTTTGAACAAGCGCTTCTTTTGGATCAGAGTTCAGCTGACATCTGGAACTACAAAGGAGTTGCATTACGCAGTTTAGGCAGATACGAAGAGTCAGTAGAATGCTTTAACAGATCACTTGAAATCGACCCAAGAGACAGAGATTCATCATGAGGATCAATGGCGTATTAGCAGTAATTCTAAAAGAGACTGTAGCTAAAATAGCGTAACATCGCCTGGGGCAGGTCCCTGATTGGATTGCTTTTTACTCTCCTGTGTAAAATCAGCATGCATTAAACGCTGATGTTCTCGTAGCTTTTCAATATTGTCAAATCCTTTGTGGCACAGATAGCATTTTGGCTTGTGCTCATCAACTAGAGGCAACACCATACAAATATGAACATATACTGGCTACTTAACTCTTGAGACTAAGAAATATATCATAGCGCAAAAAAAAATTACATATGTTAAAAGATCTAATAATAGACTCCCAGTCTTTAGATCGCGCAATTTCGGGAGAAGAACTATCATACAAAGACGGTTTAGAATTAATGAATTATGATAATACACATCTATTAGGAGCGGTGGCAGATAACGCAAGAAAAAAGCTAGTAGGTGATACCGTTACGTTTGCTGCATCATACTATATGAATTACACTAACGTGTGTGCTGCGAGCTGTCAAATGTGTGCATTTTATAGAAAAGAGGGGGCCCAAGACGCTTATACATTGACACCTCAAGAGATTGTGACCAGAGTAGAGATTGCAAAACAGATGGGTGCAACAGAGGTTCATATCGTAGGAGGATTTCATCCAAAACTGCCATTAGAATATTATGAGGAGATGATGAAAGCGATTAAAAAGAGCAATTCACAACTCAACATAAAAGCATTAACTGCAGCTGAGATATACTATTTATCAAAATTAACAAAAAATTCTACAAAAGAAATTTTATCACGCCTTAAAGATGCAGGATTAGATTCAATGCCTGGAGGAGGAGCAGAGCTGTTCCATCCAGAGATCAGAGGAAAAATAGTAAGAGGAAAATGCACAGGACAGCAATGGCTTGATGTGATTGAAGAAGCTCATAGCATGAACATAAAGAGTAATGTTACAATGCTTTATGGGCATATAGAAGAACCAAAACACATAGTCGATCACCTCATAAAAATACGTGAACTGCAAAAAAAGACAAATGGTTTTTTAACTTTAATTCCATTGAAGTTTAGTTTAGATAATACAGAATTGGAACAAAAGGATTTGGTTAATAATGAATGTTCATCAGTATATGATTTGAAGATTATAGCGTTATCAAGATTAATGCTTGCAAATACACTAAACAATATCTCAGTATACTGGGTAGCATATGGAAAAAAGCTTGCACAGATTGCATTATCAAATGGCGGTAGCGATCTAGTTGGAACCGCATTCTCTGAGGAAATTTACCGTGCAGCAGGCAAAGCAACGTCATCGTCAATAGAGGAGCTGACAACATTAGCAAAAGAGATCAGAAGAACACCTGCTCAGCGAAGTACGCACTTTAAAATACTAAAAAAATTTTAGTGCGTGTAAGAGTTGTCCAAGTCATAATTTTTGAGGTCTATTTGATGTCATTTTACTTACAGCTCATGACTTTATTTGATTGGCATAATAAAATTTTGTTGCAACAAGGTAGACTGAATACGTTATCACCAAAATTATGCATAGATGATAACAGGAAGCATATAGCGCACATATTTTGCACCATTCCACTATGATAACAAAGTACAACATGCATGTGAGAAGATATGATACTTGGGCAATTAGCTGGATACGTATAACAGCAGTAAACTTGAATGATTAGTACTGACTATACCAAAGAAATCATGCTTTGCGTCTCTCATCATCTAGATAACTATAAAGCATCAAGCACGAATACTAGTGCAGTTTTAAACTCATCTACTGTGAGATCACCACTGACTACAAGAACAGCTAGTTCAACCATCATCCAATTTGGAATATCAGCATCCGGATAGTCAAGGTTTAGAGACTCTAACAGTTCAGAGTCAGATATAGATTGTGAGTCAAATCCAGCCCACATTTTGATACTATGAAGGATATCATCATCATCAGGTACAGATTCTGCATTTGACACAGATGTTGTCAGAGCTGTCGCAGTTGTTGTTGTTGTTGTTGTTGTTGCTACTGTTTCTTCTACCAACTCTGACTGCTCTGTTATCGATACTACGTTAAGCGCATCTATGATCTGTATAACAGTAGCCCTAGAATTATCATTCCATATTCGTGCAACCAGATTGGTCAATCCCATCTCCCCATCAAACTCTATTACTGTAAGTATAGTATATTGGAAAGATTGTTCATCGTCTTGTTCTATAGTGACTGTGGCATCAGCAATGTAGTTATGTGGATCAGTTACAGTAACACGACCATTCAAATATGTAACATACGTATCACTCAAAGTATAAGAAGTGTTGTCACCGTCTAAATTCAAAAACATTACAAAATGATCAACGCCACTAGATGAGTATGCTGTAAATGTAAGGTTAGTCTGCTGATTCAATCCAACTTGATGTGGTTGAATGGTATTTACTTTTCCGCCTAGTGCATAGCATGCACCATCTGTTACAAATGAAAAACTGAATATGATTTTACATTCCATAACTGGTTCAATTGGAGAAGATTGATCATATGATTCAAGAATATCTAGAACACTTTCTGGTATGTCGACATCAAATGAGGAAGCCTTTAATGCAGTTAGATCTACTATGGGGGGTGGTACAGAGCTACCAGATTTCTTTTTGACTGCTATAATAATACGCTTATCAGTAATTTCATCAGTAACTGCGTTAGGGGAATTTGCAGTATCAGATATGGTATTGGCTGCAATGAAGAGATGAGGACTAGAGATTGTCTGGAATGTCTCTTTTTGCTCGTCAGTTAGTGTGACGGTTATAGCACGATTTTGTGTAGTTGGCGTGGCATCAGTAAGAGTTAGACCGCCAGACGTTTCACCTTGTGATCGGATGGTAAAAGCAGAAGAACTTGTAGTAGAGGCAAGATCCTCATTGAATGTAATGATTAGTATGCCAGTCTTTGGTGTGTATTTAGCTGATAAAAATTCTGGAGGCTGGGTATCAGTAACAGAAACGCTCACTTCAACAGGCTCTGCAGATAGTCTAGTAGTAGGACTGGTACAAGTAAAGGTTACAAGATAAGTACCTTCAACCTGAGTGTTGAGGCCTCGGTGTGTAACTTGAATGTCACGGTTAAAATCATCACTACACGCTACAACATCTGATGGAGTAAAACTAGTGGTTCGTTCTACAACAGGATTAGAATCTATTGGGGTTATGGTAGGTGGTCTGTTACCTACTATGACTGTCAGGGTTTTAGCACCTGGCCCATTAATGTCAGTACAAGTATAGGTTATTGCATAGGATCCTGGTTCAGATGTATCAACTGCACCATCAGAGGTAATGCTGCTGGGGTCAATGGCAACATCTTGATGATCAACACATGTAACATCAGGTTCTGTATAATCACCACTATATGGCACATGTAGAGGGTTGTTACCTGCTATAGTGACAGTGGGTGCATTTTCAGGTTGGTTGACACGGACTATCAGAACGGCAGTACCGGCTTGACCTTTACTATCAGTACAGGTAAAAGTGACATGAGTATCGCCAGGGGTGCTAGTGACAATAGAACTAGTACTAGGGACTGGATCAATAGAGTCAGCATCATTATCAGTACATGTGACAGCAGGTGCAGCATAAACACCACTGTAGGCTATTGTAAGAGGGTTAGGACCAGGGATGTTGACAATGGGTGCAGGATCATCGAGTACTGTAATGCTGACAGTGGTACTATTACGATATGTACTGTCATTAGCTTCAAGTGTTATAGTATAGGATGTACGACTATCAACTGCAGGGGCAGTAAACACAGAGTTTTGAGTACTAGTACTAGAAAGTACACCCGTGGTATCAGGGTTAGAAGACCAGCTGTACGTCAATGAAGTTCCATCACCACCTGTATGAGAGCTAGTTAGCGTTATTGTACCGCCTTCAAATACAGACATGCTAGAGAGTGTTATGGAGAGAGATAATGGAGCAGGAGGAAGAGGGTTTCCAACGTTAACTAGTAGTGTTTTAGTAACAGCAGGCCAGTTGGTATACGTATGACAAGTATATGTTATTATATGGCTTGATACAGTTGAGGTATCAATTGTAGTAGGTCTAGGAGTTGTACGTAGGTCTGTAGGAGCTGAAGAACTTGGAGAATATATACAAGCAATTTCAGGGGCTATAAAAGAATCGCCAACAGATATGTTGTGAGGATTATTAGCACTAGTGATATTAATTATAGGTTTAGAATCCACCGAAAACCTAAAGGATTGTATAGAAGAACTCTCATCATCAAATGCATATAAATCATAATGTATATCATAATAATCATCAGATACACTTGTTAAGTGCAAAGTGCTAGTAGAATTTACACCAAGCGCATCTATATCCCCAGTATAAGTAGTAGATACCCAAGTATAATTGAGATTACTGCCAGTAATATTAGATGTAACAACAGGGGTGATTATAATTTCTCCGATATCATGGTATATGTAAAAGCGAAAATCACCACCAGAAGGGCCATGTAAGGAATGAAAATCAGGATCAGTGGCAATTGTTGGAACTGCAAATGCATGATAGAGAACCAGTCCGTTTTCATCCTCCTCGCCTACTCCGTCTAATCCTCCTAAAGCTAGCGTTACTATCAATAATAAACTAAGAACTAGATATCTTGAGAACATCTTATAAACATAGAACTTACTTGTATTAAAATCATCCGAAGTGAATAAAATTAACAAACGCGTTAAAAACTCTGCATGCATGTAAAAACATCCTCGTCGTAGTCTAGATGATGGATCGAGTCTTTTTTGCGGACAAGGGCAAGCAACAAGGCGTGCCTGAGGCGCAGCCTGCATCTGTTTCCGGGATCTGATGCCCTGGGTGTATCGTCGTGGAATAGAGGCATCTCGCCTGAGGCAGTCACATACGCCTGTTCGGAATGCAGGAGACGATGATTTACACAAGGATGGGATGGTAAAGGGACGACGATGACCAGAAATTGGCTGTACAGAAACTTATGCGCATTGCTATATGTTCGTCTAACCAACTATAGTATCAAGCACGAATACTAGTGCAATTTTAAATGTATCTATTGTAAGATCACCGCCGATTACAAGGACAGCCAAGTCAGTCATCACCCAATCCGGAATATCAGCGCCTGGGTAGTCAAGGCCTATGGACTCTAGCAGTTCAGAGTCAGATATAGATTGCGGGTCAAATCCAGCCCACATTTTGATACTAAGGAGAACGTCAGCATTATTATTATTATTATTATTAATATCAGATGTAGATTCCACATCTGGCGTTGCTGTTGTGATAAGTTCTGTCGTTGTTGTTGTTGTTGTTTCTTCTGCCAACTCTGACTGTTCTGGTGTCGATACTATGTTAAGAGCATCTAGTATCCGTATGTTAGTAGACCTAGAATTATCATTCCATATTCGTGCAACCAGATTGGTCAATCCCATCTCCCCATCAAACTCTATTACTGTAAGTATAGTATATTGGAAAGATTGTTCATCGTCTTGTTCTATAGTGACTGTGGCATCAGCAATGTAGTTATGTGGATCAACTACAGTAACACGACCATTCAAGTATGTAATGTACGTATCGCTTGAAGTATAAGAGGTATCATCACCATCCAAATTCAAAAACATGACAAAGTGGTCAATACCACTAGATGAATATGCTGTAAACGCAATGTTTGTAGACTGGTTCAAACCAATTTGGTATGGATGAATGGTGTTTATCTTTCCACCTAGTGCATAACAGGCGCCATCAGTCACAAATGGGAAACTAAATATAATTTCACCTTCCATAACTGATTCAATTGGTGTGGATGAATCATAGGATTCAAGAATATCAAGAACGCTTTCTGGTATGTCGACATTAAACTGTGAATCCTGCAATGCATTTAGATCTACTATGGGGGGTGGTGTAGAACTACTAGATTTCTTTTTGGCCACCGTGATGAATTTATCAGTAATTTCAGTGGTAATTCGGTTAGGTGTATCTGCAGTATCAGATATGGTGTTGGCTGCAATGAAGAGGCGAGGGTTGGATAATGTCTTGAATGTCTCTTTTTGCTCGTCAGTCAATGTGAGGGTTATAACTTGATTTTGTATGGTTAGTGTCGCATCGGTAAGAGTTAGACCGCCTGATGTTTCACCGTTTGATCTGATGGTAAAATCAAGTGGGTTTGCAATAGCATCATCAAGATCTTCATTAAATGTAATGACTAACGCACCGGTTTTAGGTGTGTATTTAGCTGATAGGAACTCTGGAAGCTGGGTATCAGTAACAGTGACATTCACGTCAAGTTCGGCATATAATCCAGTAGTAGGGCCAGTACAAATAAAGGTTACCAGATAAGTACCTTCAGCTTGAATGTTGAAACCTTTGTGCGTAACTCGAATGTCAGTATCAAAGTCGTCACTGCATTCTACAACATCTGATGGGGTAAAAATACCAGTTCGTTCCACAACAGGACTAGTGTCTATTACGGTTATGGCGGGTGGTTTTTCACCGACTATGACTGTCAGGGTTTGAGCGCCTGGGCCGTTATCGTCACGACAAGTAAAGGTTATTGTTTGTTGTGGTGTTTGAGATGCTGGAATGTTAACATCAATCATACCAACAGTACCGATGGGGGAGGTTAGAGTAGCACCACTATAGTCAACACATGTAACATCAGGCGGTGTAAAACGACCGGTGGAATCATATGGTACATGCAAAGGGTTGTCACCTGTTATAATGACAGTGGGTGCATTTTCAGGCTGGTTGACACGTACTAGCAGAGTGTCAGTACCTGCTTGGCGTTTACTATCAGTACAGGTAAAAGTGACGTAAGTGTCACCAGGAGTACTAGTGTCAATAGAAATAGTGTCAGAGGTTGGAGTAATAGTGTCAGCATCATTATCACGACATGTAACAGCAGGTGCTGTATAACTACCATTATAATCTACGAAAAGTGGGTTAGGACCAGGGATGTGTACATCAGGTGCAGGATCATCGAGTACTGTAATTACAGCAGTGCTGCTACCACTATGTGTACTGTTACTAACTTGAAGTGTTAACGTATAGCGGGTATTCTTATCAACTGCAGGGGCAATAAATGTAGGATTTTGAATACGGGCATCAGAGAAGACGTTTGCAGTATCAGGGTTAGAAGACCAGCTGTATGTCAAGGAACTATTATCACCGCCGCCGCTACTAGAACCAGTTAGTTCTATACTATCAAGTTCATACACAGAGTCATCAGAGGATATAGTGACAGTTAATGGAGGAGGGGGCAGAACACTGACTGTCAGAGTAGATGTACCTGTTTGGGGTTTACTATCAGTACAGGTAAAAGTGATACGAGTGTCACCAGGAGTACGAGTGTTAATAGAATCAGTGCTAGGGATTGGAATAATAGAGGCATTATCATTATCACTACAGGTAACAACAGGTGGTGTATAAACATCGCCATATTCTATGACAAGTGGATTAGGACCAGGGATATGTACAACAGGTGCAGGATCATCGAGTACTTGAATTCTGACAGTGGCACTACCATGATGCGTATCGTCACCAATTTCAACTGTTAGCGTATAGTAGGTATCCCTATCAACTTCAGGAGCAGTAAATGTAGGATTTGGAATAGAGTTATCAATGAAGGCACTTGTGGTATCAGGGCTAGAAGACCATCTGTATGTCAGAGAACTGCCATCACCGCCAGTATGAGAACTAGTTAGTGGTATAGTATCACCTTCAGTCACAGAGCTCTGAGAGGATGATGCAGTGACGGATAATGGAGCAGGAGCTAGAACACGGACTATCAGAGTAGCAGCACCTGCTTGGTTTTTACTATCAGTACAGGTAAAAGTGACGCGAGTGTCACCAGGAGTACGAGTGTTAATAGAATCAATGTCAGGGATTGGACGAATAGGGCCATCATCATTATCACGACATGTAACAGCAGGTACTGTATAAACACCACCATATTCTATTTCAAGTGGATTAGGACTAGGGATAGTTACAACAGGTATAGGATCGCTGTGTACGGTAATTGGGACAGTGACGCTATCCCTAAACGTCCCGTCATTGACTACAAGTGTTATGCTATAGGTGGTATCCCTATCAACTGGAGGAGCGGTAAACACGGTATGTTTAGTATTGTTAAAAGAAAAGACATCTGCAGTATCAGGGCGAGAAGACCAGCTGTATGTCAGAGAACTGCCATCACCGCCAGTATAAGAACTAGTTAGTGTTATAGTATCACCTTCAATCACAGTTCTGTTAGAGGGGGTTACAGAAATATCTAATGGAGAAGGAGGCGGAGGATTTCCAACGTTAACTGTTAGTGTTTTAGTGACATCAGGCCAAGGAGAATTCAAGCAAGTGTATGTGATTGTCTGTCTTGATACAGTTGTGGTATCAATTGTTGAAGTAGGTGCAATAAGAATAGGATCAATAAAACCTACAGGTTTACATTCAGCAGAAGGTGCTTCAAACGTATCACCAGCAGATATGTTGCGAGGACTGTCACCTCCATCAATAGTAATGATAGGAGCAGGGGTCATATAAAAATAAAAGAAAGCATCATCATAGCCTGCATCATCAAATGCATACAAGGTATAAATTATATCATCAACAGAACCGGGAGGAACTGTAAATCGCAAAGTACTCGTATCACTTGTGCCACTATCAGGGAGACTATGCACACCGCGAACCCAGGTGTAAGTAATATCACTACCAGTAATATTAGATGTAACTACAGGAGAAATTACAACTTCTCCAACATCAGGATAGAAGAAAAAGGCATTAGATATATCATTAATCGATGGAATTGCAAATGCATGATTGATTAACAATCCATCTCCATCTTCTCCCTCGGATCCTACATCCCATCCTCCTAAAGCTAGCGTTACTATCAATAACAAACTTAGAACTAGATATTTTGAGGAAGTCATATTGATTATATGATATCCAATAGATATTGTGTAATAACGATCGGAATTGAATAAGATTGACAAATGTATCAAAAATAAAATAGGTTTACACACATACATATAAAATAAAAGGACAGTGATACCAGTATTACACACTTATTCTTGGTCTAAGATTTATCTAGTAAGCTTTTATAATTTATACGTTAGATCATATCAGCCCAACAGTATCTCCAAAGACTGATCTTACATACATCCTCCACATAAATACAAACATAGTATATGGCGAAACATCTGAACCATGTTCTCTGATCACATTTGATCTGTGCACTTGTCGTATAGAACACCAAGACGTATAGAAGCGTTTATTCTGGTACATCATTAATCGGATCACACTAGTATATTCTAAGAATGTAAACAAGTTGAAAATATACTATTCCAAACATAGCAAAAGCTTATGCAAGCATCATCTAGTATGTACCCGTATCGTTCAAACGTTGTTGATAGGGTTCTGTGAAGTTATCGAGGGTTAACCCCTATAACTCGACTTTGACATATCGACTATTCGGATTACCAATGGTGTGCCGGGTTCCGTCATCGCCTGCTCAAGAGTGCCGGACTGCGCTTCATATATGTCATCTCTACTACCCCTAAACCTAGGGGGCAGCTTGCGTGATATGTTCATGGCAGCGATAATATCCCTGTCCATAAACAAACCGCAATTATTACACGACATTTTACGATGTTGTTGCATGTCCTCTTGGAGTCTCTTTCCGCATTGCAGACACTGCGTGCTCGTGTTTCTTGGGTCTACTGTCTCGACTGGAGGCAGCCCTACCCATTGGGCTTTGTATTCTATTTGGCGTTGTAACTCGTAGAATTGCCACCCGTTCAATCTACGCCTGTACTTGTTACCTTGACTGTTTCCTTTTCGGTACAATTTTCTTATTCCTTTCAGGTTTTCCATGACGATTGCAGTCTTGTTTTTGACTGCGTTGTCTACTATATCCTTTGAGATTCTGTGGATGTACTGCTTTGTTCTATTGCTCATTCGTCTCTGTCTTTGTTTCCAGAATTGACCTTTCTTTCTGCGATCATTTCTGTGGAATCCTGCCCTAGCGTGTATTGTGTTCTCCTTTATGGATAACAGTTTGTTTGTCTTGTAGACTGTCACCTCTTTCTCGTTCCCACACGTCACATTTCTTAGGTTTCTGTCTATTCCCACTTGATTGGTGCACTCTATCTCTTGTACTGTTTTTGAAACACAAAGACTGATGTTCAGAGCAGTCAATGAAAACGAGCGCACCGTCAAGGCGGGATCAGATAGGATTTTTTGGGTGTGATCGTTGAGTAAAATGTTGATTGGGTTATGTTTCTTGTATGAGATTGTTAATAGTGCACCGCTGTGTTGTATACCGTAACAGTTTGTCATAAAGGGATTTTTGAGTATTGGGTCTCTTATTCTGACACCTCGTTTGATTGATTGTTTTCTGTTTGATAACATGCCTGCAGCTCGTGATATTGCATTTAGTTTGTATGAAGACAGGATGTCATAATTACGTAATTCATGATAACATAACATGGACAACCTCTTCATATTGTGAGTGTCTTCTTTCAATCCTGTCTTGATGCAATGATTGACCATCTTTGTGAATATAGCCATCATATCCATTAGATCAGAGTTTGGCGTATATTTCTGTGATATTGACTTTATCGCTTTCAACGAATATCTTACGGTTTAGAGGTTTATACAATTTAGGGATTAACAGATAACCCTCGATAACTTCACAGAACCGTTGATAGCAATACTCTAATGCGTGTCACAGCACTGCAGAATAATCGGATTCGACTAACTGTTTGACCTCTAAATCTCATTTTCGGTTCCTATCCAACAATGCAGTCATATAGATAATCATATTCTTTGGTGAGACATACGTAACATGCATACTTTGTATGCCCAATATGCTTGGACTATTTCTCCTAGAATCTATCTTCAGATAGAATAGTAATTAAACACTACACATCGCCATATTTGTCTATAGCAACGTGCATAAGTTTCTGTACATGATGTTTTAGGACCATCAATAGGCATAATGCCTCATGTCTGTGGAATATGCCAAAAGCACAATGCAAAATGCAGGGAAAATTAAAATTCGAATTCATGTATGGCTATACATATCACATTGGAACAAAATGCAGGCGCCAAATGATACATACAGAAGATCAAACTACGTACAATCATTGCTTTTGTGCAGGTTTAGACGATACCTGGTGTGATACAATGTCGGGATTTGGCAGGCGGCGGCGATCCATCTTTATGAATGGCCGCATGATTCCTTTGGGCGGTTTTCTTTTCCAGAACTTTTTAAAATTATAATCAAATTTGTGTATCCGTATAAACTCGTATACTGCTGCCAGATGTGAATTCTTATCTGCATAACGTATGGAATGATTCATTGCACGTTTGAGTACGCTCCATACTTCCTCTACGGGATTCAGATATGGATGTCCTACAGGATACCACAGGACAATAATGTCGCGTTTTGCAAAGAATTCTTCTGCATCATGGGATGTATGCCACGGTGCCTTGTCTAGTATCAGGACCATCTTGCCCACCTCCCTGTACACCTTTTCCATATGTTCTAGAAAGGAGACGGTGTTGACAGTCTGACAGTGATTAAAAAACTGTCTGCCGTCGTGTGTCATGCTGCATATCATTGAGAATCTATGAAATCCTCCACTCCATAACATGAATATGCGTAGGCATGTTTTTGCCCAATATTTTGCAGACATTACAGCATCCTTGAAGTGTGATTCATCCTGGGTTACAATTGTATATCCCATCTTTGTGTACCTTGCAATCTTTTGATACAGGCTGTTCCTCCATTTGTTCACCTCTTCTATTGGTGCTCTATTAACCATGACTGGCTGTGTCTTTTTTCTAGAGTATCCCCATTGTATGGTATATCGCCTTATCTGCGACATGTCAAGGCTTTGTCCGGACATCTCTTCTAGTTTGTCGTGCAGTTCTACTAGTGTAAATGCGCGTCCCTTGCACCAACGCCTTGCTTTCTCTAGAATTTTTCTGTCTATTTTTGGTGGACGTCCTGACCGTGGTTTGTCTGAGAGGGCCTGTCGTATTCCATGGAATGATTTTGTAGCACATGCAAACCTGCAATACCACAGGGCAACAGTACGACGATCACAATAAGATATTTTGGCAGTATTGGCAAATGTTTTGATTACCATAAATGCCAACAGCATGAATAACCGACGTGATATACGGCCTACATGTTCTACTTTTTACACTTGTTTTAGCATTTTACGTTCGTGCATATGTACATTTAAAGAAACGCGTTTTTGACTTTTCCTATTGAGCTAGTAACCGTACGGTTAAATTTACGTTCGTGTGTAATGCTGAGCTAGTCCAAGTCTACAAATTTGTGTAAAAAAAAAATATGTTGTAGGTATACAGATGCTGTTCGGAATGCAGGAGGCGGTGATTTACACATGATGTGATGGTCAATGGACGACGATGTCCAGAAATTAGCTGTACAGAAACTTATGCATATTGCTATATGTGCAAGCTGCTTTGGGAAAATACTGTTTTTGATATCTACAAAAAATTCTGTAATCTTATGATTTACTATTTTTGTCGGGCGTCCGGATCTTGATTTTTCATACAATCCCGCAACTCCAAATTCTTTAAATCGCATAACCCAATTTTTAACTGTGTTGTAAGATTTGTAAAACATATGTGTGATTGTTGAAATCGTTTCACCTTCCTCTACGACATTTAACACTGCAAGCATCCGTTCTTTTGCTTTTGAGTTTAATTCCTTCTTGTATACATATATTAATTCCATATTCTGGTTTTCCACGATAGGCGATAAATGTTTCAAGCTATAAATGTTTCTAGTGTTTTTGAAAATTGCAAAGACTTTTTGACATCACTCTATTATGGTACGTCCTCAATTCGTGGTGCGGACGGTGTAAGTATGATCAGCATCAGTAGGTGCAGTGTTTGTAAGAGGATTATTTGCTGCGTCTACAATACCGTGCCCTGACGATATCAGATCAAGGTTGTATGTGCCGTCTTGAGTTGCAGAGACTGTCACGTAATACGTATTGCCAGAACCTGAGATCGATGTTACAGGGTTTGACGTATCGCTGCTGCTGCTGCTGCTACCAGGATTGATCGTAAGCGTCCAGCTGTTCAGGGTACCGTCATCGGCAGCTGCAAAGTTGTCGTTTATCTGTAGCGTCCAGGTACCTGCAATGGAGACACCTGCAAAGTTTGGTGTGTATGTCTGGTCTATGTCATTGGCGCTGCCTCCAGAGCGGTTGTGGAGGGTCCTAGTTGCACCATCAGGTGCAACAAGATCTATCTTGAGGTCGCCTATGTACGTGTGGGAGACGTCTATTGCAACTGAGACTGACGTAACAGTACCAGAGTCTGGGACTGTGATGGTATCTGTTATGGTGTTGGCGGCAGTTATGGCAATGGCAGGAGAACGTGTCTGTGTGAACTGACCGGAATCTGCGCCAGAACCGGTTCCGCCCGTGCTGTCAGAAGACAGGGTAAAGTCAGTCTTGTTCACTCCGGTTACATCCTCACTAAAGGTCACCTCGTAGACTAGTGTCTGGCTGTCAGTAGGTGCAGCAGCAGGATTGGATCTCTCAATTGATGTGAGTGTTGGTGCTGTGGTATCAGCAGGTACTGTGTTGACCGTGTAGGTGTGGTCTGCTCCGGTGGTGGCAGTATCAGTTAGAGGATTGTCTGCCAAATCCTTGATGCCGTGGTTTTGTACAAGATCAAGGTTGTATGTGCCGTCCTGTGTGACAGAGACTGCCACGTAATACGTATTGCCAGAACCTGAGACCGATGTTACAGGGGTTGATGTACCACTACTACTACCAGGATTGATCGTAAGCGTCCAGCTGTTCAGGGTACCGTCATCTTCAGCTGCAAAGTTGTCGTTTATCTGTAGCGTCCAGATACCTGCAATTGGAATACCTGCAAAGTCTGGTGTGTATGTCTGGTCTATGTCATCGGCGCTGCCTCCAGAGCGGTTGTGGACGGTCTTGATTGTTCCATCAGGTGCAATAAGATCGACCTTGAGGTCGCCTTTGTACGTGTGAGAGACGTCCACGGCGACAGAGACTGACGTAACAGTACCAGAGCCGGTAACTGTGATGGTATCTGTTATGGTGTTAGCTGCAGTTATGGCAATGGCAGGAGAACGTGTCTGTGTGAACTGGGCAGAGCTTGATCCGCCCGTGCTATCAGAAGACAGGGCAAAGTCAGTCTTGTCCACTCCGGTTACATCCTCGCTAAAGGTCACCTTGTAGGTCAGCGTCTGGCTGTCGGTGCTTTCTGCAACGGGACTGTACCGCTCAATTGATGATAGTGTTGGCGCAGTGGTGTCATCAGGTACGGTATTGACGGTATACGTCTCGTCAGTACCTGTAGTTGGAGTCACGTCTGTTAGTGGATTGCTTGATTTATCAGTTATATCGTGCCCTGACGATATCAGATCAAGGTTGTATGTGCCGTCCTGTGTGGCCAAAACCGTCACTTGGTACGTGTCGCCAGAACCTGAGATCGATGTTACAGGGTTTGATGTATCACTGCTGCTACTACCAAGATTGATCGTAAGCGTCCAGCTGTTTAGGGTACCGTCGTCTGCGGTGGCATAGTTGTCGTTTATCCTTAAAGTCCAGATACCTGCAATTGGAATACCTGCAAAGTCTGGTGTGTATGTCTGGTCTATGTCATCGGCGCTGCCTCCAGAGCGGTTGTGGACGGTCTTGATTGTTCCATCAGGTGCAATAAGATCGACCTTGAGGTCGCCTTTGTACGTGTGAGAGACATCCACGGCGACAGAGACTGACGTAACAGTACCAGAGCCGGTAACTGTGATGGTATCTGTTATGGTGTTGGCTGCAGTTATGGCAATGGCAGGAGAACGTGTCTGTGTGAACTGGGCAGAGCTTGATCCGCCCGTGCTATCAGAAGACAGGGCAAAGTCAGTCTTGTCCACTCCGGTTACATCCTCGCTAAAGGTCACCTTGTAGGTCAGCGTCTGGCTGTCGGTGCTTTCTGCAACGGGACTGTACCGCTCAATTGATGATAGTGTTGGCGCAGTGGTGTCATCAGGTACGGTATTGACGGTATACGTCTCGTCAGTACCTGTAGTTGGAGTCACGTCTGTTAGTGGATTGCTTGATTTATCAGTTATATCGTGCCCTGACGATATCAGATCAAGGTTGTATGTGCCGTCCTGTGTGGCCAAAACCGTCACTTGGTACGTGTCGCCAGAACCTGAGATCGATGTTACAGGGTTTGATGTATCACTGCTGCTACTACCAAGATTGATCGTAAGCGTCCAGCTGTTCAGGGTACCGTCGTCTGCGGTGGCATAGTTGTCGTTTATCCTTAAAGTCCAGATACCTGCAATTGGAATACCTGCAAAGTCTGGTGTGTATGTCTGGTCTATGTCATCGGCGCTGCCTCCAGAGCGGTTGTGGACGGTCTTGATTGTTCCATCAGGTGCAATAAGATCGACCTTGAGGTCGCCTTTGTACGTGTGAGAGACATCCACGGCGACAGAGACTGACGTAACAGTACCAGAGCCGGTAACTGTGATGGTATCTGTTATGGTGTTGGCTGCAGTTATGGCAATGGCAGGAGAACGTGTCTGTGTGAACTGGGCAGAGCTTGATCCGCCCGTGCTATCAGAAGACAGGGCAAAGTCAGTCTTGTCCACTCCGGTTACATCCTCGCTAAAGGTCACCTCGTAGACTAGTGTCTGGCTGTCAGTAGTTGCAGCAACAGGATTGTATCTCTCAATTGATGTGAGTGTTGGTGCAGTGGTGTCATCAGGTACGGTATTGACGGTATACGTCTCGTCAGTACCTGTAGTTGGAGTCACGTCTGTTAGTGGATTGCTTGATTTATCAGTTATATCGTGCCCTGACGATATCAGATCAAGGTTGTATGTGCCGTCCTGTGTGGCCAAAACCGTCACTTGGTACGTGTCGCCAGAACCTGAGATCGATGTTACAGGGTTTGATGTATCACTGCTGCTGCTACCAGGATTGATCGTAAGCGTCCAGCTGTTCAGGGTACCGTCGTCTGCGGTGGCATAGTTGTCGTTTATCCTTAAAGTCCAGATACCTGCAATTGGAATACCTGCAAAGTCTGGTGTGTATGTCTGGTCTATGTCATCGGCGCTGCCCCCAGAGCGGTTGTGGACGGTCTTGATTGTTCCATCAGGTGCAATAAGATCAACCTTGAGGTCGCCTTTGTACGTGTGAGAGACATCCACGGCGACAGAGACTGACGTAACAGTACCAGAGCCGGTAACTGTGATGGTATCTGTTATGGTGTTGGCTGCAGTTATGGCAATGGCAGGAGAACGTGTCTGTGTGAACTGGGCAGAGCTTGATCCGCCCGTGCTATCAGAAGACAGGGCAAAGTCAGTCTTGTCCACTCCGGTTACATCCTCGCTAAAGGTCACCTCGTAGACTAGTGTCTGGCTGTCAGTAGTTGCAGCAACAGGATTGTATCTCTCAATTGATGTGAGTGTTGGTGCAGTGGTGTCATCAGGTACGGTATTGACGGTATACGTCTCGTCAGTACCTGTAGTTGGAGTCACGTCTGTTAGTGGATTGCTTGATTTATCAGTTATATCGTGCCCTGACGATATCAGATCAAGGTTGTATGTGCCGTCCTGTGTGGCCAAAACCGTCACTTGGTACGTGTCGCCAGAACCTGAGATCGATGTTACAGGGTTTGATGTATCACTGCTGCTGCTACCAGGATTGATCGTAAGCGTCCAGCTGTTCAGGGTACCGTCGTCTGCGGTGGCATAGTTGTCGTTTATCCTTAAAGTCCAGATACCTGCAATTGGAATACCTGCAAAGTCTGGTGTGTATGTCTGGTCTATGTCATCGGCGCTGCCTCCAGAGCGGTTGTGGACGGTCTTGATTGTTCCATCAGGTGCAATAAGATCAACCTTGAGGTCGCCTTTGTACGTGTGAGAGACGTCCACGGCGACAGAGACTGACGTAACAGTACCAGAGCCGGTAACTGTGATGGTATCTGTTATGGTGTTGGCTGCAGTTATGGCAATGGCAGGAGAACGTGTCTGTGTGAACTGGGCAGAGCTTGATCCGCCCGTGCTATCAGAAGACAGGGCAAAGTCAGTCTTGTCCACTCCGGTTACATCCTCGCTAAAGGTCACCTCGTAGACTAGTGTCTGGCTGTCAGTAGTTGCAGCAACAGGATTGTATCTCTCAATTGATGTGAGTGTTGGTGCTGTGGTATCAGCAGGTACTGTGTTGACCGTGTAGGTGTGGTCTACTCCGGTGGTGGCAGTATCAGTTAGAGGATTGTCTGCCGAATCCTCGATGCCGTGGTTTTGTACAAGATCAAGGTTGTATGTGCCGTCACTTGATGCAGAGACTGTCACAAAGTACTGGCTGCCAGAACCGGATATGGAGGTTACAGGATTGGGGACATCGGGGGTATCACCATAATTAATTGTGAGTGTCCAGCTGTTCAGAACGCCGTCATCTGCAGATGGATAGTCGTCGTTGATCTGTAGCGTCCATGTTCCTGATATTGAGGCGCCGTTAAAGTTCGGTGTGTATGTAGCTATGATATCGTCTGAACTACCGCCTGAACGATTGTGTAACGTTTTGGTTGTACCGTCGGGGGCAACCAAATCTACCTTTAGATCACTAATGTATGTATGAGTAATGTTTAGGTCAACTGAAACTGATGCAGCATTTCCAGAATTAGACACTGATATGGTATCAACAACGTCTTGATCACCTGCTATGGCAGTTGATGGTGAGTTGGTCTGAGTGAACTGGCCAGTACCAGTACCTGGGTCGGGACCGCCCGTGCTATCAGAAGACAGAACAAAGTCAGACTGTGTCACGCCGGTCACTGCTTCGCTAAAGGTTACCTCGTAGACTAGTGTCTGGCTGTCAGTAGTTGCAGCAACAGGATTGTATCTCTCAATTGATGTGAGTGTTGGTGCTGTGGTATCAGCAGGTACTGTGTTGACCGTGTAGGTGTGGTCTACTCCGGTGGTGGCAGTATCAGTTAGAGGATTGTCTGCCGAATCCTCGATGCCGTGGTTTTGTACAAGATCAAGGTTGTATGTGCCGTCACTTGATGCAGAGACTGTCACAAAGTACTGGCTGCCAGAACCGGATATGGAGGTTACAGGATTGGGGACATCGGGGGTATCACCATAATTAATTGTGAGTGTCCAGCTGTTCAGAACGCCGTCATCTGCAGATGGATAGTCGTCGTTGATCTGTAGCGTCCATGTTCCTGATATTGAGGCGCCGTTAAAGTTCGGTGTGTATGTAGCTATGATATCGTCTGAACTACCGCCTGAACGATTGTGTAACGTTTTGGTTGTACCGTCGGGGGCAACCAAATCTACCTTTAGATCACTAATGTATGTATGAGTAATGTTTAGGTCAACTGAAACTGATGCAGCATTTCCAGAATTAGACACTGATATGGTATCAACAACGTCTTGATCACCTGCTATGGCAGTTGATGGTGAGTTGGTCTGAGTGAACTGGCCAGTACCAGTACCTGGGTCGGGACCGCCCGTGCTATCAGAAGACAGAACAAAGTCAGACTGTGTCACGCCGGTCACTGCTTCGCTAAAGGTTACCTCGTAGACTAGTGTCTGGCTGTCAGTAGTTGCAGCAACAGGATTGTATCTCTCAATTGATGTGAGTGTTGGTGCTGTGGTATCAGCAGGTACTGTGTTGACCGTGTAGGTGTGGTCTACTCCGGTGGTGGCAGTATCAGTTAGAGGATTGTCTGCCGAATCCTCGATGCCGTGGTTTTGTACAAGATCAAGGTTGTATGTGCCGTCACTTGATGCAGAGACTGTCACAAAGTACTGGCTGCCAGAACCGGATATGGAGGTTACAGGATTGGGGACATCGGGGGTATCACCATAATTAATTGTGAGTGTCCAGCTGTTCAGAACGCCGTCATCTGCAGATGGATAGTCGTCGTTGATCTGTAGCGTCCATGTTCCTGATATTGAGGCGCCGTTAAAGTTCGGTGTGTATGTAGCTATGATATCGTCTGAACTACCGCCTGAACGATTGTGTAACGTTTTGGTTGTACCGTCGGGGGCAACCAAATCTACCTTTAGATCACTAATGTATGTATGAGTAATGTTTAGGTCAACTGAAACTGATGCAGCATTTCCAGAATTAGACACTGATATGGTATCAACAACGTCTTGATCACCTGCTATGGCAGTTGATGGTGAGTTGGTCTGAGTGAACTGGCCAGTACCAGTACCTGGGTCGGGACCGCCCGTGCTATCAGAAGACAGAACAAAGTCAGACTGTGTCACACCGGTCACTGCTTCGCTAAAGGTTACCTCGTAGACTAGTGTCTGGCTGTCAGTAGTTGCAGCAACAGGATTGTATCTCTCAATTGATGTGAGTGTTGGTGCTGTGGTATCAGCAGGTACTGTGTTGACCGTGTAGGTGTGGTCTACTCCGGTGGTGGCAGTATCAGTTAGAGGATTGTCTGCCGAATCCTCGATGCCGTGGTTTTGTACAAGATCAAGGTTGTATGTGCCGTCACTTGATGCAGAGACTGTTACAAAGTACTGGCTGCCAGAACCGGATATGGAAGTTATAGCATTAGCGGCAGTACCCGTACTAGCGGAAGACAGAACAAAGTCAGACTGTGTCACGCCGGTTACATCTTCGCTAAAGGTTACCTCGTAGACTAGTGTCTGGGCGTCAGTAGTTGCGGCAGCAGGATTGTATCTCTCAATTGATGTGAGTGTTGGTGCAGTGGTATCAGCAGGTACCGTGTTGACCGTGTAGGTGTGGTCTACTCCGGTGGTGGCAGTATCAGTTAGAGGGTTATCTGCCAAATCCTCGATGCCGTGGTTTTGTACAAGATCAAGGTTGTATGTGCCGTCCTGTGTGGCCAAAACCGTCACTTGGTACGTGTCGCCAGAACCTGAGATCGATGTTACAGGGTTTGATGTACCACTACTACTACTACTGCCACTATCAGGATTGATCGTAAGCGTCCAGCTGTTCAGGGTACCGTCGTCGGCGGTGGCATAGTTGTCGTTTATCTGTAGCGTCCAGATACCTGCAATTGAAACACCGGCAAAGTCGGGTGTGTATGTCTGGTCTATGTCATCGGCGCTGCCTCCAGAGCGGTTGTGGACGGTCTTGATGGTTCCATCAGGTGCAATAAGATCTATCTTGAGGTCGCCTTTGTACGTGTGAGAGACGTCCACGGCGACAGAGACTGACGTAACAGTACCGGAATCGGTAACTGTGATGGTATCTGTTATGGTGTTGGCTGCAGTTATGGCAATGGCAGGAGAACGTGTCTGTGTGAACTGGGCAGAGCTTGATCCGCCCGTGCTATCAGAAGACAGGGCAAAGTCAGTCTTGTCCACTCCGGTTACATCCTCGCTGAAGATCACCTTGTAGGTCAGCGTCTGGCTGTCGGTGTTTTCTGTAGCTGGATTGTACCGCTCAATTGATGATAGTGTTGGTGCAGTGGTGTCAGCAGGTACCGTGTTGACAGTATATGTCTGGTCTACTCCGGTGGTGGCAGTATCAGTTAGAGGGTTATCTGCCAAATCCTCGATGCCGTGGTTTTGTACAAGATCAAGGTTGTATGTGCCGTCACTTGACGCAGAGACCGTTACAAAGTACTGGCTGCCAGAACCGGATATGGAGGTTACAGAATTAGCGGCAGTACCCGTGCTATCAGAAGACAGAACAAAGTCAGACTGTGTCACACCGGTTACATCCTCGCTAAAGGTTACCTTGTAGATTAGCGTCTGGTTGTCGGTGTTCTGGTCTGTGGGACTGTATCTTTCAATTGACGTGACCGTCGGGGCAATCGTGTCAACAGTGTAGGTGTGGTCGGTTCCAGTTGTTGGGGCGGTGTCAACCAGAGGGTTGCTTGATTCGTCTGTGATGCCGTGCCCCGATGACACCAGATCAAGGTTGTAGGTGCCGTCCTGCGTCGCAGAGACTGTCACGTTGTATATATAGCCGGAGCCTGTCAGACCTGTTATGCTGCCTGCCCCTGTACTTCCAGGGGACAGGGCAAAGTCGGCTGAATGCACGCCAGTCACATTCTCGCTGAAAGTCACTCGGTAGATTAGCGTCTGACTAGAAGTTGTTGTACCTGACGGGCTGAACCGCTCTATCGACGAGATCGTGGGGGCGGTGGTGTCTGCAGGAATGGTGCTGACCGTGTAGGTGTGGTCGACCCCGGTGGAGGTGGTGTCAACCAGAGGGTTGCTTGATTCGTCTGTGATGCCGTGCCCCGATGACACCAGATCAAGGTTGTAGGTGCCGTCCTGCGTCGCAGAGACTGTCACGTTGTATATATAGCCGGAGCCTGTCAGACCTGTTATGCTGCCTGCCCCGGTACTTCCAGGGGACAGGGCAAAGTCGGCTGAATGCACGCCAGTCACATTCTCGCTGAAAGTCACTCGGTAGATTAGCGTCTGACTAGAAGTTGTTGTACCTGACGGGCTGAACCGCTCTATCGACGAGATCGTGGGGGCGGTGGTGTCTGCAGGAATGGTGCTGACCGTGTAGGTGTGGTCGACCCCGGTGGAGGTGGTGTCAACCAGAGGGTTGCTTGATTCGTCTGTGATGCCGTGCCCCGATGACACCAGATCAAGGTTGTAGGTGCCGTCCTGCGTCGCAGAGACTGTCACGTTGTATATATAGCCGGAGCCTGTCAGACCTGTTATGCTGCCTGCCCCGGTACTTCCAGGGGACAGGGCAAAGTCGGCTGAATGCACGCCAGTCACATTCTCGCTGAAAGTCACTCGGTAGATTAGCGTCTGACTAGAAGTTGTTGTACCTGACGGGCTGAACCGCTCTATCGACGAGATCGTGGGGGCGGTGGTGTCTGCAGGAATGGTGCTGACCGTGTAGGTGTGGTCGACCCCGGTGGAGGTGGTGTCAACCAGAGGGTTGCTTGATTCGCTGTGATGCCGTGCCCCGATGACACCAGATCAAGGTTGTAGGTGCCGTCCTGCGTCGCAGAGACTGTCACGTTGTATATATAGCCGGAGCCTGTCAGACCTGTTATGCTGCCTGCCCCGGTACTTCCAGGGGACAGGGCAAAGTCGGCTGAATGCACGCCAGTCACATTCTCGCTGAAAGTCACTCGGTAGATTAGCGTCTGACTAGAAGTTGTTGTACCTGACGGGCTGAACCGCTCTATCGACGAGATCGTGGGGGCGGTGGTGTCTGCAGGAATGGTGCTGACCGTGTAGGTGTGGTCGACCCCGGTGGAGGTGGTGTCAACCAGAGGGTTGCTTGATTCGTCTGTGATGCCGTGCCCCGATGACACCAGATCAAGGTTGTAGGTGCCGTCCTGCGTCGCAGAGACTGTCACGTTGTATATATAGCCGGAGCCTGTCAGACCTGTTATGCTGCCTGCCCCGGTACTTCCAGGGGACAGGGCAAAGTCGGCTGAATGCACGCCAGTCACATTCTCGCTGAAAGTCACTCGGTAGATTAGCGTCTGGCTGTCGGTGTTTTCTGATGTCGGATCGTGTCGTTCTATTGACGTGACTGTCGGGGAGGTGGTGTCAATACCTGTCACAGTCACGTTGTAGATGCGGTAATTGGAGGTACCAAAGTCTCCAGTAGAGGTTATGTTGACCGTGTAACCGGGCTTGTCTGGTGATACTATCATGTTCAGGACGGAGCTGTCTGTGATATTAAACGAGTCAAAATCTTCTCCGTCTCCTATGTTGTATTTGGGGTTCTGCCTACCAAGCACCAAATTCTGCGCCGACATGTGCCCTACTACGCCGGGTGTGTTGTCGACATGTATCGTGGTGTTGTTCAGCACAATGTACCAGTTGCCCAGATTTTGCCTGAATGCTGAGGCGCCATTGAACATGGAGCCCATGGATTTCACCGAGGAGACGTCCCAATCGGAAAGGTCGGAGTTGAAGGAGGAGGCGCCTTCGAACATTCTATACATGTTCTTCACATTGGAGACGTCCCAAGAGGAGATGTTGCCGTTGAAAGAGGAGGCGAGCATGAACATGCCGCCCATGGATTTCACCGAGGAGACGTCCCAATCGGAAAGGTCGGAGTTGAAGGAGGAGGCTCCTAAAAACATATTAGACATTGCTCCTACGTTGGAGACGTCCCAAGAGGAGATGTTGCCGTTGAAAGAGGAGGCTTTAAACATGGCGCCCATGTGCCTCGCCGAGGAGACGTTCCAGGAGGAGATGTTGCCGTTGAAAGAGGAGGCGCCGTCGAACATTGCAGCCATGTTGACTACGTTTGAGACGTCCCAATCGGAAAGGTCGGAGTTGAAGGAGGAGGCATCATGGAACATGGCAATCATGGTGTCCACATTGGAGACGTCCCAGGAGGAGAGGTCGGAGTTGAAGGAGGAGGCGCCGCTGAACATGTCGATCATGGTGTCCACATTGGAGACGTCCCAGGAGGAGAGGTCGGAGTTGAAGGAGGAGGCATCATGGAACATGTCACTCATGTTATCCACATTGGAGACGTCCCAGGAGGAGATGTTGCCGTTGAAAGAGGAGGCACCGCGGAACATGTCACTCATGTTATCCACATTGGAGACGTCCCAGGAGGAGATGTTGCCGTTGAAAGAGGAGGCACCGCGGAACATGTCACTCATGTTATCCACATTGGAGACGTCCCAGGAGGAGAGGTCGGAGTTGAAGGAGGAGGCACCGCGGAACATGTCACTCATGTTATCCACATTGGAGACATCCCAGGAGGAGAGGTCGGAGTTGAAGGAGGAGGCATCATGGAACATCCGATCCATGTTGGTTACATACGATACGTCCCAGTCGGAGAGGTCTGCATCAAAGGAGGAGGCGCCGCGGAACATTTGGTGCATGCGGCCCACATTGGAGACGTTCCAGGAGGAGAGGTCGGAGTTGAAGGAGGAGGCATCATGGAACATGACATTCATGCCATACACATTGGAGACGTCCCAGGAGGAGAGGTCGGAGTTGAAGGAGGAGGCATCTAAGAACATGCCACCCATGAATCTCACAGAGGAGACGTCCCAGGAGGAGAGGTCGCCATCAAAGGAGGAGGCACCATGGAACATACCATTCATGTATTCCACGCTGGAGACGTCCCAGGAGGAGAGGTCGGAGTTGAAGGAGGAGGCATCCTTGAATATTCCGTGCATGTTAGTCACAGACGAGACGTTCCAGTCAGAGAGGTCGGAGTTGAAGGAGGAGGCACCATGGAACATCCAGAGCATGTTATCCACATGGGAGACATTCCAGTCAGAGAGGTCGGAGTTGAAGGAGGAGGCACCATAAAACATGCGGTCGATGGTGTCCACATTGGAGACGTTCCAGGAGGAGAGGTCGGAGTTGAAGGAGGAGGCGGCGAAGAACATCATGCTCATGTCGGTTACGCTGGAGACATCCCAGGAGGAGAGGTCGGAGTTGAAGGGAGTGACGGCTAACATATGGGACATGTTAGTCACGCTGGAGACATCCCAGGAGGAGAGGTCGGAGTTGAAGGAGGAGGCGTACATGAACATGTACGACATGTCGGTGACAGATGCAAGGTCTGGCGTGTCGCTTGCATTGGAGACCATGTTCGCCGCGTTGCTAAACGCTCTAGACATTGACTCCCACTTTATATCCCCCCACTGCTCTATTGACTGTAGCTTCTCCGCGTTGTTCCTGTCTTGATACAGATTGATTCGCGTAAAGTTGCCAGATATCGAAACGGTGTAGGTTCCGGCATCGTCATAGATGTGCATCTGGTCACCGGTGACGTTGGCAGACACGGTTCCATCGCCCCAGTCGACCGTGTAGGCACCCGAGGCGCCGCCTCCAACCGGGATAGTTATGACCTCGTTTGCACTAGTAGTCTGCCATGTGGTGACAAAGGGCGCGTTACCTGTGTCCAGTATTGTGACCTCCACGGTATCGTCAGAAGACGTGACACCGTCGTGCACAGTCAGGGTCAAGGTGACAGTCGTGTCAGAATGGACGCCGGGTGCCTCAAACCAAGTGGAAGGCGACGACGGGTCGTCAAGCGTTATGGCCACGGAACCGTCATGCGACCACTCGTACGTCAGCGAGTCCCCTTGGTCGGCATCTGATGCCGTGCCGGAGAGGCTAACAATCAAGCCCTCTGTTATGTCTTGGTTTACGCCGGCATCAACTATCGGGGGGTTGTTTATGACGACCTCGACCGTTCTGGAGTTGTTTGCGCCAAAGCCGCCAGTCGAGGTGATGTTTACTGCATATGTGCGGCTTTCTGGCAGGCCACTGCCTGCATTTAGCACCAGTGTGGAGCCGTCTGTCTCAAAATAGCCCGAGTCTCCGCCGATTCCCATGCCGTATGACGGGTTCTGGCCGTCGAGGTACGCGTTCTGCGCAGCAATACTGCCCACCGCTATGGTCGCATTACCTGCTCTGGCCGGCGTGTCATCTAGCACTATGTACCACGTCCCCAGATTCTGTGCAAACGAGTCGGCACCGTCGAACATGCCTGACATGTCAGTCACAGACGAGACGTTCCAGTCAGATAGGTCGGAGTTGAAGGAGGAGGCGCCTGAGAACATGCCTGACATGTCAGTCACAGACGAGACGTTCCAGTCAGATAGGTCGGAGTTGAAGGAGGAGGCGCCTGAGAACATGCCTGACATGTCAGTCACAGACGAGACGTTCCAGTCAGATAGGTCGGAGTTGAAGGAGGAGGCGCCTGAGAACATCGAGATCATGTAGGTAACGCCGGAAAGATCAGGCGAATCCGTTGCACTGTATGTCATGTTTGAGGCACCATTGAACGCAGACTCCATGGACTGCCACCGGGTGTCCCCCCACTGCACTATTGAGTGCAATTTGGCCGCGTTGTTTGCATCGTCGCCCAGATTGATTCTCGTAAAGTCGCCGGATATCGAAACAGCGTGGGTTCCGGCACTGTCATAGGCGTGCGTCTGGTCACCGGCGACGTTGGCAGACACGGTTCCGTCGCCCCATTCCACCGAGTATGTGTCTGCCGCCCCGCCAGCAGGTATGATTATGGACTCGTTCTGCGCGATGGTGTTCCACACCATGACAAAAGTGTCATCACGGGAGGAAAACGGCAGTGTGCTGGCCAGGGCGTAGTTTTGTTCGGAGCGTCGAGGCGTGTCGATGTCTGTTCCCGTCACCGCTACCGTGCACGTGCCTGCCTCTGCAGGCACAAATACCGCAAACTCGTTGGACTGGTATGCCGACTGTGCAGATATCGTGTTCATTCCCGGGCAGTCGACGGTAAAGCCTAGGTCGGCAAAGTAATAGTCCCCGCCGGAGGAGCGGTAGCCATCATAGAACGGGTCGGCAGTCCACGACAGTATCACCTTTACCGGGTTTTCGGTGTCGTGCACCTCAAACTGGTAGGCGTCCGCGTCAGAATTAGAGTGCAGGCTACCCTCTACAAGATGTCTGCCAGAGGCGCCGGTAACGTAATCAAGCGTCCTGCCCGCGTCAAGTATTCCAAAACCTACGTTATTTATTATTCCAAGTGAGTCAGCGTTGTTTGCCGTGTTCCAGTCTGTCGGTTGTCTTGCGTGGGAGCAGTTGTCTGTGGGGTGGTTCTCTTCATACTGCACCGATGTGCACGGCACAGGTCCCGTCCAGTTGGCCCCGAGAAGTACTGCCGCCTTGACGGTAGCCGGTTCCATGTCCCTTTCCTGCAGTGCCAGGGCAACGACTGCTGTTACTGCAGGGGCTGAAAAACTTGTCCCAGAGTTGGGTGCAGTGGTGCTGTTTGCCACAAACGAGGGTATATCTAACTTGTATGCAGGGGCCACCACCTCGGGCTTGAGTATCGGGTGGATGGTGCCACCTACATTGTGGCTGGCAGGCCCCCTGCTTGATAGTATGTACATGCCGACATCATCCGGGTTGCGGTCGTCTATCCCGCCAACCGTGATGACGTTGTGTGCGCATGCCAGCTCGCTGACGGACTTGTAGACAGGTACCACGGCATGACCGTTATGGATGGCGCCGTCGTTTCCGGCAGATATGACAACAGGCATTCCCAAATCCACTGCCTCTCCTGTGAGCAGTTGGGGTGTGGTGTCAAAGTTAACCTCGTGGCACCTTCCAGCACTGTAGCTCAGGTTTGACACATCCGCACCCATCTCAAGGAGCCATTCAAATGCATGCGAGCCGCTAGCAACGTTCGGAGAAGTACCACCACCGTGCCGCTTGATTCCGGCATCCAGAATGTCAACCCCGGGGGCGATCCCGTTGTTGTCTGCAAGTCCGGATCCGGCAATGACCATTGCCACGCGCGTTCCATGCGAAGTCTGCAGGTTCCCTATGTCAGGTGCAGTTACGCCACTAGCCTGCGCGGGACTGCACCTGTGATCGGTGCACAGGACGCGGCCGATTACGCTGTCGTTTATCCAGTTAGGATGGTTTATGCCAGAATCCACCACGCCTACTGTCACGCCAGAGCCTTCCACTGTTGTCCCGTCCGGCCTGCGCAAGTCGTCTGGAGTAGCCCCTATGGTCAGGCGCATCTCGTCTATGGTTGGGGTCATCTGCGCCTGACCGTCGCCCATGCGGTACACCTGGCCGTGCCCGGATACCTCTAGGATGCGGTTTACCGGAACCGACGCGGTGACAAAGGAGAGAAGATCGGCGGCCTTGATGTCCCTAGCTCCAATATCCTTCAGTATCTTGACTACCGCGTCTTTGTTTGTCTCTGAGAAGTCGGTGCCGTCACGATCGTACTTGTTGACGGTTATTATCACGTCATGGTGTGTCGTCGGGCTTTGCAGGTTTTCGTCTTGCGTCTGCTTCGTCAGTTTTTGCGCCTTACGTTCCGACTGAGGGGCAAAGGTGCTTTCAAGAAGGTTTTCGTCTTGCACCTGCTCCATCAGTTTTTGCACCAGAGCGTAAAAACCGGGGTCGAGTTTGTCAGGATCCCCAATACCATCCTGCGCGAAACCGGCAGACTTGTAGATACCCGGAACAGTACTGACTTTTGTCTGCTCTGTCTGGCTATGTGTCTCAAGAGGCGCCAGCGAAACGACTAGGACAATGAAAACCAGCATGGCCACGGCGACGTGCGTGTTTTTGTCCATTGTCAGTCACCACAAAGTTGCTTGATTACCAAGAAATAAACCCGGTTAGACGATGTCTGCAAGTTCGACGGTGGCTGGGAGGGGTTCATTGGACTCACACTCACAGAACCGTCAGGTTCAGGACCGACTCTTGATGCTTGCTGCTGCTGTAGCGGCGTTGGAAGACAGATGTGTCCAAAAAAGCATTCATGGGTGATTCTGCCGAATCTGGTGTCTCTTGCCTCCAACTTTTCAATGAACGTCCCGGATTGCCAAGTCGATAAACTAAGATAAGTTGGTGGTGCTTGGGTCGACTTGCCTGTTGATTGCATCCTTGATCCTGTCTGCCAGACTGCCTCCCCCCCCCCCCACAACAACATTCTTCAGACTAGCTAAAACTATAGTCAATATTGCAGTCAGAGAGGAGTTTAAGAATGGGATATTGTATGTATAGAGTCTGTTTTTACTATTCTTGGCAGTATCATTGTCAGTATTGTTATTATTAACATAGTTTGCAGTCATGACTGTTCACCATATCTTTTGTAAACAACGATACGGTAATTGACTGAAGGTTTTTTTTATCGTATTTTTGACAACTTGAAGCTTTACCAAGTACTTTGTCTTGATTGGGATCAGTAACAACACTACTTGAAAGAATTATAAAAGTCACATTCAGTATTAAAAACAGTCATCATATAACAAAGAGGTCATTTAAACTAGTCTTAGACTAGTAAGTACACATTAGAGATTATTGGTAGTATTGGACAAAAAGCTGTTCATTTTTCAATCAAAATGACATTATGCAATAAGCACTACTAGATCTTTAATCTGAACAGGTTTTTATCTTGTGTAAAAAACTTGAAATCAAAAGTTCATCAAGATCGGGGATTTCCTGCCAACATATCTCATCGCACTAAGCTTTGGTTCCTATGTCCTGATGCCTTAAAATAACACGTGACGCATATTTTCAAACGTAGTATAATATTCTGACACCAGTGTCATGTTTTGCCTGATGCCAATATTTCTCAATGGCGCCAAGCTCTGGCAGTTGGTAGGTATAACATCCTCACATCCTTGTTTTGGGATACAAAATCAACAAGTTCACGTCCCCTCTTGATTTGTGTCTATGGGAAGATCTATGTGGATTGCAGTTAGGCACGGATTAAGGGATGACATGAACACCAGAGATTATGGATAATCGATTATAATATATGTGTATTACACTTTTTAATAACATATGTGTAAACAATAAAACAATTTATGAGAAAAAGTCTTTGCAATTTTCAAAAACACTAGAAACACTTATAGCTTGAAACACTTATAGCTTGAAATATTTATCACCCATAGTGGAAAACCAGAATGTGGCATTAATGTATGTATATAAGAGGGAATTAAACCCAAAAGCAAAAGAACGAATGCTTTGCAGTGTTAAATGTCGTAGAGGAAGGTGAAACGATTTCAACAATCGCACAACTGTTTTACAAATCCTACAACACAATTAAAAATTAGGTTATGCGATTTAAAGAATTTGGAGTTGCAGGATTGTATGAGAAACCAAGATCCGGACGTCCGCCAAAAATAGCAAATCATAAGATTACAGAATTTTTTACAAATGTTAAAAACGGCATTTTTCCAAAGCAGTTTGTACATAAAATAAAAAAAGATATAGGAGTAAAATACACCGAATCTGGAATACGTGACATATTGTGTCGTCATAACTTTACTCCAAAGGTACCCGGATTCCACACACAAAAACAAGGCATCTACTGAACAGATAGAAGAGTGGCAAAAATCCCTGAAATGGTGGATTTCATGCGTAAAACGGGACGGTTTTGAGCTGTATGTACAGGATGAGTCAATATTGATGCACGACTATGTCACAAAGCGCGGTCCATGGTAGCCGGTGGGTCAAAAAATACTCCGAGTTTATTTTGGAGACATCGGAGACGTGTAATTTATGGTGCAATATCAGACTCGTATCAATATTTTTTACAGAAAAAAAAAATCAACGGTCCGACGTTTCTCAAATTTGTCAAAAAACTATTGGAACTATGACAAGGTAGCCATTGTAATGGATGCAGCACCCAGCATAAAACAAAGAAGTTTAAAAAATTTGTAAAAGCAAACAGTTCTAGACTGCGAATAATGTACTTGCCTACAGGATGTCCTGAATTTAATGCAATTGAAGAATGTTGGCATCAGTTAAAGATTCAACCTTTCATGTATGAACACCATGAACATGTTAGTGACCGTGCACGAGCCGCAATGATATATCTAAGAACCGCTACATTCAATCAGAATATTGAACAGTATATGTTCAGAAAAGCAATTGCAAAGACTTAATGACGCCACTCTATCTCTCTTTTACAGTGTCTGGCATGTGCTCTTTTATGGAATCTAATTTTTCTTCCATCTTTTGGTGCTTGTCTCTGCGTGAATCTATCTTGATTACTATCTCAACTCTAGCAATACCCAGATTATGAACCGTTTCAATCATTGCAGATGTTGCAGAATGTATTACGTCGATATTGTCAGATTCTAATGTGGTACCCATCGAATTAATGACATATCTCAGGTTGGGAACATCGTGAATTGACTCGATTGCTTTGGCAATGTAAAAACTAGCACTAGGAGTCGGAGTAGCCATCGGATAGATACTAATTTCAGCATGAATCAACTAGATAGAGATTATTTTACATAAATAATAATGTGCACTAGTGTTTTAGAATCACACCACTAGCAAGCATACAAAATAAAACATATTACAAGAGGCACAAAAGAATAACAAAATGCCTAATATATGGCAAAGTACTTGAAATAATATAGATGATTCTTGTCGATAAAAGAATTCTGCTAGGAGGTCTTGCAATGCTTATTGTAGGAATAGGACTAACAATAATAATCAACGATACAGTCCCTGCAGGACAAACAGGAATGACAGAAGAAGAGATATTTGACTTGCTGCTAGCAGAACAGGAGAATCGAGACTATAACACTCTAGCAGGAATTCTAATAGGATTGGGATTTTTGTTGATATTGATTAGTTTTGGTACAAGAAGAAGACGAGATAATGTAAAAAAACAAGAGAAAAAACCTGCTAAAAAACAGTGATTTATTTATTTACGATACAACTCGAACTTTTTTTTGCACGTACCGCAAAAGCGCTGTTTGGTTTTTCTACTCTCAGTGCCTAACGGGGCACCGCATCTGTCACACTTTGCTTTCATGAGTTATTGAATCTCCATGATCATGCCATCATTATGCCATTGAATAATATTGAATCTTTCAAGGTTGTTTTGTAGATTGTTTGACAACTTTTTAAACGTATGCTATTAACATGGTTTGCAGATAGTTTTAGGAGATGTATGGTACGCTCTAATTAAAAAATCACAGATGTGGTCTAGATTCAATATTTATACATCTACAAACACGTTTTTGTCAGACTAGAATCCTTCAGGCGGTTTCTGAACAAAGACGTTACATACCAAGGCGTCAGTCTTGCCATCTCTATATTGTACATTACAAGAGACAAACTTTCCTTTCAGAGCTCGTTCTAGATCCTCTTTTGTGGTTTCTCCATATTGAGGTTCGTCAGGATCATCGATCTTTCCAATAGTTACCTTTTCAACCCTGCCATAATCATCCTGATTGTCTTTTCTTGTGTGACTAACTAGCAGTTCAAAAGTATTGTTTGTAAGCACACCGATCACTGCACCGCCGATACCGTCACCCATGATAATAGCATGTTTGTTCCATAATAATAATCACTTGGCGGCAATACTAATCTTAAAGTCAGGAACCAGGCATTGATTTTGTGCCATTTTGAATAACGTTCTAATGGATTCCTCGCCTGCATCGCCCATGTTAACGGTGACAGGGTTGACGTACATCTTTACAAACTTTGCAATGAGATCGCGCGGTTTGCTTCTAGAGTACTGCATTGCATAATCTAGCGCATCATCAAAATTTGCCAGTCCAAACTCAATTGATGATTGAAGATATCTGTCAAACTGTACAATTGTATCCATGCCAATATCAGTTCGCATTACATTAATTCCCAGCGGAACAGGCAGACCATTAGTTAACTTGTGCCACCACTCTCCAACATCTAAGATTTTGAGATTGCCCTCTTGTTCATATGAGAGCTGTGTCTCATGAATTACAAGACCGGCGTCAACTTTACCGGATCTGACGGCGTTTGGAATATCACTGAAATTCATCTCAACATAGTCAAACTTGCCAATCATTAGCTGCAGCAATAAAAATGCAGATGTCATCTTGCCTGGAATTGCAATCTTGCACTCTCGAAGTTTATCGACACTCATATGCTCTCGGGCAGTGACGATGGGACCGTAGTTAATCCCAAAACTCCCACCGCTCCTCAATATAGTATATTCAGGAATGTATGCACATGCGTGAACTGAAACTGCAGTAACATCTAGTTTTACCAGTGTGGCCGTATTGTTTAATCTCTCAATGTCTTCGATGACGTGTTTTACTGTGAACTCCGGAGATGGCACCTTGCCTGTAAACATTCCGTAAAACATGAATGCATCATCAGAATCAGGGGTATGTCCCACAGAAATTTCCATATCTCTTGGTAATAGTGACGTTATAAATATCAAAATTAGGAAAGGGTGCAAAATATTTGAAAGACGGTGTAATTCTTTGATTAAAAACTCATCATACATTCGTAGGTTGAGCTCTATGATACCATGGATTGAATTGTACTTTATTGTTACAAATCTATTCTAGAGAAAGAGGTATTTTTTAATCTAATTTATTTCGTCAAATGATTTGTTCTTGGGATGGTTTGCGTATCTTTATTTTTGGCTCTTTGTACGTCTTTTATGCCATCTGTAAAGCCCAAACAGACCTAGTGGCAGTCCAATAAAAGTACCCAAGCTGATAGTTGGTGTAAAATAAAAATTACCTAACCAAAAACCACCTTCCGATCCAAACTCAAAAAATGCTTTTGGTCTGAGAAGAATCGAGACAGTCTCAGAAGTAGAACGTACAGTGTCAGTATCATCAGTATAATCTACAGTAATTTGAAATGGGATGTAATGCTCATAGTCAACTTCTTCCTCAGTTGAGGCAGTGACTAGTTCTGAACGCAGAGATATGGGGGTATCTCTGTCAATAGAGGAAAACGTATGTTGGGTTTGTCCCCTAAATGTAACAATCTCTGGAGGAATTATTTTTATGGTAACGTCATGTAGAGTGGAACCCTGACTTTCAATGGTTACGATAAATGGAAATTCTGCATTAGAGTAAATGGAATCTTGTACACTTGTGCTTATTACAAGTTTCGGTTCTCCACGAATGGTTATCGGTAAGGCCACACTAGAAAAGCGTTCGTTATCCCCATCCATGTGAGATAAATCCACATTAATGAAATGGTCCCCAAGAGTAGAATTTGGAAAACTGTATACAGTGATTGTTTTGCCGTATGAACTTTTACCAGCTATCCGCTCATAAAACCATGCTAGCTCATCATTAGAGCTAAAAATTTTTTCAGGAAACGTTATCTTTACGGTAGCATTGAGTCTATCAACTGAGTGTGGGTTTTCAGTTAGTAGAGATATATTGAAGTCTGATCCTCTTACCACACCTTCAGGATGTATTATAGAAGTCTTAATGGAACCATCATCCACTAGTTTTGTTGCAGAGTATGCATTTGGGAGAAAGAACAGCGAAAAACCCAATACGACGAGGATAAAAAGTTCTAGTTTCATACCGTTTAAGTGGTTTTGATAATATTAAAAGATCGTATTAGCAGCCATAAGAGTATAAACGGTTCTGTCAGGTTATCGAGATCTAATGTATTAACTCAAAAATTGGTAACCGTGTAGTTTTTTGAAATCCATGACTACAATAAGGAAATTTGCGCTCAAACTTACATCTCTCATAAAACAAATAGTAATGATTGGTTGATATATTGTGTGTAGATCCTAGTTTACTTCAAAAAACTATATAGTTACGAATATTCTTTGCAGTGTGTGTAATAAGAGTACATTTTCAACTTCTAACATAGATAACCTCTTACTTTTATTTGTCGATGGAACCGAGCGTAGAATTTGATGTGAGATTAGACATGCCTTCAGAAAGAGTTTTTTTATTAATTATGCTAACCGAATTTTTCATAACGTATCTTAGGATAGGATTATCGTCTTGATTTTTCTTATCTGTAATGAATATTTTTTCGATTATTGGTACCAGAATAATCAAAGATTTTTCTGTTTCATATAGGTTGATTATTTGATTGGTCATGTTAAATTCTAACTCTTTTACCTGGTTTTTTGCAGTTACATCTTCTGGTCTAGCCATCTCCAAGTTTGAAGTATCAATAGGAGTTGAGCTAAAAACACGAGAAATCTCATTGAAACTTATCGCACTATTTTCTTTGTCATCATCCTGAATCTTAATGATCTCTACAACTGATAGCTTTACGCGTAAAGTTTGCCCATTTTCACATTCAAAAGTACTGAAATCCTCACGAATTGTTACAAAAGGAATCTGGGACTTGTTCATATTCTGTAAACCTCTTTTATCGCCAATTGCTGAACTTCTGAATTTACTTCTGCAAAATCACTATCAAAACTTGCAATTTTACAACATTTGAAAATCTTTGCTAATTCTACATGCAATGAATCTACAGTGGAAATCCCTTTATGTTTATTTTTCTTTTTGTTTCATCAAATTTTACTGTGCCCGGATATTTTTCCATTAAAGCATATGCTTTATTCGAAATTGTTCCAAACATCAGATCTTTTTCATTACATGTTGAATCAG
The DNA here is from genome assembly GCA_965197525.1 of Candidatus Nitrosopumilus sp. Lineage (GTDB taxonomy): Archaea > Thermoproteota > Nitrososphaeria > Nitrososphaerales > Nitrosopumilaceae > Nitrosopumilus. Next base: position 504,822 of record OZ240211.1, read on the forward strand.
TAATATTGCCAGAAACAATTTCAATTTGTTTGTCATTCAACGCAAAAATTTTCCTCAGTGCCTCCTCTCTTTTTCTTTTCCATTGTGCAGGTTCTGTTTTTCCTTGATCTGCCATCATATTGCTAATAATTTTTAACAATTCATTTAATGTCAGATATGATATGATTCCCACATATCTTCCATTTAAAACATCCTTTATGAATTCAGTAGCGGGTTTTGCACTAGTTGCAGTAGATCCAAACAACCAATTAAACAACACATTTGTATCGATGTAGATTCTATTGTTCCTTGATTCGGACATTTCTAAAATGAATTAATCCTCGTCAGCTTTATCAACTGCTGCCTGAATGTCAGCAGGTGTTATATCTAGATCTTGGCTCAAAGATCCTGCAAACAGTTCAGCTGCATTAGGTACAGTAGCAGGTAATGGCTCTAACCCAAAAATATTTTGCCAGAAATGCTTTCTGCTTTCACTAGGGTCATAACGTGTAGCTGGAATATTGTCTTCTGGTGAAAAAATTGCTTTGACGATGTCGATTGTTATATACTCCGAATCTCTAACTATAATTTTCTCAGATCGTTCCATTTTTTGGAAGATTTTAATTGGTTGTGGTTCTTGATTTAGTAATAATACGGTTTGCAAGATATTGTGTAATCTGCATTGTTTCCTTTTAAATCTGCCTATCGTATAGGTGTAAACACTCAGGTCCAAGATTCATCTAGGCACGGATCGTCTAATCCGGCATATATTTTGTGCCTAAAAACACGAGGATCTGAGTCCATACGTCTAGGTGCTGTCCAAATCCTAGTTTTTCAGGCCTGCAGGAATTCTTCATACTGTTTGTCGGGGAACATACAAGCCCGTCTCTGCGTATGCCATAACTTTTGCAATCGCCGTACCATTATAGTGACATACACTGATGTGAACTGCACATCACGTGTACATGATTTGCAGCTGTCATTTTGAAATATTGCCTCAAATATTACACTCATTCCACATGACATACGTATCCTTTCCAGGGTTGTCGCATATATGTCTGCACGACCAAGACTAACATGCGTTTGCAACATCATGATGTTGTTGGTGAAGTCACTACTTTACATCATCATCGTCGCCATCATTGTCATCATCATCAAGTTGGCCTAATTTGGTAACATAATCGACTAAATTTTAGGCACATTTCCACCTACTGCACGAAGGCTAAGATTTAATACCTGAAAATAGGGTCTGCGAATATGGCAAAATTCAAGTCAACAGGCGACGTTTTGAAGATAATAAAAAACAAGGATCAGATTAGAAATTTTGGAGTCATAGCACATGTTGACCATGGAAAGACTACCATGAGTGACAGCCTTTTGGCATACTCTGGAATTATTGCACCATCAACTGCAGGAAAAGCATTAGCAATGGATTTTGACAAGGAAGAGCAAGAGAGAGGAATTACAATTTATCAGGCAAATGTAACATTACACTTTACTAGCAAAGATAAAGAGTACGTCATCAATATGATAGATACCCCAGGACATGTAGATTTCAGCGGAAGGGTGATTCGCAGCCTTCGAGCAATTGATGGGGCAGTTGTAGTATGCGATGCAGTGGAAGGCATCATGACACAGACTGAGACGGTAACTAGAATGGCACTAGAAGAACGCGTAAAACCGGTATTATTCATCAACAAAGTTGACAGGCTCATAAAAGAACTGAGATTGACACCAGAAAAGATGCAGGCACAACTAGTAGAGGTAGTATCAAACTTTAATCAATTAATTGACACGTATGCAGAACCGCAATACAGGGAAGCATGGAAAGTATCAATCCAAGATGCAAGTGTGACATTTGGTTCTGCAAAGGACAGATGGGCAATCAACATCGATCTGATGAAAGAACGAGGTATCACATTCAAGGATGTAATTGACTCGTATAACAATGAGACAGTATCAGACCTAGTTGAAAAAGCACCACTGGCAGACGCAGTACTAGGAATGGTGGTAAAACACCATCCAGCACCACATGAGGCAGTAAAGTATAGAATTCCGCAGATATGGAAAGGGGATCTAGAATCAGATGTTGGAAAGGCACTACTGGCGTGCGATGATAATGGTCCTACAATAATGATGGTAGTAAACATGGTACTGGATCCGGCAGCAGGCCCTGTAGCAATCGGACGACTGTTCTCTGGAACCATCAAAGATGGACAGACAATTAACATCATAGACGAAAAACGGGAAGGTCGTGTCCAATCAGTCAACTTTTTCATGGGAAATCAACGTGAGCAAGTAAAAGAGTTAGGAGCAGGAAATATTCCAGCATTACTAGGATTAAGTGAATGTAGGGCAGGAAATACCCTATCATCAGTTAAAGGAATTCCAATGTTTGAAGGAGTAAAGTATGTCTCAGAGCCAGTAGTTCAGATAGCAATAGAACCAAAGCATCCCAAAGATCTTCCAAAACTAGTAGATATTCTAAAACAGCTGACAATAGAGGACCCAAACCTGATTGTAAAGATTGATGAGGAGAGCGGTGAGACAATAGTTGCAGGAATGGGTGTATTGCACTTGGACGTTGCAACACACAGAATACAAGACGCAAAATGTGAGATTGTAACATCAGAACCATTAATCAACTACAGAGAGACAGTAAAGGGAACCTGTGAGCCAGTCATGGCAAAGTCACCTAACCGACACAATAAGATATTCATGACAGTCGAGCCATTAGAACCCCAGATTGCACATATGCTAAGAACAGGGGAGATAAGCGACATGAAAGACAAGAAATTTATCTCAGATGTACTCAAAAAAATGGGATGGGATACTGATACCATCAAACGCGTCTTAAAATTCGATTCACGCGGCAATGTGTTGATTAACGGAACCAAAGGTGTACAATTTGTCCAAGAGTCAACTGACTCTATAAACTCTGGATTCGAAGAGGTCATGAAAGAAGGACCCCTATGCAAAGAGCAGATGAGAAACTGTAAATTTATCTTTACACATTTTGTACCACACGAGGATACTGCACACAGGGGCCTATCACAGTTAGGACCAGCATCACGCCGTGCCTGCATGGGCGCACTGTTGACAGCTGGAACTGCAGTTTTAGAGCCAACGCTAGCAATAGAGGTTCGTGTTCCAACTGACCTAGTAGGAAACGTTGCAACCATTATCTCAGGCAAACGCGGCAAAGTACTTGACATGTCACAAAAGGGCGCATCAAGTATTGTTATCGGCGAGATTCCAGCATCAGAGACCTTTAACCTATCAGAGGCTATGAGAGGTCAGACTGCAGGACGTGCAACTTGGAATACATCATTTAAAGAGTGGACCGAAGTCCCAAAATCGATGTTAGATACTGCAGTAGCTGAAATACGAAAGAGAAAAGGTCTGGCACCAAATCCGCCAACTGCTAATGAATTCATAGACAAGGAATAACACACACAAAGATTTGTGTCTTATGGGCGGGTTCATAAATTATTCACTGTGTGTTTTGTTTATTACAAGATATACAAATCAAGACGATGTATCGGTTTTTTGTGTCACTAGTTTTGTTGCCAATGCAATCATTTTATCAAACTCTGTTTTATCTACTGGGGATTTGGCAAATTCAACCAAGCTAGAACGCTTGAAGCATTCTGCTATCTGCTCAACAGGATTTGTTGCACCATCAAGGTGTGATAAGATATCTTCGTTTGTAATCTCTTTTTTAAGACCCAACTCGTAACTCAGATACAGTCTAATTGATTGAGCAATCTTACTGTAAGCGTCTTTGTACTGTTGGTTATCAAAATCTATCTTTGCTTGTGTTATGAGGTTACTTGATGCTGTGATATAATCAAACTCTTTGTGGTCTTTGTAGGATACCGCATCTGGTGGTGATGATGTTGTTGTTGTTGTTTTATTTGTATAAAATCGCCTATACAGCATATAACCTACAACACCACACAGTATCACAGCAAAGACAACAAACAGACTCAGATAGTCAAACGGTCTCTCTAATTCTATACCTACAAGGTTGTCACCCTCATCAAATATTGCAGTAATTGTAGCGTCGTCTTGATTTTTGTTATTATACTGTAGAGACAGAGTGGTTGTACCATCACCATCATTCGGATAGCTAAATTCTACTCCCTCTCTTACAAAACCGTCCAGAGTCAGACTTTCCTCATACTCTTGAAAACGCTTGTCAGATTCAAGTCTTTCTAGTAATAGGTCATTTTGTAGTTGAGAGGTCTGTTTTATATCAGTCAGAGTTCCATTGACCATGCTGCCCTGAAATTTAGTCCATTGTTGTTGCTGTTGATCTTGATAATTGACCTCAAAAGTGCCAGTATGTTCTGATGTCGGGTTTAAAGTGGCGTTTGTAACACCGTTCCCTTGGGCCAAAATACTGTTATGTATCTCTTGAAAATCTTCGTTTGATACTAGCGCTCCTTCGAACTGTTCGCGTAAGTGATTTTCTTCTTGCACATGTTGTTGTAACTCTTGTTTTAACGCACTGGTATCCTGAGGCAGTTGACTGTTTTGAAGTCGTTGCTGAGTATCAGAAGGATTGTTTGCTTCTTCTTGATTGATTTGGTTCTGCTGCATCTGTTGTTGAGCGGATTGTTGGGATGATTGACTGCCGGCTTGATTGTTATTAGACTGAGATGATGAGCTCTGCGTCGGGTTTTGTGTGTTGTTTTGCTCAGATTCGTCTGAAACAAAATTAACGACGATTGAATCCAAGGATACGTGTATGTCATCAGTGGTATATCCTAAATCCAACACAAAAGATGACGGAGTATCGCTAGTACCAAAATCCAGAGATATCGTTTGTGTTCCATTGACAAGTGTCAATGAAGATGACTGTGTACGAGTAGTTGAAAATTGCCCAATTGTTTGAGTAACGGTAGATTGTAAGAGCCCATTTACAGAATATCCGTAACTGTTTTCAATATCTAATGAGATTATTGCGTTTTGGTCCACTAGAAAATAATATTCAGATTGTGGAACAATCATCACTATGTTGTCTTCATTGTCTTCTGCTGCATCTGTTTGATTATCGTCATGACTGGTAGCATAAGCATCCTCATTACCAACAACAACAACAACAAGAACATCAACAACAGTAACAACCCCAACAGACATAGACACGCATAGAATAAACAGCAAACCCAAAGATGTCAATCCATTCATTGAATAACTCTTCCCCGTCCATATCTTGCGTAAATTTGTACAAACAACAATCCTAGAGCAGCAACAAAGAACCAGTCTTTTATATAAGTCTCCTCTTGTTCGCGTTGGATATCCTGACTAATATTTTCATAGATACCGTCAAGCGTCTGAGAATCTACGGATTTAAAGTACTTGCCGCCGGTATTCTCTGCAATTGCCTGTAATGTGGCCTCGTCTAACTCTGCATATTGAGGCCTGCCAAAAACATCATATCCGAACACAACTCGTTCTGCTGAACCAAGACCAATTGTATAAACCTGGATGTCATTTGATTGGGCAAATGCAACTGCCTCTCTGGGCGTTATCACCCCTGCATTATTAACCCCATCACTGAGGAGTATGACTACTTTTTGTTTATTTGGAACTGAGACTGCCATATCAATTCCGAGACTGAGCCCGTCACCTATTGCGGTTCTTCCATCTCGCGGCAAGATATCGTATAGTTTCTCTATAACCCGGTCTTTGTATGGACTAAGATACGCAGCAGTAGTGGCGCCTGTCTCAAATACCACAATACCTGCATTGTCTTTTGGTTGCAACGAGTTTAGCAATATCTCAGCAGAATTTTTAGCAGATTCCAGCCTATTTGGAGGATAATCCTGCGCTTGCATACTGCCAGAAATATCAATTACCAGTACAACGTTGACTCCTTCTTTGGTCTGCTCTAACGGAATGTGTGGATCTGCAAATCCTATAATCATTAATGCGATAACACTAATTGAGAGATAAAACAAGAGCGAGTCACGCCTGGTCTTTTTCTTACCCCCTATGGCAGATTTGACATAAGACAAATTGCTAAATCGTATTGCAGCTTTTTTCTTTCTTTTTAGAATTTTATTATACACATAAAATAAAATAGGTATTACAAGCAAAAAGAGTAGATAAAGTTCGTTATCAAATCCCGCCATCTCTTATCTCCTCTTAAACAGGTGTTTTAGTGGCAGGATGTAATCCTGATCAGTTAACAATGTTACAGCATCAATCTTGCTATTCATCATACTAGTCTTGAATTGAGAGTTGTTTTTATTGACCAGTTCAGAGTATGCGTCTCTGAATATCTCATCAGATGTATCCACAAGAATCTGTTCCCCTGTCTCCTCATCTTCTAGCTCTATAAGACCCACATCAGGAATTTCAATCTCCCTTTTATCGACTATACGTAACGCAATGACATCATGATACTGTCCGAGTATCTTCAGAGACATGGTAAATTGAGTGTCATCCAAAAAATCGGATATAACAAAAACAAGACTCTTTCTTTTGATGATTTTAAATATGTGTTTGAGGGATCGCTGCAGATCAGTATTGACAGAATTTGGTGTAAATGCAGAGATAATACTCAGAGATTGGAGTATGTGCCGTTTACCTTTTCTTAAGGGAATAAACTTTTCAATGTCATCAGATACCAAAAATACCCCAACTCCGTTATTATCCCTGAGTGCGGCAAACATGAGGGTTGCAATTATCTCAAGGGAACGGTCCCTCTTTGAGATGTTTGAGCCAAAACTGTTAGAGCCAGACACGTCAATTACAAAGTAGATTTGTAAATCTCGCTCCTCGATAAACTCCTTTATGTAAGGACGGTTAAACCTAGCAGTAACATTCCAGTCTATTGCTCGCACGTCATCGCCTGGTCCATACTCCCTAAGATCTGAGAATTCTAACCCCTGTCCCTTGAATACGGAATGATGCTTGCCGACTACTAAACCCTCAACTAGATGTTTTGTTGTAATATCCACTCTATGCAACTTTTTTAAGATTTGAGTTATTGGAGACATAATGCACACATATTAAATATTTGAAATATGCCACTATGGCACTTTGATCTTCTCTAAGATTTTTTGTATAATGTCGTCAGGTGTGATCCGTTCTGCTTCGGCTTCATATGTTAGAATGATTCGATGACGAAGGACATCGTAGGCTATATTTTGTACATCTTGCGGAGTTACGTATCCTCTTCCTTGCAGTAAAGCGTTAGATTTAGCTGAGATGGTAATCCATATGGACGCTCGAGGTGATGCACCATATTCAATATAATTAGATATGTCAAGGTCATATTTGGCAGGGAATCGTGTTGCATCTACGATCTCTGTAATGTAATTGTAAATAGTATCATCAACGTAAATCTCTCCTACAAAATCTTGTATTGAGATCATCTCATCAGTTGATAAAATTTTTGCAGGGTGAGGGGTCATACCAGTTGTGAATCGTTGGATAATCTCGGATTCCTGCTCCCTGTTTGGATATGAGATTAATAATTTGAACATGAAACGATCTAATTGTGCTTCAGGAAGTCGGTACGTTCCTTCAGACTCTATCGGGTTTTGGGTGGCCATTACAAAGAACGGTTTTTCTAGGATGTGTGTCTCTCCTTGGATACTTACTTGGTTCTCCTGCATTGCCTCAAGCAATGCTGATTGTACCTTTGGAGGGGCACGATTAATCTCGTCAGCTAGTATAAAGTTTGAAAATATTGGGCCTTGTAGCGTGTTAAATGACGCTGTGGTATGATCATAAATTTTGGTTCCGGTAATGTCTGCAGGTAGCAGATCAGGAGTGAATTGTAGTCGTACAAACTCGGCACTTGTGCAATCAGATAATGTCTGAACAAGTAACGTCTTGGCCAGTCCTGGAACGCCTTCAAGCAGAACGTGACCATTAGATAGCAAGGCAATGATTAATTTTTCAATTACTTTGTCTTGGCCTACAATAACCTTTGAGATCTCATCGTGAAGTTCTTTGATTTTGACAGACAATTCCCGAGATTTGGTAGTTAATGCTTGAATTTCTTGACTCATATCTCTTGACCACGTAATATTGAATATAATAAAATTGGGAAAGGTTATCTTATATAAATTGCGTTTTTTGGTTCTGTAACATCTTCGAGACCCTTAGTGATGTTATCGCTGGCCTAAATATACCATTCAAACTATCCTCTAGGTTTAGGGATAGTCGAGATGACATAGATGAAGCGAAGTCTGGCATTTTTGAGCCAGCGATGTTGGAATCTTGCAGATCAGTAATCTAGATAGTCGATATGTCAAAGTCGAGTGATAGAGAGAAAACAATTTGTTAATAATACAACAAAATTTCTTTGTTGATAGGTGTCTATAACCAGACAGAACCGTCATCCCAGTTTTGAAGACTATTTTGCGTTAGTTGATCCACATCGTTTTCTGCTTTATCTAGCGTTTTGTTATCATCAGGTAGTCGCTGTGATTCTGTAAATAAGAGATGCTATTCTTTGGAATCAGGCCACATCATTTTACGCATGGCTTTACCAACTTTTTCAATCTGATGTGCATCATAATCTTGCATATATTTGTCAAAGGAGGCCTTGCCATTCTTTTGATACTCAGATATCCATTCTTTGTTAAATGTGCCGTCCTGAATCATATCAAGGACTTTTTTCATCTTTTCTTTATTTGCAGAGTCCATAACCATTGGTCCTCTAGTGAGTCCGCCATATCTTGCAGTCTCACTTACACGTCTCCACATTCCGTTGATGCCATACTTTTGAATTAGATCTACAATGAGTTTCAGCTCGTGTAACACCTCAAAATATGCAATCTCAGGTTGATAACCTGCCTCAACAAGTGTTTCAAACGCATTTGTAACCATGGATGCAGCACCACCACACAGATCAGCTTGTTCTCCAAACCAGTCAGTCTCTACCTCTTCTTTGAAACTAGTCTTGATCAATCCGGCCCTTGCACTACCTATACCTTTTGCAATGCCTAACGTTCTATCCCAAGCCTTTCCTGTAAAATCTTGTTCTACTGCAACAATTGACGGAGTCCCAAAATTATCAAGATATGTCTCTCTTACTTTGGAACCCGGTCCCTTTGGTGCAACCATGATTATATCAACATCAGATGGCGCCTCTATCCATTTCCAATAGATTGCAGCAGCATGTGAGAATGACAGTGATTTACCAGTTGAAAGATTTGGCTGTATCTCATCTTTGTATACCTGACCTTGAATCATGTCAGGGATTAGTATATGAATAATGTCTGCCTGTTTTGTCGCATCTGCAACTGTTAATACTTTATGGCCATCGGATTCTGCCTTTCTCCAAGTGTTGCTACCTTTTTTGAGTCCAACTATCACGTTAAGACCGGAATCGCGCATGTTGTTGGCTTGTGCATCGCCTTGAATACCGTAGCCAATCACAGCAATGACCTCGTCTTTGATAGAGTCAAGACTGATGTCATTATCTTTCCATACTTGTGCCATAATGATACCAAAAATACTGCAAATATTAACTATGATTTAGATTTGAATGATTTTGCCACATGAACGGCACTTTACAGTGACTATTTTTTCTGCTAGTCTTATAAACCGATTTGAGCCACATTCAGGACATATGGGGCATGCGCGAATTTTATCCATGGTGCATGTATGAGCCATACCAAATTAAAGATTACACTAAACTGATACTCAAAGTGTGATTTTGACAATGGTATCAGATGATACAGCATATAACCACGTTGGTCTAATAGTAGTTTGCTAGTACCATTTTCAGCCAAGATCAAAAATTGGATAGTATGGTCTGGGATTATGATGACCAAGAATCACGTATCAACACGCTAGGACAAAATACAGGTTTTTGCATTAGAGGATTTACAATAATCGAATCAGATATTCATATAAAATAAAATTTGCAGGAATCAGATTCATAACTGTTTGGCGATACACGAGATATAACCACGTCTGCCAGTTTGAGAAAGTTGATGCGATATAATTGATTTTGACAACATTGAAATTAATTTTACTAACGATTAAAACATTCATCAACATCATAAGATCATTCCAACATGATAAAGATGTTTTATTGATAGTGTATATAGATGATTTGCGATTTTTGTAACTGATAAAAGTTTTGTAAATATGTCAAAGAATGCGTATTTAGTGTGACAGTTCTAAAATAAAGTTATGTTTTTGATATACATACAAGCATATATGACGTGGCATGTATTAGCAGATCAATCTTTAGTATCACATTATAATAATAGATTGTGTAATGTGACACATCGCACTCATTTAATATTGGATGGATGATAATTTCAGGTGTATGGGTAAAGATAAATCAAGCTATAACACTATGTAATAATACCGCTTCCAAGTATTCTAATAGTAGGGGATTCGGGTTTTAGAACCACGGCAATCTGGTTCTTTTTACACACAATTGGTTTTTCAAACTCTAGTATTAACGGAGATATTGATAAAAATTTGGCAGATCTAACTTGCAAGCCAATACCAACCAGACATCCTTGATTTACAGATATGTCATGTTTATAGAATGGGCTTTTTTTAAAATCTAATTGGATGGTTGAGACTATATCAACTAATCCCTCTTCGGTTATGATATCGCCGCGCCCTACATCATCAGGTTTAGCGCCCTTTAATGCCAACCCCACACGTGCGGGTGCAGATGATACAGTGACTGGGTCATCATGCATTTGGATAGATTTTATCATGACATCAACGCCTGCAGGGTACAGTTTGAGGTTATCATACTGGTTTACCTTACCATGTGTTACCTTGCCTAAAACAACTGTCCCGACACCCTTGACGTCAAAACAGTGATCAACTACTATCTCAGCAGGCTCATCGTTTTGGACAGGCTCAAATTTATTTATCTCCTCTTTGATTTTATCATAATCAACTTTGATGTACCCGTCTAGAACGGTATCTTTTATCATAGCGTCTAATCGGGACTCATCTACATCAAATGCGTGTGATAATATACCACGCTCCTTTTTTAAACAGTCCAATGCAACGATCTGCTCTCCGGTAAATTTATCGAGCTTATCAACGTGAAAAATCACATACTCTGCTAAACTTATTGCCTGTAGCAGAGGTTGAATTTTGTCAGGAAAACCACTAGGGGCAACCCAAGTTTTTATGATATCAGACTCTTTTCTGTCATAAAGTGTAATATCAGTCCGTGTTCCTACTTTTCCGAGATCAGATGCAATATTTTGATCACCCAAAACTACGAAATTGACAGATTTGACCATACGATCAAGATAACAGTTGTATCTTATGAAGTTTTGAATTTAGTAGGCAAACTATACGTAGAGTAATTAACTGATACATTGAGGTACTCGATAATGAACAGGTTTAAAATATGACACCATATCAACACGGATACTCAGAGAGATCATCTTCGTTGTCCTGTTGCTCGTCTAAAATTCGAAGATGGTATAGTATCGATTTGTTGCCAGATGCCATAGCAAATTATGATAGAGAGGGTATAAAAACATGTTGTATGTAGCCATACCCTCCCCCACTTACATTATTAGATATAGATACCCCCTCCCCCTCCCCTCCAAATACCCGCCCATTTATCTGTGCATCTATCCATATTCCAGTACATCATCGGGTTCTGTTGGGTTATCGAGATCTAAAACATAGAAATAAATACTTTTAATCATTACCATAATCATTGAACAGCACGAACACGCAATATCCAGGATGCGGAAAGAAACTCCAAGAGGATATTATGCAACAACATCATAAATTATCGTGTACTAATTGTGGATTGTTCATTGATATGAACGCATCTCACAAGCTGTCCCCTAGGTTTAGGGATAGTAGAGATGACATACATGAAGCGCAGTCTGGCACTTTTGAGTCAGCAATGTCGGAACCCAGCACACCGTCGGTAATCCGAATAGTCGATATGTCAAAGTCAGGTTATATGGAGAGGAACTTTGTTAATACACAACAAATTTCAGGTCTCGATAACCCAACAGAACCCTACTATGGAAAAGAGTTCAGGGCAGATACATAGCTTGCAAATCGGTGATTTTTTGGCTTGACCTTTTTGTCATGGTATTTAACGGCGGATTTTTTGTTTACTGCACCATAAAGACCAAGTGGCGTATATCTAGGCAAGTTGTCGTGCGCCCAGCCAAGAACTTCATCATTTGGTGCATAATAGTTTACAGTTTTTGTTTTGATGATTGATTTGAATATTTTAGAGTATTGCAGGGATGAGGGTACATCATGGGTAATTGATGCACCAAAAAAATATACGCTGTTAATAATTCCAGTGTTTGTTTTCTTTCTTGCAAGATACGACAAAGTACTGAGGATTACCTGGGATCCAAGAGAGTGACCAAGCAGACGAATTCTAGTGCCAGGACTTGCGAGTTTAAAATCTTCAATGAATGCTCCAAGATTTTTACCGTTTTTCTTGGCAATAACTTGACCTACTGCCAAAGCATGTTTTTGGTGTTTTGTGCTGTACGCACCTACGGTGTTTGAGTCGTAGCTGAATCCGATGACTGGGTGCATATAGCCTAATCTACGTAGTCGAGTTTTGGCCAAGAGAGCTTTGGCAATGGCGCCTGCATTGTTGTTTCTAAAACCATGAATCATTATTACGAGTTCTTTTGAGCCGACTAATCCCTTAAAACCATTTTTTGGGTAAATACGATACAAGTCATTACGTAGGGCAGTGCCGTCAGATAGGTCATAGCATCCTCTGGTTGTGACTCGTAAAATGGGTTTCATGATATGTCAGATGTTGTTGATGTTGATTGGGGTGACGATGGTCCTAGGCGTTTTTTATGCTCTTCAATATCAGATGGGTCAACCTTGGTAAAGAGTGGAGAAGACTCGCCTATAGTATGTGAAGATGTTACACCAAACGCAGAGATATCACCCCATGAAGAATCTGAAACTGTTCCATCAAATCCAAGCTGAGACCACATCTTTTGCGCAGATTCGGGTATAAACGGAGACAATGCGATTGCTAGACTCTTGACGGCATTTACGGAAAAATACACACAGTTTGCAGTACCGGTACCTCTCTTCCATGGTTCCTTGTGTTGAAAATATTGATTAAAAAACGATGAGAATTCTAAGATCTTCTTCAAGGCCCTATCAAGATGATTCTGTTCTAGCAGGATACGCGTCTCAGAAGCGACATTCTGAATTCTAGTCTTTGCTTGTATGTCGTGTTCATCAAGGGAGTCAGCATCAGGAACGATACCGTTGTATGTCTTTTTAGTAAATCCTAATGCGCGATTAACAAAGTTGCCAATATTGCCAATCAATTCAGAGTTTATCCGTAGAGTAAAATCATCCCAGTCAAAGTTCAGATCATCTTGAGAGTACGGATTAATTGAAACAAGATAAAACCTTAGATAGTCAGCAGGATAGTATCCCAGAAACTCTTTTAGACCGATATACCAATTTCTGCTTTTGGAGATCTTTTTGGCTTGTAGTGTCAAATGTCCACGGGTAGGAATGTAATCAGGAAGTTTGTACTCGCTGTCTATACCCAATCGCATTGCAGGTAAAAATAGATAATGGTGATACACGATATCCTTTCCGATGAAATGATAAATATCAGCAGAATTCCAAAACTCTTTGCCATTGATTCCTTTTTCGTTTAAGAACTTTAGTGCAGTAGAGATGTATGCAAGATGATTATCAAACCATCCGTAAAAGACTTTGTTTGATGGAGTGGTAATAGATGTATTGCCATTATCATGATGGCCGTCAGCATTATGATCGTCGTGCTGGGAATCATCATCATCGGAGGTAATTGATGGAACAGGAACCCCCCAAGGGATATCCCTAGTGATATCCCAATCAATCAATCCGGATTTGATCCAGTTTTGAACATATTTTTTAACATCCTTTTGAAGCAAGTCATTATTATCAAGCCATTGAGATATAGAATCAGAAAAGTTTGTAAGTTTGAAAAAGTAATGCCGGGTCTTTTCTTTGGTTGGAGGTTTACTACACAAAGAACATTTTGGGTTAACTATCTCATCAGGTACACGGCTACAACTCTCGCACAGATCAGAGTACTGGTCATCAGCATGACAGTAAGGACAGGTACCCTTTACATATCTGTCAGGTAAAAATTTCTTGTCGTAATTACAGTAAAACTGGATGATATCTTGTTCGTATATGTGACCTGCAGCATTTAATTTTTTAAAGACGTCTTGTACAAACGCTATATTTTCAGACGAGCTGGTCTTGTAAAAATAGTCAAACTGTATATTACACGCCTTAAAGTCATCCAAATCTTGTTTGTTCCAGTACGCAACATACTGGGCAGGAGTCTTGCCTTCCTTTTCTGATTGGATTAGAATAGGAGTGCCAAAGTCATCAGATGCACAGAAATAGTATGCATCAACGCCGTTTAGTCTCAAAAACCTAGTTGTAACATCGGCAGGAAGATAGGTTGATGCAATATGCCCCAAATGGATATCGCCATTAGAGTAGGGTAATGCACTTGTAATGATAGCTCTTTTATTCATCAGATATATAGTGTGGCAAAGTTGGTGTTATTGAATTTTTACCAGCTAGAGGCATACTTGAGCTGCTCAGAGTTGAGTTTATCTATTTTGACATGCATTGCTTGTAGAGCATCAGCTGCTACCTGTCTATCGATCTCTTCGGGGACATTAATAATCTTGTTTTCCATATTTGCGTGGTTTTTGAGGATATATAGAATAGACAGGATCTGGTTTGAGAATGATTGTGCCATGACTTCAGGAGGATGCCCTTCTGCTGCAACTAAATTCGCAAGACGGCCTTGTCCTATCAGATATACCACTTTGCCATTCGTTAATGTACACTCATCCAGGTTTTCTCTCACTGTTCTGACAGATTTTGATGACTCTAACAAGAATTTACTGTCTATCTCTACATCAAAGTGCCCCACATTGCCCATTATAGCCCCATCTCTCATCTGTAAGATGTGTTCTTTTCGAACTACACTAGTCATGCCAGTACATGTAACGAAGAGATCACCAATCTTTGCAGCTTGGGACATGGGCATGACATCAAACCCGTCCATGTGTGCCTCTAGTGCCTTTACGGGATCAATTTCGGTGACTATAACTTTTGAACCCATGCCATGAAATCGCGCGGCAACTCCACGTCCTACCCAACCATATCCTGCAACTACAACACGCTTTGATGCCATGAGAAGATTCATCGCACGCAGATAGCCATCAATGGTACTCTGACCGGTACCATACCTATTATCAAACATGTGTTTGGTGTATGCCTCATTGACTAAGATTACAGGATATCTAAGTTTGCCCTGATTCTCAACTGCACGAATTCTAGTAACACCTGCTGTTGTCTCTTCAGTAGCTCCTAGAATTTTCATAGATGAGAATCGTTTGTCAAAGTGAGCCTTGATATTCATATCAGCGCCATCATCAGTAAGAATGACAGGACTGTGTTTTAGTACCTGGTCAATACACCAATCATACTCTTTTACTGATTGATCATTCCAAGAGTAAACATGAATGCCTTGAGATGCTAAAAATGCAGCAATATCATTTTGTGTAGTCAATGGATTTCCACCACAGCATGCAACAGTTGCACCTAGTTCTTTGGCACCCATGAGCAGTACTGATGTCTCCTTGGTAATATGCAGGCAAAAGCCCAATGTGACACCTTTGAGAGGTTGGGATTTTTTATAGCGATTAATGGTATTGGACAGAATCGGCATATGGGACTTTGCCCATTGGTAGGACAAACTACCTTTATTGATCAGTTTTGCACTAGTCTTTACTTTACTCAATGATTTCACGCAAGAGTTAGACTATAAAATTCTATAGAGAATGTAGGATTACAAAAAACCGGTTGCGGTAATATCGTAGTAGAGTAACAGAATTTTAGGCGATACTAACATGTCATACATTACTAAAAATACTTTCAGATTACACCGCCATCACGCAGAACCTAAATAAACAGCGATGATATGGCAAATATATTGACCTGGAAGAAGATTGCAGAAAAAGGAGCAGTATCGGCAGGAAAAGGAAAAGCATTCAAGATTGACGGAAAGCAGATTGCGATATTTAATCAGGGTAATCAGCACCATGCAATAGACGACCTCTGCGTTCATCAGGACGGCTCAATTGCACCAGGCAAGTTAGACGGAGATATTGTAGAGTGTCCATTGCACTTTTGGCACTATAATATAAAGACAGGTCAACTAGTCGATTATCTCAAAGATGTAAAGTTAGAGACATACCCAGTAGAGATAAGAGACGATGGAATATACGTCGATATAGAATGATTGCGTCTTGACAAACCATCAAGAGTCACCAATCTTGGCAGGCATGAACAGAATACGGTACAGATACGACAACTAACATAAATGTATACAGTCGTGATAATACAATTAAATTCATCAAAAAATGTAAATCAAAATACAAGAGTGCAACAATCTTGTTTAGCATTCATAATACAATCTGGAATCATACCATATCTACAAAAAAAGAGAGACAAAAGGTTTATTCTCATATATTATAAAGAGAATTATTGAATCAAGATATCATAAATGAGATCATAAATCAAGATTACAAGGCCATTGCAGACAAAATTGAAAAGTTTGTACTAGATGCAGTAAATAATAGTCATGCAAGAGGAGTCGTTTTAGGGTTAAGTGGGGGCATAGATTCGGCAGTTTTAGCATATATCTGTAAAAACAAATTGCAAAAGGAGACGCTTGTACTGGTAATGCCAGACACTGACATCACACCACAAACAGAGACACAGGATGCGTTAAAGATGGTCTCACTGACTGGTATACAATCCAAACTAGTTGACATTAAACCGATCATAGAAGAGTATTCGAAATATTTGGAACCAGATGAAACCTCCAAAGGCAATCTTCGTGCAAGGGTCAGAACCAACATACTATACTACTATGCCAATGCAAAAAACTATCTGGTTTTAGGTTCAAGCGACAAGAGTGAGTACATGATAGGATACTTTACAAAATTCGGAGATGGTGCATCAGATATAGCACCGATTGCGTCACTGTACAAACTTCAGATAAGAGAGATTGCAAAGTATTTAGGCGTACCAAAAGAGATCATCGCAAAAAAGAGCAGTCCGCACCTATGGAAGGAGCATCAGGCAGAAAAAGAGATCGGGTTATCATACGAGGAGATCGACTCGATACTTTACTGCCTCATTGAGAAAAAGTTATCACTCAAAGAGACGGAGACTGCCACTCAGATAGACGAGGCGTCCATCAAAAAGATAAATCAATTACAGACAGACAGCGAACATAAACGATCAACTATACATAAACTAGATGTGAGACAAGCATGAGGATACGGGATACACTATCAAAGTTGCATCAAGAGTTGGATGTTTCAAAGAACGTTAGAATTTACTTGTGTGGAGTTACAGTTTATGATGAATCACACATAGGACATGCAAGAACGATCATAGTTTTTGATGTTCTTCGAAGATATTTGGAGAGTAAAGATGTAAAGATAGAGTTTGTTCAAAACTTTACAGATGTTGATGACAAAATCATACAACGCGCACGACAAGAAAACACAACTGCTGATAATATCAGCACCAGATACATAAACAACTACTTTAGGGACTTTGACGGACTGAATGTAAAACGTGCTACAATGTATCCAAAGGCGACGCAGCATATTGATGACATCATCAGAGTCATACAAAAGCTAGTCGATGAAGACGCAGCATATACTACAGGCAACGGAGTGTATTTTGCAGTATCAAAATTTCCAGAATACGGCAAATTATCAAAAAAGAAGATAGAAGAGCTGCAGTCAGGGGCAAGAATAGAGATAGACGAGCAAAAACGAGATCCGCTTGATTTTGCGCTGTGGAAGAAGTCCTCAGACGTAGCACCGACATGGCCTAGTCCATGGGGGACAGGAAGGCCCGGATGGCATATCGAATGCTCTGCAATGAGTATAAAGTATCTAGGAGAGAATTTTGAGATTCATGGCGGTGGACGAGACCTGATATTCCCACACCACGAAAATGAGATTGCACAGTCTGAGTCATATACCTGTGTGCCGTTTGCAAAAATTTGGATGCACGTTGGAATGGTAACAATAAACGGGGAGAAGATGTCCAAATCCATAGGAAACGTAAAGTCGATTAGAACAGTCTCTGATAGATGGGGTCCTAACATAGTTAGACTGTTCTGTCTGTCAGGGCATTACTCTAAGCCAATCGACTATTCTGAAGAGCTGTTAATGGAGAACTTGACAAAATGGAGGCAGGCAGAGGCGTGTTATTACGAATTGATTCATGCTTCTTCTTCTTCTAATGAGGAGGATGTAACAATCAATCTTGACATACAGAAAATAGTAGCAAGATTTGATGATGCGCTAGATGATGATTTAAACACACATCTTGCGTTAACAGCGTTTTTTGAGGTGGCAAAAGAGACTAACAGGATAGTAGCTGCAAACCAAAGAATTGGAATAAGTGATGCAAAGATGATCAAAATAGAATTTGAACGGATGCAAAAAATTTTAGGGCTAAGAGTTCAACAAATAACTACTGACGAAAAACAAGAGATCGACGAATTGCTTGCAAAAAGAGAACTACACAGAGAGAGAAAAGAGTTTGAAGAAGCTGATACAATTCGTAGACGACTAAACGAGATGAATATAGAGCTAGTTGATCATAAAGATAAAACGATTTGGATACGAAAAGAGATTATCAAAGCAGAGACTGAAAAAAACGAGATTTAGAATTGTGCATAATTTCTAGTAGTTTTATTCTGTAGGAAACTAAATTGCATGCTAGTTGCATTAACGCTCTTGAATCGCATCATTAAGAACTTGGATATAATTACTTGACATAGAAAACAATGACTACAAAATAAATATAGAGATTTACAAGATGGCAGTACTGTAGTTATAGTTAATCCTATATCAGAAACAAAAATACCGAGGCAGGTATAATTACGTAATCAGTTTTAGATTCCAAATCGAGTTTTGACAAAACAATCCCGGTTTTTTTCACATCATTACGAAAGCTTGTTAATCCAGATAATTCCTTGGCGTTAATTTTTTGTCTAAACTTTACTTCGATTGGAATTTCAATATCTCCAACTGAAAGCACGAAATCTACTTCCTTGTTGTTTTTACTCTTCCAGTAAAAGACATGGTTATGGTATTGAAAAATATGCTTTTTTGTACTCAGAGCAAAAGCTAATCTGATTAGGTGGTCGGCTACTATGCCTTCCACCATCTTTCCCTTATTTGCCTCGTCTTGTACGTACTGTAAGCTAAGATCAAAACTGTTCATTTGATCTGCCCATCCATTAAAAATATGGAGTAAAAATGGATCTCGGAAATAAAACTTCCGATCATTTTGGATTCTAGGCATCTTGTTTTTGGTACCGTATAGATACACGATTGATAAGACAAATAGATCATCTAATGTGTATGCATAGTCTGCCACAGTGTTTGGACTACCTATTGCAGATTCACGGGAGAGATTGGTCCAAGAGGTATGGCTAGTCAAACCATTAATTATTGTTCTTCCAAATTGCCCAAGTAATGTTTCATTTTTAGATTGGCGACTCCATTCGCCGGTAATGCCATTAAGATATTCATAGTAGATATTTTCGTCTAATATGCCGGTCGTGATCTTTTTATTAATTATGTAAGGAGTTCCTCCAGTGAGCATATATTCATTTAACAAATCATTTAATTCATTTTGGTACGCATTAATTTTGTCAATATTTGAATGTATACTGAGATTAGTAAGATCCAGAAGAATGTTTTTCTTGTTTTGAGTACAATGTAATTTTAGATCTGAATGGAGTGATTTTAGTTCACTATTTTGCATGCAGACAAACTCAGAAAATTTCATAGGTAGCAAAATCTTATCATAGGTATCTGTTATTGTTCCCCTTCTGTTGGGTAGTCTTTCAGATGCATTCTTCAATCCAATTGCTTGTGAACCCGTAGCTACTAGTGTAACATTGGGGATTTTATGCTGATCCACTAACCATTTGATACTTTTCTGCCAATCAATTACTGAAGTTGCTTCATCTAAAAAGATATACCGTCTATCGCTTTCTCGCAATTTTGGTGTTAATTTAAAATAAATTTCTATAACATCTACAATATCTTGTTTTGTATCATCAATGTCCAAAGAGTAATAGCATATCTGCCACGGCGATATTCCTTTGTCTAAAAAATCTTTGATCTGTAACATCAGTAATGTGGTTTTGCCAATTTGTCTAGGTCCACGTAGCGTATAGACTACGGTGTTAGTTGTACTGAAATCCCACTTGATCTTATCTTTCAGTTCTGGAACATATTTCATCATAGATTTATGCCACTCGTAGATTTTTTGGTTATCGTTAATCTTGCTTGCATTCTTCCACCAAGGATTCATATCCCTTATTCGGTATTCGCTGACCATACAGGACATACTGAACGGTTCTTTATATATTACAGTCGGATCCACTGAACGGTTCTTTATATATTACAGTCGGATCCACTGAACGGTTCTTTATATATTACAGTCGGATCCACTGAACGGTTCTTTATATATTACAGTCGGATCCACTGAACGGTTCTTTATATATTACAGTCGGATCCACTGAATTATTTGCCAACTTTATGATTTCCAAGGTTTGTGATCAGAGATCATGATATCTACCGTCTCGCTAGCCTGCACAAGTATTTGGCTATTCTGAATTTAATTACTTTGAGGGTAAATTGTAATTAGTAAAGAGATTACCAACTAGATTACATCATGTTAGGAACTCGGATTCCAAGAAGAAACAACGCCTTCTCTAGAGTAATCTTAAAAGAGTTTACAAGACAGAGACGGGCAGATTCAAGCGAATCATCATCTAAATTCAAAACTTTGACATGCTCATAAAACGAATTAAATGAGACGGCCAAGTCATGAGAGTATCGTGCAATGACTTTGGGGGATAAATTGTTTGCAGCGTCACGAACTTTGAGATTAAAGAGACCTATATTTTGAATCAAATCTAGTTCAGAGGATTCTTTTAGATGAGAGAAATCAACGTCTATTGAAGGCGTTCTTTTAGATCTCTCTAAAATTCTCAATGCCCTAACAAAAGTATATTGGATGTACGGAGCAGTGTCACCATCTAAACTAAGGGATTTTTTCAGATCAAATGTGATTACCTTGTCCAAATCCTGTTTTATCATCTCATATCTCAAAGTACCAACTGAAATAGAATGTGCAATATCTTCAATCGCACTGTCAGATATATCAGGATGTCGTCTTTTAGTCTCTTCCATCGACTTTGTTTTTAACATGTCATACATCGAATCGGCACTAACATACAGACCTTTTCTACCAGACATCTGAACTTGTTTGCCTCCGGTATCCAAGCCAAGCATCTCTGCAGTATCAGAGCTTAGTATAACTGACTCATAACCGAGATGAATGTATGAGTCAGGTGCAGATTTGAATCTATCCATTAACAATGTTATGATCTTTTGCAATCCAGCTTGCCGTGAATCAATTACAGTGATAACGCGTGATGCAGTAAAATCTTTTTTGATATTATTAGCATCAGAGTTAACAAGACTGGTTTGCCATAAAATACGAGGGGCAGGTTGTTGTTGTTGTTGTGTTACATCATATTTGGTATAAGTGAACGGATCATCGACTAGTCCTAGTTTCCAAGCAGCGTACGGAATGTCTTTGGCAATGTATGTTGCAGTGCCGTTACTCCTAATAATCACGGTATCAGGATTGCCATCATAAGTATTGTTAGTGTAGCGGACAGCATTGTCATCATCAACAGTATCAACAATTACGCTAGTACCACTAGTATCACCACCAGAACTATCGTGTCTCCTACTACCGCTACTGTTGCTATGACCTCGAATAACCCAGCATCCGGTATTATCGCCCTCTGTCTCAAACTCGATTAACTTCATGGCCTTGAGCTTTTCAAATATTTGAGCCCATAGCCCCGAACGAATAATCTGAGATTCAAAGTTCAAACAGTCATAAGATACGCCCAGATTCCAGCATGTCTCAAGCTGCCCTGCCAAAACCCTTCGGGTAATCTTGTCTGCAAACCTTGCAGTATCAGAGGTTCCATCCTCTAACTCTTTGAGTATATCTCGCCTAACACTCTCAAGGCTGGGATCTTTTTCTATTTGCAAAGTAGTTTTTACATAGATGTCATCACCACAATAATGATCAAATTTTTTCTCATTAGGAGGTGTCAAATCATACTTGAGATGCATGAATCCAAGTAGAATGTCTGCCACTTGAAGTCCCGAATCATCAATGTAATTTAGTATGTTGACTTTGTAATTGGATTTTTTTAGTATTCTAGAGACCGTATCACCAATAACAATATTTCTTACATGTCCAATGTGTAATGCTTTGTTTGGGTTTACACTAGTATGTTCGACTGTAATGGTAGAGCCATTGCCAATATCAACATCGCCAAAAGTGTCAAGGTGTGATTCACAGATGATCAATTCGTTTAGCTTGTCCCAATCAGCAAAAAAGTTGAGATATCCTGATCTATGAGCATTACTAGTCTTAACAAGTGTACTCATACAAGAGTCATATTTGTCAGATAGCATCTGGGCAATATCAAAAGGGTTTTGCTTGAGTTTCTTTGCAAGTAAAAACGCAATATTAGAGGTAACGTCACCAAAACCAGGTTTTGCAGGTTCGACTGAAAAGGAGACACCCGAGATCTCAAGATCGGATAATATCTTGTTTAGATTGTTTCGAATTTCATCAAGAATTGATTGGAACGTCATAACATATCATCATCGTCATAATAACAGCTGCGGCGCTAATTTATCTAATGCCTCAAGAATACCATCACCTGCATGTCCAGGTACAGTCATTGTAGCATGGGATTTTACCTGTTCTGAAGCATTACCCAATGCAATACTTGTCTTTGCCACTTGGAATAATGGAACGTCAGTTAGGCTATCGCCTATAGCTATAACGTCATCAAGAGTAATAGACATCCTATTCATAATATTAGTAAATCCAGTACCCTTGTTAATACCTAAAGAATTGATATGATACGCATAACGACTGTCAGATAATACAACACCAATGTTACGCTCAGCTAGTATATCTCTTGCAAGGTCTAGATCAAATGTTCTCTCCAAAATAACTTCAGTCATTCGAGGAAACACAGACATCTGTCGTACGTCATCAAGATTGCTCTGAAGTACCGCAAATGCATTTTTACACGCTGTAATATCTCCTAACAGCGTATGGCTGTTAGTGTTATCGGTAATGCATCCGCCATTCTCACCGACTGCAATCTTTGTAGTGCCAGCAGTAACTGCAAGCAGAAAACCTTCAACGGATGAACGGCCGGTTACAAAGATGACATTGTGGCCCATCTCAGTTAAGCGTCTTAATGCTGCAAGTGCCTCAAGGTTAATTGTCATACTTTGATTGTCTTCGGTAATTGTACCATCAATATCGACTGCAAATGTCTTGGGCTTCATACGTATTCTTCAGAGAACCCCGATAATATCTGCTACGCTAGCAAGTAATACGGTTTTATTTGAAAAGGTTTTGTGAAGTTATCGGGAGTTATATGTCATCCCTAAAATGTATAAACCTCTGAACCGTAAGATATTCGTTGAGAGCGATAAAGTCAATATCACAGAAATATGCGCAAAACTCTGATCTAATGGATATGATGGCTATATTCACAAAGATGGTCAATCATTGCATCAAGATAGGGTTGAAAGAAGACACTCACAATATGAAGAGGTTGTCCATGTTATGTTATCATGAATTACGTAACTATGGCATTTTATCAACATACAAGATATGTGCAATATCAAGAGCTGCAGGCATATTATCAAACAGAAAACAATCAATCAAACGAGGTGTCAGAATAAGAGACCCAATAGTCAAAAATCCCTTTATGACAAACTGTTACGGCATAAAACACAACGGTGCACTACTAACAATCCCATACAAGAAACATAACCCAATCAGCATTTTACTCAACGATCACACCCAAAAAATCCTATCTGATCCCGCCTTGACGGTGCGCTCGTTTTCATTGACTGCTCTCAACATCAGTCTTTGTGTTTCAAAAACAGTACAAGAGATAGAGTGCACCAAGAAGGTGGGAATAGACAGAAACCTAAGAAATGTGACGTGTGGGGACGAGGAAGAGGTGACAGTCTACAAGACAAACAAACTGTTATCCATAAAGGAGAACACAATACACGCCAGGGCAGGCTTCCACAGAAATGATCGCAGGAAGAAAAATCAGTTCTACAAGGAAAAACAGAGAAGACTGACTAACAGAGCAAAGCAGTACATCCACAGAATCTCAAAGGATATAGTAGACAACGCAGTCAAAAACAAGACTGCAATCGTCATGGAAAACCTGAAAGGAATAAGAAAATTGTACCGAAAAGGAAACACTCAAGGTAACAAGTACAGACGTAGATTGAACGGGTGGCAATTCTACGAGTTACAACGCCAAATAGAATACAAAGCCCAATGGGTCGGACTACCTCCAGTCGAGACAGTAGACCCAAGAAACACGAGCACGCAGTGTCCACAATGCGGAAAGAGACTCCAAGAGGACATGCAACAACATCGTAAATTGTCGTGTAATAATTGCGGTTTGTTTATGGACAGGGACATCATCGCTGCCATGAACATATCACGCAAACTGCCCCCTAGGTTTAGGGGTAGTAGAGGTGACATAGATGAAGCACAGTCCGGCACTTTTGAGCAGGCGATGACGGAACCCAGCACACCATTGGTAATCCGAATAGTCGATATGTCAAAGTCGAGTTATAGGGGTTAACTCCCGATAACTTCACAGAACCAAAAGAATAGTAAAAAAGATGAAGATTATTGGGAATTCCTGAAAAGATCAAAGCCATACAAGATGAAATGGCAAAGACGCAGATCAACAAGGCAACAGAGCACCACATAGGATTACTCAAAGCAAAGATTGCCAAGCTCAAAAGAGAACAAGAAGCAGATGCTGTCAAAAAATCAGGCATGAAGCAAGATGGATTTGATGTAAGGCGTAGCGGAGATGCGACAGTGGTATTCATAGGACTGCCAAGTGTCGGAAAATCTACACTGTTAAACAAGATGACTGGTGCTAACTCAACCATAGGGGCTTTCCAATTTACAACACTGACTGTTGTTCCGGGGATGATGGAGTACAGGGGCGCAAAGATCCAAGTATTGGATCTGCCAGGGATCATAAAAGGTGCATCAACAGGCAAAGGATTAGGAAAGAGAATATTATCAGTTGCAAGATCAGCTGACCTAGTACTGTTGATGTTAGATGTATTTCAACCATATCACGAGGACGTGTTAATAAATGAATTAGGCAATATTGGAATAAGATTAAACCGCCT
Source organism: Candidatus Nitrosopumilus sp. (assembly GCA_965197525.1). GTDB lineage: Archaea > Thermoproteota > Nitrososphaeria > Nitrososphaerales > Nitrosopumilaceae > Nitrosopumilus. Next base: position 530,207 of record OZ240211.1, read on the forward strand.
ACCACCGAACATCACAATTGAAAAAGCATCAATGGGAGGAATTGCAGTTGCGCAACAAGTAAAATTAACAAAGATCACAGAGAAACATCTCAAAGACATATTACATCTGTACGGATTGGTTAGCGCACGCGTGGTAATAAGAGAAGATATAACATCTGAACAATTGGCAGATCATATTGCAGGAAATATTAGTTATTCAAAAGCTATCACGATACTAAACAAGATTGATCTAGTGGATAAAGTATTTCTCAATAATTTAAAAACAAAGATAAAATCAGACGTAGTAGAGGTGTCTGCAAATGCAGATATCAACATTGAACTACTCAAAGAAAAGATATATCAGAAATTAAAATTTATTAGAATATATATGAGACCCAAGGGCGGAGAGACTGATTTTAAAGAACCGTTAATTGCAAGAGAAGGTGACACAGTTGAAGAAATTTGTAACAAACTTCATCGCAGGTTAAGAAGAGAGTTCAGATACGGTTTAGTTTGGGGCAAGAGTGTAAAGTTTGGAGGACAGCGAGTGGGATTAAGTCACATTTTAGTCGATGAGGATGTGCTCACCATAATAAAAAAGCGTGGAAGTACTGTATAACTAGAAAAAATCAAGCGTATGCTGTGCTGCGTGTGCCTGTATGACACCATAACGAGAGTCTTATTCATAATTGAAAGCTCCATGTGTAGAAAAATTGTAGAAAAAATACACGATTAAAGGAGAAATTTACTTTATAATTTATAATCAAATTGTGTAAACTTTTTTAGTGTAGTAATTCAAAAATGGGAAAAAGCTCAACATTGCAATGGCTATAAGAAAAACTTCTACAGCTAAACGTAGAACAGCTAAGAAAACTACTGCAAGAAAGACATCTACAAAGAAAGCAGCTCCTAGACGAAGTGCAGCAAAGAAAGCAGCTCCTAGACGAAGTGCAGCAAAGAAAGCAGCTCCTAGACGAAGTGCAGCAAAGAAAGCAGCTCCTAGACGAAGTGCAGCAAAGAAAGCAGCTCCTAGACGAAGTGCAGCAAAGAAAGCAGCTCCTAGACGAAGTGCAGCAAAGAAAGCAGCTCCTAGACGAAGTGCAGCAAAGAAAGCAGCTCCTAGACGAAGTGCAGCAAAGAAAGCAGCTCCTAGACGAAGTGCAGCAAAGAAAGCAGCTCCTAGACGAAGTGCAGCAAAGAAAGCAGCTCCTAGACGAAGTGCAGCAAAGAAAGCAGCTCCTAGACGAAGTGCAGCAAAGAAAGCAGCTCCTAGACGAAGTGCAGCAAAGAAAGCAGCTCCTAGACGAAGTGCAGCAAAGAAAGCAGCTCCTAGACGAAGTGCAGCAAAGAAAGCAGCTCCTAGACGAAGTGCAAAGAGACGATAAATTCGTTAACACAATTAACAATCATCGGACAAACGACGGATTGTTTTCTATTTTTCTAAATGACTCAGTATTAACTATAAAGTATTAAACTCGATTTTAGTTTTTTAAGATTTGTAATCATAAAATTTTAAAAAATTATTAATTATCAAACATATGACAGAATCAATAATTATAGAGATATTGCATATTGCATATTTTTGATGAATAGTTTATTGTTTGAAGAAGCACGTCAATAAAGATAACTCATTAATTTAATCTCTTCTTCAGTGCTAATGATGTTTTTAGCTGTTAGAACTTCTAACAGATCCTTAAAAAGTGCTTTTTGCTCACTAGACATTCCACCGGTAGGACCCTTATCACCTGGTAATCCCGGAGGACCTCGTGGGCCTGGAGGACCTAATGGGCCTTGCTCACCTGGAGGACCTTGCTCACCTAGAGGGCCTAATGGGCCTTTTGAACCTCGCTCTCCTTGAGGACCCTGAATTCCTTGTGGGCCTTGTGGGCCTTTCTCACCTGCAGGACCGGTAGGACCTCGCTCTCCTTGGGAACCTTGTGGGCCTTGTGGGCCTTTGGCGCCTACAGGACCTAGTGGGCCGGTAGAGCCTCGCTCTCCAATCTGTCCGACACGTCCCTTCTCACCTCGCTCACCCTGTATTCCTGGAACGCCTGTCATTCCTTTCTCACCTGGAGGACCTTGTGGGCCTTGTGGACCAGTCTCACCTTGTGGACCATCAACGCCCTTGTTTCCTTTCTCACCGGGGGGACCAGTTGGACCTGCTAGTCCTTTTGGACCTTTGTCGCCTTGTGGACCCGTAACACCTGTTAATCCTTTTGAGCCTGTGGCGCCCTGCGGGCCTTGTAGACCCTTCTCACCTGGAGAACCTTTGTCACCAGTTGGGCCTTTCTCACCCGTAGCACCTTGTGGGCCAAGTAAACCTTGTGGACCTTTGTCGCCTTTGATTCCAACAGGACCTGTTAATCCTTTTGAACCCACAGGACCGGGGGAACCTTGCGGACCTTTGTCGCCCGGAGAACCGAGTTGGCCTGTAGGGCCTTTTGAACCCTTATCCCCCATATGACCATGAGGACCTTTGTCACCTATAGGGCCTTTGTCACCAGTTGGACCCTTGGTGCCCACAGGACCTGCAGGACCTTGCAGTCCTTTGTCACCCTGAATTCCAGGAAAGCCAGTTGGGCCCTTTTCACCAGCAGGTCCAGGTGGACCGGTAAGTCCTTTGTCACCAGGCATGCCCTGTGGGCCTTTGTCACCCTTATCGCCAATAACCCCGCGTAAACCAAGAGGGCCTTTGTCGCCAAGAGGACCTTTGTCACCTGGAGGACCACGCTCACCTTGCACACCTGAAGGTCCAGATGGACCTTTGTCACCTTTAGAACCCATACGTCCAGAGGATCCAGTAGAAACGGCAATATCAGATGAGCCTTCAGGCGTGGATGGTTTTTGTCGTCCAGATGAGGGTTTGGTAATAGTAGAAGAGGAGGAGGAGGAAGAGGAAGATGCAGGAGGAACAATAGACATGCCAGATTTAACATCATGTGTAGCAGAAGCATCTGCATCCTTGCTGGATTTATCAGTTTTTAGAGCCTTCTTTTTCAAAGAGACCTCAAATACAGTATGTGCAGAAGAGAACGAATCATATGCGACAATCCAAATTTTATCTAGTGCGTCAATTGACGGAGGCAGTGGATTTAGTGCAGACCCCAGCGTTTCAAAAAACACGCCATCGCGTACGCGTAGATGAAAGTGGTCTTTCCAGAGATATTTGAACTGTTTTGACATTATGGAATCATCAGTAGGCTTGGATGTTGTGATAGCAATTTCAGTCTCATAGACTCCAGGCTGGGTTATTGGCGCAGGTCCGCTTACCTCTAACTTTGATGCAGATGACACAATGTTCGTAGGCGCTTCATGTATTTTTGTATTTAGATCGTCTATGTTGATGCCAAATATGGGATATAATTTCCATTAAGATTGGTATTTAACTAGATAATGTCATAATTTGAGCTGTGAAGAAACTATTTGGTAAAAAATCAAAGGAAGAAAAAGAACCAAAAGAGAAGATAATTCCAAAAGAGAGAAGTTTGATAGATTCAGACTATAACCGCAAGAGATTGTTCAAAAAGGGAATTAACCTGATGGCAGATGAAAAGTTAGAAGAAGCAGTAGATGTATTTCAGCAAGCACTACGAATTGAGCCAGACAATATTGAAACACTGATGAAGTTAGGATATGCGAGATTTCATCTAGATGATCATTCAGAGGCATTGCGGATTTATGATAGAATTTTAGAAATCGATGTGGCCAATCCCGAAGCATGGAATCTAAAAGGACTAGTACATTATGAACAAAAAAAATATGCTAAAGCATTAGATGCGGTAGAAAAAGCAATAGAGTCAGATCCAACATACGGAATGGCATGGTATAATCATGCATGTTTCTTGTCACTGTTAAATCAGGTTCCAGAATCACTTGAGTCATTAAAACGTTCTATTGAGATAGATGTAAAAAATGCAAGAAGATCAATACGTGATAAAGATTTTGTAAATGTGCGAATTGAAGAAGGGTTCAAAAGAATACAAGAAGTGGTGGTTTTGGAATCAATTAAACAAGGATATCACACACTTGGTGCAATTGTATGGCCAACATTTCTTGATAAAGCAGACGCAGAAAACGCATTAAAAAAATTATTAGAGAAAGGATTAATTGTACAAAATGAAAAACGTGAGGGTTTAAGCAGGATTCCAGTTTATGATCTTGCAGACAACGTAGCAGAAAAAATAGGCAAGGAGAAAAAAGGATTATTTGGAATTACCAGAAAAACATTACCCAAACCAATAAAACACTTAAAAGAACTAGGACAGGCAATTCAAGCGGTCAAAGAAGCCATAGAAGATGAAGATCTAGAAAAGACCACAAAGTGCTTTGATGTATTCATAGATCCTGCAAAGTCAGGTGAGCAGATGATTGAGATTTTCTTTGATGAACACAGAGAGATAAGATTGTGGAAGATTAGGTTAAAGGACAGAGGTGTAGACTATCTAATCGATAACAAAGAAAAGATGTTGACTCTATTTGATAACATAGAAGGTACTGTAACTAAAAAACTTCGTAACGAGATATCATCCTAGTATTCAGTAAAGAAGCAGAGTCATTGGATAACCACAAGATACAGATGATTTAACGTACATTGACTAGGAAAAAAATGAACGTATAATTTTGTAGCAAGAGCGAGATTATTGGTCTCAGGCAGCGCATTCGCCTTTTCCAGTCTTTGTATGGTAGCTAGTGTCATTACCATAATCAAGATAAAAGTCAGGATCATCTTGTTTTGTAGGGGGAATGACTAGGGGTGCTAATATTTTTTTGATATCAAGAATGGATGTAATCTGGGAGTCTTCATTATCATTTACAACCCTATGAATCCAGGACTTTAGAGTGTCATCGGATTTTTTATTCTCTTTGAATAACTCGATGATCTTCAGTATAACAGGTATGACTCTTTTTGCCGGAACACGAAGGCATATTTTTCCAAGCATGGTATCACCATCAGAGCGCCCACCCAATGACATCTGATAGTTTGCATACATGTCCTTCCCAATGCGTCCTCCGCCGCCAAAGAATCCAATAGTTGCAATACCGTGCTGGCCACAAGAGTTAGGACAGCCACTTATCTTTATAGAGGAATCATATAGATCCTCGTCTTCGTCGAATTTTAATTCAAGGAGCTTTCTTTGAATCTCTTTTGCTAATCTGTGAGAATTTGTCAAGGCAAGATTGCACGAGGTAGTACCAGAGCATCCAATAGGTGTAGTCATGGTTAACGCACCAGATTTTGCCAGTCCTACCTGAATCAGGGCAGAGTACAAACGTGGCAGGTCGTCCTCATGCACAAAGCGTAATGAAATGTTTTGTGAAAAACCACACCTAGCCTTACCTTCAGCAGAAAAGTTACGAATTATATCAGCCAGCGAATGTAGCTGACTGGCAGTAATGTCACCTGCCTCCAAAGTTAAAAATGCACTACGATATCCTGGCTGCGATTGTTTTTCAGTATTAGTCTTTAGCCACCGAGCATATCCTTCTAAAGGTCCGTCGCCGCCGCTCTCGTCTGATATTGTAATTGGTCGCTTTATGTCAGCCGGGGTAGTGTTAATATCCAATTGCGTAACTATTGATTGAGTACTCCTTACAAGAGCCCTCTCTTTGAGAACAAGATTCTTGAACTTTTCCCAGCCCATATCGTTGACAAGATAACGCATTCTATTTCGTGCGAGATTTTTCCTATCGCCTAATCTGTCAAATATTCTCAATACAGAAATAGATGTATACAACAGATCATCTTCAGGTGTAAATTCTTCTAGTTGATGTCCTACAAATGACTTGTTTCCCAATCCTCCACCTAGAAAAATTTTGAATCCTCTTTGAGATACGCCATCGATTTGACGAATCTGTGGAGCTAATCCAACATCAACCATTCTTACCATGCCATGTTTCTCACAACAAGTAAAATTGAACTTGAATTTACGTGGAAGAGATTGTGCCATTGGGTTCCTTAAAAAGAATTTTGCAGTTGCAAGCGCATAAGGAGTTGAATCAAATAACTCATCAGGACATACACCAGACAATGGGCTGCACATGACATTTCTTACAGAGTTTCCGCATGCCTCTCGAGATGTCAAGCCAACTTCGGCAAGACCCCGAAATATTTCAGAGACATCCTCAAGTACCACCCAGTGAAGCTGAATATTCTCCCGAGTGGAGAAATGTGCGCTTCCAATAGAGTACTGTTCACTTAGTTGAGATATCTTTTCGAGTTGTTCGGGATACACCTCGCCTGCAGGGAGTTTGATTCTTACCATTGCATAGTCAGAGGTCATCCTAGTGCCATACGCTCCGTGCTGGAGTCTAAATCGTCTGAAACTATCCTCAGAGTACTTGCCCTGACGGAATAATTTTACTGTGGCAGCAAAGTTATCGGCCTCTTCAATTCTAGCCCAATTGATAGAGGGTTTTGAAATATGTTGTACTTTGGTATCAGACAAGGTCAATGTAAAGAAAATCCATAGAGCGGTTATAAATTTTTAAGAATAGGATATTATTGACTAAAAAATTTGTAAATATACAGAATATTCCTATTTTAACGCATAATACTCAAACATCCATATCATATTTTGAAGATATTGTATAGGGGTTCTGTCTAATCATAGTGAGATAAAATCTAAACTCCGAAAAAAAGTTTTGTTGTAATATTAACAAAGTGTCTTTTTCCCATCAGTTGACTTTGACATATCGACTATTTGGATTACCGGTGTACAGGGTTCCAACATCGCTAACTCAAAAACATTAGACTTCGCTTCACTTATGCCAACTCTACTATCCCTAAACCTAGGGGACAGTTTGTGAGGTATATTTATAGCAGCAATAACGTCTCTGTCCATAAACAACCCACAATTATTGCACGACTTTTTACGATGGTGTTGCAAGTCCTCTTGGAGTTTCTTTCCGCATCTTGGACATTGCGAGCTCGTGTTTTTTGGGTCTACAAATTTTACTGGAAGCCCTACCCATTGGGCTTTGTATTGTATTTGTCTTTGAAATTCAAAGAATTGCCATCCGTTTAATCTACGTCTGTACTTGTTACCTTGACCATTGCCTTTCTTGTATAATTTTCTTATTCCTTTTAGATCTTCTAGAATAATCATGGTTTTGTTTTTGACTGCTCGTTCTACAATATCTTTTGAGATTCTATGTATGTATTGTTTGGTTCTTTGAGACATTCTTCTCTGCTTTATCTTCCAGAACTGATCTTTCTTTCTACGGTCATTTCTATGAAATCCAGCTCTAGCGTGTATTGTATTTTCTTTAATTGATAGTAATTTATTTGTCTTGTATACTATAACTTTTTTCTCATTCCCACAAGTGACATTTCTAAGATTTCTGTCTAATTCCTACCGGTACATTAGTACATTCTATTTCTTCAACTTTTTTTGAAACACAAAAACTGATACTTTTTTCATTCATAATAAATGATCTTATATTTAAATCAGGATTAGATAGTATTTTTTGAGTGTGATCATTTAATAATATGTTTATGGGGTTTCTATTTTTGTATGGTATTGTCATTAAACTACCATTATGTTTGATACCATAACAATTTGTAATAAATAACTTTTTTACAACTAGGTCTCTTACTGTAACACCACGCTTTATTGACTGTTTTCTGTTAGATAGTATGCCAACAGCACGTGATATTGCATTTATTTTATATGAACCTAAAACATCATAGTCTCTAAATTCATGATAACAAAGTGGAGACAACTGTTTCAAACTATGTACGTCTTCTCTTAACCCTATTCTAATGGAACGATTTACCATTTTTATGAATATCTCCATCAACTCTTTTAGATCAGAATTTGGTGTATGTTTCTGTGTTATTGATTTTAATGCCTTCATACTACTAGAACATGTTTTATTTTTTTAATAAAGGTACTTTTTTTGAAATTATTTTTATTCTTTGCCACTTGATAATCCAATAAAACCATTATTTGTTATTGTAAATCTAGATAAAAATTTATCTCCCTATAAATAGACAGAACACTGTATAGGTAAGTATTAATTGTTTATGCTACAAGAATACAATATGCAAAAGGCGACCATAGCAGAGCAATCAACTAAGATATTTACAGATGTTCGTGAAGTAGATATTACACGTGCAATTGCAGATGAATTTCACAGTGTACTCGTCGATAGAGCAGATTCAGATGTTATAATAATTGGAGCAGGGCCTGCAGGGCTAACTGCAAGCAGAGAACTATCAAACATGGGTTTTAAAGTTCTAGTCATTGAACAAAATAACTATCTAGGAGGAGGTTATTGGCTGGGAGGATATATGATGAATCCAGTCACAGTAAGAGAACCGGCACAGAAGATTTGGGATGAGCTGGGAATACCCTACAAAAAAGTTGCAGATGGATTGTATTTGACGCCAGGTCCACATGCCGTATCAAAATTGATTGCAGCAGCATGTGATGCAGGAGTAAAGTTCCTCAATCTTACAAAATTCGACGATCTAGTTATGAAAAATAATAGGGTTGCAGGAATTGTAGTTAACTGGATGCCGGTATCAGCATTACCACGCAACATTACATGTGTAGATCCAGTTGCATTTGAGGCAAAGATAATCATTGATGCATCAGGCCATGATTCAGTAGCTGTAAAAAGATTGGTAGATAGAGGACTAGTCAACTGGAAAGGAATGAACCCAATGTATGTCAACGAAGGAGAAGAACACGTGGTAAACAAGACAGGCGAGGTATACCCAGGACTAATTGCAGCAGGGATGTCAGTGACTGAAACACACGGATTGGCAAGGATGGGACCTACATTTGGTTCAATGCTTTACTCTGGTAAAAAAGCAGCAGATATTACAGCAATGAAGATCAAAGAGATGGAAAGATAAGCGATAACAAAGTTCAGATATAATGTAACATGTTCAAAAACTAGATTTTTTTCAAATAACATCCAGATCAAGCACAAAAATAGATGCAGTTAGAAGATTGTGAAAATAACGTACGACGAATACGAACTAGGAAAAACAAAGGATAAAAGTAGAAAAAAATGAATAGCGTGTCATCTGCAGATGATCGGCAATGCCTGAAATATCTAAGATTATTTTATATGACGAGGCGGCAGTTTCTGAAACTCAACTAGACGACATAAAGAAATTCATAGCTGATACGTTTTCAATAAAGGTAGAATCAAAAAGAGGCATAGTTCAAACACTGAATAACTCAGATGACAAAAATAAGATATTAGAAGAAATATCAAGTACAAAAATTTTTGATTTAAAAAAACAGTTTCAAAAACAAAAAAATGTTTTGGCAAATACGAATATACAAACAGAGATAGTAAAAAAAAATATCATAAATAACAGTGTGGCAGCAATAAAAGAAAGCAATAATGCAATGACGACATTGTATGACGGATTTGAATTACAAAAGACTATTACAAAATTCCTTCCAAAAGACGAGGATGCGATAGATATCTTGCATGTAATTGTTACAAACAAACTTGTATGTACATTTGATGATGAAGACTATAGATATCATGCAAGAGCGTTAATTAGCGCAAATCCCACGATAATTTCAACAAGCGGGATTGTTGAAGCTCCTGCAAAGCCAAAGCAATACTATATTGACATGATTACATGCTATTCAAAAGAGCAGAGCCGAGAGATCAATGCAAGATATCAAGATGAGTTTTTAAAATATAATGATTCAAGATTAAACGATGTCATAAAAGGATACGTGCTACAGGCCATAATATATTATTATTATGCAGAAGAAGCATTTTGTAAGAATAAAGAATGTAGACTGTTTAATGCACATTGGCAAAAAGATCTGATTTATTCACAGGTTACAAACAAAAAGTTTTGTAAAAAACATGCAGATATGATAGATAAACTCAAGGATAGATGTTCTGCAAAGTCAGCTGGAGACAAATAGTTTTGTTGAGAAACCATACCATAGGGCACAAAATGTTAAAAAATACAAAAAATCATTCTTCAAGTAATAAATTACTCTACAACCGACGAACCAAATACATAACCTAATCTAAGAACAAGCCAAATACGTTCTGACTCTTCATCAGCTGTATCAGGATCGTCATAGACTATCCAAGTCCGACGATGATCTTGAAGATCAGCCATAATATCTTCAGACGAACGTGCTGTATTATCAAGTATGTCTGATGTTTGTCCTTTGGCGTTTTGGTCAGAACCATCTGCCACTATGGTGTAATCATCAGAGTCCAAGACAAACAAGTGGTTGGTACTAGTACTGCTGTCTAATCCATTAATAGTTGCAAATGTTAGTGTTGTGCCCTTGTCTCTGAACAGATCAAGGTATTCATCAACTATATTTTGAGCTCTAACGGCAGAGGTCAGATAGTATCCGGAACCAAATATGTAATCATCATGTAATAACAGTCGAGTATGTTTGATGTGAGGGGTATTATTAAACTCAATAGTATATTCAACCCAAGTAGCGCCGTTAAGTGCAAGATCTTCTAGTATCTAGCTGTTCGGCCTGTCAGGATTTGCAAGAATATCTAAAAGCGGTACAGGAACATCATCACCTGCATCAGATACAATATTCATGTCAGAATCCAGTATGAATGGGAACGTGGGACCAAGATACAATAGCGTAGGCAAGTTCAAATAATAAATGATGCCAGGAAGTGCATCATATAAATTTGCGTATGCTTTTGTTAGAGATTCAACTATAAGTTTAGAAGGAACATAGTAGCCAGAACCATAGTAGCCATTGCTATAAACTAGTGTGGCTTCTTTGTGTTGTATTGTATTAGTTGCAGGATTGATAAATGGATATCTTAATATTATTTCATCAGATAATGCGCGAAAATCAAACCTATCTACGTTAATATTTCCATTGAAGAGGAAATCACTAGCGTTTGTGTTTACAAGATCAGGATATGCACCTTCTGCAACCACGGTTAATGTATCAGCATCAATAACAAACGGATATGGCGAATCATCAACACTATTCAATCCGTTGATGGTATCAAACACTGCTTGTCCGTCATGATATTAAATAATGACTAGTACCATATGGATTGAATTGTAAATCCGCGCATTACTATAGCATAATTCAAATCTCCATTTGATTGGGCCCTCGAGATTGTTTCTGACTAATGAGAATAGTATATTGACTTAAATTATTGAAAGAAAAGATATAGCATATGATGGCAGCAGATGCTGGAACGACAGCAATGATACAAACAAAGGGAGACGAGGGAGGCAAAGACAAAGGGCCAGCAGTGCCAGAGAGGAAAAAGACAAAATTCGATGTTATAATCATTGGAGCAGGCCCTTCAGGATATACTGCAGGAATTTACTGTTCTAGAGCAGGGTATGAAACCTTGATTTTATCAGGAATACTACCAGGAGGGCAGCTAGTCAACACAACAGACGTAGAGAACTATCCGGGATTTGAAGATGGTATAATGGGTCCAGATTTGATGATCGAGATGAGAAAACAAACTCAAAGAATGGGAACAACGATTATCGATGATGAGGTAGTAGATGTAGATTTTAGACGAAGACCGTTAAAAGTACTAACAGCATCAGAAGAATACGAAGGACGTGCTGTCATCATTGCAACAGGTGCAAATCCAAAAAAGATGGGGTTAGAAGGAGAGACAACATTTGCAGGAAAAGGTGTATCGTACTGTGCAACATGCGATGGGCCATTCTTTAGAAATCAGGAAATAATAGTTGTTGGAGGGGGAGACTCTGCAATAGAAGAAGCAACATTTTTGACAAAATTTGCAACTAACGTACATCTAGTACATAGACGAGATGAATTACGTGCCAGTAAGGTAATGCAGAAAAGAGCAACGAATAATGAAAAGATAAAGTTCCATTGGAATTCAGTTATAACTCAAATAAATGGAGATCAGAAGATGAAACAAGTGACGTTAAAGAACATCAAGACAGACAAAGAGACAGTACTTGATGCAGGTGCTTTGTTTGTTGCAATTGGACATACACCAAATACAAAATTATTCAGTAGTCAAATTGAACTAGATGAACAAGGATACATCATATTAAAAGAAAAAACATCTACCAATATTCAAGGAGTCTTTGCAGCAGGTGATGTGCATGACAAGAATTATCGACAAGCAGTTACAGCAGCAGGATATGGATGTATGGCAGCAATTGATGTTGACAAGTATCTCACAGAAAGTGTAGATACACAAGAATGATTTGATGTCAACAAGTATTTTAAAAATTTACAACTTGATATATAGATAGAACACTATATTGTATCAAGGAAAATAATAGAGATAACTAGGATTATAGGATGAGACAGTATATTAAAAATAAAAATTCAAATTCTTATTACATGTATAAATATACAAAGTATGAAAGAGAAGACAAATGATCAAAGAAAACAAATGAAAGAATGCAGTGATGTATTAGCAGAGATAGGATCAGAATTAGCCAATATACAATTTAGTTACAAGGTAAAAGAGATAGCCTCAAAGGAGTATTGGGAAAGCAGAATTGACCATTTTAAGAGATATACCGAAAAAGGATTAGAATATTACAATCAAGCGTATAACATGATGAATATGATAAATAGATATGAGGCACAGATGTTTTTATTAAATATAAGTAAATTCAGACAACAAAGTAAGGCATTAGTTAAAGTTATGGAAAAGATAATTGAGAATCCATCAATAATCGATTATAAAGATAAACAGCAAAGCAGATGGAGTAGAGAGATCAAAAATCGGATAATACAGGATAGCGATAATGCTTTACAGCATGAAAAGAGAATGAACACCATATTTAGAGAATTTTGTGATAAACATTTGAAAGATATGGAAAAGTAATCATTATTGTTGAATTAGCGGGTTATCAAGACTGTTGTTGTTGTTGTTATTGCCATCTATTGCTATTGTTGTCTAATATTCCAATTTAGACATGTATTTTGCAGATGTAACATAATTATCAAATTCGTCTGCAGTCATGACATTCTGGTCTGTGTAAATGCTTTTGAATTTTCTTCCATCATCAGCAAAGATTCCCACAACACATGCATCTTTAGAAACAGGATATTTTTTCATACATGCATAAACAGCTGCAGATGACGGACTAATCAACAGTTGATCCTCCTGAAACACCGTAGTTACTACAGAGAATGCCTCATTATTATCAGCATATATCCAATCATCAACTACATTTTCTCGTTTTAAGAATAGATCAGGTTTTGCAGATTCGTCAAAATTTCTCAATCCTTGAATAAGATGATTTTGCTGGGGTTGGCAGCCAATAATTTTTACATCCGGATTTTTACTTTTAAGAAAAGCACCAACGCCGGTAATCGTACCACCAGTGCCAACACCAGTAAAAAAATGAGTTGCTTTGCCATCAGTCTGTTTCCAGATCTCAGGCCCTGTTCCAATATAATGTCCTTTAAAATTTGCCTCATTAGCGTATTGATTTGGAGAGTAATATGTTTCAGGTCTAGATGATGCAATGGATGTTGCAAGTGCAATACTTTGATCAGTACCAGAACCTACTTTAGGGCACAAGTCATCGCTTGTCTCAAATATTTTAGCACCCAATCTTCTGATTATGTCTTTTGTCTCATTACTTGCTTTCTCAGGAATTACAATCTCAACTTTATAGTCCAATGCATTTGCAATCCCAGTTAGGGCAATACCAGTATTGCCTGAAGTTGGCTCTATAATTATACTGGATCCTTTTTTTAAAATTTGTCTCTCTTCAGCGTCTTTGATCATTTGATATGCAGCTCTATCTTTAACAGAGCCAAATGGGTTATGGCCCTCTAATTTGGCAAAATAATTTATTGTGTCATGAGACAGTGAATCCAACCTTACAAGAGGAGTATTTCCTATACGATTTATCACATCAGCAATTGCCATACTAAGAACTATCTCACTTTTTTAATTTGAAACGTAATGGTGTTACCGTCTTTTGATAAATTCAGTAATTCATGACCGTTTCTAGTAACCCATCTTGAAATATCTTCCTCAGCTGCTGGATCATCAGCAGATACGGTTATTACCTGACCTACCTGCATCTTTTCAATCTCAATTTTTGTTCTAAATACAGGTTCAGGACAGAACAGTCCGGTTGCATCTAGTGTTTTTTCAGGCGATTCTGACATGAACAGATGACAATATTGATTTGTCATATTAAAATCTATTTGAACGCTTTTGATGTCGCATTACAGCCATCACCATCATCACCATCATCACCATCACCATCATCACCATCACCATCATCACCATCACCATCATCATCACCATCATCACCATCACCATCATCACCATCACCATCATCACCATCACCATCATCATCACCATCATCACCATTCAACACTAAAACAAGTAGACAAGTCATCAAGTTAACAAAATTCAGATCTAAAATACTATATACGTTATAAACAACAAAACGTGATTCAGTATTTTAAATTTATAATGCCATTTTAAGGATGGTAGCAAGATTACGTTCCGCCATAAAACTAGGATCTTGATTTTGAAGATTAATCTTCTTGGATATTCGGCTCATTGCATAAACAGAGATCTGGTAAAACAACGACCATAGATAGCTGCTTTGGTTCAAGTTATAAAGTCGTAGTAAGAATGCAAAAAGCCGTTTTTGTCGAGGGTAATGCTCAGAGACATACTCCAAGATATACTCTTTAGAATTATCAATCTTGTATTTGAGATGATCAAACACTTCAGTTTGTGATGTGTAGCCTGTTTGTGCGATCTTGATCTTACCTCTTTGCATAGCATGTAATACATCATCAATGTTATTCTCAGAGTCGATAACATTTACGCATCTTCCAAGAGTTGACAATACATGCGAATCACTACCTGCAACTTGAATCATGCCATTATCATGCGCAAACTGTAAAGCGCGTACATTTGAAAAGATGTCAATATTATTACTGTTAAACACCTCTATCATATCACATTGGTTAGCATTATCACGTAATGCATTAATTAGACCAAATGGATGTGGCGCAGAAGATACTGCATCCTGATCTCGTATTGCGTCTAGAATCTCCTCAAAAGACAGACAAGGGGCAATAGCATCGTGGAGTCCATATGCCAAAACATGTTCACCTAAATCAGTAGTAATTTCCTCAGCTGCAAAAACATCCATGTTTTTGAATTTTTCATGTGTGTTTTTATATTCTAAAAGTTGTTTATACCCGTCAAGAGTGTTATGGTTTGTGACAAAGACTGCATCTAATCCTTGATTGTAAGAATACTCTAATTGATCACGAATAGAGATCGGGCAGTCGTACTGCGGCTCTTCATCACCAACATGAAAATTTGAAAAAGAGTTATGGCAATGTAACTCAGTATTAATTGGCATTTATTAATAATATACGCTTTAAGATTATAACTTTTGTTAATTAAAAAAAGGGAATTACATACTTGGATTACATTATACGCCACTTATTTATAATACACCGATTATTAACTGGATGGAAAAAGAAATAGGAGATTTTATTTATAGAACAGTGATTGTAAAACCAAGGCAGACAAAAGAACTGTCATTGAAGGCACGCAGGATTGCAAACTTTCAGACGTATTTTTTCAACATGGACGTAGAGGCAGGACTGGTTGAAAAATATGACAAAATCAAGACAAGCCGTACCATTACTGACATACATCACACCATGCCATGGAGCAACAAATACCACACCAATGTGGCAACAACTGCGTTCCAACAGGGGCATGATACGGCAGACAAACATTTGAAATCTTGCGCAAAAAAACGTAGGGTACGAAACTGGGCAAAAAAGACTGGCGGTAAGAACCACAACTGGCACACATCATTTAAAAATCTCAAACCAAACAAATGGATTGACAGAAACAGTTTGTTCAGAAACGCCAAAAATGCAAAACATGCATCCATAACAGTAAACGGTCAGAATCCCTCGCTAAGGATGGGAAAGTGGAAAAAACTGTACATGAACCTGCCCGGTATGGGCCAGGTGGAGCTGTTGTCGTCTTTGAAGAGTCTTCCAAAGCAACTGGTATGTGAAAGAGACAAAAACAATACCAACAAGTTCTACCAGACCAACATTGTGTCATACAGGCTTGTAGAGAACACCAAAAAAATCACTGTCAATACAAACGATTCGAACCGCACGTTTGAGATCCATCTGACACTAAAAATACAGAGACCTAAAAATACGGATCGTGCAGTCGTATGCGGAATAGACATGGGAGTTAGGAAATCCCTGGTAGTTCATGACGGAATAAACACCGATTTTTACAGGACGCCTTATACCTGTAGGAGAAAAAAAGATGATGTGATCTCAAAACAACAGTCAAAAAGAGACGGTTACAAACTGCATAGTAACAGATGGAAACAAAATGATCGTAAATTGAAGAAGATGGAAAAAACACTCAGCAACAGAAGAACCGAGCACAATAATTTCCTTGCCAAACAGATTGTGATGAGAACAGGAGTAATAGTCATGGAAAAACTAAACATTGGCAATATGACTGCAAAAAATGAAAAGTGGAAAAGCGGCCTTAACAGGGAGATTTACGGGGCAGGTATGGGAAGAATGGGAAAGAGAATAAAAATGACTGCCGAAAACCATGGAACCAAAACGCTTGAGATTGTTCCACATTACACCAGCATAACGTGTAGTAGGTGCAATATGATCAACTGTGACTCTAGAACTACAAGGGATGTGTTTCAATGCGTATACTGTGGATTTCTGTGCGATGCAGACGATAACGCAGGCGCAAACATCAGACATTACGGACTTCCGTGCATACGAAGGCTCCCGCTTGTAGACAGATATGGAAACTACAGGTATGACAGCATGGAAAATATTATTTTAGCTAATAAAAATGGCACATCTAATAGTGTCAGTGTTATTAGTGGCGGTAGGGATTATCGTCACAAGACAGAAGAATCAAAACATGGCTTACACCATGTTGTTTCTAAAAAAGACGGCAAGAACCAAGCTGTGAATGATTTGTTGGACTGTCAGAAAAAAACCTTGGTGCAGAAACGTAACCTAGGTATATAATTCCCTAAAAAAAAATAATGTATCATCTAAAGAGATCTTCGTGCTCTGCACGAATCAGGTCGTTGATGCTAGGATGATACAAGTCATGATCAGAATAATCATTGCCAAAATCATTTTTAAATTCAAAGCTGTGATTACGAATAATTGCAACTGGGCATCTCAGAGACTTACCCATTACCAACTCTGCTGCAGAAGATAGTTCATCTGCAATAGCGATTGCTGTAACACGCAATACTCTTTTAAAAGAGTCAATACACCCGGTATAGTCCAAAATCGGACCAAGGCCAGATACGCCAATTGCATGATTAGTTTGACCGTTTCTAAAAGGTCGTCCAAAGGTATCAGATATTATTACTGCTACATTTTTGTTTGTCTGCTCAAAAATTTGTGTTCTGATTCTATTTGCAGAGTGATCAGAATTTACAGGTAACAGAGTAACATATCCTTGTGCAATGTTGCTCTCATCAACACCGGCGTTGGCGCAGATAAACCCATGCTTTGTCTCAACGATCAAGACACCGTTGTACATTCTAACAATTCGTTTTGATTCAGATAAAATGAGTTCTACAATTCTGGGATCCTTTTGGTACTGGGAACCAATTCCTTGCGCCAATAATGAAGGAGTGACAGAAGATAGATCAATCAGACGACCTTTTTCTTGTTTTGAGATAATCTTTTGAGCAACAACTAAAATGTCTCCATCACGTATTGGTTGAGCTTGGATTATCAAGCTAGAGATATCATCAGATGGTGTAATCTCCTTTTCAATGCAGAGTGGGATGATTTCCAAGTATAATAAATAATAACATATACTAAAAAATTGTTACGTAGTGGTTGGGGTGGTAGTTGTAGCAGTAGCAGTGGCAGGAGAGAGGGTAGTAGACATATCATCAGTAGTATTAGCATCAGTATTAGGCTCAGTATCTAACTTTAGATTATAGTGTCTGTTAATAATATGCAATATTTTGGAGAGGTCTTTGACTTCAAGAGTAGCATTAGCAAGATCCTTGACTATATCCTGTGCACGATAGGCAATTCCCAGACCACAGATATCAAATAGTTTTACATCATTTGCACCGTCAACAACACATACAATATTCTCTTTCTTTTCGCTCCATTCTGCAATCTTTATCTTTGCAGAAGTTGATTTATTAGAATCAACGAGGATCTTCAAACCGTCTAACTTTCCATCTTTGAAGATTAGTTCGTTGGAATAGACATAGTCAAGATCTAACTCTTTTTGCAGTCTGTCCATCATTATTGTGAACCCACCAGATATTGCCATGAGTTTCCAACCTGCCGCCTTTAGCACTTTGCATGCCTGTTTTGCACCAGTCATAATTGGTAGCGAGTCTGATACATCTTGACAGGTTTTTTTATCAAGACCTTTTAGAGCATTAACTCGGGTTCTGAGTCCATCCTCCCAGTTAATCTTTCCCTGAATTCCTTGTTTTGTAATCTCCCAAATTTCATCTTCTTTGCTGAGTTTTTCAGCAAGTATGGGAAGGTATTCCTCATCATACAACACACCCTCAACATCAAAAATTATTAACAATAGTCCTCGATCTGAAAAAAAATGTTAATTATATTAAAGTTGGGGGTTCTGTGAAGTTATAGAGACCTGAAACATGGATGAATAAATATCGTTAATTATATCATAATTATGTTGAATCCAACAAACACGAACACGCAATGTCCAGGATGCGGAAAGATATTCCAAGAGGACATGCAATACAGACGTAAAATATCGTGTACCAATTGTGGATTGTTCATGAACAGCAACAACATTGTCATGAACACATCTCACAAGCTGTCCCCTAGATTTAGGGATAGTAGAGGTGACATACATGAAGCACAGACTAACACTTTTGAGTTAGCAATGTCGGAACCCAGTACACAGGTAATCCGAATAGTCGATATGTCAAAGTCAAGTAATAGGAGAAACACACCTTGGTAAATCAACGGGTACCTATAACTTCACAGAACCGGATAAAGCTAAAGCGTATTTTATCTACGACTAGTAGATCAGTTCTCGGCTGTTGCCCAGAAAGGCTCGTCTAGCAGAGGATCTGGTTCTTGTGGTACAAATTCTCCTCTAAGTGGCGCCTCGCCTAGCATCAAGGATTCCCAGTACTTGAAGGATGCAGTTCCTACAGCATCGCCAATCTCATCTATTACCTCTACAGATGGCCAGAAATGAACTCCGGACCATACTCGACTAGCGCCACATTCGTAAGCATACTCAGTCCAAGTATCAAATTGGAGATGCACATCATTTGCTGGCGTACCAACTTCCCACGCAGATGATCCTGCAGGAAGTAAGCCTTGGTAGGCACCTACCATATTACCGTTCGTGTCTACATATTGACCTATCTCATCAGTGCCGCTAAAGAGTCTCCACACTGCAGCATCGACTGCACAGAATGATGCAGTTGCCGATGGGTATTCACCATGACCTGCAGTGCCAACATATGAAGTCCATTGACTAGCTGGAACTTGGGTCAGTTCACCTCCTCCTCCTCCAGGTGGCCCCCCACGGGCAGTTATCAACTCATCACCATACAGGTGTGGGATTGCAGATACAGGACGTACAGCGTCGTAACGATTTTTCTCCTGCCATACTACGATACCCATATCATAGTTTGCCATATTAACTAAAAAGTCCCATTGGATAAAATCGACGACATCGTGGTAATTGCTAAGAGCGGGTCGGAACAATCCACCACGGAGTTTATTATCAAAGAATTCTACAAGCATCTTTTGTTCATCTGTAATGTTAGCTGCAACTTCGATTACCTCGTCGGCCTGTGCCTTGTAGGCATCTATATTTGCATAGTTGCTAGCAGTTGGCGGAGGTACCCGGAGATCACGAGGATCAAAGTCAGAGTATGGCTCTACATTTGCATACTGGGGTGTAAGAAACTTTTGTGGAGCAAGTTCGCCTTGAATGTTTGGTGCATTCAGAGGCTGCCAACGTGTTGGATCAACTAACACATCAACTGTGTTTGTAGGAACGTAACCAGTGGTATCACCAAATGCAACGCCGTCAGTCTCAAGGCCAAGCTGATTAAAGCCATCGTGTCTGTGGGCATCCAGTACACATTTACCTGCAAAGTTGCCTATTGCTACCGGTGAAGATATGCTCTGAGGTACGCTACAATCAAGATCAATACCGCTGTTATCATCTGGGTCAAATCCGTGAACGGTCATCATGGATCGCCAATCGTCTGCACGGCCTGGTGCAAACTCGAGCATCATTTGGTACACAGCGTGCATGATTGAAGTGTTAGGATTCTCGTTTGTCTCAGACTCTGAGGCAGGCAAACGATCTATACGCGACTGTACACCTACTGCGGTCTCGTGGTATGGAGCTACAGCATCAAATGCACCGTTAAGCAACAATGTAACAATACGGAAGATGGGAGGAGGGTCGTTAAAGTTAGAAGACACATCTTGTTTTATGAAGGGGGCAAGATGCGGAATGAATACACCGTGTAGAGAATTACCGTTTACCATGTCAAATTCATGGTCACGACTCTCAAATGCTATGGGAGGATCTTCGACTACACCAAAGTCTGCCCATACACGTGTTGGGGCATAGTCAGACATGGTATATGGATCATCGATTACTGTGTCTTGAGAGTATATCAAGGGTGCAGACGAAATTGATGGGGAGCTAGATGACTGTGCGTCAGGGTGAGATATAAAGGCTGATTGATAGTAACCTGCTCCAAATATGTATCCGTCATGCATTACAAGCCAAGAACGCTTCTCTTCTGCATAATCTGAACCAGGTAGTGGGAATAGATAGTCAACCCAAACACCTTCGTTATTTGAAAGATCCTCAAGAATTTGATCAGGTGGGGTATCAATTGACCCATCAAAGAATATTGAGGTAACACCGACTCTGTCAGGATTTGCTCCGTGTGCTACAATTAACGCACTAGATGAATCTACTACAAACGGATAATGTGGATCCAGTGAGGTTTGGGTCAAGAGTTTAAAGGCATCTTTATCTTGTTCATAAAGAGCAATGGCGTTGTTTACTACACGTTTGACCTTTTCTTCTGCAGGATATGTGTATCCATGTGCAAGAATATATTCACCATAGTCATCTAGCATACCTGCAGCCTGAGCTGGTTCACCAGTTGCAGGATTAATTATCAACACATATGCCCTGATGGGTTCATCTGTGTTACGAAGTATTTCTGCAAAGTCCATCCAAGGTATTGGCAATGGTGGAAGGGGACCGCCGACTCTATGAGGTTGCCTAGAATTGGCAACTTCTATGCCGGCAACAGGATCAAAGACTGACGCATACTGTCCTCGATCACTTGCAGTCGTAATAATCTCAAATGCCTCATCGCCCTTCATATCAAGTAGATCAATAGTATTTTGGATTCCGTCAGCTAATTTTTCGTCTATGGAATAGTAGTATCCAGAACCAAAGATATACCCATCATGCATTACAAGCCAAGAACGTTTTAGTTGATCCAAGTTGGTTACGGGATTTACAAAGACATAATCAGCCCAGACACCCTCACCAGTCTCTAATTGAGCAATGATCTCATCAGGTGGATTGGTTGCAAACTCACCAATAACTGCAGACTGCATGCCAATTACTCCAGGATTAGAACCATGAGATACAATGGTTCTAGTGTCAGGATCCAATACAAATGGATAATGAAGAACAGAGATATCAGATAGGGAATTTATGGTGTCAAAGGCGTTATCAGGGTCAGATTTGTACATCTCAACGGTTGCTGCTACTACCTGCTGTATATCAGAAGATCCTGCATCTTCAATTGAGATTATCAGATCACTTAACGTTGGGACACTCAGATCTATGCCATAGTCAGACAAAGTCTGATACGTTGATTGAGTAATACATACCGGGAGTGGGACGGTATCAGAGTTTCGTATGTACAGATTTGTAGGTTCATTACACTGTACGCCATAAACAGAAACACCATCTCTTAGTTGCTGATACGGTGTCTGGTATTCAGCGTGTGCAAAGTCAACAGAATAAACACCAACAAACATCACTAGTATAATAAATATTGCAGGATGTGCAAATCTTGCCATGATAATAGAGTATGGTTTACAGCAGATTAATAAATGAATCGAGGATATAAAGCGCTGCGCTATTCAATTTTATTTACCAACACAAGTACTAACTAATCTACGTTTGTTCCGATCAGGATAATAACACCAAGCACCATTCTTATCTCAAAGATGCTGTTTTAACTATAAATCTTGACATGTTCTATTATGGATAGGAACTCTTTTTGGTTGCTCTCCTCTCTATTAAATAAATACCCTATGCCAACTTGCAGATATTATATCAAACAGGAATCGTTAATAATAAATCATGGACAGAACGCCTACAAGATATGGCAGATGAATTAGAGTACAAACATGAGGTCAGCATACAAGAAAGAGAAGGAGATCATTTGATTCCAAATGAGATCAAAGACGAGTTAAGAACATCAGGAATGATGGATTTAAAAGGAAAATTGAAATTAAAGGGTGTAAGCCCCAAGATGCTAAAGAAGATGAAGCAAGAATATGTGGACTGTCCGGTGTGGGAAGACGATATTCATTTTATTCACTGTTTTGTTTGTCCAAACTTTCAAAGCAGGGTAACAGGCAAAGTGCTCTGCAAGGGCGATCCCATAAGTTCGGACATGGATACAGTAGAGCACAAATTCAAAGTAGGAATCAAGATAAGCAAAGAGAAACAAAAGATCTCAAATAAACTCAAAGAGAGATTGAAGACTCTTGGAATGATTGATGAGGATAAAAAGATACAATTAGAAGGAGTTGATCAAATGATGCTCAAAGGTATGAAACAAGAATATGTGGATTGTCCGGTGTTAAAAGAGAAAGTTCAACACATAGAATGCTCCATATGCCCAAATTTTCAAGCCAATGTAATGGGCAGAGTACTCTGTAAAGGCGAACCAATTTCAGATTTATCATTGTAAAGTGATCTCCATTTTATGAATAGTCAAGACTCAAGAGAGGTTTTCACTAACTCTGTTGTTACCAGTAGTAATTAATTCGGTAAAATCAAAGTCTTTAACAACTGGATATAACTTTTTGTAAATAATCCAATCACATACTAGAAAAACTCTTTAACTAAATTAATTTAGCAATATCGTGGGAAAAGAAAAAGTAGGAATTACTGTTTCAAAAAAAACTGATTTTAGTGAGTGGTACACCCAAGTGGTACTAAAGGCAAGACTTGCAGATTATGCGCCAGTCAAAGGATTAATTGTGTTAAGACCTGATGGGTATTCCATTTGGGAATCACTGCAAAAAACATTTGATAAAAAATTTGCAAAAAATGGAGTAAGAAATGGATTTTTACCAGTATTAATTCCGGAATCACTATTGGGAAAAGAGCAGAAACATTTTGCAGGATTTAACCCAGAGGTGTTCTGGGTAACACATTCAGGAACAAACAAGATTGGGGACAGACTTGCACTAAGACCAACATCTGAGACATTAGCATACACCATGTATGCTAAATGGATTCAGAGTTGGAGAGATTTACCACTGAAGATCAACTTTTGGAATACAGCATTAAGAGCTGAGATCAAGGCAACAAAACCATTCCTTAGGACGTCAGAATTTTTATGGCAAGAAGGTCACACAGTACACTCGACACAACAAGAAGCAGAGGACGAGGTAATAACGATGCTAAAAATTTACAAAAATACCGTGGAAGAAGAACTAGCCGTGCCTGTAATAACTGGAACAAAGAGTGAGAAAGAAAAGTTTGTAGGCGCAGAATATACAACGACTATGGAGGCAATCATGCCAGATGGAAAGGCACTACAGATGGGCACATCGCATTTTCTAGGACAGAACTTTTCAAGACCGTTTGAGGTAAAGTTTGCAGATAAAGACAACGTTGAACATTTTGTATGGCAGACCTCGTGGGGCGTGTCTTGGAGATTGATTGGAGCGATGATTATGGTCCATGGAGATGACAAAGGACTTGTATTACCGCCTAGAGTGGCACCAATACAGATAGTCATTGTTCCAATTTATAAAAACCAAGAAGAGAGAGACAAAATCATATCCAAAGCAGGAGAGATTAAAGATATGTTAGAGTTGGAGGGTGTGCGCCTTCATATAGACAGCAGGGAAGGAATATCCACAGGATACAAATTCAACGACTGGGAACTGAAAGGAGTACCATTACGAATAGAGATAGGTCCCAAAGATATGGAAAAACAAAGTATGGTTGTTGTAAAGAGATACAACCGTGAAAAGACCAATCTGGATTTTGCCAAAGTCAAAGAGATTACTGAGATACTAGAACATATACAAGATGAGATGCTAAAAAAAGCAAGAGAAGAGGCACAGAGTAATACGATGCATGTGACAGATTATGACGAATTTAAATTAAAGATAGAGAACCAAGGGGGTTTTCTTTATGCGCCTTGGTGTGGCAGAACAGAGTGCGAAGAAGCGATAAAAGAAGAGACATCAGCTGAGATCAGAGCTATTCCGTTTGAGAACGACGAGTACAATGACAAAAAATGTATTTACTGCAAGGAACCAAATAAAACAGTGCCAATCTTTGCAAGAGGATACTAGATAAATTTTTAATGGTTTCATACAAGGTAAGAGTTTATCTTAACAAAAATGTACACATTTAACTATACAGATTCAAACAAGATAATAAAGTAATGGGATTTATCATATTTACAATGGCATTTTTGTATTATTGTTACTCTGCTGACAAATCCCAATAATTAGCATCTGGTTGTGTATCAGTTGGCATCTCGTGTTCTGTCCAATCCTTAAAAGATTTAGAATACATTTTGACATTTGTAATGCCTGCCGATTTTAGTGCATAATATGCCAGACCAGATAATGTACCAGCACTACCACAATATGTTATGATTTGTATGTTTTTTTCTGCTGTTATGTTACGATTCTCAAATAGTCGTTTAAGCTCTTTTGGTGAACGCAGTATAGAATTATTGTCCGGATCTGCTAATGTACGATAGGGTAAATTAACTGCACCAGGAATATGATTTTCTAGAAAGTTCAAGCGTTCTCTGTTATCTAGCAGTATGGCGCCATCTGCGTCTTTTACATCATTTAGATTAGCACCTATGTCGTAATTTGGATCAGATGCAAACTTTACGCTACTGCTATTATTATTATTATTGTTATCATTTGCTTGAACCTCGCTTTGTTCTATTGGCAGACCTAATTTCTTCCAATCTGCAAAAGTCTTTGAAAGTAATGATATTGATTTGTGTCCTGCATGTTCTAACGTCCAAGCCACACGTGAGGCCACTGCACCAAAAGAGTCATCATAAACAACTGCGTGCTGTATACCATCAATACCTGCATCGCCTGCAAGTTTTGCCACTGTTTCGGGAGAGTCATCCTTAAGCAAGTCCCACAAGGGAAATGAAATTGCACCATGCAAATGACCTTGAATATAATCTTGTGTTCTACGTGCATCAATGACACATAGTGACTTGTCTTTAATTGCATCAAGTACCGCGTCTGGTTCCATAACACATGATGCAAGCGTCATATTGGACATGGTATAAATTGCAAGTTAGGGATTAATATAATTACTGATATATTAACTGCCTATCAACAAATTTTCTAAATGAGGTTATATGTCATCAAGTTTGAATTAAATCTAGACTAGCAGTTAGTGCTTTTGCTTGTAATATGAAATCCACAGGAGCGGAAACAACGTGTACTAGAATTAACGACTAGCACATGAACGCTAGGGGTCAAAGGATTCGCCAAAGATCTTCTCAATTCTTGTAGGCTTGCCACACGAGTCACACTTGCCAATTTCAGCAAACAGAGTATCGCCTGTAGCAAACTTTCGTTTGCTCTGCAAATCGCAGCCAGTGCATTGCACCACGGTATATGCAATTGTAATCTTTTCTTTCTTTGAGAAGATCATTGTAAAACTCCAACAGTATTGCCCACACCAATGACAAGAACTAGTTGACCTTGTACGGTGTTTTCTCTGATCATATCATACACCTGTTCTCTTACATCATCTGCTTGATCAGCAATCTCTTTGGTCATCAAAGTGATCGCATCTTTTACAGATTCTTTTACCACAATTGAGAATATCGGGATGTTGTTCTCAACGGCAACCGCTTCAATCTGAAACCGCTCAGTACCAATTCCTCCTATTGCAGCACCAAAACCTTGTGCAACGGATGCAGAATCCTCACCTTCAAGTTTTAATGCCGCATCAACCATAATTACTGCATCTAATTTATTATCAGAGATAGTCGCCTCTAAAGCATCTGCAGGTCGCCCTACAACAGACAGAGGACCTTGAGCTTTTAAAAGGAATAATTCTCGACCCTCAAAATCAGTCTTTGCAAGGACGGTCTGAAAAGAGGCAATCTCTTTTTTGTGTGAAAGCATCATCTTTCCTACAACCATAGGACCAATTCCATCACCTATTGGTTGACCAGTCTCAAATGCAGATAGTGCATCCTTCATGGCTTTGGCCTCCTCCATAATAAACGGAAGAATCATCTGTAATGGCAGAATCAGAGGATAGTTATTCTGTTTTTTTGCAGTCAAAAACATGTGATTGATGATTTTGTAGATCATCTGGAGGGACGAGGCAATCTCAAGCAGGGTTTGAACTTTTGCCAACTCTACATCACTCATCTCAGGAGAAGAGATGGATTTGATGCGCTCTCTGGTATGATCCTCCCTTGATCGTACAATATGTTGAACCTTTTGAACAATCCCATTAGGATCCATGTCAACAGGCATGATTGTAAAGTAGTCAATGAATTGATCAATCTTTTTGATAGTATTACTACTGTCATGTATTGACAGATTATTGTCCTTTACATAGTCAATCAGCGCAGTTCTTGACTCTATTCTAAAATTATCGAGTTTTTTAATGTCTTTTTTGAGGTCTCGTGACGTAACAAATAGCTGAATACGTTGGCCATAAAATACAAAGAGAATTATCGGGAGAATCCATATCAGCATTATAAGCGGGTTGGAATCATCGCCTGTTGAGAATACCTGGTCTAGATCAAAATTTGTAAAATTCACTAATATCAGCATATTTAAACCAAATTAAAGCATTCGTCTTCAAAAAATACCGTGCATATTAGTCATATTAGTAAAAAAACAGAAATCTAGGTCAAGCACGAGTGCTTTTATTATAGTGCAAATATTAAAAAAATCACAGATGCCACAAACAAAACCCATGATAAATATAGTAAATGTAGTAGCGTCAGCAGACGTAATGCAGAAGATGGATTTGAATGAGATCACAAGAACGTTTCCTGATGTAGAGTATCATCCGGATCAGTTTCCAGGATTGGTCTTTAGATTAAAGTCACCAAAGACTGCAACGCTCATCTTTACTTCAGGTAAGATGGTATGTACAGGTTCAAAATCAGAAGAGCTGGCACGAAGAGCGGTAAAGACGGTTGTACAGAAACTCAAAAAAGGAAAGATAAAGATAAAGAAAGACGCAGAGGTAACCATTCAAAACATTGTCGCGTCAATCACGCTAGGCGGAAAAATTCACCTAGAACAAGCAGCAAGGACATTGCCACGAAGTATGTATGAACCAGAACAATTTCCAGGACTGATTCACAGAATGATAGATCCAAAGACAGTGATCCTGTTGTTCTCATCAGGAAAACTTGTATGTACAGGAGCCAAGCATGAAACAGATGTATTCAGATCTGTAAACAATCTACATTCGCTACTTGAAGAAAAGAATTTGATGATTTATGACTAGTATAAAACATCATAAATACATCTTTAACAATTTTTAATTATATATTAGATTCAACATACATGAATACATAATGTCAAAATAATCATGACATGTGGATAGAGGTAACACATGAGAAATATTTGCGTACGTAGTAAATGGCAAGACAGATGGTAAAGAAGGTTTTGTGTAACTTAGATCAAATTAAATCAAATCAAAAAAAAAAAAAATAAAAAAGAGAGATATGTATTGCGTATTATTGATTTTGGTTGTTTAAAAAATAGTCATTTGACAATACTGCCCAAAGGAATACTGTCTCCTCTACCTTCTTCGTCTTCTTTTACTGTCAACCAAAACGGTTTATCATCAACATCTACTGCAAGTAACATTGCATTGGATTCAACACCTGCCATTTTTCTTGGCTCAAGATTTGCAACGACAATAACTATCTTGTCCAACATAGATTCAGGAGTAAAATACTGAGCGCCGCCAATTATAACATCACGCAGGTCATCATTACCTAGATCAATTTTGCCTCGGATGATTCTAGATTTGCCGGGAATTGGTGCAGCTTCAATAACTTTTGCAACTCTAATATCCAGCTTTGCAAAATCATCATATGATACACTATTCATGGTAACCAAACAGAGTACCAACTAAAATAAATTTCGAATTAATTAATCAACAATCAATCAATTAATCAATCAATTAATCAACAATCAATCAATTAATCAACAATAATCAATTAATCAACAATCAATCAATCAATCAACATTACCCATATTATTTAATTAAAGACGGAACGAATTGTAAAAAATAGACGTCATCAGTGAGTCAAATATTCGTTTATTGCAACTCTTCTTTTGAGACTCCACTAGTCTCAATATCATATCGTAACGAGACATCAAGCTCCTGATAGCTCTTGTCGACTAGAATAATAATTTGATCCTCAGGCACATTGACTATCTTGAGCAATTTGCCTCTCTGGTGAGCGTATGCACTCTTCCAAAAACTAGAGGCGTCAAAAGTCTGTATTTTAACCATCTACTACCCCTATCTCAAGTATTCCCATTTAAATAAAGTGACTGTGACGGAAGAATGGCAAACGCCATTGGAACTGGAGTTAGTGTTCCGGATTTTAGGCATTTACCCATCACAGTCTATTCAAAGAATAAAATGATCTAATATATTTAATGCGGACGCATTCTCAAAATGTGGCCAAAATCAAGGTACAGCTAGAGATTGATGCAACAATTGACAAAGTATGGAGTGTTGTGTCTGATTTAGATAATGAACCAAAATTTTGGAAAGGGACAAAGACTGTAAAGAATATATCAAAAGAAGACGATGGGCATACCATTAACAGAGAAATTACAATTGCGTTCAGGGATCAGGTGTGTCATCAACAAGTAAAGCTTTATCCGAAAGAGAAGATAGTAGCTAAATTCACAAAAGGCATCATAGACGGCGAAAAAGAGATAACTCTGGTGCCAAAGGATAAAAAAACTATACTATATGCGTACTGGGACATAAGTTTAACCGGTATGATGGGCATCTTTACTGGAATGATTAAAAAACACATCAAGAACGGGACGCAACAAGCCTTGACAAACATCAAAGAGGAGATAGAAAGATAGTATGGATAGCATCATACTGTTTACGGACATCTTCAACTATGTATTGACTGCAATTTTAATTGCAGTATCAGGTACATGGATATTTTTTATAAAATCAATGATAGATTCATTTAGACTGTCACCACAGCTAGATAAATTCAAGAATACTTCAAAATCAGCACCCAAAGTATCAATAATTCTCCCCGCAAGAGATGAGGAGAAGTTCATAAGAAAATGTTTGGATTCACTGATTAAGCAAGATTACAAAAATTATGAAATAATAGTGATTGATGACTCTTCAAAAGATGCAACTGGAAAAATAATTACAGAGTATGCAGAGGCGCATTCCAATATAATAGCAGTATCTGCAAGACCAAAACCAGATGGCTGGATGGGGAAAAATTGGGCATGCATGGAAGGATATAAAAAAGTAACAGGAGACCTATTGCTGTTCACAGATGCTGATACTGTCCACGCTAAAAACGTAATATCGCTTGCGGTAGCACATTTGAACACTTTTGATTTAGATGCGTTATCTGTAATGCCAAAACTGCTGACATATGATTTCTGGACAAATATCACACTGCCGCTGATCTCTGCATTTTTGCACACAAGATTTTCACCATTAAA
This sequence comes from Candidatus Nitrosopumilus sp., assembly GCA_965197525.1. Lineage (GTDB taxonomy): Archaea > Thermoproteota > Nitrososphaeria > Nitrososphaerales > Nitrosopumilaceae > Nitrosopumilus. Next base: position 560,221 of record OZ240211.1, read on the forward strand.
TGTAAATAATCCCGCAAAGAAGACGGGTTACTTTTTTGGAAGTTTCTTCATTTTGAAAAATACAACGTATCAGGAGATTGGGACACACAAGGCAGTAAAACATGAGATTATCGAAGATGCCGCACTAGGAAGAAAAGTAAAAGAGTCAGGCTACAAACTAAAGATGGTGAGGGGAGAGCACCTAATTGATGCCGTCTGGGCCAGAGAGAAAAATACGTTATGGCACGGATTGAAGAGACTGATAATTCCGTTATATATTCAAGATAAAAAGATTGGAGTAGGGGTGTTCCTTGCGGTGTTATTTCTGCTATTTGTTCCGTTTTTGGTATTTGGAGTATCAGTACTATTACAGGTAGAGTCCGCATCTGCCTACGTACTGTGTATCAGCTCAGCAGTTGCGTCAATTTTGGCCTACATTGGGACAATAATTGAGGTAAAGGTAGGATTAAAGTTAAAAAGCATCTACATATTTTTTGCGCCACTAGGAGGTCTAGTAGTAGTTTCAGCATTTCTAAGTGGACTACTACAGGCTACGACGAACTCTGCAGTAGAATGGAGGGGAAGAAGTTACTCTATTGGCGACGGCAGTCACATGCAGAAAACAGTATAATCCATAGAATGCAAAAATGACATAAAATATGAGTAGTAATCCTTTTAGATAGAAAAATAAAAAAAATCATCACATGGTAAATACAAATTCGGTTATAGGTGGAAGTATCGGGGCAATAATGATAATTGCGCTAGTTGTAACTGTGTTTGTTGCACCTCCAGAATCGATGAGAACGGTCATAAATGATTATGGTGATGATGATGATGATTATAATGATATAGACGATGTAACGGTTAATGCAATCAAAAATGAGAGCATGCTAAAAGATGAAATTAAAGCACTCAAAGGCGAGATTGAGGCATTAAGCAAAATAACAACAGTAACGGCAAAAGATGAAGGCAAATTATCGTTAATTGAGATCTTTGAGAGATCAGAACCGAGCGTAGTCAGCGTCAATGTACATAGAAATCAGACTACAAACATAATAAATGACAATGGCGGTAACAGCCTAGGCTCAGGTTTTGTATTTGACATAGAAGGGTACATAATAACAAACGAGCATGTTGTAACGAATGCAACAAAGATAGTAATAACATTTCTTGACGGCAGAGAATACAATGCAGAGATTATAGGATATGATGCAGACACAGATATTGCAGTACTCAAAGTTAATTCAGAGTTAGCATCACTGCGTCCACTGATCATAGGAGATTCATCAGAGCTCAAAGTTGGAGAGACGATAGCTGCGATTGGAAATCCGTTTGGACTATCAGGTTCGATGACATCAGGGATTGTAAGTCAGTTAGAAAGACTGCTTCCGGCAGAATCAGGATTTTCAATTCCGGGCATAATCCAGACAGATGCTGCAATTAATCCAGGAAATTCAGGAGGGCCGCTGCTCAACTTGTACGGAGAGGTAGTTGGTATCAACACTGCAATACAGTCAACTACAGGGGAGTTTACAGGCGTGGGGTTCGCAATACCTTCACAGACAGTCTCCAAGATTGTTCCCAGACTCATAGAGGAAGGAGAGTACAAACATCCATGGATCGGGATCTCAGGCAGAGATATTGATCCAGACCTAGCGAAAGCGTTGAATCTAAAAGAGGCAGTAGGGTTTCTCATAATTACAGTCGTGGAGGATAGTCCTGCATACAAAGCAGGTTTGATAGGTTCTGACCAAACAGTAGAGATTGACGGAGTCGCTCATACAATAGGAGGAGATATAATTATAGCAGTAGACGGAATCGAAGTAAGAAAGATTGATGATATCTTAGTTCATCTGCAGGGGACAAAGGCAGTAGGAGATGAGATGGTATTGGAGGTTCTCAGAGACGGAAGAACAACAGAGATTACAGTTTTGTTACAGGCAAGACCCGGTTAACATGGGAATTATATACCTAGGTTACGTTTCTGCACCAAGGTTTTTTTCTGACAGTCCAACAAATCATTCACAGCTTCCTGTTGGAACGCAGTTGTTGCCACATTGGTGTGGTATTTGTTGCTCCATGGCATGGTGTGATGTATGGTAGTAATGGTACGGCTTGTCTTGATTTTGTCATATTTTTCAACCAGTCCTGCCTCTACGCCCATGTTGAAAAAATACGTCTGAAAGTTTGCAATCTTGCGTGCCTTTAATGACAGTTCTTTTGTCTGCCTTGGTTTTACAATCACTGTTCTATAAATAAAATCTTTTATTTCTTTTTCCATCCAGTTAATAATCGGTGTATTATATATAATTGACGTATAATGTAATCCAAGTATGTAATTCCCGTTAACATACAGTAGTCGGAAATGTACCCATTAGGCAGGTTTTCCGACATCATACGGTTGACCCACCATCCTACATAATTCCAATGCAGCCATTGCTGTAGCATATACGACAAGTGCCAAAGTCACACGATCATAACTCGAATCTGCACGATACTGCTCCACTGCCCACGCGTTGTACATGAACAGCGAGACGTAAAACATGATTACCCTAAACGACGCATTGCGGCTTGTTGTCCTCGGGCGTACCTGCTCGACTTGCTTGTATCCTGTCTCTATCCCCCACCTTCTCCGGTACTCCTCCGGAAGCGTCTCAATCTCGTCTAGTGCCCTGGTAGGAGAAAGATTGGTGGCAAAGACATGATATCTTTCCGTGGTATTGACATCAGGATCGTCTATCTTTTTTGAGGGTGTGATTATCAATGTGAATGTGACAGACTGGCCTGCTGCGTTTCTGACGGTGTACTGCGAGACTGCCTTGCGTAATTTATCGTGATGCTCTTGTATCATCCTCTTTATCCCCGTGTTCTTGACTGCAGGCATCAGGAACTTGCGTCCGTGTTCTGATACAAGTTTGATTATCTCAGTCGAGTAAAACTCGCGGTCCATCAGCAGCAACCGGGCCCGTATCCTGTAATCCACGAGTTTTTGGACGAATTTACGCACAAAGTCGGCGTCATCCACGCTGCGCGTGACCTGCATGCACTCTAAAATGGCCGGAACCTGTTCTGCTACCACATGCATTGTTGCGTAACACTCGAACTTGCTTGTACCGCCCTTTGGTTTGGATCTTGTCAGATGTGACATGTTGTCCTTGTCGTGCCTTGGTATCAGGTGTTTATCTATTGCTACTAGTACGCCCCCCTTGTACCGGCACGTATTCTTGGCAAGCCTTGCGGTGCGTGTGATCATATCCATGCAGAGCTCGTCTGCACTGTCTGATTCCAGCGAGTTTATCATGTTGCGAAACCACTTGGGCGACGGCATCTTCTTTTTGGCGTGCTTGAGCAGCCGGATTGCCTCCTCAGAAGCTATGTTGGATTCAGACATCTTCATCAGTATGGCTGCAAACTCGCTTACCCCGTATTGGGCATTGTTCCTCGTAGAGAATCCTATGGGTGCAGACTCTAGTATTCCTGACAAGGTATTAAGTATCCTTTCTCCAATCTTATTGTGGTGTACCTGCCCACCTTTTTGCGTTAACACTAAGGTGGGTAAGGGCACTGTAGGTAATAGATCAGTATGTTCGAAGAATGTTAACATAATTGAGAACATCTGTTGGTTGATTTAGGGAGTACATTTCCGACTACTGACATAGAATACAAGCATAAATACGACCAAGCAAGAGAAGATTCTGTTGAACAATCTTGTCTTAAAATCAGAATATCTGAACAATGTCTTAGAAGATAAAGCAATATCCAAACAGCACATATTTGAGATCTATAGCAAAGCAGTAACTGATCCTCAGGAGCTGTTCCTGACTGCACAGAATTTGAGAATAAAATTCAAAAATAGAACAGTGACATTCTCAAAGAAAGCATTTTTCAACATTGTAAATCTTTGCAGAGATACATGTACGTATTGCACATACAAAGCAGAGCCCAAAGATACAAAGCTCTCTCTGATGTCAAAACAACAGATATCGGATTTATTACACTTGGCAAAAAAATACAGATGTGTGGAAGCTCTATTTGTAACAGGAGAACGGCCAGAGCAGAGATACCAGCTAGCACGAGATTGGTTAAGAGATAATGGTTTTAAGACAACAGCAGAATATCTAATTCATGCATCAGAGATGGCATTAGAGGAGGGGTTATTCCCACATACAAATGCAGGTAATCTGAATTTTGAAGAGATGAAGGAGCTAAAGAAGACCAATGTATCGATGGGTATAATGCTTGAAAATACAAGCAAGAGACTAACCTACAAAGGAATGCCTCATCACATGGCACCTAGTAAGAGACCAGATACAAGATTAGAGATTTTAGAGAATGCGGGAAGATTGAAGATTCCAATGACTACAGGCGTCCTTGTAGGAATCGGTGAGACAGCCAATGAGATAATCGATTCGTTATTTGAGATAAAGAGATTAGACAAAGAATACGGAAATATTCAAGAAGTAATTTTACAAAACTTTCAACCAAAGCCAGATACATTGATGAATGACAAACAGGCAGCTGATCAAAATTACTTCAAAATAGTAGTTGCATTGGCAAGAATCATCATGCCACAGATGAACATACAAATTCCACCGAATCTATCTCCTGAATCATATCATAGTTTTCTCTCAGTTGGAATAAATGACTGGGGAGGTATATCACCACTGACTCCAGATTTTGTAAATCCTGAATTTTCTTGGCCTGAGATAAACAGAGTTGACAGATATTCAAGGAAGGCAGGATTTGAACTCCAGTGCAGATTTCCAGTATATCCAGAGTTCTTTCCTCTAATCGGTAAAGGGTTGATGGAGAAGATATCAGTCATCAAAGATAATAAAGGATTTGTAAGGGAATCTTATTGGAGATGACAGTTAACATTGAGTCGCTGTTAAGGAATGCAGATTCTAAGATAGCAGACATACTAAATGATGCACTAGCAGAAAAAGAGATAACAGTTAATGATGGATTGGTACTTCTTAACGCATCAGGAGTCGACTTTCACCTAGTGGGCCTTGTTGCAGACGAATTAAGAAGGAGAAGGGTAGGAGATATCGTATCATATGTAGTCAATAGAAATATCAACTTTACAAATGTATGTATAAAACAGTGCGGTTTTTGCGCATTTAGTCGAGATTTTAGAGAAGAAGAAGGATACTTTCTGCCAACCAGTGAGATCGTTCGTAGAGCAAAAGAAGCATATCAGCTGGGAGCAACTGAAGTATGTATTCAGGCAGGACTTCCACCTGACATGGACGGTAGGCTGTATGAGAATATATGCAGAGATATAAAAAAAGAGATTCCAGATATTCATATTCACGGATTCTCTCCTGAAGAGATCTTGTATGGCGCAACAAGATCAAATGTATCGATAGAAGAGTTTCTCAAGAGAATGAAAGATGCAGGAGTAGATACATTGCCAGGAACGTCAGCTGAGATACTAGACCAAAGGCTCAGAGACAAGATATCACCTGGCAGAATTACCGTAAAAGACTGGGAGAAGGTAATCAAAACTGCACACAAGATAGGCATTAACACGACATCCACTATGATGTTTGGGCATGTAGAGACTCTGCAGCACAGAGTAGAGCATATCGGACGATTGCGAGAGATTCAAAAAGAGACGGGAGGATTTACAGAATTTGTTCCGCTGAATTTCATACATACAGAAGCACCAATGTACAAACACCAACTACATACAGGGATAAGACGTGGAGGTAGTGGAAATGATGTCTTGTTGACACATGCAGTTGCACGGATAATGCTCAATAATCATATTGATAATATCCAGATGTCATGGGTAAAAGAAGGCCAAAAGATGTCCCAATTGTTGTTGATGTGGGGAGCAAATGATTTTGGAGGTACTTTGATCAATGAGAGCATCTCAACGTCTGCAGGTTCTCAATACGGTCAATTGTTAAGACCAATGGAGATAAAGAGAATGATAAAGGAGATAGGCAGGATACCTGCAGAGAGAAGTACACAGTACAAGATCCTAAAAAAGTTTGACAGAGACGCATCGCATGATCAGATACAAGATAAACTAGACACAGTCTCAGATACACAGTTTGGATCATATATAGAATTGATAAAGATAAACAAGTTCAATTACAAAAATCCCAGACGGCCTAAACAAGGGTAAGAATTCAAATGGAATGGATTGAAACGATACTAGACAGACAACACCAAAGAATTAATTTCTTAATCGTCACAAACATAAATGAAACCATATGTTAGAGAAGAGTTAGCCTGTCATTATTTGAAGAGTGTCACTGCCAAATACAATACATAGCAAGCAGATATGCAAATTCCCATCATTCTATTAATGATTCCGGTTTTCAAGGCAACTAACAGTGAAAGACTAAAGATGATCATGATTGCATAGTCAATGTATACATCAGGGGTGATAGCCACACTGCTAAGAACAGCACCAATGCCCATAATCATTAAAATGTTGTATATGTTACTGCCAATTATATTGCCAATACCAATATCAGTATGGCCTTTTCTAATTGCAATGATTGATGTTATTAGTTCTGGAAGGGATGTTCCAATTGCAATGACAGTCAATCCAATTATCTTCTCAGATAATCCAAACTCTTGAGCTAATACTATAGCATTATCAACGGTAAGTATTGCACCCACATACAGCAAAACTATGCCCAGGATTAGCAGTCCTACAGATTTAAGATAAAAATTATTTTTGGTAGTGGTCGCTTCTTTTTCTTCTTCTTTTTCTTCTTTCTCCACTTCTTCTTCTTCTTGTTTTTTGGTTTTTTCTCTATGTTTTATTATATCACGACATGTGTAAAATGTAAACACACCTAATCCAGCTAGCAGTATGCCACCGTCATAGTAAGAGATTTCACCGTCGATGGAGACTAATACAAGCAGGAGTGAAACACCCAGCATTATCGGAATTTCTTTTCGTAAGATAGACTTACTGACTGCAAGAGGAATAACTATTGCAGATATTGCAATGACCATTCCAATATTTGATATATTACTCCCAATCACATTTCCAAGAATGATTGCACTATGCTCATTTATGGCAGCCACAACACTAGATGCAAGTTCTGGAGTAGAGGTGCCATAAGCTACAACAGTCATTCCAATGATAATATTGCTTATGTGAAATTTCTTTGCGATTGCAACGCCACCGTTAACTAACCAATTACCACCAAAACACAACAGAGTCAGACCCACTATGGTAAGTACTGCGCTTGTTAAAACTTCCACAAAGAAATTTCAGAGAAGGGTGGTTTAAAGGAAATGATCTATGGTTCTGTGAAGTTATCAGGAGTTAACCCCTATAACTCGACTTTGACATATCGACTATTCGGATTACCAATGGTGTGCTGGGTTCCGTCATCGCAGGCTCAAAAGTGCCAGACTGTGCTTCACATATGTCACCTCTACTACCCCTAAACCTAGGGGGCAGTTTGCGTGATATGTTCATGGCAGCGATAATATCCCTATCCATAAACAAACCGCAATTATTACACGACAATTTACGATGTTGTTGCATGTCCTCTTGGAGTCTCTTTCCGCATTGTGGACACTGCGTGCTCGTGTTTCTTGGGTCTACTATCTCGACTGGAGGTAGTCCGACCCATTGGGCTTTGTATTCTATTTGGCGTTGTAACTCGTAGAATTGCCACCCGTTCAATCTACGTCTGTACTTGTTACCTTGAGTGTTTCCTTTTCGGTACAATTTTCTTATTCCTTTCAGGTTTTCCATGACGATTGCAGTCTTGTTTTTGACTGCGTTGTCTACTATATCCTTTGAGATTCTGTGGATGTACTGCTTTGCTCTGTTAGTCAGTCTTCTCTGTTTTTCCTTGTAGAACTGATTTTTCTTCCTGCGATCATTTCTGTGGAAGCCTGCCCTGGCGTGTATTGTGTTCTCCTTTATGGATAACAGTTTGTTTGTCTTGTAGACTGTCACCTCTTTCTCGTTCCCGCACGTCACATTTCTTAGGTTTCTGTCTATTCCCACTTTCTTGGTGCACTCTATCTCTTGTACTGTTTTTGAAACACAAAGACTGATGTTCAGAGCAGTCAATGAAAACGAGCGCACCGTCAAGGCAGGATCAGATAGGATTTTTTGGGTGTGATCGTTGAGTAAAATGTTGATTGGGTTATGTTTCTTGTATGGGATTGTTAATAGTGCACCGTTGTGTTTTATGCCGTAACAGTTTGTCATAAAGGGATTTTTGACTATTGGGTCTCTTATTCTGACACCTCGTTTGATTGATTGTTTTCTGTTTGATAATATGCCTGCAGCTCTTGATATTGCACATATCTTGTATGTTGATAAAATGCCATAGTTACGTAATTCATGATAACATAACATGGACAACCTCTTCATATTGTGAGTGTCTTCTTTCAACCCTATCTTGATGCAATGATTGACCATCTTTGTGAATATATCCATCATATCCATTAGATCAGAGTTCGGCGTATATTTCTGTGATATTGACTTTATCGCTTTCAACGAATATCTTACGGTTTAGAGGTTATACATTTTAGGAATTGACATATAACTCACGATAACTTGACAGAACCTGATCTATCAAATTTTACAATTATAGAGAAAAAGATGATCGTTTTGCAGTACAGTCTATTTGTTTTATACGATTACAAAGTATTTTTATTGATAAAGAGATTCAGCATTGTTCTTCCTCTTTCCGTTAACTCGTACATTACATTTAGCCCTCTTGATTCCTTTCTAATAAAATTGTAATCTACACATAAATGCAGGTAATTTAAAAACGATCTCTTCATTCGAATCTTTGATTTTTGATACAAATCACTAAATGTCATAGGGCTTGTTTTAAGCTGATACAGCAATTTCAACAATGACAGTGTGCTATAATCCCTCGTCTTTGCCTTTATTGCATCAAGGATTTGCTCATCTTTTTTGATTATGAAATCGTCGAATTGCTCTGCCACATCTAGCGGGAGATATGTCAATCTTGCTTTTGGCATACCGTATAGTACGGTACTATACCTTATTAATCTTTAGTTGTGTGGCAGCAGGATAGATAATTTAACGTTTCACTAAAAAAGATTAATGCGCGTATGCCAGAGTCAAAGTATATAGTAGTTAATAGAATGAATCAGCGTAACACATGCAAGACAATTTTCCAGAAGCACAAGTATTTGAGATTAAAGAGAGGGAATTGAGCAGTCCAATAATCTTTGCAGGATTTGTTGGTGCAGGGCTAGTAGGACCTGTTGCAATAAATCACATCATTACACAATTAAAGATGGAAGAGATAGCAGTGATGAGATCAAGGCATCTTCCTCCATCAACGGTATTTATGAGAGGAAGATTACGTCACCCATTTAGATTCTATGCAAATAAGGAAGGAACGGTATGCGCAATAGTCTGCGAGATAACATTGAGACTAGAGGGATTATATTCGTTGGTTGCATCAATCTTGGACTGGGCAGAACAGAACGGATCAAAAGAGATCGTAATCTTGGATGGAGTTGCAAGTGATGAGCATGACGACAAGGCATACTGTGCGGCAGAAGAAGACCTAGTTAGAACGATGGCAGACAAAGACATCAGCATGATTCCACAAGGATTCATCACAGGAATTCCGGGAGGGATACTAAATGAGTGTCTTGTAAGAAAGATTCAAGGATTAACGCTTTTGGCAAAAGCAAACAAAATGTACCCTGACTCTGCAGCAGCTGCCACGTTAATTGAAGCATTAAACCGATTCTACGATATGGATATAGATACATCAGAACTTCAGAAAGACAGCGAACAGATTAGTTCTGACTTTAGCGAACTGTCCCAGAAATATGTAGAGCATAGAGAAGAGATAGCTGGAATGTACATGTAAATCACCAGAGAAGCAAATTCTTTTATTCACAAAATAAACGCATCAAAGTATGGCATTAACATACAAGAAGGTAGGCGTCGATATCTCCAAGATAAAAGAGAGTCAGAAGACCATTGGTAGATTGATTGCATCAACTCACAGGCTCCAAAAAAAGGCAAAGATAGCACACGGATTTGGGCACTATGCAGGAATCGTAGAGATCCCAGGCAAGAAGCTTTTAGCTACACATACTGACGGCGTTGGAACAAAGGTAATAATTGCAAACATGATGAAGAGATACGATACAATAGGAATCGATTGTGTTGCAATGAATGTCAATGATATAATATGTGTCGGTGCAACACCTATATCGTTTGTAGATTATATTGCTGCAAACAGAAACGATCACCGTATATTTAAAAAGATTGTAGAAGGGCTAGTCAAAGGAGCAAAAAAATCTAGAATGCCAATAGTTGGGGGAGAGACTGCAATAATGCCAGATGTGATAGAAGGAAAAGGATTTGCATTTGATTTGGCAGGAATGGTGGTAGGACTGTTAAACAAGAAAGATATGGTTCTAGGGAACAAGATAAAGAAAGGAGATGTGATCATTGGCGCAAATAGTTCAGGTATACACTCAAACGGATATTCCTTGGCAAGAAAGGCATTACTTACAAAGTACTCAGTCAGAGACAAAGTAAAAGGAGTGGGAAAGATAGGTGATGCATTACTAACACCTACAGAAATTTATACAAATCCAGTTCTAGAAATTATTCAGAGATGTAAAGTCAATGGTCTAGCACATATTACAGGAGGATCATTTACCAAATTGTTGCGGCTTAAGAATACAGGATACGATATTGACTCATTGCCAAAGATTCCGCCAATCATGGAATTAGTTCAAGGACAAGGAGTAAGAGATGAGGAGATGTATAAAACATTCAATATGGGTGTAGGGTTTTGTGTAATTACACCAAAAGAGCAAGCTGCAACAGTCAAAGCAATATTCAAAAAGCATAAAATTTCAAGTCAAGAGATAGGACAAATAATACCAAAGAAAGGTGTTTTTATAAACTCGATGAAGATTGCTTGATTTAACAGCGATGTAAAAGATTCCGATAGAATTCCCTTATATGACAGATCTTTTAACGATCACTAAGAAAATGGCAGAAGAGCAGTTTATTGAGACAATTATTGGGGTAGGAATTCTTCTCTTTGCAGCCAAATTAATGGCAGAGCTGTTTCTGAGATTAAAGTTACCAATTGTTTTAGGAGAACTGCTAGCAGGAATGATAGTTGGACCGTTTGCGTTAGGGGTATTTATACAAGTTGACGGGAGGAATCTGCTACAAATCAATGAAGAGATAAAGGTACTAGGCGAGATAGGCGCAATCGTAATATTATTTATGGCAGGCCTTGAGATGACTCCAAAAGAATTTCTCAAAGGAGGAAAGGCGTCGTTTACAGTAGGGACGCTAGGCGTGGTAATACCGTTTTTTGCAGGTCTGGTGGTTTTTCAATGGTTTGGATTTGATGCACTGCAATCAATGTTGATTGCCACAGCACTGACTGCAACAAGCATAGCAATATCTATTCAGGTCCTAAATGAGTTCGGTAAGATCAAAACTCCCGAAGCCAGATTAATTATCGGTGCAGCAGTAGTAGATGATATTTTGGCAATTGCTGTGCTGTCTGTGGTATCATCAATAGCAGGAACTGACGCAGGGGTAGAGAACATAGAGATTACAAGTGTAATGATTACGATTCTGCAAGTACTGGGATTCTTTGCAGTAATGCTCATAGTAGCAGTTGTTGTAATTCCAAAGATAATTACACCAAGGTTGTGGAAGGCAAAGGGTAGTGTTGAAGGTATTGCAACTGCATCGTTTTTTGGTGCAGCTGCGCTTGCAGGATCAATAGGACTATCACCGATTGTAGGCGCATTTGCAGTGGGAATGGCACTATCAACTACTCAAGTGTTTGAAAAAATAGAGAATTACATTGGAAAGATAGGTTTGATCTTCGCACCGCTGTTCTTTGCAATTATTGGCGCGCAGGTAGACTTGAGGGCAGTGGACTTGAATATATTGATGTTAAGTGGGGTAGTAATTGTAATTGCTATTGTAACAAAACTCTTCGGATGCGGGTTGCCTGCAATATTGTTCTTGAAGAATAAGAGAAAAGGGATGATAGTAGGAATAGGAATGATCTCAAGAGGGGAGGTAGGATTAATTGTGGCAGGAGTAGGTGTGACTGCAGGAATACTAACCTCAGAAGTATACTCTACTATAGTCATCATGGTAGCAGTCACGACTATAATTACGCCAATATGGTTAAAGATGGAATACCGCAAAGAGCAAAAAAAAGACAACGGTGGTGAGGATGAGACATCAAGTGTGATAACAGAAGAGCCAAAATAAAAATAAAAATAAAGGTTCTGTTGCGTTCATGAGGGGTAATTCTTCCTGTTGCGTGTAGAGAGGTCAGGCTTGAAATCTCGGTTATGTTAACTATCGAGTGTTATTCCATGATCTTATTCATGTTAACTGTCTGATGTTTCGAGGCTAGCTAACTTTAAAAAGTTATACATGGTTTTTTTACATAAACGACATTGTCTGAAGCGCCGGATATCCAAACAAGTCAAAGCCCAACTTTTAAGGAAATTAATTTACTGGACAGGTTTCAGACCTCAATTATGATGGAATGAAACTAGTAATTTTACATGATTCACCTGATCTTCAAAAGGCATTACAAGGCAATCAATTCAAAATGTCCAAAGCGATAATCAATAGAGAGATTGAGTGCACATTAAACTTGTCACCAATAAATCTCAAAGGTTGGTCAAGATTATTCCAAGCGGAATTGGCAAGATACAAAAAATTATTTGGTACAATATTATCCCCTGAAGAAATAAATGAAAAATTTAAGAATCCGATTTAGTTTTTCTTACTTGCATTTTGAATTATGGTAAGTCATTTGTTGTCGCCCTTGATGTCAATTTCTGCCGCACTAACGTTAGTTTAGTATGATATAGAACTAAATGATCATCAATATTTGTCCTAGTACTAAAATTGATCAATTGTTAGGTTTGAATAGATTATGCATAATCTAGATTACCCATAATCTCTAATATCAAATATGTCACATTTGTCCTAGAATATAATATTGATGGAGATAAATATCTAGTATGTCAAATTCAGGCATGATCAAAAAATTTATCCCTCGACACGCAACAGGAAGAATTGCCCCTCATGAACGCAACAGAACCTTATTTATAAAATAAATATAAATAATTTAATGTTATCTAAATAAACAACATGAAATTAAAAATCAATCCACAAATAAAACCAATATTAAATAATCTTGTAGATCAAATAAAAAAAAATGAATCTCATGTAATACAATTAATTTTGTTTGGGTCTCAAGCTAATATGAGTGCTAATGAATCAAGTGATATTGATTTATTGGTTATTATAGATGAAAGTCCTCCTAAAGGTAAAAAAGTCCATGAACAGTCTGACATATCTGAATACACTGAATATAGACTACAGACATGGTGTGACATAAAAGATATGATTAATGGAAAAAATACAGATGTAGTAGTTGAAACGCCTAACACTATAAAACAACATGGAAAAATACCAGGAACCGTTCAATATTATGCTATACGTGAAGGCATAGTATTATACGAACGTGATAATTCTGATCAGCTTATTGGTAACGTTGATAATAAAATAGCAGGACATAATGAACAAACAGAATACTGGATTGCAAAGGCAAAATCACAACTGAAAGATGCGATAAGATTTGATAACCATATATTGTCATGTCCTATGATTTATAATTCTATCAATTCATCAATAAAGGCAATGTTGACATATGAACATACTAATTATGAATTTATGCGTGATTTGGACAAAATGAATAAATTGTTATTAAATAAATTTGATTATGATTTTAGTAGGATATCTACATGGAGAGGATCATTCAAATCGTCAAAAACATGTAATAATAATAATAATAATAATAAAGTTACAGACCAGGATATAAAGGACGGCATAACAATGGCAGCTGAAATATATAACAAAGTTGAAAATAAATATGTAATTAAAAATTAAATTGAGTTAATTTCTTTTTTTTTTCAAGTGTACGTCTTCTTTCGTTTAAAATATCTATTTTTGGGTTTATTTTTAGAATCCAATCACTACCGTAATTAATTAATTCTCTATATTCGTATAGTCGTTTATCAATTGATTCAACATCCCATAAATCATCTATGTTTAATAATTTTCTTAATTTTTCTGACATAATATAAATAATATAATTTCTTATTTTAATGTTATTTGTTTATACACTGTTTCAAACTCAGAATATTTCTATCTATTAAATTTAACAGTGTAAACAGTTAGCTCAGAAGTAACTGGAATATCGGATGATTGTATGCAAGTATTATGAAGAAGCGCAAGAAGAAGAAGAAGAAGAGCGAGAGTGAGTCCTGTGTGGAAAAACCAGAAGAAAAATACATTGCGTTTGCTACAAACAGACTTGACATCGATGTCAAACGCTACGCCGAGAGATGTATGATAGAGACGGGTTTTAGAATGGTAGAAAACCAAAGGGTAAGAACGCGCAGCAGGAGTGTCACTGTCCGGACACTGTGTTTTATGTATTCACTTGTCTTGTTCAACTCTTGGGTTCTTGCAAACGCCGAGCTGACCAACAATTAATCCGTATCAGGCGGCATCTATTCTAAAATCACGCAGACTGACATGAAGATAATTATAATGATGCACACTCTTTTATGGAACGGTAGATATGAAGAACCACCGCCTGAGGCCTCTCTTGCAGGTTCCAAAGATGTCACTTGTTGTGACATCGCCACTACCATGTCATATATGCAATAACTCACTAGACTGTCTGCTGCAACTTGGGTTTTTTGTGTGGTCCAAGCTCCGTATTCCATAATGACCTTTACAGTCTCAAATTCTCTTTCTCTAACTTTGCCATCTTGAATTCAAACACTACATTTGATTTCTGCTGTCGCTTTCTGATACACATCAACAGACTCATGGAAATGTCTCCCTGCCTGCCATCCTCCATCTGCACGCCTTGAATTTTGATTTTATTGCATCGTCTAACAACTATGGAAATGTCTCCCTGCCTGCAATTCATATCTGCACGTTTTTTGCCGCCTGTGAGAATCGTATGTAGCACACTATACTGTTCTGACATTCAGATGGTGTATGATCGTATAGAATGATCTTCGTCTTAGTTTTAAACATGTGATCTGCCACAGATTCTCCATTTGACAGGTGTCCAGATTTCATCTACTTCTGAGCTAACTGAGAACCCCATAAATCTTAAATTAGATAAAATATTTTACATGTCAACGTATGTCAAAAACAAGCAATATCATGAATAAAATGAACATTAAAGCAGAGATAGAATCCATATATCAAGAATTACTGGAATTAAAGAAAGAACTAGCAGAACAAGAAACTATTGAAAAAGATGCAGTAGTAGAAAAATCAGTAAAGAAGAAAAAGGTAAAACATGCAAAAAAGACAACTCAGAATTACTGGAATTAAAGAAAGAAAAGCAAAGTAAAAAAGACAACTGCCAAAGCAAAGCAGTCAAAGACCAAAAAAGCAGTAAGAGGAAAAAAGACAACTGCCAAAGCAAAGCAGTCAAAGACCAAAAAAGCAGTAAGAGGAAAAAAGACAACTGCCAAAGCAAAGCAGTCAAAGACCAAAAAAGCAGTAAGAGGAAAAAAGACAACTGCCAAAGCAAAGCAGTCAAAGACCAAAAAAGCAGTAAGAGGAAAAAAGACAACTGCCAAAGCAAAGCAGTCAAAGACCAAAAAAGCAGTAAGAGGAAAAAAGACAACTGCCAAAGCAAAGCAGTCAAAGACCAAAAAAGCAGTAAGAGGAAAAAAGACAACTGCCAAAGCAAAGCAGTCAAAGACCAAAAAAGCAGTAAGAGGAAAAAAGACAACTGCCAAAGCAAAGCAGTCAAAGACCAAAAAAGCAGTAAGAGGAAAAAAGACAACTGCCAAAAAAGCAGCACCAAAAAAGAAGACCAGATCAAAAAAGAGATAAGCCTAAAATCTGATCCCAAATTATTTATGGAATCTATATTCATGTATAACGAACGCATCTATGAACAGATTAGATCCAGTTTTATCCAAAGCATGTTATGAAATAACCCAAAATATCCTGACAATAAAAGAACCAAACAAGAGACAAGTAAAAGAAGAGATCAATAAAGTTTGCACAAAATACGCACTAGTTAGAATTCCAAAAAATTATGAAATTTTGTCTGTAGCAAAAAAAACAGATTTTGACAAACTAAAAAAGGTGTTAATACGAAAACCAGCAAAGACGGCATCAGGAGTTGCAGTAATAGCATTAATGCCAAAGCCGTATGCATGCCCGCATGGTCGCTGTACCTATTGTCCGGGAGGAATAGAGTTTAACTCACCTAATAGCTACACTGGAAAAGAACCATCATCATTAAATGCCATCGAGAATGCGTTTGATCCTAGATTACAGATCACATCAAAACTTGAAAAACTGATTGCGTTTGGGCATGACCCAACCAAGATGGAGATTGTCATAGTTGGAGGAACGTTTCTGTTTATGCCAAAAGACTATCAAAGAAATTTCATAAAATCATGTTATGATGCACTCAACGGAACAATCTCGACAAGCTTAGAGGAGGCAAAATCCAACAACGAACATGCAACAATAAGAAACGTAGGATTCACGATAGAAACAAAACCTGATTATGCAAAAAAAGAACATGTGGATCTAATGCTAAACTACGGAGTCACCAGAGTAGAGATAGGAGTTCAGTCATTACAAGAGCGAGTATACAAGATAGTCAACAGAGGCCACACATACAAGGACGTCACAGAATCGTTTCAGATATCAAAGGATGCAGGATACAAAATTGTAGCACATATGATGCCGGGACTGCCCACAGTTACACCAGATGAAGACATTGCAGATTTTAGGAAATTATTTACAGATTCGCAACTATGTCCTGACATGCTAAAGATTTATCCATCGCTAGTAATTGAGAATACACCGCTGTACAAAGAGTACAAAGAAGGCAGATACGCACCATACTCGGATAAAGACATGATTAATGTGCTAACAGAGGCAAAGAAGAATATTCCAAAATGGGTAAGAATTATGAGAGTGCAAAGAGAGATATCGCCACAAGAGATAGTTGCAGGACCAAAGTCAGGAAATCTACGACAAATTGTACAGCAGAATCTAACTAAACAGAATTTATCATGCAGATGTATCAGGTGCAGAGAGGCAGGATTATCAAACAAGATAACAAAAAACAGCAACGACATAAGACTGGACAGAATTGATTACAGATCATCTGGAGGTGACGAGGTGTTTCTATCATTTGAAGACAAAAACGAGTCAATTTACGGATTTCTACGACTGCGAAGACCAAGTATTGATGCCCATAGAGACGAAATTAAACAAGAGAACACATCTATTGTAAGGGAGATTCACGTATATGGACAGTCATTGAAGATAGGTGAGAAAAGAGACGACCAGATACAGCATTCAGGATTAGGAAGAAGGTTGATGGAGCAAGCAGAGACAATCTCAAGAGAGGAGTGGGATGCAAAAAAGATTCTAGTTATCAGCGCAATGGGCACAAGAGAATACTATCAAAAGCTAGGGTATTCGTTATATGGGCCATACATGGGAAAAATACTGAATTAGTGAAAAAGATGCCAGAGCAAAAAATCATCGGCAAGGGAACATGGATAGATAAACTAGCTTTTGAATTATTAGAGCGGGAGAAGAGACTAGGCAGAAAGACCGATATTCTAAAGGTGGAGAGCGGATTAGGTGCGTCAGGAATTCCACATATAGGAAGTTTAGGCGATGCAGTAAGAGCATACGGGGTAAAACTAGCATTAGAGAATTTAGGCTACAAATCAGAACTGATTGCGTACTCAGACGACCTAGACGGATTAAGAAAGGTTCCAGAAGGGCTGCCTGATTCGCTTAACGAGCATATTGCAAAACCAGTGTCACTGATTCCTGACCCATACGGATGTCACGATTCGTACGGTATGCATATGAGCAGCATTCTTTTAGACGGGCTAGACAGGATCGGAATAAAATACAAGTTTAAAAGAGCAATTGATACGTACAGGCAGGGACTTTTACAGGAACAAATTCACATCATACTTCAAAACAGTGCAGAGATTGGAGACCAGATCTCAGAGATGGTAGGACAAGAAAAATATCAAAAATACCTACCCTACTTTCCAGTTTGTACAAATTGTAATCGCCTATACACAGCAGAAGCAATAGAGTACATACCAGATGAAAAGAAAATAAGGTACAACTGTCATGATACAACGATTGGCTCGAATATCATCAAAGGATGTAACCATCAAGGAGAGGCAGATATTACAAAAGATCTCGGAAAATTAGCATGGAAGGTAGAATTTGCAGCAAGATGGGCAGCATTTCAAATAAGGTTTGAAGCCTATGGAAAAGATATCATGGATTCAGTCAAAGTAAACGACTGGGTTTCAGAGAATATTCTAAAAACTCCGTCCCCACATCACGTAAAATATGAGATGTTTTTAGACAAGGGCGGAAAAAAGATCTCAAAATCTCTAGGAAATGTAATTACTGCACAAAAATGGTTGGAATTTGGCACGCCTGAATCGATTCTGTTGTTATTGTACAAGAGAATTACAGGTGCAAGAGAGTTAGGATTCGAGGACATTCCATCATTAATGAATGAATACAATGAATTAGAGGACATTTACTTTGGACGAATCAAGATAGATAATCAAGCAAAGTTGATAAAAGCAAAAGGGCTTTACGAATATGTAAATTTACTGAACCCTCCAAAACAAGCCAGTACACATATTAATTATAGATTGATAGTAGAACTTGCAAAAATTTTCAAAGAAGACAGAGTACAAAGAATAACTAAAAAGCTATTAGACTATAATGTGATTAAAAATCCGGAACCAAAAGTAAAAGACACGATTGAACTTGCAGGTAATTTTTCAGACGAGTTTGACTTGAAAGAAGAGATACAGATACAGATTGACGATTCAACAAAAAAGGCATTACATCTACTAGTAGAGGCGTTAAGGAAACAAGACATGTCTGAAGATGTACAAAATACAATATATCAGATTGCAAAATCAAATGATATACAACCAAAAGATTTCTTTAAAATATTATACCAGATAATACTAGGAACGTCAAGAGGTCCGAAGATAGGACCGTTTATCACAGATATTGGGCTAGAACAAACAGCAAATATACTCTCAAAACATATAACATAGTATTATGGTTCACGGCGATCATAACAGATCAAGAAATAATGGAGGATTTGCCCTCATCATACTAGGCGCATTGCTACTATTTTTGGCGCCAAATATCTACGGAGATATGCGTGAGCTAGGCACGATTGCGCTAATTGGAGGAATAATCATCGGAATCATAGGATTTTACTTGAAGTTCTTCAAATGGCGCAGAAAATAAAGATAGAGAAAGGTTATCTTTAAAGAAATAGAGAGAAAGGATATGAGATTTTTTAAAAGAGATAGATCAGATGAGACGGTATCAAAAAATAAACAAGGTAACAAAAAAGATTACAAAACAATAGAAGAGCAAAATAGGGAAGAAAGAGAGAATCAACAGCAAGAGATAGAGATACAAAAAAGACAACAAGAGATGGAAGAAATCAGTAATAAATTGCAGATAATAAAAGACGAGTACAATACGACAGTCAGCAATTTGATGCTGGTAAAAAAAGAGCTTAATCAAAAAAAGATCGAGTTGGAAATTGCCCAAAAAGAATACAAGGAAACCAGAGAGAAGAACAAGAGAGAAGAGATAGAGAAGGGTTTAAAATTAAATGAACAATTTTACAAAACAGAAGAAGAATGTACAAAGATTAAAGATGAGCTAGAAGAGATCACAAATAGATACAATGAGGCCGTAAAAAAGAATCAACAAGCTGCAGAGAATTATAATAGAATTTCAAAAGGATATGAAGAGGTTATACTAAAAAATGAAAAAAGTACAAAAGAGTATAACGAGGCAGTTAAAAAACATGACCAAATCGTAAAAGAATACGACAAAGACGAGAAGAGATACAAGGAGATAAAAGAACAGATCAAGCAAGAAGTAGAGAGATTAGCAAGAATAAAACAGCAGCAAGATCAAATCAAAGCAGAACAGAGTAAAATAGATTCCAAACTACAAATTACGCAAAAAGAGATGGTAGAAACAAAAGATGTTATTGAGAATGAGGCGAAAAAAGAGGATAGCAAGAAGGATAAAAGCAAGGATGCAGAAACAGCAACAATAGAAAAACCAAAAAAAGACAATGTGTTGGAGAATCAACAGAGCTCTGCAGGAGTGATAAAAGCGGCAAGCATAGTGGTAAAATCACTAAAGGTAAAACTGGGTGTAGCACAAAAAGAGCTAGAGACGCTTCAGATAATATTAAAGAAAGAGAGAGAAGCTCACGAGAAGACAAAAGCAGAGTTGAAGAGATTAATTAACAAAAAGACGGATAAATCATAAATTTGTAAAATGCGTTCTCCACCTCAGCCTCATTTCATCCTCTGAGATGCCCATATCATATAGTGGAGAGGTGACAGAAGATACGCGTGAGACATCAACTAGAACGATGGAACTGATGGGGCTTTTAATTCCATGTGTTCTATAGTAGCGCAAGATGTCAGAGTATGTAGGAGTGTCACTATCAAGGATTGTGGCGGTTCCTTCAAATAGATAGCCTTTACGAAGGATAGGGTCAATGACGTTTATCTCTACATGGGGATTATCTTGCAGATTCTGCACGGTGTCAGGGGAGCGAATGTTTGCGAATGCCAAGAAATTAGATGTCCAACCAATTATAGTGCCCTTGGGTGAGATATTGGGCCTGCCATCAGGCGTAACTGTTGCCACATAACCTAGCTTCTGCGAATTGATAAAATTCTTAATTTCAATGGTTATCATGATATAATGATTTAACACCGAATTTATCTAGTTGTTATTGCTACTTTTTCATGTTGTTTTATTAGTTTAAGGGGAATTTTTGGACTGGATTTCATACTGGATGTATGTAAAATCATGTACCTTATTACTCTTGCGTAGATTTTGGTGCACAAAACGGGTCGTTATTTTTCATTAATAGTTATTTCAGATTCATTTTGAGTCATTTGACTCAATAATTTTATGCAAGCCAAGATTTCATCAGCTGTAATATTGATCGCTTCTTCCGTATTGAATCTGCTGCAACCGATACGAATAGATGAATGAGCCTGCTCTTCTTTTAAGATCATGGCCAATAGTACGTGTGAGGGTTTGACTGCTTGTGTAGTGCATGTGGCACTGCGTTATAAAGGATAACTGTCATAAAATACAAAAATGTTATTCCATTAAATAAAAAAATAGATTTTATTTTCCAGAACGATTACACGCCAAACAAAGCATTTGACAGTTATCCTGTTCTGTTTTTCCACCTTTACTCCAGGGTATGATATGATCACCTTCCATTTTTGAAAACTCAAATTCTTCTTTACACATGGTACACACACCGTTTTGTGTCTCATATGCTAGTCGTTTTTCTTCATCTGAAAATGTACGCAGTGAAAGATGTTTTTCATCACGTGTCAACAAATATGTATAAATTCCTTTATTTTTGTGTACTTCTGGATCTTTGACTAGTTTTTGTGTCTCTTCTTCTATTTTATTAGTATCAAACAACGTATCTTTGTATTTGTCATATAGTGGACCCCATTCAATGCCATTCATCATTTTCTCTCTCTTTACAGTAAATGTGCTTTCAACCCAATTAATCACTCCTTGAAAATAATTCCATAATTCGTTGGCATTTTGGTCATGTTGGTGCTTACCCATATAGTCTTCTATGTTATTTTTTGATTTCCATTTTATAGCTGTTTCCAAATAATCTTGTTGGATAGGCACGCCTTTCATATAATCACTAGCCAAATTATAGGCAGCACAACCGTTTTTGCTAAAATGTAGTTTTGCATCAGTAACCCATGCTCCAGAGTAAACAGCATTTCTAAGTTCTTGTGGTTTTAGTTCTACGCCTGCAATATTTATTATCTTAAACCATTCTAACTTTTCACTATCGTCTCCTTCACATTGATAAACAGTAAATTCATAATCAAGAATCTTGTCTTGTTCATCTTTTTTTAAGTTATCAAAATATTTTTTATTAAATGAGAATACACCATTAACATATTGACATATTGATATTGTTCTTTGTTGCCCGTCAATAATCTCAAATTTTCCATCATCTTGAACAAACCAATACATGACATTAAGTGGAAAGTTTTTGGTAACTGTGTCTATTACTAGGTCGCGTTGTTTTTCTTTGTAAACAAACTCTCTTTGGTACGGTGGTCTAATGTCTAGTTTTCCATCAAATCCAAAAACACCATCGTTTCCTTTATCCTCATAATTTTCTGACAGTTCTCTAATGGTTATTTCTTTTAGGTCTATTTTCATTTTTTGAACCTCTTGTGTTTAATCATAATTCTCATGTAGACATCTTTTCCACTAACAGCAAGATCTTCACAATGATCATATCCATGTTTAAAATAACGACTTAGACCTAAAATTTCAAACTGGTCAGGGTTGTATTGATTCATAAAAGTTATTGGTACACCCATAACACCATCATAATCCATAGGTATCTCTTTTGTTTTATTTACATTAATAGCATCATAATTATCATATTTTGGGTATTCAGATTCACTGTATTTTTTGTATAAAATAATATCTTCATGTCGTTTGTCATAATCTAAATTAGTGAACCATACTGCACCAATAGAAACTAAATCTATTTTATTGTCAATTTTACCATTAATGTTCACTTGAGTTTTTTTCATAAAACTCATTCCACCTTTACTAGTATATCCAAGCCAAATTTTATTGTCTTTAATTAATGGAAATATTTCTTTATATGATATTGCATTTTTATTTCCAATAATTAAAAATTTTTTGTGGCATTCTATTAATTGTGCAACATATTCTCTAAATAGAGAAAATGGTGGATTAGTAACTACAATATCAGCTTGTTTTAACAAATCAACGCATTCTTTAGAACGAAAATCTCCATCTTCTTTTAATGGTATAACATCAATTTCATTAATATCAGGCACACGATTATCGTTTTTATCTCCATTATATTCTAAATAAATAGCACGTTTAGAATCATGTTTACTAAACAATGACATTTGTTGATTTTTGTAACAAGTCGCAATTATTTTTTTCAATTTTAGAGTTTCAAATTGATGTGAAAAATAGTGAAAAAAATTTGATACAGTAGGATCATCACAATTACAATAAACTATTTTATTTTCAAAATGTTTTCTATAATGGTATAATTCGTTTTCAATATCTGTTAGTTGAGTATAAAATTCATCATTTTTCTTAGCTTTTGCAATATGAAATGAAGTATTGTCTAATGTCAATACTCACGGTGTTCAATTTGTTTAAAAGCCCGATTTTTTGTACAAAAGTTGTAATAATTCAGAAATTCTGCAAGTTCTTTGCGGAACTATTTAGCATAACAATTCCTTGTTATCTTTTTTGATCGAATTAGTATTTGAGAAAATTAGTGTTGTTTTTTAATTCTTAGGTTCTGTTAACTTACCGTCACCTGATTAATCGTGTTAAGTGTCGTCACCTGAGATCTGGTTCGAAAGAGGAGGATAAAATATGATGGAAACGCAGATTAACTCTATATCTAGATCATACTTCATAAGAAATGCAAAAAAGAGATTGGATTCTATGGACGATAGTCGCAGGTATATTCATATCTCTGTCATTGCCAATAATATTACCAGACGTAAACGAATTTACAACTGTAGTAATTGCACCTGTAGCAGCTGGAGTCATGATGCTTATTTTTAAGCAGTATTTTTTTGACGGCATACCATATAGTACGAAAGAAGAACACACGAAAAATATTTGTAAAGTCTACATGTTACTTACACGTGTTGGAATTAAACAAGGTAGGCGGAACGATTCACTATGGAAACGTTTTCTAAGGTTTCCAACAGAATATAAACCAGTGGCGGGCCAGATTGTGGAAGAATTATTAGATGGTGTGCATGTTGAGCAAATATATGAAGATCAACTAGGAGATCATCCTGCTTATCTTCACTATGACTCTGCATTAGAACATCTTAAGAAGCATAGGAAATACAAGCCTATCTACAAGCATTGGGAAAACACAAAAACCATGTTGGACGAACTCAACAGCAAAACTGGTATTGAGGAAAGGCTTGAAGGCGTAATAAAGGAAAAAATGCATCGCTACTTTCCTGCCCTGCAAAGTTTCGCACTAGGAAAAAAATCTTCAGATTTTTACGACATGGATTATATCGTGAAATTTATGATGAAATATTTCAATAATCTAGACGGCTTTTCAAGACATGCTTTGGACTCTTTGGTTTGTAATAAATCAGGCAGAAACAAATTCGTTTATTCGCAGTGGTATGTTGACAATCCTCACATCACCGTGAACTCTGACAGTAAGATAGATTTTAAGACATACAAAAAGTTAGTGAAAGAGATGCAAGAAGATGATTCACTGAATGATTTTTACAATGAGTATGAAAATGAACGCTGTAATATCATAAAAGAATTGACTTACTTTCAAGATGAATTAGAAGAACTTGTAAAAGATCTAAAAAGAGGGAAACTGATAGAAGGTAAATGCGATGTGGGGTTTTGATCTCTATCAACTTATTGAGGGATAAGCGAGGCGAAATTTTCCCTATAAAGCGAAGCGTTCTGAATGATAGTTTTCCATTTATTGTCGCCCTTGATGTCGATTCCTGCTCTAAGAGCTGGCGTATCTCCATCCAAACTCATGTGGGGTCTTATGTAGTTATGATATAATTTGATGCCGTCTATTGCAGGAGAATCATCTTTTTTGAGTCCACGAAACACTTTCTCACGGTCTCTGAACTCCCCGTTTAGCCTTTCCTGTATGTTGTTGTTTGCTACTTGGTTTTTGAAATGTACCTCTTTGATGTGTTTGCTTGGCTTGTGTAAAAAATTCTTTGGTGCAAACTCTTTTTTGAAAGCGTCATTATACGCTGGTAGACCATCCGTTACAAAAACACTTGGAGTTTTCTTTGTTACATCTTTACCCATCTTTAACAAACTTTGTGCATCATGTTTGAACTTGCTATCAGCTACCTCTTGAGCAATCCAAAATCTTGTCTCGTTATCCATCATGGCAAACAAATATTTGCGATCTCCTTTGACTTTGAGCCATACCTCATCTGCGTGCCATTTCTCACCTACTTGCGGTGTAATAGTGGACAAGTAATTATCCATAAGTTTGGTGTATTTTTTTACCCAGTTGTATATTGAGATATGGCTCATGTTGACACCTTGTAACTTTAGAAATTTTTGTACTCCTCTAATGGATTCGCCTGTAAAGTACAGTTGCATGGCACTTGTAATAACCTGGGGTGAGGCGTGCATCTTTTCAAATCCAAGATTGAATGAAAAATATTTTTTGCATTTCATACATTGGTATTTCTGTATAGAGTGGGTCTTGTTCTTTCTGATGCCTTTCTTTTTGATGTCTTCTGACTTGCAGAACTGGCAACATGTAACTGTAATCTCATCAACTACTGTAATATTCTGTCTTACCTCTTCTCTAATCTTAAGACTAATTTCAACTGCGTGTATATGTTTACAACATACTTTACAGAACTGATGATCTGGACACTGACATGTCCAACCTGCCTCTGTGGATACTATCTCATAGGTATTCTCTGATGACTGTGATTTTACAAAGTAACGGCTATCATCAACCCTTTCTATCTGGTTTTGTCTCTCTGCTATGATTTGACCTCTAGCCTGTCTTCGATTCGTACATTATAGGCATATTAATGCCTATATAACTTATGCCCTTTAATATAGGCATAAATATAACAGGTCATAATACCTAGTATGAAAAACCTAGTAAAGTATTCAAATGTTGTAATTGCAAACAAGAACCAGACGGTACGGTGTACGATTCCCAAGGACATTGCAGAGATGCTAGATATAACCACTGACAACAGAATAAAATGGACTTTGGAAATTAAAACTGGTCAGATAGTATTAGAGCTTGTAAAGGAATAATCATGATAAGTCATGGGATTGATGAGGGCTTGCAGTATTCACAATCACGGGGTGGGTTTTCATACCCATATTTTTCAGCTAAACACTCTGCTATCTTGTAGACCTTTTGAAGGGTTGATGCAGTATGCCAATCTGAATTTTTAGCTGTAGGTTGTTTTCTGCGTGTATAGTAAGGACACGTTCTTTTATGAATCTTGATATCTCCAACTTTTGGTTTGTTGCGATAAACTGCAAATCCATCTAAATTATGATTCAATATCACTGAATTCAATTACGGTTAATATATAATCGTAGTTATTGTAGAAAAAAGGATTTGATCGGTCAAGGGATTTGATCTGTTCAGCATCTACACTGAATTTTTAAATAATTGGTACATTTTTTTGATTTATGCTTCCTAATCAAGAAAAAGAACCTGAAACGTAAACGTTTACACTTCCTTTTTCAATAAAATAAATGTTAAATACAGTTTCGTTAGTGTATTGTCCTGAAAGTAGTTCACCCCTCACATCAGGCTCATAACCTAGGTGGGCGCGTTCCATGACCGATTTTTTCAGCGGCATGGCATCCCATGTAAAATCTATGAAAGACACAGCCAACTTGTCCATTACTGGAAACAGTGGTGTGTGGGTCCGCAGATGGAGACGCTCTACTGTGTGGCGTTATATAGGAAGACGGAGAGTACGAGTAATGAAAAAACTTGATCAAGCCAAAGTGGAATGGATTATCAAAGAAAAGCGTAAAGATACTGCAAATAACAAAGAGATTGCAGCAAAGATGAACGTCTCTGTCAGATGGGTTCAAAAGCTGCACAAGAGATACAAAGATGCAGACAAGATAGTATATCCTGTCCCAATGGGAAGACCAAAAAAGAGTGCACCCGGACGACTAGAACACTCTGTGATTCTCTCAGCAATATCAAACGAGATTCGAGGAGCTGCAACCTTGGAGCGCGTCATAAGATCATCTGTAGGAATGTATATTGCGCACAACTTTATACACAAAGTATTGAAAGATGCAGATTATGTAGATGCCAGTACAAACAAGGGCAAGAGGCGCAAGTGGGTTAGGTGGGAACGAGATTACTCCAATTCCCTGTGGCATACTGATTTCAAACATCTTGACGATGGCAGATGGTTCCTGTGTTACCAGGATGACGCTTCACGTTTTGTGACTGGTTTTGGGGTATTTGCAGAGGCAACCACAGAAAACGCCCTAAAGGTACTTGATGAGGCCATAAAAAATCACGGCAAACCAGCATCAATCCTGACAGATCGTGGTACCCAGTTCTATGCCACAGAGTCTGAGGTCAAGAAGAAGGGAGTCTCCAAATTTGAACAAAGACTGGTGGAACTTGACATCAAACACATATTGGCACGTGTACGACATCCACAGACAAATGGCAAACTAGAACGCCTGCACGGAGAGATACAGCGCAAACTAGGCCACTTTGAAGGTGCTTCAGCTGGCAAGACTCGACGTGATACCTCAGAGAACTCTAGCGTGGGAGGACCGTTTTACACCGCATCTGCAAAGGATCCCGTGGAACGGTTCATGGAATGGTACAACTACAACAGGCCGCATATGTCACTTGACTGGGACAATCTAGAGACTCCGGTACAGGCATTTAAGAGAAAGATGCCGCCTGCTGGCAAGACGGTGACAGATAGTCAAACAGGTCAAAAGTACAGTGTAGAGTAACATTATGACATTAAAACGGATGTTTTATTCTTAGTGGACACTACATAATTTTTTGAATAGTTGTCATGCGTGGAGTGGAAATGAATAAAATTCATGAATTGTACAGCAGAATTTAGCGCAAGAGAGTTATACATCACTCTAGAACATCATACATGCAAACATCTCCAAGTTTTGAAGAGGGGCGAACTACTTTTGGGATCCCACATACAGTTTCGTTAGACTAATGACAAAGTATGTCAGAACCGCCAAAAAACTCAAAGGCTTGGTATCTCTTACCAGTGTTTCTATTTGCTCTAGGCGGAGTAATTATGTTTTTGGTATTACGTAAAAAGAACTCACAGATGGCGAAACAGGGCCTTATTCTAGGAGTTACCATATCAGTGGTTTGGTTTTTGGCTCCAATTCTTAGCGGAGCAGCATCACCTCTATGGTTTCTGGAAGATATAGAAGAATATGAATACGAATCTAATAATTTTGAAAAGTCTCCAGATAAGCAGAAGCTTGAGATAGATAAGCAGAAGCTTGAGATAGATAAGCAGAAGCTTGAGGCAGAGTTAGCAAAACTTGAGGTAGTGAAGCAGATGCTTGAGGCAGAGAATTCTGATAGGATAGTGTCTAATGATCAATGTTCATTATTTTGTGATTCAAACAACTATGAACCAGTTTGGGCCAAGTCTATGGGTAAATATCAAGCTACGAGTAAATGTCAATCTATAGTCATTGAGAACTTTCAATCTAAAGACGGAAAATGGTGTATTGAATTACTAGGCAAAATTCTAGATGATCAATATGCACCGTAATACGGTATCTATACCTCAAGTTTTGCTAACTCTGTCTCAAGCTTCTGCTTCTCTTGCCATTCTACCTCTTTCTTCTCTAGTTGTCTAGGTGACGACAGTTAACAGCAAGAGTCAGGTGACGGTAAGTTAACAGAACCCATCTAACAATATGTTAATATGCTATAGTATATAACATATCTATATCATGAATGAAAGAACATTTCAACAACAATGGGGAGAAAGACATGATGCTGTAGTGAAAAAGTATGAAGACAAAAAGAGAGATGGAACCATGAGAAAAATAGTGGTTGTGGACATAGAGGATTAGGCTATCACTCTAAATTTTTATTCAAGATGTTGATGATTATGAAATATTGGAGAGTCAGTTATGGAGTTGATTTTATCAAACAGACATCCATACTTGTTGTCAGCACACAAGCCAAAATCCATAATGCAGTATCAAAGGTGGCAAACCATGAAGATCCTCGAGATGCTGGACGCTATGTTGATTGCGGAAGAGATGGTGGTGGTGCTGACTGTCATTACATAGCTCAAATTTATGCGGGATTAGCATTTGAATTCATCTATGAAATAAATGAAAAGGACAAAGAATTGACATATATTGATTGCCATGAACTTGATTTTCTCAAACATGGTCAGGAACAAAATATTTGATAAATTCATGTCCCATATTTTTTATGAATTCTTCTGAAAAGTTTCATGTTAGTTAATGCGTTGTGGGGTTAGTGAGAATTATTTGTGATCTATTTTGATATATCCAAGTTTTGTATTCTCATATAATCCAAGTATAATCCTGTGATCCGATAAATCAGTCATATACTTGCATGTCTAATTCTTTTAGATGAGATTAATTTTAGATTGATCTTTGATATGCCAGAGTATTTTGAAACTACCACGCAGTATGGCGGATTGATTCCAGAATTACATATGCAGAGTATATTTGGGCAGTCAATTATATGGAATACAAGCATGTTATCCCAACATGCTCTTCATTATCATTAGTTCAGTCAAGCAACCACATGGAGAACTATATCAAAGAACTAGATGAGATAGATTGAATGGAGGATAAAAACCAACATAGGATCAATGTGCCTACCACTCTAAGATTGCACAGACCCTGTTTTAGATATTAACGCATGAGTTCTGCCATCTCTATAGAAAAGAAGAAGAATCCAATACCGCCTCCAATGATGGCAATCCAGGCGGCAACTTGTTTGAGTTTAGTCATGATATAGTTAATTACAGAGTTTGATGTTGGTTTTGTAATAATTAATTGTAAAAGATAATGAACTGTTTTGATGCATACATCTATGATATTTGCGGATTTTTTAAATGTTTCTCAAAAAAATTTTTGACGATTGATATGAAGTATATTTATAAAAAAATTATGCCTTTTATTTTTACACTGTTCAAAATTCGGGACTTTGCAACGAATGTTAACTTGGGTGCTTTTTTTGCCAAGCGCGGTAATGGAATTATTAGGTTCATCTGGAATTTTAATTTACCCGACAACGTAGGCTAAGTTAGGAACTGTTTGTCCATAAGCCGAAGGCAAAATCCAATTAAAGACAGGCATAAAGGATTGTGTATTAGGTCGGTATTGAGGATATGCTTTAAAGAATTTCTCAATGTATGCATCATCCAATCCTAATCTTGGCATGAGTTCTACCGGATCCGTGTTTATGAACGGTTCAGTCTCCAACGATTCTGCTATCCATTCAAAGGGGACTGTAGAGTATGTATCGTTTATGGATCTTTGGTTTCTAGACTCGATTTCAGTATGATTGATAGGAGGCATAATATAATAAAACGTATGCTCGGTTTCATATGGAATAAACTGTCTATTTGGATCGGATTCATCTCTAGTTTCAATACTGGATCTTGTAGGTTCATGTTCTGATAAAGTTACATACCCGTCACTAATGGATGTGAAGATTGTACTAACTGGACGCGATGTTGAATCTCTAGCATATATCTGAAAATTACCGAAATCATATTTGTAATAATCATCATTATCAGGATCATATATATCACTCATCCTGTACACGATAGGCTCTGAGATGGTCATCTGAAAAGTTACTGATGGATCATCGATCTCAGGATTAATGTGAACGCCATGGTAGTATATGTTGTAAGGCGGATAGAATCCAGTTTCTATACGAGTACTATTACTTTGAATTGTACTGTTACCTGATAGTTCATAATTATAAGGCGTTCCTATGCCAAAACTCTTGTACCGACACCCTTTTGCACCATTCCATATCTCATCAACACTCATAAAATTAGTTCCATGATGTTCGTTAAAGTCATCTATCTCTTCTTGCGTCAATTCAAAAGAGGATGTGATTGTGGCATTAAATGATTCACCAACCTTTGCTGTATTTGGAACCTGTATGGAAAAAGCACTTGGTAAGTTGCAATATGGGGCAGTATTAGGCACATAAACATTGCCAATTCCAGTAATGTTGTTAATCTGATTTGAAGACTGTTGTGAATGGATTATAATTGGGGTTGGATCGTTTACATCAGGTGTTGTTGCACCTGCCATGTGAACTATATTCCATCCACGTTCTTGTATATTCTGGGACGAGTCTACAAAGAAACATGCCAACGTACCAGAGGGCGACTGCATTAGTATCCTATCATCACGGCATTGTATCTCTTCAATCGGCACTCCTGATTCAAATTGTGCATTTGGGGATTGTATGTCATTGGTATTTGCAAGTGCGGGAGTCACACCTACACTGAGTATCAGAATTACCATCATGGTAATCTGGGGTGTAGATGTCATGTTAGATTAAAGACAATATATCGTATAATACTAGTGACACTAGTCCAAATACAAGTTTATCGATGTACTCTGTCAGATAACTCTGCCTCCTAATCCAATACAAGTAGGCAATGGCGGCGGTTTTGATCTACATATACAGTATCAGTCATTGTATACAGTCAAATCTGTGCTTGCGTTGATATATTTTTCAGAGTCAAGATTTTCCAAAATCTGTATAATGTACTATAATTATGATTGATGATTTGTAACTTTAACACTGGATTTATCAGTAGTTTGAAAAGCGCCTAAGTTAGCAGGTAGCGAAAAGTCACAAATTTGACAAACAAAACAACCTAAGTTAACAGGGTGTTGAAAAACGCCGAAGATTTAGCAGTATATTTTTTGAGTACTTTGCACATAGAACATCTGACATCATATCTGCAAAGCTACGCAGGCAGCATGTCAGAATCTCCCAAACGGTAGATACTATTCTGCCCTGTTTACATTGCCATTCTTGGTGTAATGGAGCCGAAAAATGCTACATAATAGGATCAGATTTGATATGTTCCACCCTTGACATACCATTGATTACAAGGCTATCATTGTATCTGTCTGTGCCTGTGAGTGGGATCATGTGTTTGTATGGGGCCTGCATACAGTAGATTCGTTCTTGCACACATATAACAGGACTAGACAACATCTAGATTTTTGATTCAAAATCAACGAGAGATTGGATCACAATTTGCGTGTCGTTCAATGTACAGAAGACACGGCAGGAACACAGAGATGGAAAAAATAACTACAACCAGCAACTGCGCGTACATGTCGGGTACACATACCACTAGGTCAGGATGCGTCTGACAGCAGACGCCCCCCGGTTATCTCCTAAACATTGACATGTCCGGCATCGGGTTGCTTACCCTGATGTAGTCCTTGACAGATAGTGTCTGATCCGCCCCTACAATCATGGTAAGTCGGGTGGTGCCAATATAGGCCCTGTGTTGATCTGCTTCATATAGTGCGCCGCCGCCTGCAACCCATGCAGACCCCTCAGATACAGCCCTGACCGTGGCAGACATCGCATCGATCTGGTTTTGTTCAAGCGGTATGAACGGTTCGGTGTACTCGTAAAAAGTTACCTTCTCGCGTCTGTTGGTGTGTGTGAACGTTCTCTTCGTCCACGCCCACGAACTCAAAGTTTGGTGAAATCCTGATGCTCTTCAGCACATTTGAGGGGATGTTGCTGTACTCGTGTAAATGTGTGTATCTCATGGTAATCTCGGCAGTTTTCCCTATCTTGGGCATGTTCGACAGGATGACTTCTGCCTCAGAGTATGTCTCTCCGTTGATGACTCTCGTATGTTTTGAGGACTGCTGGGGGTCATAGACTACATGTCTGCTTGGCCCGTCTGACTGATACTCCCTCATGTCAAAGATGTCCCAGACCTTCTTTTCTGCGGTAGACGGCTTGACGCATGCAAGCCTGTCGCTCTCACGCAGTACTAGGACATGGTCTGGATTGGAGCATGGGTTGTCTTTGGGAGGAGGAAATCCGTAAATCCTTTCAAAATGGTCAAAAAAATCGTCGGGGAGCGTCCAGTATCCTCCGTCATTTACCTTTGATGTCCCTATGCCGCATGCGCCGTGAGATATTATGTTCCCGTTACTGTCGGTAATGTAAAAAACCTCGGAACCCAGCGTGTAGTGATCCGCGCCTTCCGTATAAAATCCATTCTGGCGATCCGTCTCCGGCGGGACATGGTACTGCCACGACGTGTGTTGTGGGTAGCCCTTTAGGACGTGTTCCAGCTCAAAATCGATTCTGACACTGCGTTCCACATCCACATCAGCTGTACCGTCACCGCCCTGCGAGCGGTCAGGTTGCTGTGGGGTTACTGCCACGACTTTGCCTGTGTAGATGTTATCGGATGCAAGCCATGTCATGTCAAGATCGTGTATAGCACAGGGTACAGTCGCATCGACCTGTCCGGAGGTCATCATCAGGATTACAACAGCAAATATTCCAGACAGCAAGAGAGGTATCTTCAACGCCTAAGATAAGGAAGGCAAGATAATGAAGGTTACTGCTGCAAGTACACTGTTCAATATTCGGGGTTTTTCAGAAGACTGTAAAGTTAGGGAGATAATTATTGCATGTTTCCAGATTTTTTCATATTGTTAAAAATTCAGGTAATAATGTTGTCATTTTACACTTAAAAATTCAGGAGATTGCAAGTTATTGTTAAATTGGAGAATTATACTATTTAATCTATGAGAGTATGCAGAGAGAGTTATAATCGGATAGGTACAATATAGTATATGGCAGATATCAAGGATATAGGAAGATTCTTTGTGTTTATTGTTGGAGGAATCGTGGCCATAATAGTTGGGGCTTTTATGATTAGAGGCACTATGCATCTGTGGGACAACAAACCAAAGAGAAAAAACAATTCAGAGAAAGAAGAAAAAGACAAGTAATAGTGCTACTCAGATTATACAATTATGTTAGCAGATTCTGCAATCAGACGTTCACTTGATCAGTACATTCAAAACAGAATAAAAGAGATACCAACTGAGATAAAACAGACGTTCCCTTGGGTCAAACAGATTTGGAAGTGTAGTAGTGAAACAGATTTTCTTTATGGGTATTATGTAGGAAAGATTGAAGAAGGAGCACTACACTACTTGTTAAAAGCAACACGCGCATCAGCTGGAGGATATGTAGATGCCTTTGAGATACGAGGAATAATCGAGATTCATAAAAAAGAGCTAAAAGACACAATAGAGTCTGTAATGAATTAGAGAAGTAAAAATAGAGCGTTGATTTAGCAGATGTATGGTAGGACCTAAAGATGGAGGATTTGGTTTTGATCAATCCAAGAAATATACGAGTGTATCAAACATTGATGAGATCTGCGTACAGTGTCAGGCAGGTCAACACAAAAAATGCTTAAAAAAATCAAAAGAAGTAGAGAACTGTGAGTGTGAGCACTGTATGATTTATGGTTAAGACTTTAAAGAAAAAAAATCAAACACAGGTAATGAAACTGAATCGGGTCAAAGAAAAGATTACAAGATAGAAAAATTACAGACTAGATAGCTTGTGCTCTAGTTCTTGAATCTTGTTTTGGTGTGCGTTTGAGATGTTTTCTGCAAAAGCTTTGTGAGCTGAAATTATAGCAATCAAAGCATCCCTATAATTTGGATGGCCTTTCTTAATTACATCACATGATTCAAGTGATGTAATATGTCCTGTGACAGTGGCAACCGCACCCTTTTGATTGAATTTTACAATACCGCCAAACGCTTCAATCAGCATAAAAGATGACTCTGCTTTACACTTGTAGGTAACTCGGCCTGTGTCAGTATTGAACAGTTGAGTAACACCGCCTGGTTTTCGAGTAACTATAACAGTCATAAAACAACTAAAAATTATGTGCTATTAATTATTTTAGAAACGATGTAATAATAGAATCGGTGAAGTTATTCGGATGCAGTTGGTAATGTTCCTAGAATTTTATCAATCTCGTGTATTGCAAGCTTGTCTCGGCCTAACAAGTCAAACTTTTGCAAGATTGTTTCAAACTGCTTCTCTTCTTCGACTTGCTCATTTACAAACCATTCAACAAAGGCAAAAGTGGAATGATCCCGATCTTTTTGTGCAATATCAACAATGCTATGAATTGCTTTTGTAACTATCTTCTCGTTGTTTAGTGCAGTCTTTATTATCGTCTCAAGTGATTTAAAATCAGATGCAGGAGGTTTTGTGCCAGGAATAGTAGCAGTGCTGCCAACATCATTAAGATAGTGAATAAACTTGATCATGTGTTGACGCTCCTCTTCGGCTTGATTATAAAAGAATGCAGCAGAGCCATCATATCCTGTTCGCTCACACCATGATGCCATAGATAGATATGTGTTTGACGCGTTAGATTCTAACGCAATTTGTGCATCTAAACTCTTCTTGATTTTAGGGGAAATTTTCATGCAAATCATAAAAAAATGATGAATTTAAATGCTTAGAAAACAAATTTGAGGATTAGAAATATTGCCGCAAATACGGTTAGAAATACAATTCCCGAGATGCTCAGAATTTTTAGAAATTTAGATGGTTGATCGTCTTTTGGCAAACAAGTTCCCGTAACTAGTTTGAAATTAAAGATGGCAATGATTGGCGCTACAAGAAACGATAGAACGGTTGCAAAATCAACTAGCTCTTTTAGATTATTGTGAAAATTAGATACGACTACAAAAGATCCGCTTGTAATAATAATTAAAAAGACGACATAGAGTAGTCTAAACTTGGAGTGTATTTTGAGTTCGTGACGAGAGAATAACAGTTCCACGGTTCGTTGCAATGACCTAGAATAACCATCAAGAACTGCAAGAATTGTCCCAAACATTATAGTAAATGCAGAAGCTGCAATGATTACATAGCTCCACTCACCGATAGTTGTAGTGTATAATGTAACTATTTTGTTTGCAAATAACGAGTTATTATTTGGCAACTCTTCACCTGAACCATAGAAGATAAAGGTGCCAAGGGTTACAAACATCGCAGCTAGTATCCCAGTTATTATGTATGATAGTTTAAACTCGAACAGAGTCTCTCTGAGCTTTGGCATGTATTTGGTCTGTTTAATTCTCTCCAAGGTCCACAAACTATTCCAAGTAGAGAGATCGATTGCAGTAGGCATCCAGCCCATCAACGCAAGCAGAAAGAACATGCCAGAAACAGTCCACAGATCAGCAGGTACAAAATCAGGTACCGGGTCTATAGGCCCATTATACAACGCAAACAATACTGCAGATGTTGTAGATACAACCAAAACGATGGCAATAACCTTGATAAGACTATCAAAGACTCGATATCTCCCAACTCCTAAAATTACAACACATACTGCAAACAAGACAATTAACGTGTATGCACCAAAGTGATCAAGATTAAATAGATTCTCAAAAAATCCTGCAGTAACAAACCCAACGGCGCCTGTAACAAACAGCATGGTAGTTACAGTGATTAGAAAATATAGCCATAATGCAGGTTTGCCAAGTTTTTTGTAACCGTCAATCAAACTAGTTTGAGTAGAGTTAGCGTAACGAGATCCATATTCAAAGAAAGGATACTTGATCACTGTTACTAGAATTACAAATCCCAAAATTAGTAGGCCGTAATCAGCACCTGCTCTTGTGGATTGTACTAGATGAGAGACACCTATAGCAGTACTTGCAAACAAGATACCGGGTCCTGCAGTCTTTGAAAACTGTGATAGCCTGGCATGCATTATATGATTATGCTAAAAACACGATATAATTGAGTAACGCAGGCCAAGATTAGATTTAATAGTCATATATTTTATAGAAATTCATGCTGTTTGGAATATTTGCAACACACAGTCCAGAATCATGTCCAATGCACAATAAGACAAGTCAAAAAATATTCGTAGAGTTAAAAGACAAGATAGACCTAGAGATGAAAAAATACAACATTACAAAAGTCGTTGATTTTTACATGTCAGTTCTAGAACACGATTGGATAATAATTGTTGATGCAGTGCATGCCCACGAAGTAGAACAATTGTGTATAGGTATAGGAATTGGATCTATGAGCACAATCAAGATTGTTCCAATGAACTTGTATGAAACTGCAAGGAAAAAGATGGTCGAAAAAAAATAGAAACAGGTTATGATTCGTTATATCTAAAGCAATCGACTGTATGATCGTTTACCATCCCTATTGCTTGCATAAGGGCATAACAGATTATTGGGCCTACAAAGGTAAATCCACGTTTTTTGAGATCGTGGCTTAATTTTATAGAAATGTCGTTTGTTGCAGGTATATCAGACGCGTTACGGAACTTGTGTTTAATAGGTACATGATTAACAAACCCCCAAAGATAGTTATCAAAAGATCCAAATTGAGTTTGAATTTTGAGGAACTGTTGTGCATTATTAACTGCAGAGTTGATCTTTAGTTTATTATGAATAATACCGTTATCGTCTTTGAGGAGTTTTTGTACACGTTTTTGAGAGTATTTTGAGACTTTATTTACGTCAAAATCAGCAAATGCTTTTCGATAGGCAGATCTGCGTTTGAGAATTGTAGTCCATGATAGACCTGCTTGGGCCCCCTCTAATATTAAAAACTCGAATAGTATTTTATCCTCATGCTTTGGTACACCCCACTCTTTGTCATGATAAGCGATGCTTGGTTCATCTTTTGCCCAAGAGCATCTCTCCTTCATAGTTGGGTTTATCAAATGGTGTAAAATATTAGTTGCTGGGCCATGAGATTAAACTCACAATTACTAAAAATTAATAGAAATTTCATAATATGTTTTATTGCATCAGCTATACCAACTACAATAGCAGCTCACCTGTTAGGCGAATACGAGAACTATCTTAATACAACTATCACAATAGGTATCGGATATGCTAGTTTTTTTGGCACCTTTGCGTTATTATTTTATTTTGACAACAAAGAACGCTACAAAGAAATGGGCTTAAGACTAATTAAAAAAGAGCTACTAGTTTTAATCTCATCATTGGGTACAGGCGAGATAATTTATCTTGTAATACGATGGCCGACAATGTACTATTTTCTTGAGATTGGAGTAGAAGCATATTTAGCATCATTGTTATCTGAGATAATAGCAACAGCATGTTATATGATAGCAGTTACCACGATATTGAAAACCACGAAAACATTCTAGATAATAGACAGGTTTTGAATACATGCAGACACAGAGTCAGATAATATAATTGGTAAATCAGGAAAAAGATACTATTGTATAAACTCGGTTAGTCCACACTTTCCACAGGTATGTCTATCTTTATGTTGGGACATAAATATACCTCGTCCACATCGTGAACAATTTTTTTTGAGTCTAGAGATTTTATCGTTATCAATTTTAAAATATTTGTAGACACTAGGACTAGAGCCTTTCTTACCCGTCATTATTATGAACCATCCTCTGGTTTTGATGTTTTATCTTTTGCAGTGTCAGCGTTATCTTTTGCAGTGTCAGTAGCACTATCTTTTGCAGTGTCAGCACTAGCAGCGTCACTAGCATCAGCGTCAGCAGATGCTTTTTCTTCTTCTGCCATATTTGCTTTTATCTTGTCGAGTCGTGAGAATATTGTAGGATTGACATGTTTTTTAGCCAAATTTTCATCATCATAGACATAAAATGTACCTGTAACAAGAGATTTACCAACATGTGTTTTTAACTTCATCGAGATTACAATCTTGTCATCTAGATTGAATTGTTTTTTAATCATGTCTACTGCCTGTAGGGTCTTGAGCTTGCCAGCAAGTCCAGCAAAGTTGCATGTAAGTTCTCGTCTAGATAGAAAACTATTATCAACGTCCGCAACAGTCTCAATTATAGCAGTCATGTAATCGAAACTCTCTATATATTTCATATAAACCTTGATTGAGTAGGTTCTGTGAAGTTATCGGGAGTTATATGTCAATTCCTAAAATGTATAAACCTCTAAACCGTAAGATATTCGTTGAAAGCGATAAAGTCAATATCACAGAAATATACGCCAAACTCTGATCTAATGGATATGATGAGTACATTCACAAAGATGGTCAATCATTGCATCAAGATAGGGTTGAAAGAAGACACTCACAATATGAAGAGGTTGTCCATGTTATGTTATCATGAATTACGTAATTATGACATCCTGTCTTCATACAAACTAAATGCAATATCACGAGCTGCAGGCATGTTATCAAACAGAAAACAATCAATCAAACGAGGTGTCAGAATAAGAGATCTAATAGTCAAAAATCCCTTTATGACAAACTGTTACGGCATAAAACACAACGGTGCACTACTAACAATCCCATACAAGAGACATAACCCAATCAACATTTTACTCAACGATCACACCCAAAAAATCCTATCTGATCCCGCCTTGACGGTGCGCTCGTTTTCATTGACTGCTCTGAACATCAGTCTTTGTGTTTCAAAAACAGTGCAAGAGATCGAGTGCACCAAGAAAGTGGGAATAGACAGAAACCTAAGAAATGTGACGTGTGGGAATGAGAAAATGGTAACATTCTACAAGACAAACAAGTTACTGTCAATCAAAGAGAACACAATACATGCAAGAGCAGGATTCCACAGAAATGATCGCAGAAAGAAAGGTCAATTCTGGAAACAAAGACAGAGACGAATGAGCAATAGAACAAAGCAGTACATCCACAGAATCTCAAAACATATTATTGACAATGCAGTCAAAAACAAGACTGCAATCGTCATGGAAAACCTGAAAGGAATAAGAAAACTGTACCGAAAAGGAAACAGTCAAGGTAACAAGTACAGACGTAGATTGAACGGGTGGCAATTCTACGAGTTACAACGCCAAATAGAATACAAAGCCCAATGGGTCGGGCTACCTCCAGTCGAATTTGTAGATCCAAAACGCACGAGCACGCAGTGTCCGCAATGCGGAAAGAAACTCCAAGAGGACATGCAACAACATCGTAAAATGTCGTGCAATAATTGCGGTTTGTTTATGGACAGAGATATTATCGCTGCCATGAACATATCACGC
The DNA here is from genome assembly GCA_965197525.1 of Candidatus Nitrosopumilus sp. GTDB lineage: Archaea > Thermoproteota > Nitrososphaeria > Nitrososphaerales > Nitrosopumilaceae > Nitrosopumilus. The sequence continues at coordinate 600,074 of OZ240211.1, forward strand.
AAACTGCCTCCTAGGTTTAGGGGTAGTAGAGATGACATATATGAAGCGCAGTCTGGCACTTTTGAGCCGGCGATGACGGAACCTAGCACACCATTGGTAATCCGAATAGTCGATATGTCAAAGTCAAGTTTAGGGGTTAACTCCCGATAACTTCACAGAACCCATGGAACGATACATGATCCACTTGAAGAATACAGGATTTGCACCTGAAAATGCTCGTGAGATAGTATACAAAGCTCGAGAACTAGCAGTAGATATGAATGCATCTGTAAGAATTGCCAGAGTTGCAAAAAAATTCGTAGAGCTTGATGTTGCAATAGAAAAAGAAGATCTCGATGAATTAGTTGCCAGATTTGCACCAATTGGCCCAATTGATAATGTCAGACACGTAATAGAAGAAGAGATCGACAAAGAACAAGGAATTCAAGATGGAATATTTTATTTTAACAGTGAGCGATTCTGGGAGAGTCATGAAGCGTTTGAGGGAGTATGGAAACAATGTTTTGGACGAGAGAAGGAACTGGTACAAGGAATTATCTTGATGGCAGTGGCGTTTGCGCATGCACAAAAAAACGATGTCCCCATTGGAATAGGAATGCTTCGGAGAGTTTTAGAGAAACTAAATGATTCTCCATCAATGTATCACCGCATTGATATAGACAGAATGAGAGATAAAGCACTGAATATGCAAAAGACAAACAGTTTGGCTATATTTGAGATTTAATCAACTCAATGGCAGTAGGAACTACCTGAGCACCTTCAAGCATACCGATACTTCCTTGTTTTGCCTGCTTTTCAGTCATTCTTGTAGTTCCATCATTTTTAATAAAATCAGCAGAGATCAAAACTGGGACAGGATCATCGCTATGTCCTTTGTTAATACACGGTGTAGAGTGATCAGCTGATATAACAATTGCAACCTTGCTAGTATCAATACTCTCAACAAGAGGTTTAAAGAATCGCCTATCGATCTCCTCAATATTCTTCATTTTGCCTATAGCATCTCCATCATGGCCAAACTCATCTGGTCCTTTAAGATGAACATAAATCGAGTTCTGTGTTTGCATTGCCTCTGCAGCAACTCGTGCTTTCTCTTCATAATCAGTCAACCCACCTGCCTCAAATGCTTTCATCTCTAAGACTTTTGAGATTCCAATCTCAACTGGCATATCAACAATACAGGAAAAACGCATGTTGTATTTTGTATTAATTGGAACAACATCAGGATAGTGATTGCCAGCATCTCTTAACAGGATACAGCTGAGTTGCTTTTGGTTATCTGCCCTTCGTTTTTCATTAACTGGGCTGTTTTTCATGATACTCTGGGATTTTTCGGATAACTCATTAACCAGATCAGCTGTAAGCTTTGATATTTCAGTACCGTCTAGAGGCAGACATTTTTCAATCTTTAAGAAATCACCTACTGCTTTTGCAACACCCATTCCTCCAATATTGCTATATGCAGGATCGGTGTTTGTAATCTTAGAAGACAGATCAGTATCGGCAGTTCTAATTCTAACTGTTACCCTATGATCAATAGTTGGTGCAATTACAACTGATGTGCCAGGAACGGACATCACAATATTTTCCTCGATCTCTTTTGCAATTGCCATAGCATCTGTTTTTTCAACATGCCGTCCTGCTCGCCTATCAACAATTATACCATCATCATCCAGTGTTGAATAATTTCCTCTTAATGCCAAATCGCCATCATTAAAATCAATTCCGATACCTATGGCCTCAATAACACCACGTCCAGAGTACTGAGCGTGATTAAATTTGTAACCTAGCATATTAAACACTGCGATATCAGATTCTGGCGCTATCCCCTTTCCAACTGATATCACTTCTCCAATAACACCATTGTGTGCAATTTTGTCTAATATCGGTGTCTTGGCAGCCTCTAATGGGGTTTTTCCATCTAAGTCAGGATGAGGAAGATCGCCTACGCCATCTAAAAGAACGTAAATCATGCGAATATCAGAACTCTCCAAGATATACCCCATTTACCAGATAGGACTCTCTCCTTTAAATCTTGCAACAAAATACGTGTAACAGTTAAACACAACAATTCAAATGATGAAAAGTCATCGACTAAAAAAATATGTTTTCTACAAATCCGAATTGCATAATATTTGTAGAACCTTTTTGCGTTTATTTCCAAATTTTCTTATTTTGAAGATTTCCGTAAACGTTTTAACAGAGATGAATGGTAAATCAACCATTATGGGAGATATGCGTAAAGACTACATCTCTGAACGTTTCATGATTGTTTCAAAAAAATACAAAGCTGTGAATTCGAAAAAATCACCCTTTGCGCCAGGAAATGAATCTATGACAAATCCGTCTATACTATCGCTTGTTGAAAAAAATGGCATGCTGCAACGTCTTCAAGATAACGAAGATTCCTTTGTAAAAGATTGGGTAATCAGGGTTTTTGAAAGTAAAAACCCTATTGTATCTGTAGACGTTGAAAACAATTACAGTGATAAACCATTTTACAGCGAACCTACATACGGATACCATTACATCATCGTTGCATCACCTAATGAGAAAGACACGTTTGCAACAATCGATACAGAACAATGGTCAAACGTTCTAGTTGTAGTGCAGGATAGATTAAGATGGTTATACACACAAAAAGGAGTAACGTATGTCGCAATTTATGGGGATTATGGAGAGTTGACAGGTAACTCTAATTCACATCCACATCTCAATCTTTTGACATTCTCTACGATTCCACCAGTAATTGATACTGAAGCTGACGCGTTTCACAGAATTTCAAATGAGAGAGGCATATGCCCCATGTGTCAGACTATAAGTGAGGAGATGTCAGGCCCTAGACAAATTCTTCAAACGGAAGGATTTGTTGCATTCTGCCCTTGGGCACCAACATATCCCTATGAATTTTGGATCACGCCGAAAAAACACACGACAAGTTTTGCAAAGATTACCCAAAAAGACATCAACGATCTGTCATTGATTTTAAGAGCAACGTTAGGTGGTTTGACAAAAATTCTCAAAAATGTATCATATACAATGGTATTTCACCTATCTCCCGAAAAAAAGAATAGTAGACAGATTCACTGGCATATTGAGATATATCCAATTATGAAGCCATGGTCGGGACTTGAACGGGGTTATGGCATATTCCTAAATGATGTATCACCGGAGAAATCTGCTGAGGAGCTTGGGACAGCTTGTAGGAAAGAGCTAGCTCATCTAGTTGGAATAGATTAAGTCACAAAATTGCATCACGCATAATAATAATGCATTTTTTATCAAGTTTTCTGTTGCTTATTAGAATTAAAAGACAAGATAAATTTACATAAACAAGTCACATATTTTTTATATAATTATGAATTTTTTTAATAACAAGTTTTATAGATAAACATACGCAGTAGTAAATATGGCAACATATAGCAGAATCTTCAATGACGCTAAAAAATTTGAAAAGAAGGTAGGACTTGATCTCAAAGTGTTCAACTACCTGTACAATCTAGTTGAGACAGAATATGAACACCAAACAAAGTTAAAGAAAGCAAAGAAGAAGAAGAATGTTGCAAATGCAGGAGGGCGTAAATACAGCCTACAACTAAAAAACAGACTACTGATGTTACTGTTGCGCTATGAAACAAATGTTACTTACAACAAATTAGCATCACAGTTCGGTCTGAACCAATCAAATGCGTATAGAAATATCAAAAGCTTAGAACCAATACTGAAAAAATGTGTTAACAACAACCCCAAAAACTCAAGCAGACGAATCAAGACTGTTAGAAAGTATCTCATAAATAATCTTCCTGCAACACGCAGTGTAATCACAGAGAAGCGTAGATAGACAACACTCAAAGTAGAATACAAAACTATATTTTCCTAACAATATTCCCGATTAAACACGATTATTATTTGATATAGGAAATAACAGAAAAGATGAGAATAGAAAATGCATAGTGTTAATAGTAAATCAGCGCGCAATTCAAGATAAGATAACACGTTACAGCATCAAGGCCATCTAGCAGTATCTAATTTTATGGCATCTATAGTTTAGATTACTCACAAAGCAATCTAAAGACTAGTAGTAAAAAACTACATGATTGTGTAAAACATTCATGTTAGAATCTTAATAGATTATACACTTTAAGAAGAAAAACATCATAACAATTATCAAATCAGACAACAAATGAATAATGATGATGATAAGAATAATGCGCAGCATTAAAAATACTACACTAGATCAAAGTAAATGAAATGATACGCTAAAATAGCACAACTGCATAATAGCATATAACTAATATTATTAAAAACCAAAATGAATTTAAAAATAATGAAAAAACAACAAACGCATAAAATTATTTCTAAATGCAAGAAATCACTTGAGTTTAATTAGGTGTATCTAATTAGGTGTATCTAATTAGGTGTATCTAATTAGGTGTATCTAATTAGGTGTATCTAATTAGGTGTATCTAATTAGGTATGTCTAATTAGGTGTATCTAATTAGGTATGTCTAATTAGGTGTATCTAATTAGGTATGTCTAATTAGGTGTATCTAATTAGGTATGTCTAATTAGTCGCATCTAATTTTAGGATCATTTATTAGCACAAAATAGTAACAATACACATGAACTTATGGAATAAATTTTGGCATTGGTATGAAAACAAAATACTTGGCAGCATAGTAATAATTGCAGTAATTCAGTTCATTCAGGTTCCACACATGGTATGGAATGCCGATATAATGCTAGAGGCAGGAATTGTGTCAAGAGTACACCCAATACTTGATTGGTTTTTGTATGGAGTTGATTTGATTGAGATTGTCTCGATTGTTAATGTTGGAATGATCATGTTTAGTCTCATCAAACAAAGATCAGAGAAAAAGAAGAAATATGTAGATGCTACAACAAAGCAAAGTGCATAGCTATTCTTCTTCTTCTTTGGATTTCCAAATTACGCGTTGTGGAAAGGGGATCTCTATACCTGCTTTGTCCAAAGCGCGTTTTATCACTTTGAGCATGAGGGGTTGGGCCTGACTCCAATCAGATACAGGGTGCCAAACAAATACACGAATATTGACACTCGAATCAGCTAATTCTTCGATTCTAAACTCAGGTGCAGGTATAACCAAAACAAAAGGCATTGAGAGCCTAATCTCGGTCTTGATTGCAGATATGGCATCATCAATATCATGATTGTAGGCGATTCCTACTACAGCGTCAGACCGCCTGACGACTGACAAGGCAAAGGAACGAATATTGGCCGTAAAGAATTTTTCGTTGGGAATTCTAATTACAGTTCCATCAAACATTCGAACTCTGCTAGAAAAGGTTGCAATATCCAACAGAGTTCCGGTGACTCCCATATCTGGAATCTGTATGGAATCTCCATGTTTGGCAGGTTTTTCAATCATCAAAAAGACCCCGGATATCAAATTTGATATTACAGATTGCGTTGCAAATCCTATCACAACTGCAAAGATTCCGCCTGCTACCAGCAAGCCAGAAAAGTCAATACCCTGACTAGATGTAAATACTAAAAATGAGATAATGATTATTCCAAAATAAATAATCTTGCCGAAATTTTTTGCAGTGTCTTTAGGAAGTGTGGGAGCATAATATCTAAAAAACAACATCTGGATAATTTTTGCAATGGTTATTCCAACTGCCATAATTATTCCACCAAGCAATAAAGAGAGAACAGTTAATCCGCCTGTAATCTCCATTGCAGATAAACTTTGGAATATGTCCATACTAGTCTAGCTCCATCTCCATAATAGTGTTAGATGTACTCTTCTCCCAAGTAGGGGATTTTGTCCAATCAGTATCAAGTGGTTCAACTTTGATGTCAGCAATATTAACTAGTCCTCGTTTCCGCATTATAACTTTGATACTGCCAATAACAGATTCGGAATTTTTATAGTAAATGGAATTATCAGTAATTGGAAAGACAACTTTGTCTACCGCTTGATCAGAATTTAACTGATTTTCTATGGTTATCTTCATCATTGCCTTAAGATATGCAGTATTATCAAAACTCTCAAATGTGCGTACAGTAGTGTTAGCATACCTGCATAAAAATCCAGTATCAGTAGATCCATGCAAGGCAAATCTAGAATTTACAGGATCGCAGGTTATACAATCAAGTGAATCATGATTAGAGTCATGCATCAAAAATACGCCTATCTCAATGGGGCATTCAACGAAGATATTGATGACAGACTTGTCACGCAGATAGATCTCTTTGTCAAATTGTAAAAAGACATAATTGCCACGCCTAGCAGGATAGTTCAACGGTCTAATAGGCGCAACCTCGATGCCAAGATTATCAGTTGCTACAGGGATAATCTTTTCTACTGTTGTGCCTTGAGCATCTTCTCTAGAGTAGGAGAATGTGTGCTTGTCAATTCGTTTTATCGCTATTGTGGCGTTTAGAAGATTTAAATCCAAAGTATCGCTTATCTTATAAACACCGTATGGGGAAGAACCATCCTTCTCTTTCCCATTTAGATTCTCATCCATCTCTTTGATTATGTTCCAAGCGTTAATTTATGCTATGCTATGCCAATGTGTGACCCTATACCAGAATTAAAAAAAATCAGATAACAGTCGCTGACGCATCAGCTCAAAGATATTACAGTGCAAAAACCACTGGGTCTTGTCAATACCTGTTTGGGTACATGCGTATGTTATTGCATCTGTAAGATCATCTCTAATTACAGGGTCTTGAGTCATGGCCTCACGAACACCTTCTCTGACTTGCCATACACCAACAGGAATAATGTATTCAGGCTTTATCTCTCGCAGTATGATAACGCCTGCTTGAATTTGATGTTTAGATAGATACTCTAAAACACCTAATCTGGCAGCATGAAAAGCGCCTGCTGTTTGAGGTGGATTATGATTAATGCCGCGGGCATTCTCACAGTCTGAACCAAATCCCAAAATACCATTATCAGAGTGCCATGCCTCAACGAACTCGTATATCCATCTATGAGGAAACAAGACTATACAAAAAATATTTCCATAATGTGTATAATAGAAAACGCGAAATGAATCTATAAGAGGATAGTCAAGTATGTCATTTACAAGAGATTGGCATATGATACTATCAGTTGCAGTAATACTCCATCTAGTAGGGACGAGTTTCCTCTCTTTACCCAACATCCCCACACTAAAACATTTTTGAATCTTTGAGACATCCACCCCGGCATTGTATAAATTTAAAACAGCATCTGATGCCCCAAGATCAGAGTCATAGTATGTGTTCTCAATTGCATTAAGAGGTGATGCTGCAGAGAATTTTGCAGACTTTATTTCGCCTACGGGTCCAAAAGGCGCACTATGAGCATCAAAGGTGATATTGTTGGAAGATACGGGTTTTTGAAATACCAGATCAGAGTCAATAGACTTGGATGACATTACCATCTCTTGTAAATTCTCAATGTAGCGCCCGTCAGTGGCATCGGCCCGAATCTTTTGAATGCCACGTACAAGATTTAACCTAAAATTGATTATATCCCTAAGCGACATGCCTTTCCACCTCTCAGGACTGTCAAACATACTGGTATCATCACCGTGAATTGGCGGAACAAGTGGACCCACCGTAACTTGAGGATAGTTATATGATCCTACAAATACTGAAGGAGGACTAGTGCCACTAAGGGAGTCAGATGAGAATCTAGTACTTGAATTAGACAAAGTCTCATACCATCTGGCTTGAAGCATATGTCGTATATCTTTGGAATCAGATGACATTATACTTGTATAGAAAACAGTCTTAATAACATATGTCATAAATGTACAAATTATAGTATGATCTTAAAGAATGAAGAAGAAAAAGAAGGTATGCCAATAAACAGAATAGTCTCCTTATTACCTAGTGCAACAGAACTAGTGTACGCATTAGGAGTGCAAGACAAACTGTATGGGGTCACTCATCAGTGTAGATATCCAGATGATGCACTACTAAAACCACGAGTAGTAAACACGGTAATAGACTCAGAGGCGTTAACAAGTAAAGAGATTGATACTACCACCTGCAAGCTGTTAGAAGAAGGCAAAGAGATCTTTTTGTTACACGAGAAGAATATGATAGATGCAAAGCCAGAGTTAATTATTTCACAAAATACTTGCAATGTTTGTGCACCGTATCAAGATATAGTAGATAAGGCAGTAAAATTACTGGATGTAAAACCAATGGTATTGGAGATGGATCCGCACAATATAACAGAGATACTGGATTCTGTAAGAGAGTTAGGCAGCATACTGAAAAGAGATACACAGGCAGCGGGGCTAGTCCACACACTTCAAGAGCGAATAAGACGCATCAAAAGATCTCATAATGAGACACCTAGAGTATTAGGAATAGAATGGATAGAACCGTTTTTTAGTGCAGGCCATTGGGTTCCTGAAATGATACAGATTGCAGGAGGAACAAGCATAAAGAGTAAGACAGGCACAAGATCAAACAGATTAGACATCAACGAAATAGTACAACAAGACCCGGAGATCATCGTCCTTATGCCATGCGGTTTTAACACACAAAGAACAGTATCAGAGTATAACCGAGTTTTAAGACATGACGCGCTGTGGAATACTCTGAACGCAGTTAAAAATGATAATGTCTTTGCAGTTGATGCAAACTCGTTTTTTAGTAAACCAAGCATACGAACCATGCAAGGAATAGAGATTCTAGCAAAGATCATTCATCCAAAAAAGTTTGAAGACTTGATAGTTCCAAATGATGCATTTGTACACATTAAAGACCACACATGATGTCAGACGATACCATGCAACAGATGCAGCAAAACTATGTCAAAACATCTCTGCAGACTATTTTTGCACTGCACTAACTAGTGACACAATATCCCTATCACGCAATTGATAGTCAGTTGGCAATCTCAGATTATACCTGATATCTTTTCCATATAGTAGTCCCTTTATCAGGTCAGTGTGAATCTCTTTTGCAAGATCACTTATTGTGGCACCATCCTTTAGCAAGATCAGGTCAGGGAGCACTCTGCCATTTTTATCAGCAAGATTCTTTGCGTCAGCAACAGGGTATATCGAATTCATCTTTAGTAGTTTAAAGACTGCAATATTGATCGCAAATTGGACACCTGTTCGCATGTATTCACCCATGATTCCTTTTTTGATAAAATTAAGCGCATCTATCTGCTTTGTATTGAGTTGATCCGGTTTTAGAATGGTAAACTCTTCAGAACCCGGAGAGTATTTTATCAAACCCTTCTGCTCTGCACGTCTTAGACTAAACTCACTGTCTCCACTTACAGGTATCACAATGGAGTCATTATAACGTTCTTGTAGTCTAGCAAAGTTTTTTTCTGCGCCATCGACATCAACTTTGTTTGCTACAATAAGCGTGGGTTTTGAAATCTTTCGCAAATATTGTGCAAATTTTTTGGTATCAGTCATATCAAAATTATCAAACGGTTTGTCGACAAGACCGGTTGCTGTAAGTGCGTCGTGTACGTGATGTTTTTTGACACCAATTCCTCGATAGAGATCAGTTATAGCATCAGAGATATCAGAACTAGTTTTCACTAGCTTGGATACTTTATCCCTATTACCTTCGAGAATTTTATGATACCACATGATAAGCTCCTCTTCAATATCTGCAAAATCAGATATAGGATCACCGGTTCCAACCTTAGTTATCTTACCTGTAGAATCAATTCCGCCTGATGCATCAACTACATGTAACAACGCATCAGACTGTGCTGCAATGGATAAAAACTGGTTTCCAAGACCTTTGCCTTTCCAGGCATCTTTGATTAAACCAGGTAAATCAATTAGATCTATTGGTATGTATCTCCAACCATCAACGCATTTTGAGTTGTTAGGATTATCTTGAATCTTAAATTCAGGATGTACACATAGTGTGATTGCATGTGCTGTTCCAGAGACAGGTGATTTAGTGGTAAACGGATATGATGAAATTTTTTCAGATGACATGGTAGCAGAATTAAAAAACGTGGTTTTTCCAGTATTGGTTTTACCAATTAATCCAAGTCTTATAGGCATGATAGCAATATAGTTATCACACTAGAATATTTATCTCTGCCTAAGTTCAGAGTACCCAACATGTTATTTAGATGGCACATACTAAAAGAAAAGAACAGAACAAGACGTAAATTGTTTGATGATCATAGAGTTGTTTTAGGAAGATAAAGACATGGAATTTACAAAATGGTAAAATAATGAAATAAAATACAAGAAAAAATCACCATCATGCTATTGTAACATCCAAGACATCAAATCTTGTGCATTCACATGGAACGTCAAGAATTTGTGACACGCCAAGTGTAAATTCATCACCTGTTACAAACCGCTTTATTGGAAGACCACCTTGGACATGGACGAGCAGGATAAACGTATTCCTAGAGGTTTTTCTATATTTTAAAGAAAAGATCTTTCTCTCATAGCGCTTGCCTGATTTATCATAAAATATTGCAGGCTCCTTTGGAAGATTTTTGAGATTTTTGAGAGTATGAGAGTTAATAGTTTGAGATGGAGCAACAGTAACAGTGACATACAGACGCACTACTGAGTTGAATCGTAGTGGCACAGTTGGAGATTTTGGAACTAGTTTAAGATTAGTAATAGCAACAGAGTCAGTACATTTATCAGATATGGTAAGAACTCGTCTAGATGGATTTTTAATCTTGACAAAAAACGGTCTGCCACTTCCTAAAACGAGACTAGAGTCATCCTCTCCTCCAATCCAAGTGAATTTTGCAGTACTGCCACCGAAATGCTCAAAGATAAATTGAGAGATTACACCCTCGACACTGTTAAATTCAGTAATTCCATGAAGATGACACGTTTTGCATCCTCGTCCATGGCAGTTATTGCATGGCTTTTGCTTTTGTGTAAACCCTTTCTGTGTTTTAGTATATCTACCAGATATAGTAATAGATTTTGATCGTATCTCACATGATTCATCCTTAAAATTCAATATCATAGTAATGTCAGGATCAATATGATCAACTGGTTTTTTTGTCTTTTTAGAGAACATCTTTACCAACTCTTTTGTAATGTCAGTCTTTATACTGTCTACACCTTTTAGCTTGTATTGAGAACGGATATAATCATCTCTATCAACAATCGATGGTTTAATCATGGCGCCCACACTAAACGATGTGTATTGATAATTTGTAGAGCAGGCAAGCATCAATTCTAAAAACTTATTCATGCAAGAAAACAAATCTTTGCATATGTAACACCGGCCTATAGAATCAGAATGTTGTAGTTTTTTGCCAAGAAGTTTGTTTGATGATAGATGCAAACTCTTGGAGAACAATCTGCCAAGGCAGTAATTACACATATTATGTTTTGCCAGGATTGTGTTTGCAATTGGAACAATTTTCGTATAACCAAACATATTTGACAGCCTGCCATTATCCTAAGCCTAGCTTTCTTAGGGTGCCTTTCATTTGACGGCCTTTGGAAGATTTCATTAAATGTTTAGAGGCATTGTAATTTTTCACCAATTCTTTGACCTCTCCTTCAGGCCATCCGGAGCCGCGAGCAATCCTAGTATATCGTGATTTGTTTAACAGAGCAGGATTAGCTTTCTCTTCTTTTGTCATACTTTGAATGATATATCGCCATTTTGAAACTCTTCCTTCCATTTGACTGAGTTGGTCAGTCTTTACCATACCAGAGAGGCTAGGCATACTATCGACTAGTCCTTGCAGAGAGCCAACTTTGGTTACCTCTTCGAGCTGGTAAAAAAAATCATCCATGTTCATCTTGCCACTGGTAATTCTTTGCATTCTCACATCATCACCTTCTTCTTCCAAACGTTTAGCTAAATCCAGAACTGCTTGAATATCGCCCAGTCCAAGCAATCTGCCAACAAATCTAGTCGATGAGAACTTTTCTAAATCATCAATTCGCTCACCTGTTCCAATGTACATTATTTGAGCACCGGTAGCAGTTGATGCTGCAAGCGCACCTCCGCCTTTGGCAGAGCTGTCCAATTTTGTAACTATGACACCTCCTACAGGAATGGTTTTGTGGAATGCCTCTGCCTGATTAAGACACTGTTGCCCTATTGTCCCATCAATTACCAGTAATGCTAAATCAGGCTGTGCAATATGGTTTATCTGTTTCATCTCGTCAAGCAGGGTGTGTTCTTCTTTGTGGCGACCTGCAGTATCAATTAAGATAATATCTGTTGGTTTACCTGCAAAATGCTTTAGTCCGTTTTTTACAATATCCGGAGAATCTTTATTGTTTTCTTCACCATACACCTCTACATGTGATTTGTCACACATGGTTTTGAGTTGAACCAAAGCCCCTGGTCTGTGGGTATCAGCACCAATAACGCCTACTTTGTATCCTTGTCTGGTTAAAAACCTAGCAAGTTTTGATGCAACAGTAGTCTTGCCACTGCCTTGAATTCCCAAGAGAACAATCTTGTTCTGTTTTCCTGGTTGAAAATCAAAGTCTGACTCTTTGCCCAGTAATTTTGATAGCTCATCGTGAAGAATCTTTACAATATGATCCTTACGGGACAGTCCCGGTGGCGGAACTTCGTTTATTGCCCTATCCTCCAACCGTTCAGTGATTTTGAGGATAAGGTGTATGTTAACGTCAGCTGCAATCAATGCTTTTTGAACATCGTTTGCAAGTTCCTTGATTAGATCTTTGTCCACCCCTGATGATTTTACAATCTTTTTGATTGCAGCACCAAGGCTGGTCTTTAGGTTATCAAGCATGATAATTCAATTCCGCGTCCACTATTTCAAACCTTCCCCTATATCCGTCCCAGTTTTTTTGAGACTGTTTTATCTTTATTGAATGTGTGAATAAAGGACAGTCAATTACAAACGTCTCTGCCTCACCTCCTTCAAAATTCAAGTTAAATCCAAATTTTGCAGATAGGCGTGATAGGGTTTGTACATCCTCTGCTGTAAGGATTCGTCCCAACCATGAATCATCCAATCCATCAGATGATACACTAGTCATCATAAAATCAAATCTTTGGACTAGTTGAGTCATATATTCGAGTGGAGGCACGCCCCATAACGGTGATACGGCAGTTAGATTTAGTTTAGAGCATATGTCCCCAAATTTCTTTTTTTGAAATTGGCTCTTTATTCCACCATGAACCAGTCCTGAAATGTCAAACTGTTGTTTTGCATTCTGAATCAAATCTTCGAGGATGCAGATCTCTTTGTCAGTATCATCAGAGTCACACGTTGCCACTAGTTGAGGAATCCCCATAGACTGAGATTGTAGTTTTGTCCACTTGATATTTGGGTGGTGTAACAGATGGCTCTCACCAGAACTAGGGAACAGACTTAGTAGACATGTAATGGTATGACCCTGATTTTGTGCTTGATATATTGCAGAGGTACTGTCCTTTCCACCTGAAAAGAGTGATGCTAGATTCATGATGATATGATCGTTATGAAAGAAATTATGATAATAATGTATGGTAATAATTGTTGGCAGGTTAAATGAATGTAAAAATATGATGCTTCATAACTCATAATCCTCATCAACATTCAGATGGCCTAATGCCCATTAGCATATAGTAGCCATCAGCATTCAGATGGCTTTTCCGCTCATCATCAGCATCATCTCTATTAGTTCTTTATACGCATGATTTTAATTTTGTCCATAACGACCCAATATTCCACATTCTGCCCGTTATCCAATTTACCTTTGACCTCATCATCAATCAGACTAACATCAATAGTCTCAAACGTTTCAGAGTCCATAATTTGAACCAGGTCACCGTTGATGGATATAATCTGGCCGACTTTTTTGTTAATCATGGGAACGTGAATCTGCATACTGACAGGACCTACGTGAGGTCTCTTTTGACCATCAAAGATTCCCTCGGCCACAATCCGTGCTTTGGCTGCACCGTGTTTACCGGGTTTTGATGTATCGTACTCTACAATTCGGCACGGTTCCCCACTTGGTTGATCAGAGTGAGGTAACAGAATATAGGAGCCAATCTTTAATGAACCAAGATCAGATGGTTTGCTCATAAAAAAACTGATTTTACTTGAATGTTTTAAAGGTTTACACGTGAATTTTGGGGATTATATACATGGGTATACTTGGTTCGGTTCTGTTAACTTTCGAGGGGTAATCTAACTTTGATTATCTTAAATCCGCCTTGTAAATGTGATCTTTGAGATCGGTTGTGTTGGTATCGATCAAAGCGGATATTTCCTTATGTTCTTGTTGTGTTGGCTCTCTTTTATACCACTGTTGAAAATAAGACAATGCAGCACATTTAAGAAAACCTATACCTACACCATATTGAAAATCTCTATTGTTTTGAATTAGTGGTTCGTTAGTTATTGGATCCTTGATATTTGTTACTGTAGTTGGAGGTTTGCTGGATATCAAATCTTTTTGAAGTTTTTGTGTAACTTCTTCTATCAAGGCCTTGGTAAAATCTAGTTTTAACTCAGTCAACAGAGTATTTTTTCTTGTGTTGTTTAATATCTTCTTCGGTGTACATATGAAAACAGTTGCCAGCCCATTCCATGCATGCTTGAATCCATTCTGGTGTAGGTGGTTCTGCCATATCAAAAAACAATCATACCAAGTTAAAGGTATTATTTTATGATTTCATCAAGGCTTGCATTCTGAATTATGGTTTTCCATTTGTTGTCGCCTTTGATTCTAAAACAAATAATGTCATAATTGTTGTTGTAGTTACCTCGTGCGTTTCATATTAGTCCACCGTAATTTTGTTGCCCTTGATTCTGAACGTTACCTTGTCAGGCTCGCCTAGCATATCCACTATCGGTTTTGGTACTATGCACATCGATCCTCTGGATCTGTCAATGAACAGGCTTACCGTAAACTCCGTCTCGTCCTTCTTCCATCTTGTCATAATATTCCTGAATGTTAGTGTTATATTAACCATATGGTTAAAGTAATGTTAATATAACCCTAAGGATAATATTATTCATGACAGGATTGCTTAGCAAGGTTAAAGCGACAGATTCAGAATCTGTGTCTCTCGCCGAGATCGTGGGTTCGAATCCCACTCCTGTCGCTACTTTTGATTCTTTTTGTGTTATATTAATTTTTGAGGTGTCAGCGATATGAATGCAAGACAGACAAGAGGTCAGATCAGTATGAGATATATGAATAAAAACAAGAAAGACACACAAGCACCAAGTAAATCATTTAGAAAAGGCATCACATTGATGGAATTATTCAGGATGTTTCCTGATAATGATACTGCAGAGAAATGGTTTGAGTCTAGAATATGGAAAGATGGCAGAAGGTGCCCTACCTGTAATAACCCAGACACAAAAGAGGCAAAACATCCAAAGATGCCTTATCGGTGTTATGTTTGTCACAGTTATTTCAGTGTTAAAAAAGGGACTGTCATGGAACAGTCAAAAATATCATATCAGCATTGGGCTATAGCTACCTATCTTTTTGCCGTAAATCTAAAGGGTGTGTCATCTATGAAGATACATAGAGACCTAGGAATAACACAAAAATCAGCTTGGTTCTTGGTTCATCGTTTAAGAGAATCATGGAAAATGTTGGCAGGAGTTGACTCTATGACTGGTCCAGTTGAAATAGATGAGGTATACCTGGGAGGCAAAGAAAAAAATAAACACGCAGACAAAAAACAGTCCAAAGGTCAAGGTGGTAAAAACATGACTGCAGTAATCGGAATAAAAGACAGAGCAACTAACAAAATATCTGCTCAACCAGTACCAGAGACAACCAGAGCCAGACTAGAGAATTTTGTAGAATCCAAGACGACACAAACTGTTACAAAGTACACTGATGAGAATCCAGCTTATAGTGAACTGTCAAATCACGAATCTGTGAGGCATTCTGTAGGTGAATATGTCAGAGGACAAGCCCATATCAACGGACTTGAATCATTCTGGTCAATGGTCAGACGTGGATATGACGGCATATACCATCACATTTCAGAAGATCATCTGCACCGATACATCAACGAGTTCGCAGGACGTCACAACGTCAGAAGCATGGACACAATAGACATGATGAGTGAGGTAGCAGAGAACATGATAGGGCATAGATTAACCTACAAGGACTTGATAGGTCAGGGGATTTGATCCATGTTCTATTATTTTGATTGTTGATTTACATATTCATAAATAGAGTCAAAAAATTCTTCCTTCAACCCAATATCTACTAATTGATCTTCCACTAACTCGGAATTAACACTATCTTTTTTGTCAACAAACACTTCCATTGAAGAAATGATTGAATGATGGAGATAATAAACAAATTCACTATCGGCTTCGGTAATACGCAGAAATCCTAATATAGAAAAAACCGATAGCATTTTTTTAGGTTCGTAACTACTTTGTTTCAAGATCTTCTCCTATGGTAGAAGACCTTAATGTGTCAATATTTCTGGGTGTCTGTGTATGTACATCGTCACAGCCTCATGTATTTTTTTCATTGCCTCGTCCTCTGTTTTAGCAAAAACACGAACAGGTTTCATAGCAGGGCAAAACGCCATAAAACCCCCTTCCACTGACTTCATTTGAAACGTGTATTGCATTATGAACACATACCATAATTACCTAATATACACTGCAAGGCGTTGTTTAAAAAGATTGTTAACAGGGGTTCTGTTGGGTTAACGGGTGTTGACTGCTGAGGATCATGTCAGATTCCACAACCATCAACAACACATTGACTACTCGACTTTGACATATCGACTATTCGGATTACCGGTCTGCAGGGTTCCGCCATCGCCGGTTCAAAAACACCGGACTGCGCTTCATGTATGCCATCTCTACTATCTCTAAACCTAGGAGACAGTTTGCGTGATATGTTCATGGCAGCGATAATATCCCTGTCCATAAACAAACCGCAATTATTACACGATGATTTACGATGTTGTTGCATGTCCTCTTGGAGTCTCTTTCCGCATTGCGGACACTGCGTGCTCGTGTTTTTTGGGTCTACTGTTTTTACAGGTAGCCCGACCCATTGGGCTTTGTATTCTATTTGTCTTTGTAGTTCAAAGAATTGCCATCCGTTCAATCTACGTCTGTATTTGTTGCCTTGACCGTTTCCTTTTCCGTACAGTTTTCTAATTCCCTTTAGATTTTCTAGAACAATGACAGCCTTTTTCTTGACTGCATTGTCTACTATGTTTTTTGAGATTCTATGTATGTACTGTTTTGTCCTGTTTGACATTCTTCTCTGTTTTTCTTTGTAGAATTGACCTTTCTTTCTTTTGTTGTTTCTACGGAAACTGGATCTGGCATGTATTGTGTTCTCTTTGATTGAGAGTAACTTGTTGGTTTTGTAGAATGTTACCTCTTCTTCATTTCCGCATGTGACGTTTCTAAGGTTTCTGTCTACTCCCACTGTCTTGGTGCACTCTATCTCCTGTACTTTTTTTGAAATACAAAGACTGATGTTGAGAGCAGTCAATGAAAACGAGCGCACTGTCACGGTGGGATCAGACAGTATTTTTTGAGTATGTTCGTTGAGCAGGATGTTAATTGGATTTCTTGGCTTGTATGGAATTGTGAGTAAGGCGCCGTTGTGTTTTATACGGTAACAATTAGTGATAAACGGATTTTTGATAATTGGATCTTTTACTTTGAGGCCACGTTTGACTGACTGATCTCTGTTTGCCAGGATGCCCGCAGCTCGTGATATTGCATTGAGTTTGTATGAAGATAGGATGTCATAGTGACGTAATTCGTGATAGCATAGCATAGACAACCGTTTCATGTTGTGGGTATCTTCCTTTAGCCCATCTTGATACAACGGTTAACCATGTCTGTGAACGTGATCATCATATCCATTAGGTCAGAGTTTGGTGTATGTTTTTGTGCTATTGACTTTATTGCTCTCAACAAGTATTGTACGGTTTAAGGTTATCTATATTTAGTGTTATGGGTATAATTTCTGATCAACACCCGTTAACCCAACAGAACCGGCGACTGCAATGATTGCAGTCTCTTGTCTGTCAAATGAGACCAAAAATAGGCTAAAAAAATGATTGTTCAGATTGCATATAACTCATGTTTACTCATTTGCCATCATGGCAGGAATACTTGCAGATTCTCTAACAAGATTATAGTATCGTGAGATAACCGACTATAGTAAGTTACTAATCATTTTCTACTATGTGTTTTATAGATAAAAATCAACAAAATATGTGAACGATTATAAAAAAAAATGAGTAACGCCGTAATCTAGAACAAAAAAAACAAACTGTATAAGAAGCATTAAAACACTTTAGCAATGTTAAAACTTTTCAGGTCTTACTATACCAACGTCGCTAACATGCAACATTATTGCATAATTAGCAAATAACGTTCTTGAGATCTCCTCTACAATATCAGATAGTTTATCTTCACGTAATACAACCTCCACTTTGACATTTTTTTCATTTTTAAATCCTTGACCGCGTAATCCACGCGCACCGTTTCCATCTACTTCATAAGTGGTATAACCAGTTATGTCATGTTTCTTTAAAATTTGAAGAACGTTTTTTTGAGTAAGAATCTCACACGTGACAGTTAGTAGTTTTACAGGATATAGTTTCATATGAACCACTCTGCAATGTAATTCAATAAATCTATCGATCCTTCTGCATCATGAAGAAGTGATGACACGCTGAACATTACAGGCAATAGAACTATTATGTTGTATGGAAAAGTAATTCCCAAAGCAGACGTGATGTAAAGACTGGGCTTTGCCTGTGGAATGGCATGACGAAGAACAGCAGGTGCTGCAATAAATGAGGCACTAGCAAGTAGTAGTCCGAACATAACTGCACCACCCAAACTCAGGCCCATGGCAGTTGCAACTATAACACCAATTATTCCATTAAAAGTAGGCATTAGAACTGCAAATGCAACAAGAAAGACTCCAACTTTTTTTATATCATCAAGTCTCTGTCCTGCAATTATCCCCATCTCGATCATAAAGATGACTATGGCACCAGTAAACATCTCATCGAATACGATCTTGATGGAATCAAAACCTTCATTGCCAATAATATAACCAATAACAATACTTCCCAACAGTATCACTATTGCTTTACCGGTGACGGATTCGCGTAACACTTGAGATAGATTTGTTTTAGTCTCGGCTAGACCCAACTGGATGTCTACTGTGACATCATCATCAACATCAACATCAACATCATCACCAACAACATCACCAACAACATCACCAACAACATCAACGTCAGGATTATCAACAAATGATTGCCTCTTGGCATTGATCTGTTTTGATACTGCCATATTTGTCAAAAATATTGCCAAGATAAAAGCAACAGGTTCTAAAACAGCTAGGATTGCAGCCAAGTATCCCTCTGATGAGACGCCTTGATTCTTAAGAAATGACAAGCCAACTGAGAATGTTACGGCCCCTACTGCGCCATACGTGGATGCTAGAGCATATGAATCAAATATGTTGAATTTTCCCAGCCTTCGCAAGATTTGATAATGATTCAACGTAAATAGTAAAGACAGACCGATGGCTACCAACATTGGAATCAACATATTCTCAAATCCGGTATTTCGCATCTCTATGCCACCATGCAGTCCAATTGCTGCAAGAAGGTAGATTGGTAAAAATTCAGAGACAGCCTCTGGAATTTTTAGATCAGATTTTATTCTAGCAGCGATGATTCCAAACAAGAAGAACAGTATAATCGGAGTTAGAAGATTTGATTGTATGAGTTGTAATATGTCCATCTGAACAATTCAAAGAAAAATCAGTAGAATAAAAACCAAGGTATTAGAGATCAAAAGGACTGGATAAATATATTTGAAGTTTAGGAGCAGTAGCATCGACTGACAATTGTATAACAGATAACGCTATGCTTCGCAATTTAGTAGTTGGGCATCAGTAGAATCATCAATATTGCATCCGTCAGAATCCGCACCGCCGTCAAGAACGTCAGAACCAGAGTTCGAATAGAGTATATCAGAGCCGTCATTGCCCTTGATTATATCATCGCCGGAATTTCCTCGAATAGTATCATTGCCTGAGTTACCAGAGATGATATCGTTGCCATCGCCGCCGTAAATGCAGTCATCACCATCGCCGCCGGATATCAAGTCATCACCTTCTAGACCGAATATTAGATCAGCGCCATCTGTGCCTAAAAGAATATCATCGCCTTCAGTGCCCGTTACAAGGTTGTAATCAGAGTAAGAAGAGCCGCATGTCAGCACAGTCACTGTTTGATATGCATTAGCAGAGTTTCCGGCATTGTCAAATGCTATCCAAAGAATACTGGTAAGCCCAACATCAAAATATTCAGGTGCGTTGTTGATAATTGTACGTATACCACTATCATCAACTGCTAGCGGTTCACCTAGCGGGACAACATTCTTCATGTCAGTAGCCTCCACGGTCAATGAAAGGGGAGCCATTATCAGCGGATCTCGCGTATCGTTGGCGTATAAAAGTTGATCCTCTAAGATTTCAGGACTGGTAACATTAAGGATTTCAGTAGCTATGGGTGCCCGATAAAACGGTGTTTCATACAGTTTAATACTATGTTCACCAGAATCTATAACTATTAACTCACCATTAATCCCTATTGCAATATCAGTCAAAATTCCAAAGGAATTAGGATAAGGCCCTAGTTGATTAATAACATTCAACTTCAAAGTGGAATCAGATAGATGTAGTATTTTGTCATTTGCAGAATTTATAACAAACATCTTTCCTGATGAATCAACGGCTACTGCTTTAGGTGTAAATGTATAACCTGCAGCATGAAATGATAATGAACTCACAAATGTGCCATTCAGATTGAATTTTTCAATGCTATTGCTTCCTCGGTCAGCGATATAGACATAGTTATTATCATCATCAATATCAATTCCAAGTGGAGTTATAAATTGGCCATCATTTAATCCGCTAGAGCCAAAGGACGAAATAAATTCTCCATCAGTAGTGAATTTTTGAATTCTTTGATTTCCGGTATCAACTACATATACTGTACCGTTATGTACAGCAATTCCATTTGGAAGCAGGAACTGTCCATTGCCAGTTCCGCGCGTTCCCCATTGAAGAATAAATTCTCCATCAGTAGTGAATGTTTGAACTCTGTTCAAATTACGATCGGCTACAAATACGGTATCATTGAATGATGCAATACCAGAAGGATGATGAAATTGTCCGTCATGGGTGCCACTAGTCCCCCATTGATCAAGATACAGACCGCCACTTGAGAATTTTTGGACGCGTTTGTTGCCAAAGTCGCTTACGTATATACTGCCATCATCATCGCCTACGGCAACAAATTGAGGATAGGAGAAATGCCCAGGGGTGGAAATCCCAAATGAGCCAATGGTATCAAGATAATCATAGTTAAAAAGGGCAAAAGATGTCTGTGCTGCAGATACTGATAACAGTACAGAACATACTGCAATAACCGTTACTGCTGCCAATATAGATTGTGTCAACAAAGAATATTAACAAAATTAGAGGAACTTGAGAAGGGTTAACTAATGTTATAGTTGTTGTCAATTTTAGTTAAAATGGTTTGTTTACTTCACGAGTAAAGACATAACTTGCAAGTGTAACCATCACAAGGACGAATGTAACAAGGACGCCAAGGCTTAACAGTACCGGGACATCTCCTTGAGGAATTCCAGTCATCATCTCTCTTACTAGTAAGACAGTATAGGTTACAGGATTTAACTTGGCAGCAGACGCAAGCCAATCAGGTAATAGTTCCAACGGGAACAATGCAGGACTTAGCATGAATAATGGCATTCCAAGAAAATTGATCAATCCCCAGAAAGTCTCTTGAGACTTTGCAGTAGCTGCAACTACGACGGAGATTCCAGAAAACCCCAATGAAAACAATATTACAATTGCCATGATTGGAACGATCATCAATGGATTTGGGATTGTAACGCCTATTGCAAGTGCGATCCCTAGAATCAAGCTGGCCTGTAATGCTGCAATCAACGAGATTGCAGACATCTTTCCTAGTGCAATAGATGAACGGGATATAGGAGAGGTTAAAGCCTTGTTCATAAACCCGTATCGTCTATCCCAAAGTGTATTGACACCGCCAAACACACTAGTAAAGATTGCAGTAAGGATTAGAACACCTGGCGCCATAAACTCAATGTATTGGCCATCAAATCCAACTGATTGAATTAGCGGCTGAGTACCAGAAAAAGTATTACCGATTACAATAATCCATATTGCCGGTTGGACTACTCTAATCATGACACCGCTACGAGATTTTTTATATCTTTTTAGTTCTCTCCAAAAAATCGTAAATGTATCATACATCAGTGTATTCATGCTCGTAACCTCTTGAACATGGCATGTTCGTGCTGCCGGTTAAATCCAGAATTATCATCTCTGATTTTATGACCAGTGTAAGAGATAAAGACATCATCAAGTGTGGGTCTAGTAAGAGAGATAGATGTAATAGTTGTATCAAACTTGGATGCAATATCGAAGATTTTGGGGATTACCTTTGTTCCATTAGATGCAAACAATGTAAGTGTGGTACCATCATCATTGTTTATCCTGTTTACAAATTTAATCTTTTTAATTTCATTCAAAAAGAGATCATAGTTGCCTGTCTGCTCAATATCAAGCGAGATAACCTCATTTCCCATTGCATTCTTTAGATTCTCAGGAGAGTCAACAACCTGAATTTTGCCATGATCAATGATTCCAACTCTGTCACATAGTTTGTCTGCCTCTTCCATATAGTGGGTAGTTACAAGGATTGTCATCTGAAACTCGTCATGGATTTTTCTGATGTAATCCCAAATTTTTCTACGGGTCTGAATATCAAGACCTACTGTAGGTTCGTCAAGAAACAATACCTTGGGTCTGTGCAGTAGGCCGCCTACAATATCAAGTCGCTTGCGCATACCGCCGGAGTATGTTACAACTGCCTGATCTTGTTTGTCAACGAGTCCAATTAACTCCAAAACATCATCGATTCTTTGGTCAATCTCATTTTTTGGAATATGATGAAGTTTAGCCTGAAGTATCAGATTCTCCCTTCCTGTAAGGTATTCGTCAACTGTGGATTCTTGTTGGACGTACCCAATACTGGCTCTGACTTTTTTGGAATGCTTCATCACATCAAATCCAGAGATCAGCGCATGGCCGGATGTTGGTTTGAGTAAAGTAGTCAAGATCATGATAGTGGTGCTCTTGCCAGCACCATTAGGGCCCAAGAAACCAAAAACCTCACCAGTGTTCACTGAAAACGAGATATCATCTACTGCAGTCACATTATCAAAGGATTTGCTAAGGGATTTAGTCTCTATTGAATACATGAATTAATCATATTTGTCAATTATAAATTGCTAAGGATTGGTCTGAATATATACGAGTGTTAAAAAGAGGATCCTGTAATAATAACAATAGATGTGATACTAAACATGATCTTTGTGTTCGTTTTCACAAATATTTGAAAAGAAAAACGGTATTTAAATATATGAACACAAAAATGAAGTAACATATTATGCTACAATTGATGAATAGAATTAGATAACGAACGAATAGAATCATAAAAAATTTAAGACAGGGTAAAAAGATCTTAACTAATATGAAAGGATTATGCCAGAGATGTTACTCATCAAATGTAGAGGTAGTAGTTACAGAAGGAGAGCCAATCTGTGCTACATGTTCCAAAAAAATAGAAAATAACTAGATCTCATTCCATTTTTTTGAGATCGTCTTTGGTTATTCGCAGGATAACCTTTTCGCCTACCCCCCAAATTTCTGATTTGGACAGTATTTTAGAGTGCAAAAGACCATCACTAATCTCTATTGACTCCAACTCTCCCGTATCAGGATGTTTATGTAATCTCTTTACTTTGCCTATCTTTCTACGATCAATATCGATTACAGGTATTCCAGTTCTTACCGGCGGTCTGCTAAGAAGTAGGGTTTTTTGAGAGAATTTGTCAATATATTCGGTAGATATGAAAAAATCCCTGTGAAATCCTTGATGTATAGTCACACCAGTAACTACCAAAGTCTCAAAGTTGATATGAATGTGTTTTACCTTGCCGTATACAATCCCTTCCCGATCTATGACTTTTTTACCAGTAAAAGTGTCTGCTGTGACCATGCTGGCGTCAACTTCTTTGAGTTTTACGGACATGCAATATAGTATACAGATTTGTTTATCATACCAAATATCAGAAAATTCAATCAATGAGGTTAAATTACTTGACAGAAAAAACTACGCATGGTAATAAAAGAAACGTTGTTCAGATCAATCCTGACTACCAAAGGAAGAAAGACTGGTAAAGCACACTCAGTAATGCTCAGAGCAGTAAATTATGACGGAAAAATCTATTTTTCAAGGCATAGGCCTGATGGGGATTGGTTCAAAAATGCTCTAGCGACACCAGAGGTAAAGATAGAGTACAACAACAACAAGATTCTGACAGGAAAAGCACAGCTAGTAACTGATGAAAAATTAAGTGAAAAGATCTCAATGCTAAAGTATCCAGGAGAACAAAGAGCAAAAGAGAAACGCGTTACAATTCAAATTGTGTTAGATGAAAAAGAGTAGAGAAGCCTTTTATTTAAGATTAGAGTAATTGTACTGCCAAGAGATGCTTTAACATATAAAACATCTGTAAAAAGTAAAAAAAAAGAGATGAATCAAAAAACCATATCAACTACAATACTTGTTGCTGCTATTTCAGTACTAGTAACAATAGGTGTAATGATCTTAATTATTCCAACACCACCATCTACACAAATTATTACAGAACCGTCAACCCAAGAGATTCACGAGACAAATAACCCAATATATACACAAACAACGAAAACTGATGATATTAAAAAAATAACATCGGAAGAAGAGTTAAGAGACATACTTGAGAAGAGAATACTTTCAGAACACAGAGATATAGGATTTATGAATAGAGATGTGTGGATGTCAGGTGAAGGTATGATAGTACAGTCATCATCAGAAGCATCGGGTAAAATACAATTTGACAGTAATGAAGATAGTGCTGGGTCGAGTTACTCAACAACCAACATCCAAGTTCAAAATGTAGATGAGCCAGATTATATTAAAAATGATTCAAAATATGTATACATTGTATCACAAAACACATTATCAATAGTTGACGCATACCCAGCAGAGTCAGCAGAGTTAATTCTCAAAGTTGCACTAGATGTCAAATCACAGTACATTGAAAATATGTTTTTAAATAACGACAGATTAGTCATATTTTACAATGCAGATAAAAATGAACAGATTATTCCACAGTATGACTATATTCCCAGAAATACATACAAGCCAGTAACACATGCATTAATAATTGATATATCAGATAGAGAGAGACCAGCAATCATCAAAGATTATGCTATTGATGGTTACTTTAGAGACGCCCGAATGATTGACAATTATGTATATTTTGTCACAAATAGTAATATCGACTATCAAGATCCTAGATTTCCGATAATTTTAGAAGGGTCTGCGCATGTAATGACGCCTGACGTATTTTACTTTGATAGTGAGGCAGAAGATCTGTCAAATTTTAATACGTTGACTGCAATCGATATATTCGGAGATTCAATAAACTCAGAATCATTTCTTGTAGGATATTCAGGGACATTTTATGTGTCTGCAAATAACTTTTACTTGACGTACCAAAAAGATGTATCGTTTAGATTTTATGAAGATATAGCACAAGAGAGATTCTTTAATGTAATAGTACCGCTACTGCCAGAAGATCTTCAAACAACAATAAAAGAGATTCAAGACGATGAGGATTTATCAACTAATCAGGCTTTACAGTGGGCAGAGATAGCAAAGGTAATGCAGAAAATATACAACGAGTTAGGAGATGGCCAAAGAGAGGCATTATTAATTAGGATACAACGTGCAGTAGAGCAATATGATATTAAAGTGCAAGAAGAGACACAGAGAGTAATAATTCAAAAGATTGCAATAGATAAAGACAGCATACAGCATGTTGCTACAGGTTCAGTCCCAGGAAGATTGCTAAACCAATTCTCCATGGATGAAAGCCAGGATAGATTCAGAGTTGCAACAACTATGGAATACTATACAGAGAGCAGAGGAGTAGAACGTGCAAATGGAGTGTATATACTAGATGAAGAGCTAAACGTCGCAGGTAAATTAGAAAAGATTGCACCAGATGAGAGTATCTTTTCTGCCAGATTCATAGATGACAGATTATACTTGGTAACATTCCAACAGATAGACCCATTCTTTGTAATTGACCTAGCAGGAGATACCCCTAAAATTCTCGGAGAGTTGAAGATGCCAGGATTTTCAAATTATTTGCATCCATATGATAAAGAGCATGTAATAGGACTAGGAAGAGAGACGGCGTTAGATGACAATGATAGAGTTAGGGAATTAGGAATTAAAATTGCGCTGTTTAATGTGGCAGATGTAAATAATCCAAAACTAGTAGATACTGTGATAATCGGGGACAGGAATCGTGTAGAATCAAGTGCAACATACGACCACAAGGCATTCTTCTTTGACAAATCCAGAGAGATTTTATCAATCCCAATAGAGGGAGACGCAAAATATTTAGACAATAGATCTAGTAGTAAGAAACTTGCCCATGATTACATCCATTGGGAGGGGTTTTATGTATTTGATCTAGATAAAACAGACGGATTTAGTCTCAAAGGGATAATAACGCATATTGAGAATGATGATGATGATCGTTATTATTATTACGGAGTAGGCGGAAGAACGTTCTACATCGACGATGTGTTGTATACTGTAACATCTGGACACCTAAAGATGAGTGCGTTGGATAACGATTTGCAAGAGATCAATTCGATAAAACTAAAAGATACTGGAAAATTATTAGAATATATCAAATAACGATGAGGGTATTATATTAAAAAATATCATACTAGATGTACAATAGTAGATACACCCCTCTTATCAAACTCGACATCATTTTCAACCTCACATAAAGTTACGGTAAAGGAAATGACATCACGGGGTTTGCCCTTTTGTGCATCAAGTTTTAGATGTATATCCAGTGATTCAGATGGAAGCGTGAGAAGATCAGTCTCGTCAATGTATGCATCACAAGTAGATTCAATTCTGAACCTGTCATCTTTGAAATGGAATCCTAATTGCATCTTTCTCCCATTTCTGCCATTCCCCTTAACATTTACATCAATAATTCCGGGGCGTGTTTCAGTGTAACCTGCTCTATGATTTACAAATATTCCTATCTCAAGAGGTTTGCCAGCAGTGGATTCTGCCATCTTTTGGATACCGTCATTCATGACAACATCTACTGCCTTGATTGATTGAGCGACTTTTGCTATCCATTCGTTTGTTCTAGTTATAGTGGCACGTATACCCGCCCGTCGTCTCTTATCCTCATCTTCAGGTAATTTGTAATAGTCAACCCATGCCTCATAGTCATGGGAGATATCCTCAATAAAATCAATACATGTGCGCCTGTACTCGTCAACATTGTCGGTTCTCTCAGATGCGTCATCAGTCCTCATCCCATCATAGTCCATAGGCATTGCCATACCCAAAATAGTATACAGGTCTAAAAAAACTAATCTGTGAGGTGTTGCATGCACCAACTAGCATTACAAGATTAATGATTATAAGAGGAATTCTTCAAAGTAAGATATGATATTCTCAGAGCTAGTTGAAGATTTACAGGCTCAACTAAAGAGAGATATGGCACAGATAACATTCCTTGTAAAAAAGAATCCAGGAATGGGATATTCTAGAATAGTGGAGATTGGGAAAAAAGTTGGCAGACTATACAACATCAAACTGATTGTAAACTTTCCAAAAGAAGGAAGAATAAACGAGTTTGAGATGTATGGCAGACGGGACCTGAGTTTAATCATAGACTATGACAAGAAGAGATTTCCAATAGACAGAAAAGTAATCAAAGAAAAGGCAGTAGAGATGCTAGGGAGTCATATCAAAACCGAAGATGCATACATGTATGAGAACAAAGAAGGAGTTCGAGTATCCACAGATGATTGGAAGATAGACATTCTACCTCATTCAGTACATATTTGGACAGAGTTTGACGAAAATGTGACCAAGTTTTGTAACTGGTTGTTAGAGAATGTATATCTATTAAAGAGTATAAGATAAGCTCAGAGATCTTCTAACGTTTCTAGTAGTTCTTGCGCCTCGGAATTCTTAGGCTGTATCTGTAATATACGTCTACAACAATCAAGTGCTTGATCTTTTTGCTCTAAGGCAAGATGTACATTAGTTTTAAGAGTCAGTGTCTCAACATCATTATTATCTAATTCAAACGCCTTCTCAAAATAAGGTAATGCACGTTTGGCATCCTCGACGATAAAAAATATGCTCCCCATGATAAACATAAAGTCATGATCGTCAGCATACTTGGGTTCCAAGCTCCTGCCAAGTGCTACTGCTTGATCGTACTCGCCATCTTTGAGTAATTTTTTTAGACGGCGTTTGGGATGTTTAAAGAGACCTACCATATCAGAGTACTAATTTTGTAGTTCATGCATCAATTTGAATGTAATTAGGAAGAAGAAGAAGAGCCAAGAACAATTATCCCATTTTCTACAAGGAATTGAATTCCAGAAACGAACGAGTCATCATCCAAGAGGCCTTCTGCCCACCATCCAGCATTGGTCTTCACCCAAGAAGGAATACTGGTATCGGCTGTATCACTAGTAGTGCCTTGAGATGTTTCAGGTATCTGCATAATGCCATTATCAATAAGATAGACAATTCCGTTTATAAACGAGGAATCATCCAAGAGGCCTTCTGCCCACCATCCAGCATTGGTCTTCACCCAAGAAGGAATAGCAGTTGTTTGAGAAGCAGGGGCGTCATCATTGGGAAAGATCTCAATTTCCATTTGTAGATAATCAGGAACATCTGATGGAACAATTCCTATACGTGCTAGACCATGTACCCATATCACATAGTTGGCAGTGCCCGGATCCTCCATTACAGGAAACGTAACAAGGGCCTGTCCTGATGGAGAATAAAGAAATGGTCTACCCTCTTCTTGCGCAATCGATCTTAATGGGTTTAAATCATCATCAACAACTAAAAAGTCGTATTGAACTTGGTTCAAAAACTCGGTCTCGTCACTGAATTTGAGGAATTTTATCAACCAATACATCTCACAACCTTGAACTGGATCTTCAGGACCATAAAATGCATGTATTTGATATTGGAAGTTCTTTGTAGATTTTTTTATGGTAACATCTTTTGTCGGATCTACATCGCAGCCAGATGCTACAAATTGGTCAGTAGTCGAGATGACTTCTGCAAATGGATCTTCAGTCACGTTTTCTTTATAGTCTAGTAACTCAAACTCGTACTCTATTGGAGGAATTCCCTCTGAAACATGAGTATATGTCAAAGCACGAATTGGGAATGGGAAATCATCTACAACCCATATTTTGCTTTCATATCCACCAGTTCTCCAACCCACTATGACAGCCTCCCAGGTACCAGCAGGAACAGTAACAACCTCAATTGCTTGGGGAGCTACCTGTTCCCCACCAATATTTGCAATCTTTCCCCAAGATATTGCACGGAACTCTTTTGGACCTTTTCCAGAACCAACTTCTGATGTTGCAAACGAGGATAGCCAACCCACAGAGGATTTAAACGCACCACGATAAGGACCCAACTCATCGCTGCCGCCACTAGGCTCAGTAGCAACTTTTGATAGATGTAAATCTCCCACAATACGTTTATTGCCATCATAAACTACAGCTTTTGCGAGCCATTGTGTTTCAGTACCAACTTGTATGTCGCCTTTAATCCATAAATCTAGATAAAATGTAGAGCATTCGTCATGATCTACATGACACATTCTATAAGAGAAAAAGTCACCGTGTTTGAGACCTTCGCCTGTATACCACGTCCCATCTTTGTCAACACCTCCTGATTGGAATTGGGCATATGCGGTAGGAACTAGTAATGAGCCCAATAACAACACAGCGACAACTGCAGAGATAGATAGTGTAATTTGATTCAATGATAATATAAAATACTAACTAAATAGTTAAAAACCTTATCAAGGTTTCTCAAAATAAATAATAAATTTTTCTGTAAATAAGCAAATATAGAGGAAAAAGTACAGAAATTCAGTAATGTGCGATTGTTCAAAAGTTCACTTGTTTGAGGTAGAGTTCAAGCTTGATGGCATGATAGTAGTTCCAACCCATAAGAATTGCGGATTTGCACTAGATGAAAAACAATCAGAAAAATTCCAAAAAGAACTAGTAAAATCATGGGGTATGGAGACCGAGGACGAATAGTACCACGTATTATTATTATTATTATTATCGTCATCAGATCTAAATACTGTTAATTACAAGATAGGACAGGTAGAATCAGTAATCAAAAACAAGGAATAGTAACCGTGAACATAAAACGACGTATTTTGATAACAGTCAGTCACAATTAAAAAATAAAAAATAGACAGTAACCATCAAACTACATTTGTCCGACAGCTTCTGAGCAAACGCTAGTTTTGCATTTGCAATCTGCACTACAGATGCAATGACTTTGCATTGCACAATCGCATTCATAATCTGGATCGCCGCTATCAGCTTCGCATCCACATGCTTGATCTACCATACCTGATCTCTAATTCTCTTATTTTAAAAGGTTATCGTACGCTAGAATATGACCTTGATTCATACCTCTAAAATTAGATATCATAGATAGTTTTAAGAATAAAAGAGCAGGACTCTTGTAAAAGGTCTGATTGACGCAAAAGAAGATTCAGATCACCCTCTACATCAAAAGCGGTAGTTAGAATATAGGATAAATCTTCATTATGATGCAGATTGTCTTTGATATTTACAAAATTTTCCTTGTTGATACAGCACAGGTAGAGATAACAGTCAGAAAACATTGAATTTTTTACAAAAAAATCATATTTTTGTTGAATGATTTGAGAGTAATTATGGTTATTTCCCACAAGATCAGAGAAGCCGATCGTCGATTTTAACATACGGGAGAGGGATACAGTACTGGCTCGTTCAAATCCCACTGTCAGGGTAACAGTAGAGATGTGTTGGTTTAGAGGAGTATCAGGCAATCCTCGAAGCAGTGCAAGCATATGAGAAGGGCTAGGATATTGATGACTGACTGACAGTATGGCAGATGCAAGATAAATAATTGCACATTTTTGCCAACATGAGGCAAAAACGGGAGATGTTTTGACTAGTTGTTTGGTTCTCTGAGAACAAAATTGAGACTCTATCAGGCAGTTTTTTGCAAAATCAGTAAATAACAAAGATGATTTTTTACGTAGTTTTGAGAGCAGCATATGCAGACTCCAAGATTCGTCACAGATGATTTGTAGTTGGGTGTATCCTAAAAGTCTCTTTGGCAGAATATCAGAGAATGATGCATGATGAATAGTAACAAACTCGTTATCAAATTTTATCACATCAGGACTGTCTGAGTTTTCATCAAAAACAACAACGTCATAGTCGCAAGCATCAAAGGAGAGATTAGTGGTTCTGCAACCACTTAATCCGACTGAAAAACGAGCTAGTCCAGAATCAGTTACAAACTTTTCAATATTCATACATGAACTAAAAAGTATTTTCTATAAATGAATTTACAAATTGTGCTACAGGATATCTTGTAGAGGGTATGCAATTTTAAAAAAATGGTATCTATCAAATATTGGGAAAAGAGAAATGAAAAACTATAACAAATGCAGGTGGATTGATGATTGATTAGACTAGGAACGCGTAAGAGGTTGGTCCATAACGCGTCAAATAACTCATCAGCAGGGTTCAATCCTTGTTTTTGCCATGTCAGCATATATGAGAAACACGAGATAGAATACAATAAAGAGTATAGATACGCACAAAAACAAGATCAGAAATATACCATATGCCATAGATAAAACATTTCCTTTAAATTAAGATTGAATTTATTTTTATCAAGCTCCTATAGTGTAGTCCGGTTAAGCATTTTGGCTTCTCAAGCCAAAGACTCGGGTTCAAATCCCGATGGGAGCATTATCATATATCTGTTCAATGAAGAAACACTTTCAGGACCAGTGCAAATAGGAGTATTAGCTCCAGTCACAGGAGATCTAGCAGATGCAGGGCAGGATATATTAGAATATGCACAAGTGGCAGAAAATGATGTAAATTCATATCTCAGAGAATCAGGCGAGGCGTGGACGATAAATTTGGTAATTGAAGATACAGAAACCAATCCCGATGTAGCATTAGAGAAGATAATGTTGTTGGATTCAATGAGAATTACAACAGTTGTAGGACCAGCTACTAGTGCCAATACAGC
Source organism: Candidatus Nitrosopumilus sp. (assembly GCA_965197525.1). Classification (GTDB taxonomy): domain Archaea; phylum Thermoproteota; class Nitrososphaeria; order Nitrososphaerales; family Nitrosopumilaceae; genus Nitrosopumilus. The sequence continues at coordinate 632,382 of OZ240211.1, forward strand.
TGCAGTAAAAGATTATGCTGACACTAATGATATGTTGATACTGTCTTGTTGCTCGTCTGCTCCATCACTATCGATACCTGGGGACAATGTATACAGAATAGTCCCAGACGACAAGTATGAAGGAGGAATACTGGCAAGTGTAATAGAAGAACGTGGTATCAAAGTTTTGATTCCCGTATACCGCAACGACACATGGGGCAATGGACTGGTAGAGTCTGTGAGCAATGCCCTTATAGAATCCGGTGTGACAGTCAAAGAAGGGATACAATACAATCCAGAATCTTTTGACTTTGCCTCATCAGCTGCATTGTTAGAGGGTATAGTCCAAGAGGAGTTAAATCTCAATGACCATGACACAGTAGGAGTGTTGCTAGCTAGTTTTAATGAAGGTGCAGAATTCTTGCCACATGCTGCCAAATACGACGTCTTAGACGACATGCTTTGGTTCGGAAGCCCAAGTTTAATTGAGAGCCTCACAGTGACAGATGACTCTGCAGAGATTGCATTTGCAGATGCAGTAGGTGTTATCTCAGTACTGCCAGCCATAGTTGAGAACCCCACAATACAGAGAGTCAACACAATCATGTAAGAACGGCTTGGAAGAGAACCTATACAATTAATGTATGTAGAATATGACGCAGTTTGGATAATGGCACTTGCAATACAAGAGGCTCAGAGTACAAATGCAGACGAGTTGAATAGAATCATAAAACAAGTTTCTGCATCCTACACCGGAGGTACAGGAAAAATAATCCTAAATGACGCAGGGGATCTTAGTGGTGTTGATTATACTGTATGGGGGATGACAGATAAGAAAGTAAGCAAGATAGGCAAGTATTCAGCAAGTGATGGCTCGATAGTAATTAATTATCCGTAAATGCATATGTAACATTACAGTTTAATCCAAACAATCAGTTAAAAAACAATTATGCAACACTAGATATCAAAAGTCTCATCCGATCCAAATTTATTCTCATAAAAGTTTATTTTATTAATTTTATAGTAAATGACTTCGCCTCTCCGCTCGATTACCGCAACTATTGGCTCTTTGCCCATCTGAGTTATCTCTTCAATCTTTTTTTGCATATTACCCATCTTCTCTTGCTGTCCCTCATTAAGACCAAAGACAAGAAACTTTGCACCCTTTTCACCATAGTGTCCTCGCTCATAAACCCGAAAATCAGAACCGAATCCAAAGCCGTCTTTTACTACATAGCCTCGATTACGCAGATCACGATATATCAGAAATTTGGTAAGAATATCAGAATCAGTCTTTTGACATAATCCCATAAAAGAATTAAAATCAATCAGTTTGGCACCACTACTACTACTATTGCCCTTCTTGAGAATCAATCTTTTAGTGTATAGAAGATACAGTGTCTCAAACGATTCAAGAAACATCTTTTCTTTTTGAATATCTCCAAATCCCTTTTGATCTAACTCGTGAATTACAGACTTGTCAGTGACGCATGTTTGGTTTGATACTAGCCTGCCGTCAATTACAAGGGAGGAGAGGGGGTCATCCATACGTAAGAGAGATTAGATAATTTCAATATAAGTATTAGAAAAAGGCATATCAAAGTTCCATATTACAGAAAAAAAAAGATAGTTTGCTATAAGATATGCATACTAGATACTAAACAGATGATATTGGCCCAATTTTATCGCATATTCAAGAGATAGATTGATGTAAAACGTGGCTAACCGTTAAAATATGGGCACGATACCTTGTCAATATCATGCACGGAGCAAACTATAGAGATGGAAGGGGGCAAGTATTTACCCGAAAATCATATATCAAAGGCAAACCTCAGATTAAAATTGCAAAATTTCAAGGTGGGAAGAGGGGAACATACCAATATTGCGTCCAATTACTGATGAATGAAAAGATACAGATTAGACATATGGCAATCGAGTCAACAAGATTGGCTGCAAACAAGACGCTAGAAAAGACAACTGGGGAATCAGGCTATTATTCAAGATTACGAATTTACCCACATAATCTGCTAAGAGAGAACAAGCAGATTGCCACTGCAGGAGCAGACAGAGTCTCAGAAGGAATGAGGAGGTCTTGGGGCAAGGCAACAAGTTTGGGTGCCAGAGTCAAACAAGGTCAGTGCATAATGGAACTGTATGTAAATGGAGAGGCACACATGAATGCGGCAAGAAAAGCATTGCACGGAGCATGTGTAAAGTTGCCAGGTACGCCATTAATCAAAGTGATCGAATGGGACAAGTCGTCACCATAAATTATCTAGATCGTGTTTCTTGCTTGTAAGGAACTCTAAAAACTCGTCGAACTCTTTCTGTGTAGGCTCTCGATTCAAGATTCTTTTTGATTGATAATAAAATGCGTTATAAATTCGTCCTATAGCTATGCCTCTGGCAAATGAAATGGAATCATCAATATTTGAGAGTGATTGAATCAGTTGTCGGAGATCATCTTTGCTAGATAAGATATCTTGAATCTTTTGCTCCAGTTTGTTTAATACTAGTTTGTCCATAATCTGTATTCGTTGACCATGTTTAAAACAGTTTAATATAAAACGATGTTTTGGGAATAATGATTAATTTATAACATTGATTCAAAATACATCAATCATCAAAATTCATGCCGTTTAGAACATGATAATTAGTTAAGAGAAAGAATAACCGCAGATAGTGTATTTTTTGTAATAGTATAACATATCACGGCGATGTAAGATTTTGGGTTTTAGATAGGATCTCAGATGATCAGAAAGAGAGATGTCTGCTAACAAAAATAACTGGTTGGATGTTCTTCCATAGTTTGCCATAATTTACAAGTGCCAAAATGACGCAACAGATACAAAATAGATGTAATTCAAATCTACAAGATGCAAGTATTTCAATCACACAATTCCGGTAGATTACCACGTGAGGAGATGATCAGGGTACTGAGAAGCAACGAGCGATAAACAACACAATATCGTAGATTAAGGGTTCTGTTGGGCTAACGGGTGTTGACTGCGGAGGATCATGTCAGATTCCACAACCATCAACAACACATTGACTACTCGACTTTGACATATCGACTATTCGGATTACCGGTCTGCAGGGTTCCGCCATCGCCGGTTCAAAAACACCGGACTGCGCTTCATGTATGCCATCTCTACTATCTCTAAACCTAGGAGACAGTTTGCGTGATATGTTCATGGCAGCGATGATATCCCTGTCCATAAACAAACCGCAATTATTACACGATGATTTACGATGTTGTTGCATGTCCTCTTGGAGTCTCTTTCCGCATTGCGGACACTGCGTGCTCGTGTTTTTTGGGTCTACTGTTTTTACAGGTAGCCCGACCCATTGGGCTTTGTATTCTATTTGTCTTTGTAGTTCAAAGAATTGCCATCCGTTCAATCTACGTCTGTATTTGTTGCCTTGACCGTTTCCTTTTCCGTACAGTTTTCTAATTCCCTTTAGATTTTCTAGAACAATGACAGCCTTTTTCTTGACTGCATTGTCTACTATGTTTTTTGAGATTCTGTGTATGTACTGTTTTGTTCTGTTTGACATTCTTCTCTGTTTTTCTTTGTAGAATTGACCTTTCTTTCTTTTGTCGTTTCTACGGAAACCAGATCTGGCATGTATTGTGTTCTCTTTGATTGAGAGTAACTTGTTGGTTTTGTAGAATGTTACCTCTTCTTCATTTCCGCATGTGACGTTTCTAAGGTTTCTGTCTACTCCTACTGTCTTGGCGCACTCTATCTCCTGTACTTTTTTTGAAATACAAAGACTGATGTTGAGAGCAGTCAATGAAAACGAGCGCACTGCCAAGGCGGGATCCGACAGTATTTTTTGAGTATGTTCGTTGAGTAGGATGTTAATTGGATTTCTTGGCTTGTATGGAATTGTGAGTAAGGCGCCGTTGTGTTTTATACGGTAACAATTAGTGATAAACGGATTTTTGATAATTGGATCTTTTACTTTGAGGCCACGTTTGACTGACTGATCTCTGTTTGCCAGGATGCCAGCAGCTCGTGATATTGCATTGAGTTTGTATGAAGATAGGATGTCGTAGTGACGTAATTCGTGATAGCATAACATAGACAACCGTTTCATGTTGTGGGTATCTTCCTTTAGCCCTATCTTGATACAACGGTTAACCATGTCTGTGAACGTGATCATCATGTCCATTAGGTCAGAGTTTGGTGTATGTTTTTGTGCTATTGACTTTATTGCTCTCAACAAGTATTGTACGGTTTAAGGTTATCTATATTTAGTGTTATGGGTATAATTTCTGATCAACACCCGTTAACCCAACAGAACCAGATTAAGTATCTTTTAATATCCAAATTCAGCCTCTAGTATTATTGCAGTTATAGTACAGTCTGGTTAGTACTCGTGCTTGCCAAGTACGTGACCCGGGTTCAAATCCCGGTAACTGCATTGTTTAATTTTCTGCTTTCTTGAGTGCTTTACGAATAATATCCAGAGCATCAAAGGCCTTTTCTGGACGTGGTAACTGAATCATAAACGTATTATTCTTACCATAATGAGATTTTGGTGAAGCAATGGCAAGCATTGACGTCTTTGCAAGAGATTCAAAGAACGCGTAATCAGTATTTGCATTGATAAGAAACGTTTCGGTAATGTTCCATTTTGAGAATGTCAAGACAACCTCTACGAAAACATGGCCCAATCCATCTTGCAATATATTTAGATCAGTCATGATAGAGACAGAATCGCCTGCGGCTTTGGATATCATATCATCGTATCTTGACTCATCAAGTAAAATACACGGAGTTTTAGCCCCATCAAAATCAAAGATGGTAACACCATCATGTACTCTATCAAGGAGACGCTGCAGTTCCTCAGACATCAGAATCTTCTTCCAATGGAGGAGTTACTTTATCGCCTGCCTGGATTAAAAATGGAGATATCAGTGCAGTAACAATAGCGATAACACCTATCAATGGGAACAAAAATGCACTGACGGCACCCATATCAACTCCAACTTTTACAATTACAATCGAGAATTCACCACGCGGAGCTGCTAGAGTAAATGCAGAACGTAATGCTTTACTGCGTTTCTGATTAAGTATCAAATTGCCCAACATATGACCGCTAAATTTCATCACAGTGGCGACTAGGATTAAAATAATTGCAATGACAATATAATTTTCAAGCTGTGATATATCCATCAAGGCACCTACTGAGACAAAGAAAATGGCTACAAACATGTTTTTGATTGGATTGGTAAGCACCTTTGCAACATCGGCTGATTTTGACTCTGCTACGAGTACACCTGCCAGAAATGCACCAATCGCAACAGATAACCCCACAATATTTGCAAGCAATGCATATCCAAAACATACACCTAAAATGCTTAGTAATAAAATTTCATTATGATCAGAAGATGCCACCCTATCAATAAGTCGGGGGATTACACGGGTTCCAATAGTGAATGTTCCGATAATAAGACTCATAGCGACTAGCAGTATTACAGCAATGGATTCTGCAGATATTGTACCAGCTAACGCAACAGATTGTAGTGAGGATATTAAGATAACTGCAATAATATCTTCAACAATTAAAACACCTAAAACCAAAAGCGAAGATTCTTTTTTGATTCTGCCCGTCTCTTCTAAAAGTTTGACAATTACCGCAGTACTAGATATCGACAGGGCGGCTGCAATGAATAACGCATCCATAAATCCTAATCCTAACGCACTAGCAGTATAAAACAATACACCTAGTGTTAAAAATAATCCCAAGCTTCCAACTCCGACTGCTACACGTCCAATACTCTTAATCTTGGCATAGGGAAATTCTATACCAATTACAAACAAAAGCAAGATCACACCAATCTCTGCAAAGAGATTCAGTGCAGATACATCAGACAGTATTCCAACACCATCAATACCGCCAGAGAGTAGACTGCTACTACCATCACCGGCAGGAAGTATCCAAGACCATAGTGGAGACAAAGGTCCAAGCAGCATCCCTGCAAAGAGATAACCTATGATTAATGGTTGTTTGATTTTAAAGAAAGCTAGTGTAATAATTGCGCCGATTATCATGATAAGTGCTAAATCGGTTATAAAATCAGTATGCAATAATTTAGGAGTGACTTGGTCTAAGAGTCGAGTAATAGTACTGTCAAATGAGCTCTGCATTCCGTTTCCGTCTACTTGAAGAGCAAAAGGATTAATCACACTATTAATTAGCAGATACGCTTAAAAGTGATTCATGTTTGCCGGCGTAATAGGGTATGCAAGTAGGAGCAATAGCTGGTAATAATATAACCTAATCTAGATAACATAAATGTGCAGAATGAAGAGTAGGTTGACTGATACAAGATGAAGAGTAATAGCCTTGGGGTATCTGACTGCATATATGATAACCGAACACATATCAAGATCCTCCATAGATCCACATACTGCCTTGATGTAATACGTCACCTTGCACGTTGGCAGGTTAATCATCATTTTTCAAGACTTGTTTGACTTGGCGCGCAGTAGTATTACCCCTAACACCGGAAACAATACAATTACTCCTATATCATACGCAAGTCAGTAATCGGCGTTGTCAAGTATCATTCCCAACACTACAAGAGGAGAGAATGCGATAACGATCGCAGCGATTATCATGACGATGTTTGTCATAAGGCGAATGCCATGTAGTATATTTAAAATATTATGGCTGGCACTCTAAAACTATTAATAGTACGGTACCATACCGTACTATATGCTACAATGCGAGTATTGTTCAGAGAGATTCATAGAGACAAAAGACGGTATTGCTATAAAAACACTGCATGAATTGCTACACGACCCCAGAGTTGTAAACGAATAGTTTTTTGTATCTATTTAATCCAACTTTTTTTTTTACTTGATGACCGCACACAGCAAACCGTACAATCTTCAAAATCATAGTGAATTAGAATAGGACAATCCTAGAATCAAGAACTAGTTGTCGCCATCATTATCATCGACGCTAGCTTGAAGTTGATCCTTTCTCCTCTTTAATACAGTAAATATTCCAAGAATTGTAGAGACCCAGATTACACTAAATAGTATGTTTGAGATGCTAACGTACATGTACGGCGTAGCGTCCACTATATTAGTTTGAATTGCAGTAGCCCTTGCGTGAATGTCAAGCAACGCAGTATGATACGCAGCGTTATCCTTGGATATAGAAGCAAGATAATCAACACCGTCAAACATGGTATCAACATTATTTTGTATTCTAAGAAAATTAGTAGACTCGGTACTAAATATCCAAACAGGATTTTTTGAGATTAATTTTCCATTTGGGTCAGTGGTGCTAGGAAGACGATCCATTACTACATCAAGATCTGACTGGATAGCAAAAAGATGATTGTGAATTATAACTGGATCCGATGAGGATATTACACCGTCAAGATTTCCTCTAATCCTATCAAGAGGATAAATATCGTCATGGTATCCAGCAAATGCCATGTATACCCCAAATATAATCAATCCAAGTATCCCAATCATTGAAAGTTTGTATGTGGTATTTGCCATCTTTTCTCTCTTTGTAATTAGCCGATTATTGCTTGATTTATTTCTTTTAAATCTAGTATGGGAGAGACTCATATATGCAATGTAAAAAAACCCAATAGTTTGTATCCCAATTATAGGTGCAAAGACAGGATTGCCAGAGTATAGAGACACAAATACTGCGATGACGCCATAAACCCCAAAAAATATCTCTAAAAGAGTTGTTTTGGTAAATGGGAGATTGTATGCTTTGTTCTTCCAATCATCATGCTTTGTAATGATTCCATACTTTGGCGTTCTAAGAAATTCATTCTTTTGACCGACTACTGCATCAAAGACTGCAACAGTATTGTTAACTGACATGCCAGCATTATAAACCAGTAATGCAGGCAACAAAGCCACTTTTGATTTCCATGATTTTTGATACATAGTTTGTATGATAAAGATATACGCACCCGGACCCATTGCTAGATAGATGGCAATTGTTAGCAGAGGAAGGAAGCTAATCACATACAAATTGACGTTTCCTGCCAGTAGTATAGGCAATGTCAAGAACTGTATCAACATTAATGGATAAACGATATGACGTGTCAGTTGTATAAAGGCCTGAATCTTGGCTTCCGCGCCAACTGTGCGTTTGACGATGATATCAGTAAGTAACTTTAATGCACATTGAATAGAACCTTTTGCCCAACGAAATTGTTGTCGTTTGGCGGCATTCATTTGAGCAGGTAGTTCTGCATTAACTACAATGTCTTCAAGAAATACACATTTCCAACCTTTCATCTGTGCCCTGTAACTTAGATCGAGATCTTCAACTAGTGTTGCAATATGCCAACCGCCAGCATCTTCAACACAATTGCGTCTCCAGATTCCTGCTGTGCCGTTAAAATTCATAAACAGATTGGAATTGCTTTTTGCTTTCTGTTCTATTAGAAAATGAAAATCAAGACTTAGGGCCTGTACTTGAGTGATTGTAGAATAATTTTCATTGACATGACCCCAGCGACATTGAACCAATCCAATCAAGGGATTTGAAAAATGAGGAATTGCACGTTTGAGAAACCATTGAGGAGGTATAAAATCAGCATCAAATATTGCGACAAGGTCAGTATCTGTTGTCTTCATTGCGTGTTTTAATGCACCTGCCTTGTATCCTTTTCTTGTCCCACGTCTTACATGTTCAATTTGAAAACCTTGTTTTTTGTAGTTATCAACTAGATCACTAAGTAATTTTACTGTATCGTCATCAGAGTCATCACATACCATTATTCTCATCTTATTTTTTGGATAATCTAAATTACACACAGCATCAACTAGTCTCTTTGCAACGTATTTTTCGTTGTATATTGGCAGTTGAATTGTAATGGTAGGAGTCCCCCAATCAATGGTGGGATGAAGATCTTTACGTTTCAGAGAGAGAAATGCAAGATAGTAGAAATTACAAGTATATGCAGTGATTAAGATTGCAGATACAATAAACAGATCAAAGACCAATTGGGTAAAAGGATTGCCTGCCACAATCTGACAGTAGTTAGTTGCTATTTATAATTGAAACAGACATGATGTTGATATTGTTATTGTAGTTGTTGCTGTTGCTGTTACTTTTGTTCAAATATTTTTATGGCCTGGGGAGGACAAACACCCTCACACGCAAGACAGAATATACAATCAGGTTCCTTTGACATGAGTGGTTTCTTATCAGAACCAGGATTTCCAGGGGTATCAAACCATTCATAGACGTCAACAGGGCAGGCTTCAAGACATCCGCCATCAGCTATACAAATATCATAATCAACAGATACAAACTCTCCCCATACGCCCATTATGCCGTTGTTAGTACCTTTACGTCCCCAAGTCTTTATGGTATGTTCTGGTGCATCATATGAAGAAGATGATTTCAGTTTTGATTTGTAATCAACATCTATTGGACCAGATTTTGCGCCATCAGGTATCTCTAGTGCGTCGCCTTCATCTTCAGCATCCTCATCGTCGGTAGCCTCGATTGGTTTTGGTTTTGCACCAAGAACTATCTTAGCTAGAGGCGTGAGTTCTTCTAATCTTTGAATAGCTGCAACTTCGGATATCTTTTCTGACTTTACCAAGTATGATATCATCTTGTCGGCAAGTATAGTGTTGCGTAAAATAGTGTCAATTGCCATCTTTGCAAAGTGATCAGCCTTTTTCCTATAATCTTTAACCCAGTTTGGATCACCAAATTTTTCTATTGGGAATATTTGATATATAATATCAACAACTTCGCCAGTCACAACCTCAACTGTTACTGACAAATCAACCTTCTCGTATCCTTTAGCATCAGGATCATGCATATTCTCTTCCTTCCAACTATACGTAGCAAAGATTCTATCAGCATACATGTCCATCTCAAATGCCTTTTTGAGACCGTCATGGACTGAACGTATCTCCAATGGATCTTCTAGCTTGACTGGTAATCGATACAATCCTAGTTTGAATCCATGCAATGGATATACGCCACGTTTTGCAGTAGGTGCCTCCATTGACCAAACTCGGTCTTTGAGTAGTAGGGACATCACTAGTATTAGTTTGTTTTTATTTAAAAACGTTGTCAGGGATGGTTCTGTGAAGTTATCGAGGGTTATCTGTTAATCCCTAAATTGTATAAACCTCTAAACCGTAAGATATTCGTTGAAAGCGATAAAGTCATTATCACAGAAATATACGCCGAACTCTGATCTAATGGATATGATGGCTATATTCACAAAGATGGTCAATCATTGCATCAAGACAGGATTGAAAGAAGACACTCACAATATGAAGAGGTTGTCCATGTTATGTTATCATGAATTACGTAATTATGACATCCTGTCTTCATACAAACTAAATGCAATATCACGAGCTGCAGGCATGTTATCAAACAGAAAACAATCAATCAAACGAGGTGTCAGAATAAGAGACCCAATAGTCAAAAATCCCTTTATGACAAACTGTTACGGTATACAACACAGCGGTGCACTATTAACAATCCCATACAAGAAACATAACCCAATCAACATTTTACTCAACGTTCACACCCAAAAAATCCTATCTGATCCCGCCTTGACGGTGCGTTCGTTTTCATTGACTGCTCTGAACATCAGTCTTTGTGTTTCAAAAACAGTACAAGAGATAGAGTGCACCAATCAAGTGGGAATAGACAGAAACCTAAGAAATGTGACGTGTGGGAACAAGCAAGAGGTGACAGTCTACAAGACAAACAAACTGTTATCCATAAAGGAGAACACAATACACGCCAGGGCAGGCTTCCACAGAAATGATCGCAGAAAGAAAGGTCAATTCTGGAAACAAAGACAGAGACGAATGAGCAATAGAACAAAGCAGTACATCCACAGAATCTCAAAGGATATAGTAGACAACGCAGTCAAAAACAAGACTGCAATCGTCATGGAAAACCTGAAAGGAATAAGAAAATTGTACCGAAAAGGAAACAGTCAAGGTAACAAGTACAGGCGTAGATTGAACGGGTGGCAATTCTACGAGTTACAACGCCAAATAGAATACAAAGCCCAATGGGTCGGGTTGCCTCCAGTCGAGACAGTAGACCCAAGAAACACGAGCACGCAGTGTCCGCAATGCGGAAAGAGACTCCAAGAGGACATGCAACAACATCGTAAAATGTCGTGTAATAATTGCGGTTTGTTTATGGACAGGGATATTATCGCTGCCATGAACATATCACGCAAGCTGCCCCCTAGGTTTAGGGGTAGTAGAGATGACATAGATGAAGCGCAGTCCGGCACTTTTGAGCAGGCGATGACGGAACCCGGCACACCATTGGTAATCCGAATAGTCGATATGTCAAAGTCAAGTTATAGGGGTTAACCCTCGATAACTTCACAGAACCGGGAATAGAGATGTCATAATTAACCGTATAAAATAATCGGCATGCCTAAAGAAAGACAAGTCTACAATCTGATTATAACAGGCATAAAATACAAAAGGCGAGTATACCATATTTGAACCACATTAATCTAAATAACGTATGTGTCACCACGCACAAGTTGAATATTTTATTGTATCATACGTACAAGCTACGAAAATATCATTTTTATGTAAATAAGTCCTGAGAAGAACAAGTTGAGACTACAAAAAGTTGCAATAGTAAGCAAGGTCGGTTCAAAGGACTCAGAACAAGCTGCCAAGAGTATTGCAAAAAAATTGCTAGCAAAAAAATCCCAAGTATTTACAATCTCGCCAATAGAGGTGGAAGGAGCGCACCAGATGGAAACGCTTGATGAGTTAAAGAAAGAGAAAAGACTTGATCTAGTCATTACTTTGGGAGGTGATGGAACAACCTTGCGTGTTTTCAGATATTTAGAAAACGAGACGCCCATTCTAACAATCAACGTAGGAGGAAATAGAGGAATATTATCAGAGATCACAATGGATGAGATTGATAATGCAATAGATCAAATTATAAAGAATAATTTTTTCCTAGATAAAAGAACACGAGTTGTAGTATCTTCAGGAGGAAAAGAATTCCCACCTGCATTAAATGAGATATACATTACAAGAACAAATTTGACACGAACAGCAGAGATAAAGATAAAATTTCAAAATGATGTTGTAAAACAAAAGATGGACGGAGTAATCATTGCTACACCTAGTGGTTCTACAGGACATTCTTTTTCACTTGGCGGGCCAATTTTGCACGAAAGTTTGGATGTACTAATTATTACACCTGTTGCACCAGTGTATAGATTGGCATCATTGATTGTTCCGGACGAAAAGATAGAGATAACATGTTCCCATGATTGCAATATTGCAATGGATGCACAGGTTGTTAAATCGGTGGGATACGAAGAACCGATAACTATTAGAAAATACAAGAAACAAGCAGTCTTTATAAGATTGAAGAAACGTGGGCTAAGACAGATGAGCAAGCTTGGATTTTAAGATACTAGATGCTAGTGCATTTTATGCAGGAGTGCCGTTTAGATCATCGGACAGATATTATACCACGACCTTGGTGTATAACGAGATCAAACATATAAAAAAAAATCATGATGCGCTAGGAGCATTACTTGATACTGGTAAATTAGAAATCAGAGAACCTAGTGTGCAATCAATGGATAATGCAATAGAAATATCAAAAAAGACTGGGGATTACCCACAGCTATCAAAACAAGATATCTCAATTATAGCACTAGGGATGGAGACAAAAGGAGATGTAATTAGTGATGATTTTGCAATCTCAAATGTGATAAAGAATGCAGGATTAAAGGTGTCATGTATCATGACCGGCGGTATAAGGGACGTAGGACGATGGATACACTACTGTCCAGGATGCAAAACTAGTCAAAGTATAAAGACTACAGAGAACTGTCACCTCTGCCTAGTGTGCAATACACCATTAAAAAGAAAACTAATCAAGAGAAGATCGCTTCCCGCTCAGCCATACAAATGAACCATCGTCATCATCGTCATCAAAGTCCAATATTGTGAAAACCGGCAAGGCTGTAGAAAGATGTAATGCTCTATGCCCATGCATGCAATAACACGCATCTGTAGTTTGAGACACGAATCTTGGTACAATACATATCTGCATAAAGAATGTGTTACAATGAGGGAATGAAGAGATTAAACAAGGTCATATTTGGTACGATCGCGTTTTTTGTAGGCGCAGTATTAGCACACATATGAGATTCCCAGCCAGCACTCTCAGCTGCCAGAGATCTATTTTTATTCCCTGCCGTTTCAGGCATGATAGTTGGTGGTATAGTGTCACTCAAAGCAGTATTTACAGAGACAAATGCATAGGTGTTTGTTTGTTTTTTTTTTTGTGCCGTGCTATTTCATTATCATTATCATCGTCATCATCATCATAACTCGTTCAGAGTCTTTTGATTTGTTGTCTTTAGTAACTTACTCTTAGAATTAAGAGTTTTTTTGATCTTTTTGGCTCTAGCACTCCCCAAGCCCTCAACTTTTATCAATTCTGAGACAGTTGCACTAAAAACACTAGAGGGTGTTCCAAATTTTGCAAGCATTCTAACTGCAAATTTTTCTCCGACTCCAGGCAGACTACAAAGAATGGATAGCTGCTGTTTTTCCAAGTCAGATGATTTTTTGATCTTTTTGAGATACGGTCCTTTTGAAGAATCTTTGCGCGAACACATACACATCAATAGCTTGGCAGTATGTGTAGCACTAGATGTAGGAATCACCGGAATTTTAAAATCAAGAGCTATGTTAGACAGAGCACCATAAAATACCAGAGGATTCTCTGCAATCTCTTCTACCTCATCGATATTACCCTCTAGTAGAATGATCGGGTGTGCAAAGTGCTCTTTTAATCTGGAGCATTGATCGTATAGTCTGCCATCAAATAACGAGGATAAGAGATCACGAATGCTCTTTCTTTCGACAACAGTTTCAGGTCCAACAATATAATCGCCTATTGGAAGCGTCTTTACCTCCACGTTTAGGTCAAGCGAACGGAGAAAGTCAGGTATGCCACTCTTGCGTTCTCGCTCATCGGCAATAATTCTAAGATCTGCTAATTTCACAAGGTTACTTGTAATGAATTGTTAATATCTTGTATGAAATAAAGATTATTTCCTAGGATTGTCGTTAGGAGGTGACGATGCAGAGCTGGAACCCAAGTTTGGTGAAGATGGATTAGAAGAACCAGTACTGTTTGGATTATTGTTATTGTTATTATTGTCGCTAGCGCCAGCAGCATTGCCACTACTATTACTGCTACTACCACCACTACCACTCTTCATCATTGTAGTTATCTTGGCTTCTTGTTCTTTGAGTGATTCTTTGAGACGGGTCTCTTGTTTTGTGAGAACCAAGACACGTGTTTTGCCCAGTTCTAACTTCTCTTCTAACTCGTCAATCAACTCTTGCTTTTTTGATTTTATCAACACCAGACCAGTCTGTTTAAACACAGAATCGCCATCCGGGACTTTCTTTAATTCTTCAAGTGCTTTCTCTGTTTCAGCTTTTTCAATTTCAAGATGCTGTTTTTGACTCATAACTGCCTGAAGGTTCTGCTCAGATTGTTGCATTTTCATAATTTGCTCTTGTAGCCATGGTGGCATCTGTCCTGCTGACATGTATAATCATAAAATCTATGTCATTATATCTTTAACGATAACACAGACTTTCACACTAATTAGTTGTATATGATTTTTCCTTCTGTTTTGTTATTCGATGTCCGAAAAGTAGTATACCATCACCGTATATCGTAGGAGGAACGTGTCATGACTGATCTCCTACAAGAGATCCAATAACCCTATTATCCTGATTGCAGAATAGAAGAAGCACAACCATATGATCAACTCCGCAAGGGTACTAGTAGAGCATTCTATCGGAAGGATCAATCGTACGCACACCTGACAGATCCGTATGAAGATATCTAGGCGAATTCAGCAAGGAGTTCAACGTGATCACAAGATTGGCAAACCTGCACTTGTTCTGGAATAAGATCGACAGGAGTCCGCCGCCATCCGGTAGATGGAGACGAGGATTGAATGAAACTGAACCACCGCCTTCAACAGCGGCTTTCATTTTCTCTTAAATCTTTCAAAAACATGCTTGTCCTCGTCCAACCAAGCTAAGACGCTGTGAACGAATATTGCAAACAATGTCCAAACCACTACAGTTCCAACAAAACCTATGATTACTGCAGTGTATTCAATAAATTCGGTTACGGGTTCCATCCTGCCCCCCATTAGCACAGAAGTCGAAACAACAAAAATGAGAAATGTTTCAGGGCCCCCGCGCAGTATGCTGGAAAATCCTAACAGAGCAAACAGCGCAGACAGTAGTCCATAGGATACAAACCCAAGCACAAATAGCAGCTTTGACCGGCCCAAAATTTTTACAAATACTGTCAACCGTACTATCATTTATCTTGTATGAAAAGTTATTCATCTCCTGTCCAATAGAGCAAAACAGTTGAGAAACCACGCCGGGAGGTCAAAAAATACTCCGAGTTTGTTTTGGAGATCATAGAGACTTATAATTTATGGTGCAATATCAGACTCACATCAATATTTTTATAAAAAAAATCAACGGTCTGACGTTTCTCAAATTTGTCAAAAAACTATTGGAACTATGTGAATCGACCCATGAAATAATACGCAAAAAACTTGTTTGTTAAATACATTTTCAACTTCTGATGTAGTATATAATGTTTAGTTCAATTCAAATTGAAGTAATGGTTATCAATGGTGTGTTTAGAATACATATAACAACATGAAAAACATAACAAAAACGACAAAGACGTTATTGTTTGCATCTTTGATCGTTACAATGATCCTGACATTCAACATGGTTGGGAACGCGCAGGCGACATATAATGTGCAAAACGTAGAAAACAACAATGAAAAGTATGACTTTCTGGCCAAAGCGACATCAGAAACAGGTACATGGGAAGAACAAATGATCAACGGCGAACACATCGAACTGTGGAAATACATCGTGGTAGAACACAACGATCAAACCAAACATGTAGTCTTGAATATATTGGTGTACGACAAGCATGGCAACGAAGTTGGAGATTACGACATAGAGTTCAAGACCAAGTACGATTCTGCGACGGATACGTACGATGTCTACAACACATTACTGGATGAGACGAAAAAAATAAGCAGGGAAGGCAACGACAACTCATTGCAGACAAACGGACATACCGAAATTGGTTCCCAAATACAACCAGATGGCATAGTGGTAGCAAACCCTTATAGCATTCAGGTAGTTAACAGCTGGACAAATTTTATCGTAAGTCCTGACAATGAATTTGGTAGTGACAGCTATTCCCAATGTGGGGATAGTTGGTATGTAGATTTCACATCCAATGGTTCGTCAGGGTTGAGAGAGTACTCGTTCTCAGGACAGTACTATTATCTTGGCTGGTGCATATTTCCGAACAATTTTGAACGAGCTTACGTCAAGGCTTGGCAAGGTGACTGGCAAGAAACCGATGCATACAATTTCCACATCGGAACACATTCCGAGCATGACATCGACATGTCAGATCCGCTTACACTACAAGTAGTATGGTACTATTGACATCATAAATGCAATTCCCAATTCTTATATTTTTTTATACTGTTCAAGTTGACATCTGATCTAACATGAACAAAGTTCTTCTACCAATCATAATCGGTATCGGATTGTCAATTCCGTTTGTTACAGGCTATTTGAGTTCCGAAAATTCCACCACCAACATCGATTCCAGAATTTTAGAATTTTACGAAGAGTTCGTGTTACAGTCAAATGCTGTCGTACATTCAGTCGACTTGATGTATGACGACATTCCATATATTGTACTAATATTCGACAGGACCCACGCCGGACATGTGGTTATGAACGATCCGCTTCTTTTGTTTCAGGAATTGTTTCCAGATGAGAACGTGACGATGCTGGTAGTGCTTGCGGATGGAAAAGAGATACCGTATGATACGGAAAACAATCTACTGCGATTCAACTTTAGTAACACGGAAATCGTGGTGATAGGAGGTAAATAGTTTACGCTGTTCCAAACTCAGGACATTTGTCACTAGTGTTCAATTAGGGACAACACTATGGTCTGTTTTACACTGTTCAAAATTTGGGATACTTCCGGTTACTGTTCAATTGGAGATATAGATTATAGAGATTATGGGTAATTGATTATGCATAATCTAGATTACCCATAATCTCTAATAACAAAAACAGCATATCATCACGCCAAAGTACAAGCTTGGCTATCGATGATCTTTTGCACTAGTTGTTGTTGATTCAATGGAATCATAACTTGCTTGTACAAGTCTGAGTGTAGAGTTCAAATTGGCTCGCAGATGTGCCAGATTATCTGATTCTACTGAAATGACAATATCTTGATCTTCTTTAAATTGTATAATGGTTTTTACTGGATTTTCAGGATAAAATTCATTGTCAATATTAACAGAATTGTATATTGCACGTGAACGATCTTTGGCATCAATTGTTATTTTTGCACTATAATTTGACGTCATATGCTGTTCCAGCCACTTTATAGCTGCATTTTTTACAAGACCAGATACCTACTGCGTCACGTCCAAACGACTGAGAACCGCATTGAGGACAGATTCTCTTCTCTTTTAGTTGTAAGTGAATCTTGGTATACTGTTTTCTAAGTTTGATTCCGTATCTAGCGCCCAAACCTTTGAGGGATTTTTTTGCTTTGGCCATTATGATGTACTGCCTCTTTGAATTTCAAGAAATTGTTCTCGTATCTTCGCACCAACTCTAACACTGATATCTCCACACTGATTAATCTCATCTTGTGTAAATCCTCCACTGCCTCCCTTCTGTAAAGCGCATATATTGCCATCAGAGTCGCTAGTAATGGTGATACGTGCATCCATGACGCCCCATTCATTGCCGTTTGGATCAACAATGATATGATCCCCAATTTTAGCCATAGTTACAGATACAGGAATTGTGGATATTGGAAGCTGTGACGGCTCGCCTTCAACAAGAGATGGTTGTTCATCAACCCAATTCCATTTTGGAGTCTTTGATACAAGTAACGCTGCAGTTGTAGCATAAGAACATGCGTCAAACAAATTCCCGTCATAATCAACTACAACTGTATCTGCAAATACACCTATAACAGATTTATTTTTTTCAATAACAAGTTCAGTGACATCAACCATGTGGCTTTCTCTTATTCCTCTATCAACAACTCGTGCTAGTTCTATGACAGGAGGTTGAGGAGGTCCTGTCTCAACAGTAGGATGCGACAAGGGTAACAACTCAGCAGTACAGATAAACAAACCGCGATCACCGGTATCAGGAAATGGTCTGTCAGGTTGAATCTTGACGCCACATACAACCTCAGTATCACCTAGGCGAACCCTAGCAGAGCCATTTGCTTTAGGAATTGCGTTTACCTCGACAAATATTTTGCGAGGTTCATCAAATGCACGTCCATCAGAGCGTTGACCATTTTCTAACAGTTCTAGTATTTGCGTCTTTTTTAATTGGTCAATAACTGAGGTAGATGTCAACTTTGATCGTTACCTCCTCCACTACCATCTTGTCCAAAGTATTTATCATGTAATGCTTTTCTCTGGAGATCATAAACTATCTTACAGCCTTTAACACCAACATCAACACATCGTTTGTATTCATCAGGGGTCAGAACACCATCTAGTTGTAGTAGTGTGATTTTATCAAGATTTGGCATGTAACCGATTGGCATGTCTGCCTGACCAGCTTGATCCTCTTCGTTGTTGACATCAAGAATTATAGTATCTGCTACTTTACCCGAGGCACATGCTGCAACCATATCCCGCATTGGAATTCCAGCATCAGCTAGTGCAACAGAGGCTGCAGAAAGGGCAGCACATCTTGTACCGCCATCGGCTTGTAGCACCTCAATAAATACATCTACTGCAGTTCTAGGGAATTTATCAAGCATGACTGCAGGCTCTAGTGCTTCTTTGATAACTTTAGAGATCTCAATCTCCCGTCTTGAGGGAGCAGGATTCTTTCGTTCACCTACAGAGAAAGGTTCCATGTGGTATCTAACCCTTAAAATTCCGGTATCAGTATTTGACATATGTTTTGGATGAACGTCTCTTGGACCAAATATACCGACTAGAATTTTGTTATCACCAAACTCGATATAAGCTGAGCCGTCAGCATTCTTTAGTCCACCAGCTCGAATCATAATTCGTCTTGGCTCATCAATTTTACGTCCATCGCAACGAATTCCATTCTCATCCAATAAGACCATGGTTGCATCTCTACCACCCATTATGATTCATCCTTTTTTTCCAACATTTCTTTCACTTGATCAGTCAAATTAGCAATGTGTGCTTTTTCATTAACCATTTGTATAGCCTTTTTAGCCTTTAATAACCCCTCTGGTGATTCACAAGAGACTACAACCCAGCCATTCTGACCTATAGTGATTGCAGCATTAGTTGCCATCTCGATGGTTTGTATCATAGTGCCCCTCTTTCCAATTAGACGTGGAACTTTGCTAGGCGATATGGTTACGAGGTCACCTGAATCAATCTTACCTAAATCACGGTCGGCAATAGTTACCAATGGGTCACGGGTTCTATCAAAATTAGCAATTCTTGCAGCAACTAGATCACCTGTGTTTAGTTTAGATGTAAGTTCGTCTGCATGTGCAGAGAAGTCTCGCCCAAAGACATCCTGGGCAGGTAGGAATCCTACATAACACGAATTAATATCAAGCTCCCAAGACAATGATGTATGAGATAGTACTTTGCCAATGATTAAATCATTGATTTTAGGTATATACTTTCCAGTTAATGGTATGACTTTGACAGCGTCATCATAAATTTCAGATATGCCAATAGTAGTAGATATGATCTCAGCACCGTCTAAAATCACATTTTGCTCAGGTCGAAACGGTCCTTTGGTTACTACATCACCTGGGATAACGTATTTGCGTTTACTGTCTGCCATCACTGAATCATCTCAACTGTTGCAGATCCTCTAGTTATTGAGCCTAATCTATCTATCATAGATGGTCTTGCAGCTGCGGGTATTTCAAGTATTGCTTTTAAAGAACCGTTATTTTGCCATTCTTCTTTACGTAACGAGCCCATAGATTTGAGAACAGAATAAGATTGAGAGGCATACTGTGCAGGAACGGTTATCTCTAATTGAAGATTCTCGGATTTTAAGGCAATAATAGAACGTAATTTATCAACAATGTCTTTGACTTGTTCATCCACATGTTTATGAGGATCAATTGAGACCCGCGCATCTTTCATAGCTTGATCAATTCGGAGGGGAGGGTGTGGGAGGTGCGTCTTAGGATCTACGTAGGTCTTTGCAATAGAGGTAACAATCTGTTTTCTCTTCTCGTCGATCATCTTTCGACGTTGATCAGTTGTAAGATTCAGATCCCCTTTTTGGAGAATAATCTCAGCAATTGCAGTTTGATCTTCAGTCTGGAATGCGTTTAGCAGCTTTTCAGTAGATGGCCTGGTGCCTTTTCCAGAATCGGTATAGATATCATCAGATACTAGAACAGCAGATATGTCTCTTTTTTTGCCTAGCTTGTACTCTAGTGCAGGATCAGGTTTTACCATAATCTCAAACTTTTCTCCCTTGAAAGAGTATCGTACTAGTGTGACATCTACCATGTTTAAGACTTGTATTATAGCTTATTATTTAGTTATTCGGATAACCAGTCTACATTCCCAATATTTTGGGAGATGTTTTGGTTCCAGGAGGACACCATAAACGCCACAGAGACTTGTAAAGACGTTTTTAGACATAATGCCAGAAATAAAACCAGTAGATACACAGATAAAACTTGTCCAAAAATTTATTTCAGCAGAATTGGGAAGAGATTTCCATCTAGTAAAATATCTGAACTACTGCATAGTGGTACACAATGCAGGATACATAATGAGATTAAGCAGTTAATGGAGAATGGTTTACTAGAGGTACTAGTTGTCACTACAACCATTACAATCTGCTAAATCTTGAGCACAATTCCATCTACGATTCGTATAATACAAAATATATGGTACAGCGTTGTATGTATTAGTATGAGAATGCCGTTCGCGCATCTCTAGAGGAGTAGTCTTTCTGCATGTGTGTGGACCTGCTTCTCGTCCTTATTCAAATTTAGAAGATCCTTTATGCCAAAACCGTATAATTTACCGCCAGAATAAAAAACGCCTGTGAGAAACACGGTATCAAACTAGTCGATATCAACGTACGTTACACTTCCCAAACGTGTAGTATGTGGTAAAATAGACAAGAAATCTCATGCGACTTAAAATCTATTCAAGTGTACAGCTAGTGGTTATAAAACAAATGCAGACATCAATGTAGCATACAACATAGCTGCCAAGGCGCCGAGACGGTCGTCTATAGACACAATCATGTAGACGGTTTGAATCCGTCAACTAGAGAAGATATTTGGGTTTTTTTCTGTTTACTACATATCTATAATCTCATTTTCTCTAAAAGGATACTGTAGAACTAAAGCACAAAAGATGCTTTAAAATACAAAAATCTCGATAACATAGAGATTGTAGTTATAAACGGATTTAACGTGTATCGACATCACAGCTAGCTAGATTTTTATGTGGATTTTAGAGAATTTTATCAAGATTTGTCCTCCTTGGAAGTAGTCAGTAGAGATAGTAACAAGATATCAATAAAACTTAGAGATATTCCACTACAATATGCAAATGCGTTAAGACGGATATGTCTAAACGGTGTTCCAATCTTTGCAATTGACACAGTAGATATTATTGAAAACTCATCAGTGCTACCAGATGAGGGTCTAGCGCATAGATTAGGGCTAATTCCAATAACTACAGATCTATCAAGATTCAACGAGCCATCTGAGTGTGAATGTCAAAGTGAAACTGGATGTTCTAACTGTAAAGTAATGCTGGTTTTAGATTCAGGCAACTCCAACACTACACGTACGGTGTTATCTGATGAGATATCATCAGAGGATGATTCCATAAAACCAGTATCAGGCAAGGTTCCAATCGTTCAACTAGCACCGGGACAGAGGATAAAGATAGAATGCTATGCAAGACTAGGCCGCGGAACAGAACACGCCAAATGGAATGCTGCAAACATATCAACTCTGACTGATACTGATAAAGAAAATATCAAGCTTTTAACCGTAGAATCAACAGGAGCACTCAATCCAGAGCAGATAATCATAGCAGGAGTTGACGAGGTCAGCAACAGAATTGAACAGTTTAAAGATATGATCGATGCAATTGACGAATAAATCATTAATACACATTATTATTTGGGTTTGAATGCGTGATAATCACATGGAAAATCAGGTAGTTGTTCGTATGGCAAAAGAGCTAAAGAAAGCATCTAAAACAAACAAGGCTCCGATTTGGGCCAAATTAGCGCAATATGCACTAAAACCATCATCGGCAAGAAGGGATCTCAATTTGAATCGTATCGACCAGCTAACAAAGGATAATGATATTGTAGTGTTTCCAGGCAAAGTACTAGGAACAGGCAACATAACGCACAAGATTACACTGTTTTCATTCTCAATCTCTAATTCTGCAGCTGAAAAGATCATAAAAAGCGGAGGGGAGATAATAAGTCATAAAAATTTAATGGATCAGAATCCAACAGGAAAAGGAGTGGTTATGCTTGGCTAGTCAAGAGACGGTTGTAAAGACAAAAAAATCCGGCAAAAAGGCAACGGCGGCAACAAAGGATAAAAGAACACCGGACATAAAGACTGATTCTAGCACCATTATAAGAACAGACAGACCAATAGTTATAGATGCAACAGACCACATAGCAGGGAGACTAGCATCAAATGTAGCAAAATTATTAATCAAAGGGAGCAGAGTGTCGGTTGTAAATTGTGAAAAGATAATGATGAGCGGTACAAGAAGCAACCAGATAAAAGAGTATAGAGAATTTTTAGAGATTAACAGCATTATAAATCCAAAACATGGACCTGTCCATTATAGAAGACCAGATACAGTAATGGCAAAGATGATCAGAGGAATGTTACCATACGACAGAAAACCATCAGGAAAACAAGCACACCAAAGACTACGAACGTATATTGGATCGCCTAAAGAACTAAGATCAATACCAAAGATTCAGTTTGAGAAAGCAAAAATTAAAAAAACACCATCAAACTACACAACAATAGGCGAGATATGCAAAGTGATAGGGTGGACTAGATGACAGTACCAAAGACTGAGATTTATTTTGCAACAAGAAAGACTGCTAGTGCACATGTATACATAACAAAAGGAAAAGGCATGATTAGAATTAACAATGTGCCAGTAGAGATGATTCCGCAAGAAACTGCTCGCGAGGTCATCTTGGCACCACTTGAGATAGCAGGTAGTGTGAGAAACAAAGTAGACATATCAATTAGAGTACGAGGTGGAGGTTTTATGGGCCAGGCAAGTGCAATTGCAACCGGAATATCAAGGGCGCTTACAGGATGGACAAAATCCAAAAAGGAACCAAAAGATCACCCACTCCCAAAATCTACTAGAGAAGATCTCAGAAAACGTATTACAGATTTTGACAAGTATCTAGTTAGAGGGGACGCTAGAAGAAAAGAGCCAAAAAAGTTTGGTGGACCTGGTGCTAGACGAAGAAAGCAGAAATCATATCGTTAGGCTGTGAAAGCTGTAATTTTAGCAGGCGGCAAAGGTACGCGCGGAAAACCATATACAGATTATTTTCCAAAAGCGATGATACCAATTAACGGAAGACCGTTAGTTGATTATGTGACAAGGTATATAAAATCATTTGATTTCATCGACGAGATAATTATAATATCAGATTTTGACGGGTTGGGCGGACAGATAAAAAACTATTATTCACATAGCAAAGACATTGTTTTTATTCAGGACTCACAAGATGGGACAGGAGGCGATCTAGTACATCTAGATCGTACACTAAAAGACGAATCAGAGTTTGTTCTATGGTTTGTAGACAATTTATGCGCAGTCAACATTGCAGAGATGATAAACACATTCAAAGAAAAGAACAGTTATGCTTGTATCGCAACTAGAACAAAGAGAAGAGAAGAGACAGGTTTTGCAACAGTAAAAGACGGAATAATAAAAGAGTTCAAAGAAAAACCAACAATAACGCTGCAGTTGTCAGAATGTTTGGGTGTATATATAATAGACACCGATATTATTTCGCAGATAAAAGCGTTGCAAAGTAAACATCAAAAAAATATCAATCTATCGTATGACATATTACAACAGCTAGCAAAGGAAGATAAAGTAAGTGCGTACGATATACAAGACAAGGGATGGATAGATGCTCAGTCACCTGTAACTATTGAGAGAAACAAAGAATTGGTAACAAAAATTATACAAGAGATGGGGTTGGAGTAACATCCTCGAACTCGGATATTTTATCATCGTATTGTAGGGTCTGTGTAATATCATCAAGGCCCTGCAAAAGGATGCTCTTTTTCTCAGATTCTATTTGGAAAGGTATCTCTCGTTTATCAGATGTTGTGGTGATTAGCTGTCGTTCTAAATCCACACTAATTGTGCCAGTCTCTTGCATTAACTGTTGTACAGTATCAGAACTCAAGGTAATGGGCAACAAGCCGTTTTTAAAGCAGTTGCTATAAAAGATGTTTGCAAAAGATGGTGCGATAACAACTGAAAAACCATAATCTGCAAGGGACCAAACAGCGTGCTCTCTGCTTGAACCACAACCAAAGTTATCGCCTGTTATGAGAATTTTAGAGTTGGCGTATCGCGAGTCATTTAAGACAAAAGTTCTATCTGGAACATTAGGTTTTTCATACCTCCAGTCAAAGAACAGGAACTCTCCAAATCCAGATTTTGTGATGCGCTTTAAGAACTGTTTTGGAACTATCTGATCAGTATCAACATTTACCTTGTCAAGTGGTGTAACAATACTCGTGACAGTCTTAAAAGGATTCATACCAAATAATCCCTCACATCTACAAAGTGGCCATTAATTGCAGCAGCAGCTGCCATCACAGGGCTGACAAGATGTGTCAGACCTCCCCTGCCTTGTCTTCCCTCAAAATTCCTGTTAGATGTACTAGCACACCGCTCACCTGGAGATAGTATATCAGGATTCATTCCAAGACACATACTACACCCTGACTCTCGCCATTGAAAATTAGCATCAGTGAAGATTTTATCAAGACCCATCTCTTCTGCCTGTCTCTTTACCATCTGAGAGCCTGGAACAATGATTCCTTTTACACTTGGTGCAATAGTTTGCCCCTTGATAATACGGGATGCCTCAACCAGATCCTCTATTCGTGCGTTGGTGCAAGAGCCGATAAATACGGTATCAATGGAGATATCCTCAATGCATGTCCCAGGTTCTAGATTCATGTAATCAAGTGCCTTTTGAGCGCTCTTCTCTTGGTTAGGATCGCCTTTTGAGAACTCTTCAGGAGATGGTATGGATTCAGTGACATCGCAGACCATTGCAGGAGTTGTTCCCCAACTCACTTGAGGTGCAATATCATCAATATGTAGCGTAAACTGTTTCTCAAACTTGGCATTGCTGTCACTGAACAGATTAGAACTCCAATCATCAACTAGAGCATCATAGTTCTTAGGTGTGAATTGCCTGTCTCTAAGATAGTCAAATGTCTTCTCATCAGGTGCAACCAGTCCTGCACGCGCCCCTGCCTCAATTGACATATTACATATAGTCATCCTCTGTTCCATAGTGAGATCAGTTATTCCCTGACCACGATACTCTATAACGTGATCCTTGCCGCCGCCGGTTCCAATGCGTCTTATAATTGACAGTATGATATCTTTGGCAGTTACAGCATGAGGATTACTACGTTTGCCTGTAACTACAATCTCAAATGGTTTTAGTTTCTCCAGCCACAACGTTTGAGACGCCAATACATGCTCCACCTCACTTGTTCCAATACCCAAAGCCAAAGCTCCAAATGCTCCATGAGTTGATGTATGACTATCACCGCAAACAATGGTACTGCCAGGTAACGTGATGCCCAGTTGCGGGCCAATGACGTGAACGATCCCCTGATTAGGACTATTAACATCAAATAGTGTGATTCCAAAATCTTGACAGTTCTTCTCTAATGCATTGATTTGATTAGAAGACATCTGATCAACTATTGGCAGCGAGCGATTGGTTGTCGGAACATTATGATCCATGGTAGCAATAGTAAGATCCGGCCTTCTAACACGTCTATTGTTTATGCGTAATCCATCAAAGGCTTGAGGGGATGTAACCTCGTGAACAAGATGTCTGTCAATGTACAAGAGTGCGGTATTATTTGGTTTCTCCACTATTACATGAGAATTCCAAATTTTTTCAAAAAGAGTTTGTGCCAAATTAGGATGCATCCTTGTCATAGTGGAATAAACCACCGGCCGCAATTATATTTGCGATAATCTCAGAGAATGGTTTCATGTTATAAGCCTGATTCGTGGTTTGATTTGTAATCTCATTGTTTGTAGTATCAATACTGATTTTGTCACCATGTGAAATTCCGTTATAGGCATCTTCAGATATCTCAATTGGTAGTAAAAATGCACCATCGACTGCGTTTCTGTAAAAGATTCTTGCAAAAGATAGTGCGAGAACTGCCTTTACACCGCAGTGCGATAAAGCAATAGGTGCGTGTTCGCGTGATGAGCCACAACCAAAATTTTTGCCAGCCAGTATGAAATCACCTTCCTTTACCTTGGAATGAAAGTCAGGGTCCAATCCCTCCATTGCATGAGTTGCAAGTTCTGCATAATCATGCACCTTTAGATACTGACCAGGAATAATTACATCAGTGTCAATGTTGTCACGTGCATATTTTATAACATTACCCTGTATCATGATGGCAGATCCCTCGGATCAGTTATCTTTCCAGTTACAGCAGACGCTGCTGCCACCATAGGCGATGACAGATATGTTTGGGATTCGATATGACCCATCCTACCAGGAAAGTTTCTGTTAGTTGTACTAATACAGATCTCGTCTTTTGCCAATACACCCATATGAGCGCCACAGCATGCTCCACACGTAGGCGGTCCCACCGTTGCACCGGCATCCATGAATATCTTCAGTAGACCATTCTCCATGGCTCTACGGTACACAGATATTGCAGCAGGTAGTACCTCGGTTCTAATCTTGACTGTTCGTCCTTTGAGGATTTTGGCAGCTGCCTGTAGATCTTCGTATTTTGCACCTGTGCATGAACCAATGTACGCCTTGTCTAGTTCAACTGATGGGGCTTCTCGTACAACAGAAATGTTCTCAGGAGAGAACGGCTTGGCAATGATTGGCTCCATCTCCGAACTCTCGTATTCAAATACCTTGGAATACTGTGCGTCATCGTCACCTTTAATCAGATTGATGTTTGTGGCACCACGAGAGGTAAGATAGTCAACAACTTTTTTGCCAGGTTCCACTATACCATTCTTGGCTCCAGCCTCTGTAGTCATGTTACACAAGGTCAACCGGCTTTGCACAGACATCTCATCTATACCACTTCCGCCAAACTGCATTGTTCTATAAGCTCCACCGTCTGTTCCTATATCTCCAATAATCTTCAAGATCAGATCCTTTGCCATGACATGATCAGGTAATCTTCCATTCAGTTTAAAGTACAAAGTCTCAGGAACCTTAAACCAGATCTCACCATGTAACAAGACATATGCAATATCAGTATGGCCCAGACCGCATGCAAACGCACCTAGTGCGCCAGTTGTATTTGTATGAGAGTCGCCGCCAACATATACGTCTCCAGGCATCACCATGGCCTCCTCATGTGAGATGGTATGACATATTCCGTACTGACCCATTCCGTACTTGAAATGTTTTTCTATACCATAATGCTTTGTAAAGTTGGATAATTTTACAATATTTTCAGCAGACAATTTTTCTGCCGAAGGTACAAAATGGTCTTCGGCCACCCAAACTCGTGTAGGATCCCAGAGTTTATCAACTGATATGCCTTGTTTTTGTAGTTTGTCAAACACTTTGATTACTCCTGGCCCTGATACATCATGCATCATGACCTTGTCGACATTTGCAAACACTACGTCATCGGGGGCCACAGATGAACGCCCTGAACCTCTAGCAAGAATTTTCTCTACGATATTCATAACCATGGTTCTCAGAATAGAGATTAAAATCTTTTCAGAACAGTAAAAAGGCAAAAAAACCAAGTACAGTTATGCAGTTGACTGTTCTGCCATTATTAGCACAACGACAAAACAAAGAGTTTGATGTTACAGAGACACTCCTTGAGATGCTAAAAGATAACAGCAATCTCAAACTAGATGAAGGTGATGTAGTTGTCATCTCTACAAAATATGTCTCAGTCTCACAAGGAAGAGTCATCAGCGCAGATAGAATAAATGCATCAGAGCAAGGATTAGAAATTTCAAAAAAATTTCACATGAGGCCAGAGGTTGCAGAGATCATCATAAGAGAGTCAGATAACATATTTGGTGGAATAGCAGGATTTGTGATAACATCAGCTGATAACATCATGGCGCCAAATGCAGGAATTGACAGATCAAATACAAAGACAGGTACTGTAGTTCTGTACCCAATAGAGCCATATCTTGTTGCAGAACAGATTAGACGAAAAATTTTTTTGACGTTATCTGTTCACGTCGGAGTGATTCTAACAGATAGCAGACTGATGCCTGCAAGGATAGGTACAACAGGAGTCGCAGTAGCGTGTGCAGGAATAGAACCAGTGTTAGATATGAGGGCAAAAGAGGATCTTGATGGCAATACATTAAAGGTTACGTTTCAAGCAACAGCTGATAGTATTGCAACCATAGCAAACTACAAGATGGGAGAAGGTGCAGAGTCAAGACCGCTTGCAATAGTAAGGGATTCAGGGGCAAAAATGACAGATAGAAAGATAATGCCAGAAGAGACGGCAATATCCCCTGATCAATGTGTCTATGTGCGAGGATTGTCATCTCATATAGACGTATAATAACAAGTTCACAAATAATTCCAGAATACTAAACCAAGTTTTTCATGACGCATGCAAATATACATCATTGACTGCTGCTAAAAGACGGATTATTTGGCTACTGAAATACATGTATAATGCGTATGTCTAATTGAGCCTGTGATTTGAATTGTTTGAACAGCATCTCTGACTAAAACACGAATCGCAATCAGACTGTATATGCGTGCGCGTGTAAGTTTTGTTTTTGACTAGACGTTGTTTAGCAAGAACACACATCTATCCACAAGTGAAAAATATTAAATCAGAATGTATGTAATAGATTTAACGAATAGTATCGTTCAGAGGTTTTTATATATACGTGTATAAAACTGGACATGATAAAATTAATAGATTTAATAAAGATTGCACGTGGGTGTTTCCATGATAGAGAATCTCTGGCTTGTACTTTTGGGATTTGCTGCTGGAACTGCTGGATCCATGGTAGGCTTTGGCGGCGGAATCATGATATCACCGGTTCTAGCATTTCTGGGATTCAATCCCGCAGTGATTGCAAGTAGCAGTCTGTTTGGCACGTTTGGCAACCTGGGAGGAGCTACACTCACACATGCAAAAAGGAAGAAGATCAAGTGGTCCCTAGGATTAAAACTAGGTCTTTTGTCGATTCCTGGTACTGCAATAGGAGCCATTGCAGCTGCGTATACTGAATCAAATCTCTTCAACATCATGTTAGGCAGCATACTTGCAGTAAGTGCGTTCATGTTGGTAAGAGGCAAGATGAAGGAGGGGAGACAGCACTCTATGAGATTCATGACAGTCATTATGGTCATAGCAAGCATGTCAGCTGGAATAGTATCTAGTTTCTTTGGCATTGGCGGAGGAGTGGTCATTGTACCATTTATGATACTCGTAATGGGAATGAAGATGAAGGAGGTGGCAATCATGTCACAGCCGGCGTTGTTAGTTATCGCCTTTGTAGGACTAGTAGTGCATGGAACACTTGGAAATCCGGACATATACCAAGGCATACCATTACTGATAGGAGGGTTCTGCGGAGGGTTATTGGGAGTCAGGCTATCTACAAGACTAAAAGGCAGACAGATGCAGCTAATTCTCTCAGCGTTGATATTCAGTGCATCTGCAAGGCTAATCTGGGAATTTGCAGAAGACGTATATCAAGGCACGTTCCTTGCATTGAGTCGGATGCTGTCAAGCTAGACAGCGTTCCTGCGTTACATATAGTAATCTGATTGATTCAACAGTAAATCTACAAGATGGTGTTAGGTGTATTCTAGAATATTTGAAGCAAACAGGATGTACCTGCCTTTGCAACACTGGAGCTGAGTACAAGAGGAACGAGCATCAGGCAAAACATGACAGCCGGTGTCAGAATATTACGCCATTTTGAAAATATGCGTCACGTGTTATCTCAACACATCAGGACATCAAGACCAAAGCTTGATGTGATTAGATATATTGGCAGAGAATCACGATTCTGACGAATTTTTTACTGACAGTATAATTTGCACACTTTCATTTGCAAAGAAACTGGTATTTAAGAAATACTTCAATACCAGTAGTCGGAAATGTACTCCCTAAATCAACCAACAGATGTTCTCAATTATGTTAACATTCTTCGAACATACTGATCTATTACCTACAGTGCCCTTACCCACCTTAGTGTTTCAGCAAAAAGGTGGGCAGGTACACCACAATAAGATTGGAGAAAGGATACTTAATACCTTGTCAGGAATACTAGAGTCTGCACCCATAGGATTCTCTACGAGGAACAATGCCCAATACGGGGTAAGCGAGTTTGCAGCCATACTGATGAAGATGTCTGAATCCAACATAGCCTCCGAGGAGGCAATCCGGCTGCTCAAGCACGCCAAAAAGAGGATGCCGTCGCCCAAGTGGTTTCGCAACATGATAAACTCGCTGGAATCAGACAGTGCAGACGAACTCTGCATGGATATGATCACACGCACCGCAAGGCTTGCCAAGAATACGTGCCGGTACAAGGGGGGCGTACTAGTAGCAATAGATAAACACCTGATACCAAGGCACGACAAGGACAACATGTCACATCTGACAAGATCCAAACCAAAGGGCGGTACAAGCAAGTTCGAGTGTTACGCAACAATGCATGTGGTAGCAGAACAGGTTCCGGCCATTTTGGAGTGCATGCAGGTCACGCGCAGCGTGGATGACGCCGATTTTGTGCGTAAATTCGTGCAAAAACTCAGGGATTACAGGATACGGGCCCGGTTGCTGCTGATGGGCCGCGAGTTTTACTCGACTGAGATAATCAAGCTTGTATCAGAACAGAGACACAAGTTCCTGATGCCGGCAGTCAAGAACACGGGGATAAAGAGGGTGATACGGGAGCATCACGATAAATTACGCAAGGCAGTCTCACAGTACACCATCAGAAACGCAGCAGGCCAGTCTGCCACATTCACATTGATAATCACGCCCTCAAAAAAGATAGACGACTCTGATGCCGACACCCTGGAAAGATATCATGTCTTTGCCACCAACCTTTCCACGACCAGGGCACTAGACGAGATTGAAACGCTTCCAGAGGAGTACAGGAGAAGGTGGGGGATAGAGACAGGATACAAGCAGGTCGAACAGGTGCGTCCGAGGACAACAAGTCGCAATGCGTCGTTTAGGGCAGTCATGTTTTACGTCTCGCTGTTCATGTATAACACGTGGGCAGTAGAGCAGTACCGTGAAGATTCGAGTTATGATCGGGTAACTCTGGCACTTGTCGCATATGCTGCGGCAATGGCTGCATTGGAATTATGTAGGATTGTGGGTCAACCATATGATGTCGGAGGATCTGCCTAAGGGGTAAATTTCCGACTACTGATGTTAGCTTCTGCTTTAAATATAGCAGTTTGTTTTAAAAAAATAATGGAATATCTTACAACATATCCCAAGACAGTTTCATTTTTTGATGGAATAAAACACAAAATTAACGTAGATAGCAAAAGCGGAGTAGAACAACTCCATATTGTAGTACGAAAAAGTTTTGAGGAGCTGACAAAAATTTTTGCAGAAGAGGGTTTCACCAAAGTCAAATTAGAGCACAAGCAGCCGGACCAAATTGGAAATGGTCTAAATTTAAAACTACGAAAGCCTTGGGAGATGCATGTCAGAATGGTGGATTTAAAGAAAGGGTTAATTGGTATCCACGCAGAAGTAGAAGTCTCTAGAGATTACTTGCAACACCTGTTCTCTCAGAGAACGCCTGTGATATATGAAGTAGAAGAGATCCTAAAAAAGTATCAAGTTGATTATAACATTTGGCACGACAGAATCAAAAAGAATGTCAACAGTATTGTAGATAACTACAAAGTCAAACTCACAACACCTAGCATACCAGTATTTGCATGGAAGCCAATGCTATTTGTAATTGGTACAATCGGGATCTTTTACGGCTGGAAATACTTTAACACAATATAGAAAAATTTAACGTTTAGGAAAAATTTACAAAACGCACTATACAACCGTTTCAGGCGAGTTTAATGTTATACACCCAACGTTTCAGCTTTGGTCAATTCCAAAAAGACCTTGTCTCCAACTGACAGGCCCATATCCTTGTATTCATGCATGTCAAGTTTTAGTTGAGTAATTCCAGATTGCATTCCCATGCCACCTGCACCCATCCCAGACATCATCTTGTTTAGATCTTTCATCATGTCATTCATGTTTGAGAATCCCATAACCTTGGGACCATCAAAAGGTGACGGAGGATTTTGAGGCCCATCTTTCAGATCCTTCATCGAGGATAACGAAACTACAACATATGGGGCTCCATCTTGTGCCGAATCAATACTCTTTACGACAAATTCTTTCTTCATGTAGAGGGTCAGTATTTACATAATTTAAAATTTAAGATAAAATTATATAAATTTGGCAGAATTTAGAGATTCATCATCAGATTATGTAGACGCGCATATAGACAATAAAGGTTTTAAGATACATATCACAGAACTGTCCGAGTATGTTTGTAAGCGATAGTACGCCGTCCTGAGTATATGAAATCGAGCAACAAAACAGATCAAGCCCAACGCCAATAATCATATACAGAGACTCTAGTTTTTTTCCACATAGCAATACTTTCAAATACAATTTCAAGTATCAGAAACCAGTGACAGAAAAGCTAAAGACAACACTACGATACTATGGAGTATCACCTTGGGAGATTGAAGTGCTATACGGACTACTAAACTCTCATTTTACAATAGTTCAAGAGGAGACAGAGATAGATGACGAACGATTTGTAAGCTCTCTTAACATTAACATCCCACTTGCGTTCAATGAAGCATTTTTTCAGTGGTTTGATTTTAAGCGATGGGAGAAGGTCAAATCAGTCTTCAAAGAGATGAAACGCAGAAGAGGTAGCAAGAATGCTTTGAAGATCAGAGTTAATTTTTCAGGAAGACAGAACATTGGTTTTACGATAGATAGTGAGGACAAACATTGGTTTAACAACGCATTAGAGAAGATTGACGCAGTGTTAGAGATGTTGCCATACCACCTAAATTCTGAAAAGATGCCAGCATATATTACAGATATCACATACAAGTTTGATTCAAAGATAGCCAGATGGCAGTTAGATACTGCAGTATCATCGTCTCAAAACAAGAGATACACATTTAACAATAACAGTAAAGGATGGGACGAGGTCATCACCTAAGATCCTTTTGTAGCGGTTCTAACAATCTGTGTAGTTCCTGATATTTTGATTCTATAAATTCCAAGGCTGCAACCAGTTTTTTTGATTTCCCATACTTGTAACGAATCAGTTCACGATGATGCCAAAACGTCTTATTACCATCAAGTGACGATAAAGTGGTAAAATAGTCAGGCCCCTTCAGATCATCAGGTAGTGACATGTCATAAGGGAATAGCATATCAACTATAAACCACTCATCGGCGTCAGGATAGTCAATGCCAGTATCTATATCAAAGAATACATGTAACAAGTCAGACTGCATAAGCCCATCATCACTGATAACGGGATGTTTCACAGAAGATCTTTTAAAATCAAGATGAATCAGTTGTGGTTCAAAGAATCCTTGAATTATAGACTTGCGAAATATTCTGTTCGCTGTAGCAATGTTCAACAATGTGATTATTAATAACTAGTCTATAACTTGTTAGGTAAGAAAGTGTTAAATCTTCAAAGAATCGAGAATTTCAGATATGTCTGATGTTGGGGCACCATAACCATCGCTATCTGTATCTTTTGATATCTTCTGCTTGGCAGGAGGGTTTTCAAGATAATGAGGAATTTTGTCAGTCAATCTAGTAGCAAATGGAGAGATGAGATCATTTTTGTAAAAGATGCCAGTCGGTATCTTGTCACCCCATTCAAGGGACTTGGCTAAGGCTTGAGACAGCTTTTCGTTGACTTGATCCTCATCATTATAATGGACTACAGGATCATATCCAATATCCTCTAGTTTGTAGATTCTTGAATGCCGTTTTAGGGACTCTTGGGCCATATCAACACTTGCGTACCAATCGCGGGTATTGATATCATTGTATGTAGGACATGGTTGTAGAACGTCAAGAAAGGACAAGCCGCGGTGTTTGACTGCTTGGATAATCAAATCTTTGAGATGTCGGACATCATAAGAATAGCCTCTTGCAACGAACGTAAATCCGCTTGCCACTGCAAGACCGATTGGATTAACATTGTAATTTGTGTTAGGTGTTGGAAGGGATTTTGTCTTTTCACCTAGTTTCAACGTGGGAGATGCTTGCCCTTTGGTCAAACCGTACACGCCATTATCAAATATGATATAAGTCATATCCACATTTCGTCTGCCAGCTGCTACAAAATGTCCTGCACCAATTCCCAGACCGTCACCGTCACCCCCTACTGCAACTACAGTCATCTCAGGATTTGCAAGTTTTCCGCCTTGCGCAAACGTAAGAACCCTACCATGTAATGTATGGACACCGTATGTGTTGATGTAATGTGACGTCTTGCCAGAGCAGCCAATTCCAGAAAAGATGACTGCTTTGTCTCGGGTTATGCCCATCTCAGCTAATGCCATCTGCAAGGCATTTACAATTCCAAAATCACCACACCCTGGACACCAATCATTGTGCACATCAGTTTTGTAGTCAGCTAGTTTAAGCGCCATGACTTAGAATCTCCCTTTTGTTGGCCTTGTTTTGGACTATGTTTTTTAATGAATCATAAATTTCGGTGCTAGTCATTCCACGTCCCGTATATTTCAGGATATGGTAATCAATCTCCCTAGATATGTTTTGATGGAATATCTTTCCAAACTGTCCAGAGTAGTTTGCCTCAATGTCAATTATTATCTGGGCGTCTTGGAGCAACGATTTGACGGGTTCTGTAGGAAATGGATGAATTAGTTTTATCTGTAAAAAGCCAATGTCGTGTATGCCATCTCTCTTTAACATATTCAATGCATCAATTATGGGACCCTTAGTCGACCCCCAAGAGATTATCGTGTATTTCTGCACGCCAAAGGATACTACTTGTTGATCCAACGGGATCTGCCGAGTAACCAAGTCAAGTTTTGACATTCTCTTCTCCATCATCTGCATGCGAATCTGAGGATCCTCAGATATGTGCCCGTACTCGTCTGACTCGTCGCCTGTGTTCCAGAAGACGCCATTATCAAGTCCCAGTCTAGAACGAGGAGAGATATTGTCATCTTCATCAAGTGCAAATCTCTTATAGTCGTCAGTAGTAGCAGCAGGTATCTCATCTAGTAGTTTGCCTCTGTTGATACTTACCTTTCCTGACTGGAATCTATTACATGTAAGAACAGAGGTAGCGAGGAATTTATCCATCATGTGAATTACAGGGATTTGATACATATCAGAATAGTTAAAACAGTTTGCAGTGTCATAGAAACTCTCCTCAACATCTCCTGAGGCATAGACAATCTTTGCAAAGTCTCCACATCCTGCAAATACAGTAAACAGTAGATCGTCTTGTCCGTGCCTAGTTGGGAGACCAGTAGAGGGTCCACTTCGTTGGTACATTGTAATAACCAAAGGGACTTCATTGATTCCTGCCCACCCCAAGGCTTCAGTCATCAATGCAAATCCTGGACCGGATGTACAGGTAGATGAACGTGTTCCAGTTAACGCAGAACCAATCGTCATTCCAATAGCTGATATCTCATCTTCAGTTTGTATTACAGCAGTACACCCCAATCTGTCATTGTGAACTTTGACTATCTCGTTGGCCTCAAGATAATTGCTCTCATCAGAGGCAGGAGTAATAGGATAAAACGGCTGAAATCTACAACCAGCAACAATCTTCCCAAGTGCCGTACCATAATAACCTTGAACAAGGATGGTATCTGACTGTTTTGTAGTTCCAGTCAGAGTATGATGACCAAACTCATCAAATGTGGTATCAGCATAGTTGTAAGAGAATGTTGCTGTCTGTTGATTAAGTGTTGCAATTTTAGGTTTTTTTGAGAATATACTAGCAATAGAGTCAAGAAGAGGCGGCATAGGTACTTTGACTAGCCCCAAAGACAGGGAAACACCAATAACGTTATACATTCTAACCAGATTGCGTAACCTTGGATTATCATATTGGGTTGCAAGATCAGATAGAATCTTCTTAAAGGATACAGGGTATAGTTTAATGCCTTTCTCTTGGGCAAGCTCCAAGACGCCCAAAATTGTAAACGGTTTATTCTTGGATTCTAGGTATCGGTGTAATCTCTCTTGGAACGGTGTATCAAGTGTATTGACACGTCCAGTATCTATTGATTCCAGATCAGAGTCATATATTATGGCACCGCCAGGCGCAACTTCGTTAAAATGTCTAAATATAGTTTCAGCATCAAATGATACCATAAGGTTTACATCATTCAGATTCGAGTGTACTGGTTCATCGGAGACTCTAACGATGAAATAACTATGTTCGCCTTTGATGTTTGAATAGAACTCTCTTTTACCAAATATTTGGTATCCTATATCAGCGCAGACCTTGGAGAAGATGTTTGCACCTGATTCAACGCCACTACCTTGTGGACCTCCTATCAGCCAAGAGAAATCAGTAGAACTCATAGATATTCATTAACTCCGTATGATTTAACAGCATTACCAAACAATGAGATCACCCACCAGTAGCTGCATCAAATAAGGCGCATTCGCATTTATCACGTTCGCCGCAGTAAGGACAGACGCATGCACACATCTCAAGAGAGTTTCTACATTCTACGCATAAAGCAAACTCTTCATCTTCACCCTCGTTTGGCGTTTCTTTGTTAATGCTAGTGTTTGACGACATTACAATATATAGAAATAGATCGTATAAATGGGTTAAGGTTGACAGGTGCAACATATGAAAAAGAAGATTTTACTTACAAGAACCATACAAGATTTTGCGCTGAAAAGATTAAGACACAGATACCAAGTAGAGGTTCATTCAGGCAAGATTCCCATTCCAAAAAAAGTTTTACAGTCAAAGATAAGAGATGCAGAAGGACTGATCTGCTTTCCATACGATATGATCACAAGAGAGGTGATAGACAATGCAAAAGGGTTAAAGGTTATAAGCACATTCAGCGTCGGTTTTGATCACATAGACATACAATATGCCAAGGAAAAGAATATCCGCATAGGCTATACGCCAAATGTGTTAACAGATGCTACAGCTGATCTGGCATTTGCACTGTTGCTTGACATAGCAAAAAGAGTCTCAGAAGGAGACAGAATAGTCAGAGATAGGGGATGGACCAAAGTTTATGGACCAACAGAACAACTAGGAGTAGACCTGCAAGATAAGACTATTGGCATTTTGGGGTTGGGAAGAATTGGTAGGATGTTAGCCAAGAGAGCAGTAGCATTTGATATGAAGGTAATATATCATAATACCAGACGTCTACCTGAATCCAAAGAAAAGTCACTGCATGCAAAGTATGTATCCTTTGAAAAACTGGTAAAAGACAGTGATTTTCTCTCAATTCACGTACCACATACTAGGCAAACCAATCAGTTAATTGACATGAAAGTTTTTGCAAAGATGAAGAGCACAGCATATCTAATCAATACTGCTAGAGGAAAGATTGTCAACGAAGAGGATTTAGTACAAGCCTTAAAGAAGAAGATTATTGCAGGGGCGGGGCTTGATGTGTTTGAAGAAGAGCCAATAAACAAAATGAGCCCATTGGCAAGATTAGAGAATGCGGTATTGACACCACATATTGGGAGTGCCACAAATGAAACGAGGGCCAAGATGGCAGAACTTGCAATAAAAAACTTGAACCGAGGAATACAAGGCAAACGACCAGTTTTTTCAGTGTGATGATATTCCAGACTAATAGAATAGCAAAAAATGTTCAGTTTTTATAACTAGAGTACAAGTGATATTATATTGAAAAAATTCAAGCATACTAATGAAGAATTAGAATTAGCTAAACTAGAAACTGAGAAATCAAAAAAGAAGAAGAAGAAGAGTGAAGAAACAAAAGATTCACAAAAGCAAGAACAGCAACAGACTCAAGACTAGGCAACCCTTGTCCTTGTCTTCAGACAAGGTTTTTTTTAAAACTTTAATTCAGAGCCGTATCTATGTTGGAGTTCACGGTAGATTGCATCTCTTTGCAGAATTAGTTGTTTAGAATCGTCATACATCTTTGTAAAGAATGCTGCAAAAACACGATTGCCGCTTGCGTCAAAGAAACGTACAGAGTAACTGGTACGTTGTGGTTTCTGTTCTTGTATGAACTCAGCGGAGCGTATCAACTCTGAATTGATGTGCATGTGTGCGGGTCCGTCATTGTTACCTATAGTTATCCATTTTTCTCTCTGTTTTATGGTATCAAGGAAATTACTTTTAATCTCACTAATTGCGTTGTTGGCTATGCTGCTGCTACTAGCATTACTGCCATTATTGTCGGTACTAGTACTAGTACTAGTAGTATCATTACTCACGTTTTGTACAATAAACAAGATATCATCAACCTTTACTAGGTCAGACAACAGTTGTAATAGCATGGACATGGTCAAAGTTAAAATTATTGTAGTTTTTGGGAGCTGCCCAACTGTATGAGATCGTTTACGTTACCATTATGATTAGCATCATCATCAACATCAACATGAATGCAGTCAGTACCCACAGCCTTCACAGGAGAAAAGCTGACTGTGCCGTCACGAATTTTTCCTTGTTTTTGTAAAATGCCAATCTTGCCTGATACAACGAGTTTGTGCCTCTTGCATGTTAGTCCAACCATAAATTCGTCTTGACTATTACCACTACTACTGCTAGTAGCAGTACCGTCTGCAATAATTGATACAATAAATTCAGGAGGATCAACACATTGTCTTCCTTTCTCAGTTACAGAGCATTTGTCAGGGAGCATTCAAGGTGTAGTAATTTTTGTCAGTTATTAAGATTGATTCCAGATATTCACTAGTTTCATATTTAAAAAACAAGCAAAAAGACGTTATTGTATCCTGATATATTCTTCAATCTCAAAAACAGAATGAGTACATTCAATTTATTACAAATAAAAATCAAGATTGAGAGCTGTTGAGACAAAATTTTGACGTGGCAATTATCGGAGGAGGCATACTGGGAACCAGTATATCGTATTTTCTATCACACATGATGAATTCAAAGGATATAGCAGTAATAGAACAAGCCCACAGTGTAGCATTCCACACTAGTAGTAGAAATACAGGAAAAGTTCATGCGCCATATCTTTACAATCCAGAGAAGAAAAAATTGTTTGCAAAAACAGCATTTTATGGTTTTGAAATGTGGGAGAGATATGCCAAACTACAAAACTTGCCGTTCAAACAAGACGGGGTAATCGAAGTTGCACTAGATCAAGATGATGTAAGCATTCTTGAAAAGTACCACAAATGGGGAATACAAAACGGCCTAAACGATGAAGAGATCAGACTAGTAGATTACAACGAATTAAAGAAGATAGAACCTGAGATTAAATGCCATGCAGCTCTGTGTGTTTACAAAGATGCCTCTACTGATTATTTAGCACTGACTAACTCGATGATGAGAGATAGCAGTAAAAACGGCATAAACTTTTTGCTAGGTAAACGAGTCACAAAAATAAAAAAAGAAAAAGGCAGGTGGAACATAACATTGAATGATACAGAAACCATCTATGCAAAATATATGATTAATGCGGCAGGTGGAGAGGCAGTAGACATTGCACATCGTGTAAACGTTGCAGAGGATTTTACGGATGTGCACTTTAGAGGAGAGTATTTGAAAGTTCCAAAAGAGTACAACAATTTGACTAAAACAAGCATATACTCTGTCCCCGAGTTTCCAGAGTATCCATTTTTGGATCCGCATTGGATTGTCAGAGTCAATGGTAATTGCGAGATAGGTCCGAATGCGGTTCCTGTGTTTAGTCCATACGGATACAGTAAGACAGAGAACATCAAAGAGTTCATTCCAAAGATGGTAGAGATGTTAAGCACGGGTGCAAGAAAGACAATCTTCGATAAACAGTTCCAAGAGTTGGCATTAAGCGAGGTACAGTCATCTGTCTCAAAATCAGTGATGATTAATAGGGTAAAGAGATTTTTACCAAAGATCAATCCAGATAAAATTACAGAAAAGGGTACGGCAGGCATAAGATCGACGATTATAGACAAAGATGGAAGATTTGTAGCAGATGTAATGATACAAAAAGACGAATCATCGTGTCATATTTTAAACTACAACTCACCGGGGGCCACAGGAGCATTGCCGTTTGCAGCACATGTCATCAACCAATTAAAAGAAGACGGGGAAGGATTGTTTGACGGCATGGAATTAGATGTAAAGTGTGGTCCATGGAAGTTTACAGAGATTGTAGATAGATTACAATAAAAGGACATGTTCACGTTCATTCGCTACCACGGTATGGAGCCTACCAACAACGAATTCGAACGCATGTAACGCAAGGTGACAATACACCACAAACTAAAAACTGGTAACTGTCAGAGGAAAGATCATGTTCTACACTATAATGACATGTCTGTTTACATAGGACAAGATGGGGTTGGATTGGTTCAAAAAGATGACAGAACCGTTCTGGGCGACCTAACCTGCTACATTAGCTGTAGTACAACGATTATATAATAGAATAGTGTATTATACGTACGGTTCTGCGTGGTAACATGCTAGCGAGGGTAGATGCACACAAGTGATGAGAACTCCAAGGATCGCCTTCACTTATTCAACAGTACAAATCCTTTCCGTTTCCATCCCTGATTGGATTTGAGTTTATTTTACTTGATCCTATAGCGAAGTATGGCAAGTACAGAGTCGTCAATATCTAATCTTTTGATTATCCTAGGCGACATTACAAATTCAATTTTAGCCAAAGTACTCTTTGCAATATCTAACATTTTGACTATATTTTTGAAATGAGTGGTATTAGACCTGTAATTTGCAGATACTATCAGCGTATCAACTGCTCCTATTTGCAATGCTTTGTAAATGACAGCATTTCTTCTAGCAGTCAGTCCCTGTTTGATCAGAGTATCATATTTTTGGACTAGCTCCTCAACATATCTTCTTCTATAGTGGTATAGGTGATGAATTATTTTTTTGCGGATGTCATCAATCGGAGTAGAGAAAGACAACTCCTCAACGAACTGACATTTTTTAGCCAATTCAGAGTGCAACTCGTCATAAAATACTGTCTTTGCAGGACCAGGCCCTCCCAACAAGATTAGTTCAGAGTCAGAACTCATGTTGTATACCTTGTTTGCCACTTTTTTGAAAAATACGTGAATCTTTGTTTGTCGTGCCCTAAGGAATCTTCCTTGACTCTGACCACCCTTTTTGTGTCTCCCCTGAAGATCGATTTGGAGCTTAGACTCTTGTACTAGTTGACTGCCTCGAAATATCTGAATCCGCGCAGATTTTTGATCAATAGTTATCAGAGTTACATCATAGCTGGTCTTTAGTATGTCGCGGAAT
This sequence comes from Candidatus Nitrosopumilus sp., assembly GCA_965197525.1. GTDB lineage: Archaea > Thermoproteota > Nitrososphaeria > Nitrososphaerales > Nitrosopumilaceae > Nitrosopumilus. Next base: position 674,290 of record OZ240211.1, read on the forward strand.
GGTTTTAGATATGGTCTTTTAGTTGCCATATAGATAAATGGTAATTTTTTTGCAGTTCCCACTGCTTTGACGATTATCTTGCCATCAGAACTGCCACCACCGCCATCTCTCCAGCCAAATACACAGAGTGTCTTTACAAATTTACCGACAGTTGTGGGATTGTCTGCGAGTTTGAGTATCTTTTGTTCAATCTTTGACTCTATCTCTTCGAATGATTCGTCTCTTTTGCTATCATGTAGCATGGATATGGTTTGCTTGCCACTTCCGTAAGGATAGTAGACGGATATACACGGAGAGTTTACTTTTTTGATCTCGTAAAGAAACTGATTTAAGAGAAGCCATTCAGAAGGAGTGATTTGGGATGGTTCTGAATAATTTGCCATGATTTGTGACTGTATCTAGTTCATAAAAACGGTTCTGTCTGGTTATCAGGATCTAACATATTAACTCTGTTTTTTTAAAAAGTTAACAAGTCAAATCCCATACTGTTGACTTTGACATATCGACTATTCGGATTACCAGTCTACATGGTTCCGACAATCATTTCACAGGGTTCAATAACAACAATACCATGGAAATAGCCCAGTTCACCCACTACGGATCGGATGAGTGGTACACAGACGTGCAGATTCCAACGACCGACCAGAAGTGGAACGGCTATGTATGAGAGTGAGATACTGGCATCGAGTCGATCATACACATTACCGAATTGTTCATAAATGAGGAACCATGATTCGGTACGGTTCCGTTTATGATGCACAAACCCGGCAAATCCACGCTAGACGACGGGGAGTAAAAGTTTACACTGATCTTTTGGTGTTTTTTGGAAAACCATTTGATGTAATAGCAGTAGATTGAAATGTACCCAAAATTTAGTCGATTATCATGCCACTAGAAAATTCCATCCTTATAGGAAATCAAAAGCAACAAGGTGCAAATAGAGTGACATCAACTGCACAAGGCGATATGTATATAGATGAGTTTATGGTATATTTTATAAGAGATATAACATGGCTTTAAGAACTATCGCACCGTTAGATGACAAGAGTTGGAAGATCCTAACCGAGGGTTTGGAGAAAGGTCAAACCAAGGAAGAAGCCAAGTTTTTACAAGAAGCTTTGGAAGACAAGCGTAAGATTAAGTTCAATGGACAGTAACCGTTCATGAAAATCAATTTTTCCAAAGTAGAGTGCTGTCGATTATCTGACACAACTCCAGGCATAGATACGTTTGAGAATAACGAGAAAGAGCTAGTCGATTTTATTCAAAATGATGCCCTAGATGATCAGAACAAAAAGATTGGCACTACCTGGACTTGGATATATGATAAAAATATCCTGATCAGTTTCGTGACACTTGCAATGTTTTCAATCGATAAAAAAACATATCGGTTTGATGCAGACAAGTATCCTTATCGCATGATACCATCTCTGTTAATTGGCCAACTAGCAACTCATAAGAGATACGAGTGTTGTGGGCTTGGCAGGGAGATGATCTACTTTGCAATACGCAGAGCACATGATGCATCACAAACAGTAGGATGTAGATGCATTGCCCTTCATCCACTGCCAAACGCAGTATCATGGTATCAAACAAAGACACCATTTAGATTAATCAAAAATGGCAAACAGCGCATCATGTATTTGGACATGATTCAGAAGCAATAGTATAAGATCAGCCTGCTCCTGATGGTGACTCCCTGTAGGTATAACGACGCTAGAAAAGATTTGTAAAAAATATGATCGGCTAGGCTGAGCACAAGTTATTGGGTTTACAGGCATGGAACTTAGTCTTTTACCGTCAAAGAACCTACAAAACCACGACTATTAAGGAAGGATCAGATACAAAAATTATTGAAAGTGTTTGATACAACGTTCAAATTCAGTTGGCATGCTTAATCTGATCTGATTTTGGATTAGTTAGGCGTGGTTGATGATAATTAGGAAGCAATGTTGCTGATTTTGAATCAAAGATTTGGACAACGTCGTTTATCAGGATAATGATGAAATAATTTGATAGTTATAGATGGCGCCGGGAGGGAGATTTGAACTCCCGTTCCCTTGCGAGAACGCGCTTTATGGTACATTGCTGTTTTCCAGGCGCGCGCCCTACCAGGCTAGGCGACCCCGGCACAAATCTTGCGATAATGACAGTAAAAAAATTATGATTATAAATTGTGTTATCTAGAAAATTCTAAACTACTGTAACAGTGATTGATGCCGTAATCGGAGTCGAGTCAGCAGTAAAAGTATGCAACTTGTAGACACCAGCTAAAACAGGCGTTCTGTCAGTTTTCAGCAGATCCCATGTGAATGTGACTTGCTGACCAGGTTCCAAAGTTTGCAGCGTATCCTCATCATTGCCCATGTCTGGATTACTCTGCGTGTTAGTATCAATGGTGTCAGAATTGGGAATAGTATCAAAAATGATATTATTGTTATTGTTATTATTGCTACTATTGCTATCACTAGCACCATATATCACAAAACCTGCCAAGCCCGTAATCTTAAAACCAAATGATGAGTCTGAGAATACCAATGGAACGGTTCCAGTATTCACGATACGAATCTGTACAGTATCACCTTGCTTGTAAACAGTCTTATCAGTTAGTATGGACAGAGATGGGCCATCAGAGAAGACAAGTTCGTTCGGATTTTTTAGATCATAAAGATACACGCCAAACAGGAATCCTGATACAACACCTACTGCGATAAAGACTACAAGGCTCTTAGCTAGCAACAAACAATGTATGATGTATTGATTTTTTAATTCTTTGTAGTGCAAAAAACACCGTAATGATTTTTAGGCATATCAGAATCAGATGTTACTATAAACTAGAACATGTAGTCAGATGTTTAATGCAGGATACGATGCAACTGTTTACACGGATTTGTACGTATGGATAAAAGTAGCTAGTTGAAATATATCAGATCTGAGGTTCTGTGAAGTTATCGGGAGTTAACCCCTAAACTTGACTTTGACATATCGACTATTCGGATTACCAATGGTGTGCTGGGTTCCGTCATCGCCGGCTCAAAAGTGCCAGACTGCGCTTCACATATGTCATCTCTACTGCCCCTAAACCTAGGGGGCAGCTTGCGTGATATGTTCATGGCAGCGATGATGTCTCTGTCCATAAACAAACCGCAATTATTACACGACAATTTACGATGTTGTTGCATGTCCTCTTGGAGTCTCTTTCCGCATTGCGGACACTGCGTGCTCGTGTTTCTTGGGTCTACTGTCTCGACGGGAGGCAGCCCGACCCATTGGGCCTTGTATTCTATTTGGCGTTGTAACTCGTAGAATTGCCACCCGTTCAATCTACGTCTGTACTTGTTACCTTGGCTGTTTCCTTTTCGGTACAATTTTCTTATTCCTTTCAGATTTTCCATGACGATTGCAGTCTTGTTTTTGACTGCGTTGTCTACTATATCCTTTGAGATTCTGTGGATGTACTGCTTTGCTCTGTTAGTCAGTCTTTTCTGTTTTTCCTTGTAGAACTGATTTTTCTTCCTGCGATCATTTCTGTGGAAGCCTGCCCTGGCGTGTATTGTGTTCTCCTTTATGGATAACAGTTTGTTTGTCTTGTAGACTGTCACCTCTTCCTCGTTCCCACACGTCACATTTCTTAGGTTTCTGTCTATTCCCACTTTCTTGGTGCACTCTATCTCTTGTACTTTTTTTGAAACACAAAGACTGATGTTGAGAGCAGTCAATGAAAACGAGCGCACCGTCAAGGCGGGATCAGATAGGATTTTTTGGGTGTGCTGGTTTAGTAAAATGTTGATTGGGTTATGTTTCTTGTATGGGATTGTTAGTAGGACACCGTTGTGTTTTATGCCGTAACAGTTTGTCATAAAGGGATTTTTGACTATTGGGTCTCTTATTCTGACACCTCGTTTGATTGATTGTTTTCTGTTTGATAATATGCCTGCAGCTCTTGATATTGCACATATCTTGTATGTTGATAAAATGTCATAGTTACGTAATTCATGATAACATAACATGGACAACCTCTTCATATTGTGAGTGTCTTCTTTCAACCCTATCTTGATGCAATGATTGACCATCTTTGTGAATGTACTCATCATATCCATTAGATCAGAGTTTGGCGTATATTTCTGTGATATTGACTTTATCGCTTTCAACGAATATCTTACGGTTTAGAGGTTTATACATTTTAGGGATTGACAGATAACCCCCGATAACTTCACAGAATCAGATCTGACAAAATACAAGTAGAACCGTAAAGATATGACTTTAAGGACGATTGCATGGAACTTGTGTGCATATAGATTAGTTGCTGAAGTTGTTATGCCACATGCATACGTGTTCAGTACGCATACAAGTAGCAGCAGGCACCATTACGACTTTTTGGCATCGTTGCCGTGATCGCGATTATGGCTGCTGCTACTGCCAGGTCTTGAACGCCATTTCTTGGGATACGTACCAGGAGACATTATGATTCTCTTTGTCTCAAACGCATAACCCTTTGTAGCATCACGTATCTCATCATCAGACATGGTAGCCTCTGCTAAAGCTACAACCTCACCTTTTTGTGTATAAACCCCAACTATATCACCTCGCCTCAAATTTTGAGATATCTGTAATATTCCAGGTACTGCAAGCTGAGCACCATGACACATGGCATCAACTGCAGAGTCACGAATCACAACTGATTTTATCTCACTGAGTGCATGCTCTACAGGCTTTATCATCTGGAGCAGTTTAGTGTCGTCATGCTTCTCTTCCCACAATGAATATGCATCAGCTAGTTGATGCAGCGTTACAAGACCGTCTGATTCACAAAACTGGTCCACCCGAGTTCTACGCAACTCTATCATGGTGGCGCCAGGACCTAATATCTCCCCCATATCATAGTACAGTTTTCTAATGTAGGTTCCTGCCTCACACAGTATCCGTGTTAACAGTAATCGCTCTCTCTGTTCTATAATCTGAAACTCGTATATCGTTCTGGTCCTTGTCTGTCTGAGTACGGCTGAACGTTGTGGTGGTTTTTGGAATATCTCACCTTGAAACATCTCAACTACCTGAGCCAATCTCTTAGGAGAAGGTAAACTATGAATGCGACCCAATGCATGATATTCTTTGGGACCATACAGCAGTACACCCAACGCCTTTGTTGCATCTCCCAATCCTAACGGCAGTACGCCGGATACCTGCGGGTCTAATGTTCCGCTGTGACCAATTTTTGATAGTTTCAGCAGACGTTTAGTCCATGCCACAGTCTCATGACTTGTGGGACCAGGGGGCTTGTCTAACAAAATGATGCCATAGTTTAGCAATTGTGATACATCCCTCTTGTCATAAAATGTCCCATAGGCAGGATCAGTAATATCTTGATCAATCTCTACCAAATTTTGCAGTTGTTTTAAAGTCATAACAACTCACTTACCTTATTCTTTGCAATATCAATTACTTGCTGCGCACTACGGTTATCAGTATCAATCACCAAGTCAAACACGGACTTGTCTTGACCAAAATCAAACTTGTACAACTTTTTGTACAATGCCTTGTTCTTGTCAAAACGTCTCTTGGTAATCTCGTATGCATCCTTTGATTCCATGTTATCCCTTGACTGCATCCGCTGTGTACTACTTGCATGAGAACCATCAAGCCAGATGCTTATTCCGCCGCCGCCGCCGTCACGTACCAGCCAAGGCAACGTATAACTGGTGATAACCATTCCGCCTTGTTTGAAAATTTTGACAAGTGTGTCGTCAATCTCTCTGTCAAACTTGGAGTTTAACTCACGCTGTTGTAGAAATTTCATTCCATCAACAGTATCCCACCAATCATCACCACGAGAATCAAAACCTTGTTTTGCAGCCAACTCTTTTAAGATGTCACCCCCACTAATATACTCCAAGTCAAATACTTGAGCTAGTCCCTTTGCAACCGTTGTTTTGCCGACTGCAGGTGGTCCTGAGATAACGATAGATTTTGTCAACTGAAATCCATCGAGGTTTTTGTTAGCTTCATGATTATACCACTAAATGCAATAGAGGCCAAAAAATACCATGCCCACAAGTATATCCCGTTCTCCTTACCAAAACACACATGTGCCTCATCTAATGCTTGTTCAGCTGTACATGTCAACTGGAAAAATTCACCAGGTATAACATTCAATGGTATAGGGGATATAGCTACAGTATACGTGAATAGTTGCGGTAAAACTAGATAAAATATAAGAATCAACGGAACAAATGTAATTAGCATAGGTCTCATATTCATCTGCATCATCTCCATTGACATTTTGTTCATGTAAGATGATTTTTTGCTTAATTCGGCGATCCTTGCTTGATCTTTTGAACGCATGGCAGCCATCCTCTCTTTTTGCCACGCTTTAGTCTCCTTCATAATACGTTTTAGCTTTACTTGGTCAACCATCTTTTTTCTGACTGCGGCATTAAAGATGTTAAGCATGATACCAAATCCTGCTACTGTAAACATGGAGAGGATCAAACCTTTGATGATAGGATCATCGCTACCAAGTGCATTACGTGCGCCTTCCTCAAACATCTCAAACTGAAGTGAGATGCCTTCAAGAAATAAGAGTAAAAAAGCAGCAGCATCCATAGTTACAACAGTCCTATCGCAGTAATAATCTTCATCGCGGCTTCTTGGATGTTTCCTTCGCCATTTTGAACGTGTCTAACGGGTGCACCGGTAATAACAGTACAGGCTGCGATCATACCTGACTGAACATTTAATTCTTTTTTAATGTTAGGGAGAGTGATCTTGTCCCTGACACGAGTGGTATCACGCATTCGTCTGTTGTAAATCTCTTCAGGTTTTGCAGAGACTGATACAAAATTTGTGGGTTTAATGATCTTCAATACGTATTCAGGCAATCCTGGATAGTACCCTTCAGGCGAGTGGATAAATGCGTGGGTGTCAATAATAATGACATCCTCAGTACATGCTGCTATCTCGTTTGCAGCTTCCCGTTGCAGGTACTGTTGTTGTGATATAGGCAGTCGTCTGAGCTCGTCTCGGTCTGTTGTATTGTTTTGTTTTGCAACCTCAAACATAAGGGTGCCATAGCTTATTACCTTGACGTCTTTCTTGCGTTGTTCCAGTATCTCAACGATGGTAGACAACAGAGAGGTCTTCCCAACTCCTGGGATCCCAACCATTACAACCACTTTTTTGTTACTTCCGTCCAAGCAAAGCACCCAACCTCGGCATAACAACCTCAACTTGCTCTCTAACTAGCTGTGTGTAATAGTTAATCAGAATATCAACCATCAGCAAGACGCCGATGCCAGAACCAAATACTCCCAAGACATCTGATACTCCTGCCAAAAGACCAAGAATCATAGAACCAATCAGTGTAACTGACGGAATATACTTGTTAAGCAAGGCCTCAACTGGTTTGTTTGAGCGACGGAACCCTGGAATCTGGACATCTGCATCCAATAAATTCTGGGCAGCGCTCTTAGGGGATAGACCGCCTAGCTCAACCCATAGTTTGCCAAATACGACAACGATACCTATCATAAATATAACATAGCCTACTGCGCGCATGGGGTCAAGGGCTACAATATCAAGTCCTCGTGGTGGCGTGATATAGTATATCAGACCTCCGATTGGGGTTGACGGGCTCGTCGGGTCAAACTGAGCTATAAAATTCATGAAAAACTGATTGTTCCGCGGGTTAAAGTTGGACCACAACGTCTGAAATACAAATACGGCATTGGCAGTCAATGCTGATGCCAAGATTACAGGAATGTTAGAGACGTACATCATTTTGATAGGATACACAGCAGAGAAACCCCTGTATTTGGTAGAGACGATTGGTATCTCTATCTTCATACCCTGTGTGAATACGAGAATCAACAGTATGCCAGCAGTAAGACACAGACCAAAGATACTCGGTAGCTGGTTTGACCGGAAAAAGATGTTTGATACATCGCCTGCTAGAACGGATTGCGCAATATACGGAATTATGCCGATGGTTCCACCATCACCTGCAGGTAGAGGGCTGAACAGACTCCAGAGTATTTGTTGTGCAACACCTGCCATAATGAACAAGCTGATACCACTGCCAAGACCCCAGCCTTTCTGTATTAACTCATCGAGGAACATGATAAGAACAGACGCGGCCATCAACTGCCCAATCATGACATACAGCACATGCGGTTCGGTAACGCCCGGACCGTATACTGCTATAGCGTATATTATAGATTCTGCAATGATTACTACATAAGTGACAAGTTTTGTGGCAGTCTGAAATATTCCACGTTCTTCTGGCTTCTTAAAGTCAAACTTTAGTATCTCAGATCCTCTCAATAGCTGCATCAACAATCCGGCAGTAACTATAGGCCCTATGCCTAATTCCACTAGAGTGCCCTGTTGTGATGCAAAGATTACTCTTGCAAATGCCAGAAAATCAAATTCTGGCGCTGTTGCCCCAAATAGAGGAGTTTGTCCCATCACCATGTAAATCAACAGTGCAATTCCACACCAGAGTAATCTCACTTGTAGTGGAATCTTCTTTTTGGGTTTTGGAACTTGTGGCAGGTATGGTTCTACCCTAAAAACAACTTTGCGTATAATAGCAGTTAGACTACCCTCAGCCATTGTTTTGTAACACCTCGCCCCCGACGGACTTTAGTTTATTCTCTGCAGATACGGTATACTTGGGTATGATGACAGAGTAAGCATGGCTACCAATCTTACCGCCACCAAGAAGTTTGTCGTACCCTGCACTTGTAAGATCTATGACTTTTTTACCATCTATGCTTTTGCCATGTTTGGCAAACATATCATCTAGATCACGGACGCTAATCCATTTTTTTGTAATGTTTGGGTGAGGTGGTTTAGTAGAATCGTGACCGTAATGATCTGGATCGTCTTTTAACATAGTACTGTAGTGATGTTTCATCATGCCAGTAATTCCCAAGCCACCCTTATGACCACTAGCACGGTGCTGTCCAACTTGTCCCCATCCCATGTGCCGTCCACCACGCAGACGCCTAGTCTTTCGTAGTCTAGTTGCCATCAGGTATCATCCTCCTTACAATGGTATCTAGTTCTTTGTTATGTCCCAGCATTCCGCGTTGACCGTAGAGTTTTTTGGTGCTTCGCTTGAATCCCAATCTTGGAGGGGATAGAGCAAACCATGGTTTTAGGGGTTTTAATTTAGAGAGCGTTGCTTTGCCGTTTGCAAGTGCTGTTGCTAGTTCGTCTGTACTTGCAAATCCTAGTTTATTTAGATCCTCGGCGGTAATCTTTTTGTAACCTGATTTTCGTGCCTTTTTTTCTACTAGTTCTTTTGCAAGTGAGGCATCAAGAGATATCCAGGATACGTAATGCTGTACCTTTTTTAGCATGCCTAGTGTGTTGTCTTTTGCAGGTAGGATAGTCGCACGGTATTTTTTGTCTAGTTTCAACAAAGTCATAGTTGTAGTTGCCCAGTATGGGCAGTCTGCCTGTCCTTTAATTCTAACAACAAGATATGCGTCTGCCATTGTTATCCCTGACTAAATGTCTGTCTTAGACAGTCCAGTATTGCCTTTGAAGTAGAGTTCATGGTAGGTGTAGAACCTTTTGCCGTAGTCCATGCGTCCTTGAGACCTGCTAACTCTAATAATCGTTTAATCTTACCTCCTGCAACAAGACCGAGTCCGCGTGGAGCAGGAATTATCTCGATGGTGACACTGCCACCCTTTCCTCGGACTTTGAATGGAACAGAGTGTTTCTGGTCACATCTGCACTCCCAGCTACCACATCCCATCTTGACAGGGTTGACATTGAGGTATGCCTGATTGGTGGCCTTCTCTATTGCAATACGCATCTGTTTTGATTTACCTTGACCGATGCCTAGGTAGCCATTCTCGTTACCGGCTGCAACAATAGCCTTGAATCTAGTTGATTGACCATTTGAGGTCATCTTTTGAATTATCCCTACATCTACTACTTCACTTTTTAGATCCGGTAAAAGTTTCTTTATGATACCTGCCTCTTGAATTCGTAATCCTAACTCTATAATTTCCTCTATGGAGGTTATCTCGCCTGATGAGACTTTTTGCCCCAGTATGGTTTTTGGAATCCAGACTTCTTCTTCTGCATCGCGTCTGGGGCGTCTTGGACGATCAGAGTTGTTGTTTGGACCTCTGCCTCCATTACCAGTAGATGATGGAGGGCCTCGTCCGTACACTGGTTTGTTCCTATCTCTACGTGGGGTATCGGATGGTTTTGCTTGCGTGGTAGCAGATGTCTGACTCATGTAGTACTTTCACCATCAATCAGTAATTTTATCTTTGAGATCTCATTTTTTACAGTAAGATGCTTGCCATTAATCCTGTCATCAGACGGAAATGTCTCAGTATTTGCAGGAACGTTGACGCCTGCATCAATGACTCCCTTTAGGGCAGCTGCCATCCGTTGGGTGTATCTTCTAGTACCAGTATACAAGATAGCGTCATCGGCACCTTGGTTTAATGCCTTTTTGCCAGCTAGATAGCCAGTCAGATACGCTGCAGGCACGCTCTTTCTAGAACCCTTCCATCCTTTTCCCAAGAGGTAACGAGAATGAGCAGATGCTATGACGGTATCGCCTGCCATGCCAGGTTTTAGAACTTGAACCAGAGTATTTTCATTTGTAATGTTTACAGTGATAAAATCTCGTTTTCCCATCAACATGGTGCCACGTTTCTTATAATTGGTCTTTTCTTCTCTTAATCTTCGAAGTATCTTAGAATATACCATTGTATCATCTATAGATTCGAGTTTGAATGAGCTCTTATATACGTTAAGCGTGGATGAGTGAACTGAGATATACCTAAAATTTAGCCGATTGTGTTCTCAGAATAGTTTGGTGTGTTGCCTAGCAGATGACCTAAAAGATGGTTTGCAGTATAGAATATGACGGAGACTTTTTCAGGCATGCAGAACACTATAAAACGCCTTGTGATCTAGTGCCCATTGTAATTCTCTCGAGTATGATATACAATGTTCTCTGAGATCTTGAAGACATTACAAGAATTACGTTGGATTGTATATAGAATCTATGGAATAAAGTATTCAACATGTTAATAATTTAAGGCTAGTGGCAGGTAAAGCGGCTCACAACAAATAATTTCGAGTATTTGGTTTATCGTATTTGCATGCTGTAGAAAATCTTTATGATCTAATGTGATAAGAACGCAATGCTTCACACATGCATGTATCTCTAATATTGGGCGGCATTTACAATAATCGTTTGTATGTCTTCTTTGAAATTATTAGATGTAGGATGTTTTAGTAACTTTCTTTGTTTTGAAAAATCAGCATCTAAAAATTGTACAAATCGGTATATGTTATCTCGGAATTCAGTTAGATATGTTTCAAATTTATCTTTGTGATTAGATATAGTCAGTGGGATTAGAGTAAACAAATCACTTGTTTTTTCGCCGCTGATACATTTCAAAAAAAGTCTCAATACAAGCTCTGAACGATAAGTTGTCTGCATGTGATCATTAATTTCTTCTAAACGATCCTTAAAATGTAAAAATTTACGTAACATCTTTCTCTCATCACCTCGTACCACGTAAACATCACGGCTGAAATTGTTTATTAGGTCAGTTATTTTTTGCAATACTGTGATCTTGCTTACGTATGAAAAACTATACAAATTGTACAACTCCAAAGGTAAGTCAGAATTAAGAAATTCAATCATTGATGTCTTCGTCCATTGTTCGTATGATTTTATCAAGTACTCTTGTAACATTTTGGTAGTGGTAGTAATCATTTCAATTTGCTGGTCATATGATAGTTTGGATAAACATATTTCATTAAATACATTTGATAACGAAGTGTTTTCCATAAAACCATCGAAAGAGTTTTTCCAATATGCTAAGGCATCTGATACTTTTAACCAGTCTGGAGACAGTGAAACTGTTTCTATTGCATCAGTAAATTCATTTTCAAATATTTTTTCCACATCTAGTTTCTCATCTGAGTAAAGACGGATCCCAGTTGTCGATGTATAGGGGTTGACATTTTCTTTGCTTATCTGAGGGTCAAGTCGTTGTACGATCACCGATAGTGCAGTTCTTGCATGATCTAGTCTATTATGACCATGCATTCCTTCGGGAACAAGCATCATACGGTATATGATAATGCTAAGAAGTTATATCCTTTGCCAACATGGGCTCTGTGAAGTTATCAGGGGTTATCTGTCAATCCCTAAAATGTATAAACATCTAAACCGTAAGATATTCGTTGAGAGCGATAAAGTCAATATCACAGAAATATACGCCAAACTCTGATCTAATGGATATGATGGCTATATTCACAAAGATGGTCAATCATTGCATCAAGATAGGGTTGAAAGAAGACACTCACAATATGAAGAGGTTGTCCATATTATGTTATCATGAATTACGTAATTATGACATTTTATCAACATACAAGATATGTGCAATATCAAGAGCTGCAGGCATATTATCAAACAGAAAACAATCAATCAAACGAGGTGTCAGAATAAGAGACCCGATAGTCAAAAATCCCTTTATGACAAACTGGTACGGCATAAAACACAACGGTGCACTATTAACAATCCCATACAAGAAACATAACCCAATCAACATTTTACTAAACCAGCACACCCAAAAAATCCTATCTGATCCCGCCTTGACAGTGCACTCGTTTTCATTGACTGCTCTCAGCATCAGTCTTTGTGTTTCAAAAACAGTACAAGAGATAGAGTGCATCAAGAAAGTGGGAATAGACAGAAATCTGAGAAATGTGACGTGTGGGAACGAGAAAGAGGTGACAGTCTACAAGACAAACAAACTGTTATCCATAAAGGAGAACACAATACACGCCAGGGCAGGCTTTCACAGAAATGATCGCAGGAAGAAAGGTCAATTCTGGAAACAAAGACAGAGACGAATGAGCAATAGGGCAAAGCAGTACATCCACAGAATCTCAAAGGATATAGTAGACAGCGCAGTCAAAAACAAGACTGCAATCGTCATGGAAAACCTGAAAGGAATAAGAAAATTGTACCGAAAAGGAAACAGTCAAGGTAACAAGTATAGACGTAGATTGAACGGGTGGCAGTTCTACGAGTTACAACGCCAAATAGAATACAAAGCCCAATGGGTCGGGTTGCCTCCAGTCGAGACAGTAGACCCAAGAAACACGAGCACGCAGTGTCCGAAATGCGGAAAGAGACTCCAAGAGGACATGCAACAACATCGTAAAATGTCGTGTAATAATTGCGGGTTGTTTATGGACAGGGATATTATCGCTGCCATGAACATATCACGCAAGCTGCCCCCTAGGTTTAGGGGTAGTAGAGATGACATAGATGAAGCGCAGTCTGGCACTTTTGAGCCGGTGATGACGGAACCCGGCACACCATTGGTAATCCGAATAGTCGATATGTCAAAGTCAAGTTTAGGGGTAACTCTCGATAACTTCACAGAACCCCAACATGCTTGAGGCCATAGGAATAATTATACGCCTTTGCTTGACTAGGAAATGGAATTGTATTTTTACCTAAATCGTCATAATTTATGAATAAAAACACATCAAAAACAATGTTTTTGTAGATGTTGGAGGATTATTACACGTATCTGCACTGCCAAGACAAAAACAGTATTTGTAGCATCGTGTATGGGAGTATGGTCACTACTTTATCATCATCAAGTTTGTCTAATTTGAGAACACAATCGACTAAATGCCAGATATGTCTTCATCTACTGCAAATAAGGGCTGCAAGTAGGGCTTTTTGGGTATGTAGACGATTTTCTGCATTATCCCAGACAAGTGACTGTGTACCATCAATTACAGAAGAGGTGACTTCCTGACCTCGTTTGGCAGGAAGGCAATGCAAGAATACCGCGTCAGGGTTGGCAGTACGCATCAATGCATCATTTACCTGATATTTTGGAAGGAATTTTTTCAGGCGTTTGGGATCTGAGTTGTGAATGGATGAATAGGTATCAGTAACTACAACGTCAGCGTTTTGCGTAGCTATCTTTGGGTTTGTAGTCAATGTGACATCAATCGATTTGCGAGCATTGGCAACTACTGTATTATTGGGTTCAAATCCTTTTGGCGTTGCAATGGAGATATCAACGTGTGCGAGTGCTGCACCGTATATCATGGAATTGCATACGTTGTTTCCATCTCCAATCCACGCAATTTTGAGATTATCAAAGGTGTGTTTATGTTCTTTGATAGTCATGAAATCAGCTAGTGTCTGACAAGGGTGAAAGGAGTCTGATAATCCGTTAATTACTGGGATGGTAGCATGCGCTGCCAGTTTTTGTACCATATCATGTTCATACACACGTGCCATTATGCAATCACAATAACCGGAGAGCGTCCTTGCGGTGTCTTCAATAGATTCACCACGGGAGAGTTGCATGTCTCCAGATGAGAGATTGATTGCATGCCCGCCTAGCTGAAACATGCCAACCTCAAAGCTTACACGTGTACGGGTGGATGGTTTTTGGAATATCATTGCAAGCGTCTTGTCTTTTAAGATGGGTTTAGATTTTTTATTTTGTTTGAGCTGTTTTTTTAATTTTATTGAATGGTTAACGAGGTTTAGAAATTCTTTTGAGGTTAGTTCTGCTAGTGTGAGTAGATCCTTGGTAGATAGTTTCATTTTCCAAAGAACCCCATTACACCACGTCGTTTCTTCTTTTTGTCATGTTTTGTTTGCTCATGATCACCATTTTCATTATCATCATTGTTACTGTCATGTTTTTGTATAATTTCTTTAGGTTTGTTATTAAGATTTTGATCAGAGGATGGGTTGTCAATAGTAGCGTCAGGATTGGCCTGTTTATGTTTGTCATGGATGATATCTTCTTCTTCACCGTCAAAAATTTCACCGGGTTTGGGTCTACCAAGTTTAGTCCATTTGCGGATTTTGGCTGCAAGTTTTATGGCATCGCGATCATTTTCAGGAGGTGGCACATCAAACAGATCAGAATAAGTTGCAATGTCATCATCGACAATCCCATAAAATGGATCGTCTGATTGGGGAGATGGCTCTGGCTCAAGTTGGGGTTCTGGTTTAGGCTCAAGTTTGGGTTCTGGCTCTGGTTTAGGCTCAAGTTTGGGTTCGGGTTTAGGCTTGGGTTCTGGTTTAGGCTCAAGTTTGGGTTCGGGTTTAGGCTTGGGTTCTGGCTTAGGCTCAAGTTTGGGTTCGGGTTTAGGCTTGGGTTCTGGCTTAGGCTCAAGTTTGGGTTCGGGTTTAGGCTTGGGTTCTGGTTCAGATTCAATCTCAGGTACGGATTCCAATTCTACTTTAGATTTGACAGGTGTCGTCTCAGACATAGTTTGAGATTCGCTAGTCTCATCTGGTTTGATATCATCCAAAGATCCAAAAACTGTCTCTAGAAAAATTTTTTTGTCAAACGGTACCAAGTCACCATACTCTTGTCCAACTCCAATAAACATAATAGGTGTAGACGTAACCTTTACAATCGATAGTGCAGCACCGCCTCGGGCATCAGCATCGCTTTTTGTTAAAATAGATCCATCAAATTTTACATGCTCGTAAAATTCACGTGCTTGATTCACAGTATCATTTCCAGCAAGAGAATCACCGACAAAAATTTTCATGTCAGGTTGTACGACATTTGAGATTTTAGCTATCTGTTCCATTAAATTTTTACTTGTCTGCATTCTTCCTGCAGTGTCAATTAATACACAATGAGTTTTATGCGACTTGGCATACAAAACAGCATCACGTGCAACTGCCGCTGGATCAGATTCATAGTTTTGGGCAACGAGTTTTAGATTAAGACGGTTAGTATGTGTTTTTAATTGTTCAATCGCACCAGCTCGAAATGTATCAGCTGCTGCTACAACAACAGAATATTTTGCCTGTTGCAACATGTGTGCAATTTTTGCCAGAGAAGTGGTCTTGCCGGTTCCGTTGATTCCGACAAACAAAATAATAAACGGTTGCTGGAGTTCTTTTTTTTCATTAATTTTTTCAAACAGATTAATTTGTCCAGCAGTATCAAACAGTTCAGAAATATTAGAGATCAGAGTATCTTTAACGAATTTTTCAATCTCATTTTTATTAACTTTGGTACCAATTAATTTTTCTTTTAGGTCGGATTTAATAGAATCAATTACTTCTGCTGCAACATCAGATTCCAGCAAAGAGATCTCCAAATTAAATAAAATATCATCAATGTCTTTTTCCTTGAGTTCCTTTTCGCTAAAACTCTTTGCAGTGTTTGAAAAAACATTACGAAGGTTATCAAACATGCCTCATCACATGTTTTGAGAAGAGTGAGATTGTACAAGTTGGTTAATTTGCGCCTTTCCTTGTTCCAATCTTGAGGCTATCTCTTGTTTTTTGGCATTATTATCTTGTAAGGCAATCTCTGCTTCTTTGTATCGTGCCTCAAAATAGTTGATAGTTGAGGAAAAATCTTTCTCTACTGCAACGCCGGATCCAATTTTTAAGATAATTTTAGAATCAGAGGATATTTTTGATGGCAGATAGGCACCCATTCCGATTGGAACCAGAGTCTCTGATTCAGAGTTTTGGGATAATGACTTTATAGATTCTATTGCAGCCGAGGTCTCATTGAGAATGTTCATAAAAGTACTTTCCCTATAAGATAGATCAGAATAATATTTCTCAAGCATCTGCATGTGTTGCGCCAATTGCTCGGCTTGGGCTTGACTCATTGAATAGATTAAACGGTTGTGGTTATAAATTCATTGACAGATCAGGTAATCTAGAATAAAAGCAGGTAATGGTGTTTTGAGGCAGATGATCCCTATACCATGCAAGTACAAGGAATCATCAGGATGATAACGTGGCGAATCGTAGGAGATTAGGGTGTGTTGCTATTTCCTGAATAGTATGAGAGGATTCTTGTAACCTTTGCGTGTACTGTTGGCAGACAAAAATCGCAGTACTGCATCACGTCATGCAGCAGTATATGGACGTTGAATGGATACCTTGACATTAAGACCTAGGTGTATGCGTACCTTGGTAAGTTGTTTCCAAGAGTCAAATTTTGACGGGATTTCGTTATTCTTTTGGTTGGAATCGTATGCGTGTGCAACAGACAGGTTGTACACGTCATTGCACTCAGTCAGTGTCTTGTATATCTTCTCGGAGATGGAGGGGTCTTGGTAAAAATCTAATTTGTATGTAAGTATCAACAAACAAGTATTCTCTTTAGATTCTAAAAAGATTACTAATGAGCCTAGTCTACTCAAATATGTAATCCCCTAAGTTATCTTGTATGAGACAAGGTTCTCTATAGGATATGGATTCTTAGGGATCATCTTTTTACATTGAAATTCATCAATACTGTTACCTATGTTGTTCATGACAAGTTCAAACTCGTCTACTGGTTATCTGCTGATGAGGTCTATGCCCTTACTCATACGCCGGACCTCGAATCCGTGTTGGTGAAATGGCATGCACAACCTGCCACGTGTAACACATTTGATCTCTTGTGTGATGTGTTTGTGTATTTCAAAACACATGATAAACTTTTCTACAAGTGGATCTGCTGAAAATCCGTATTTTTTTGAGATCTCCAACACATTCTCCTTGGTAAGTAAATCCGAATAATAGAGAGTCATAGTCTATCCTCTAACATGGATTCTTCTAATGCGTGTTTATCTGAGAGGTATTCTTTGTATTGTCCCGAAAGTGGTTCACCCCTCACATCAGGCTCATAGCCTAGGTGGGCGTGTTCCATGACTGATTTTTTCAGCAGTATGACATCCCATGTAAAAGTAAGATTGGATGATGATATAATTAGTACGGGACAAAGATCCGCTCATTTTTACGCACAAAATACAACGAATTTGGTAAAAACAATTAAGAAAGTTTTAGAAAATTTAGGAAATTTCCCCATGTTTAATCTGAACGAATATCTAAAAATCAAACATGTTTTGAAAAACTAGAGTATTTTGGCAAATTTTGTGCTAGTACAATACCCTTCAACATCCTTAATTATAAAAACAAAAATCAAGAAATTTTTTTATAAAAAAATAATTTTTATAAACTAAGCACAATTAAGTTTATAGTATGACAAACATCTGGACAGATCTTGGACTGACTGATAACCCATATGATCCAAGACCACTTTCAATTGATGCAGACGACAGAGAATTGTTTGTAGGTCGTACAAAAACACTTCACGAATTCAATACCCTTCTAAGCAGTAATAGAGGCGGGATAATAATAGTCGAAGGTGGGGTAGGAGTAGGCAAGACAAGTTTTGTTAATATCGGCCTGTATGACAAGTTAGAGTCGGACAGATATCTTCCCTGCAACAAAATAGAACTGGAAAGCAATATGGATGTTGTCCAGTTTGTTCTCGGAATCATCAATAACTTTGATGGTATACTCACCTACTGGATAAGATTTGTATAAATAGAATCCTGATGCGTACAATCCTTGATCCGTTACAAAGATATCAGATACTGTTGTTGTAATACCGTCAGGATGAATCAACTCTGCTGTAATTGTGTCTCCTAGTTTTTGGGTACTGCCTGAATAAAGTACGCTTGCAGGAAGATGTTGTTTTACAAATAGATCGTTTTGCAGTGTCAGGGCATGAGCGTCAAATGGGATGACAGTAAATGGGATGACAGTAAATGGGATGACAGTAAAGAGAATGACTGCAACGACGGCACCAACACCAATGGTAGATATACAAAATATTCCAGTCATAAGCCGATATGCTTGACTCGACTAATACAAGATACAGATATTGATGATGCATATGCCACTTTTTTGAGAGTGATCTCTTTGTCTGATGCTCGATAAACACAATACCCTCCAAGACATTTTGGGTTAACTCCTGATGCTCTTGTGTCATGTATAAGGATATCAGAATATTCTAATGCTTTTTTGAGGACTGTTTGATGTAAATTGAGATCAGTGCACATCTTTGTTATTATTGACTTGATGTATGTAGAAGAGTCAAGAATGATTTTAAAGTCAACTAGTATGGTTCTGTACAATTTGTTGACGGTCTTCTCTGAAGTCTTCTCTACAATGTCATCAGGATTAAGTATCTTGCCATGTAATTTACAAGATACCATGACTAGTGCGACTATTAACGAGTGTCGCTTACATCCTTTGTAGAGGTTATTTTTAATAATCTTGTTACATATGTGAAATGAATGAGTTCGGATTGCAGATGTTGCATGAATTTGATCTAATATTGTGCATAATCGTTGCATCAAGGATTTGTATCTAGCGTTTGTTCTGGTTTGAGACGTTGGTAAATAGGATGACGATGAGGATGTAGATGTATAATCTACAACATTAACAGATATTACCACGCCACAATTTTGGCAAATTTGTTCACCTGCACTGACATCAAATACGATATAGGGTGCAGTAGCACAGAGGCATTTAGATATCACAGATTTTAGGGAAGGATATGGTTCTGTATACGAGGTATCCCACGCGTTTGGAATTGGATTCATTTTAATCTAAGATTCGTTGTGACTTTGGTTGGAAGATTCGTCTAGATAATCGGATAATATTGCAGGGATTAATACTAGTTGTTTATGATAACCGGTGTATGCTGATGATGTCACATTTACAGCAGGTTTTAGTCTAGTGACTGGACCGTTTTTTATGGTTGCTAGTGACACAAAACGATGTACGCGATATTGTCTATTCTTTGAGGTTTGTTCAAAAAAATGTCTATGATTAGGCATGTGTTGTATTATTGATGACATTTTTGCTAATAAGGCGCATTTTACATCAATTCGTAGATATTTTTTACTCTAATCACAGATAAAATTCGTTAGAGGTTTGTCAGTTCATCTTTGATCTTTTGGTACAACAACTCGTCTTTTTCATTCGTTAATAATTCGTCGATGAATGTTTCAGGATTTCTCCTCCACTCAAGAACCTTTTGTAGACGTTCTTCAAATTTCGGATAACTAGCTCTTTTTCCTTCTTCTATTAGAGCCATGTCAAATCTACCTGTGTTGATTCCATCTCGTAGCGCTACAAAGATCACACACGTACTGATCTTTTCTTCAGGAATCTCTTCTGCAATCGAGAGCATTCTCTTGTATACTGCCAGCTGTCTTGTATGTTCTGATTTACGAGTTAGCTTTTTGTCCGTCTTGTAATCCACAATGAGATATCCTTGATCATGCTTGAATACTGCATCCATGTATCCTGTAAATAACAAGTTGTCATCATCCGAATAACTAGTCATTGAACCTAGAGGGATCTTTTGGTATTTCTCAGTAGCAATCAACTTCAAGCCAGGTAGATCCCCTCTTAGTCTATCAACTGCATCTAGTGCATTTTGTACCGCTTTTCTTACTTTATCGTCGTCATAGTCTTCAAGTCTTGTCTTGTTTGTAAAAACCTCCTGTATTGCTTTATGAACGCGACTTCCTAGCTTGGTTCCTGAAGAAGAGTGCGGCATATTGACTATGTTGTCTAGCATGAATTCGTACGCATCCGTCTTTATGCCAGAGTACGAGAGACGATCTATCTTTGCAAAGTAATCCTTGACATACTGTTTTAGCCACAAGTTTTTGTGTTGTAACAGTTCTTTTGCATCAGAATCCATGCCTTGAACAAACAACGAATATGCTTTTGATAGCTTTGTACTTGAATTCATTACTATACCAGCCGGCTCGTTGTTTGAACGATCATCAACCTCCATATCAGAAAAACCCTCTACGTGATAGTTTTGTTTAGAATTTTTATTACCATCCACAATCACTACGAGTTTTTCCTTTGCCCTAGTAAATGCTACAAAGTCAACCCTCAACGATTCGTCTTCTACCTCATCTTTCACATCTATCTGACGCGATAACAAAATTGACTCCACAATGGTGTTTATAAAACTGGTCTTCTTTTTTGGGGTAACTGGAATGTATACTGCCACGTCAAACTCTCGTCCTTTTGCCTTGTGAACAGTGGTCAGAGTTATTTGAGAGTCACTACGGCGTTCCATTCTGGATTCTTCCCCGATGACGATAAAGTCAAGCAACCCCTCTAGTGTCGGCATTTCAAATGTCAGATATTCGTCAACTTCTTGTTTGAGTGATATCGCAGTTGTAAACCATTCAGCACCCTTAGAGACACATACTGGCAGTATGATACAGTCAAACACCCTATCCATGTCTTCTCTCGTCAGTTCTGCACCTAGTTTGATACTGTCAGATGCGGCGGCGCCATCACGCCTTTTTGCATCATATTCCCTAGAAAACCCAAACGCTTCTTGGAGGGAATACCTAGAGAAGACAGTAAACGTTCCCCTAATTTTGTCTTCAATACTGTCTGAGAGTAATCCTTTGAGATATGTTTGGATCTCTTCTTTTGCTCGTTGTGTCGTCACTTGGGATGATGTTGATGTGTATGTTATACTATTTGCATCCAACACCTTTGAAATCTCAATTATCTGCTTGTTTGTTCTCGTAATGATTCCAATTGTCTTGTTCGGATTTTCCTTGATCAGATCCAAAACTTTCATTGTACTGTTGTTACTTGATATGACTTGTGGCATATCTCCTGTCATATCTGATTGAAATCCCTCTAATTCCTCTTTGAATTTATCTCTGTTCTCAATATTTTCAAGAAAATATTCTGTTGCGTAATTTAAAATTTGTTGGGTACTGCGATAATTTTCAGTTAACTGTTTTTTTGTGCATGTCTTTTCAAATCTATCAAAGTTATTGACAGATCCCCCTTGAAATCCAAAGATTGCCTGTTTTGAATCGCCTACCAAAAACAAGTTCTCTGCAACCATTTGTGCAATATCAGCCTCAATTTCATTCATATCCTGCATCTCATCGACTAGTACATGCTCGAACTTGGCACCGCCAAACTCGTCTTTAAATACCAAAAGCATGTCCGAATAATCAACTGCATCTAATTTTGATGTTTCATATTCCTCGTACGCCTTGACAAAATATCTTAAAAACATCCTCATCTCTTGCATGGTATATGTAGATGATTTTTCATCAAAAATTTTCTCAATTATCCCTTCTGTTTTTTTGATATTTATCTTGTCTGGCTTGATGCCCCAACTTTTGATGTATCTTATTGCATTCTCCGTCTTGGGCACGATCTCTGTAATTATGTAATTTTTCTCATAATTTAACGCGTTGTTCTGCTCAAAACTCTTCAATATTGAAAATCTCAAGTTGTTATTCCCTACAATATCCCCTGAAATCTTGCCCTGGTCACGCAGATAGTTATATGCAAAACTATGAAACGTGTGAATACTAATCTTCATAATATCCGCATTCAGAAGAAGTTTGTCTTTTGCATTCTTCATAATTGCATCAAACATCTCTTTTTTGGCCTTTTCAGTAAACGTGATACAGAGAATGTTTTCCGGACTAGTTCCATTCTCAAGCAGTTTGATTACTTTGTATGACAGTGTTGTGGTCTTTCCCGTCCCAGGGTTTGCCACCACTAGGGTGTTCTCTTTTGTATTGATGATGTCTTGTTGTTTTTTTGAAAATCCCATAATTATTTACACACTCTACTCCTTGGTTTTAATCTATACTACATGACAACTATCGCTTAGATTGCCACTCAATTATATTATTTGCCTGTATTGCAGTTATGAGTCATGGAAAGTGTGTGCTTGGCTGATTGATACAAGTATTCAGTAATTCTCTTGCATGATCATGCCCAAATGATTACTCTTGTAGTATTCTACAGTAACGGACTGGCAACTTTACAGTAGGCAATTCTTCATGGAAAGCATCGGTAGGGGATATCAGTCTCAACAGAATGTACCGGGAGTTTGGAAACCCTGGCATTCTAGTAAGAAAAAGAATGGCTGTTTTCTGCGACGGAGACTTTCGGTCCAATATGATGGCCGATTTCTTCTGCAAGCTGCTTGTACCTTGCCTCTTCAAAGTTCAATAAAAAAATATATAGTTTAACACCACTAGTACAATAGGGGTTTGCCGTCGCGCAGCTCTAGGGAAGCAGTCTTCCGCATCTGAGCGGACCTGCTTCCCGCTATTTGTAGTATCACGTTTCATCTTAGCGTGAAGACGAGATCTCATTTATACCAACGCCATACAATCGGTTACCAGAACGATACATCTTTGAATTTAGTAACTTGAACCATTTTGCAAACATCGGATCCTTCTTGTAATGCTTGTGTATCACATACGCAATCATGTCTGCTAACTGGATCATATTCCACCTAAAGGATTCTACAAATATTGGATTCTCGATGACATGACTGTCTCCCAGTCGATTATTCTTGCCTCTCTGCACCTGACTTGATATAAGGTTCTTGATCTCTGTGTCAGGATTCTTGTGACTAGAATCTATAAAGAACAGTCCATCGTTAATAGGAATCTGGTTACGTTCCAAAAAATTCTCAAATCTAATGACTAGTCGCCGCCAAGAATATTTCATAACAGCATGAGATCGCCTTTGCTTTAGCATGTCCTTGAAGACGATTACGTTGACTAGGACGATTTCTGACTTGCATGCGATATCAACAACCCTTGAAAATATCTCATCTTTCTTTGCGCGGTTTAGGTTTAGCTCTTTTTTTGCAAAAAACTCCCGATCATGCCAAATATCAGATGCGTGCAGTTCCCATTCATCTGAACGAAATTCTGGAAACAGATCCTGTTTCATATCAACAAGGCTCTTTTCAACGGATCTCCAATCTTTCTCGTGAACCAGCACTCCACTCAAGATATACAAGCCGTTATCTGAACTACGAGATTTTATTGCTGTTTGTCCTGATTCATCCACATATAGAAAATACATGATTATATCACATGACATGTAAATAAAAACCATGCATCTAGCTATGTACATGCACCCAAAACCATACATAAAATTTTATCATATTGAATAAGGAATCATTTTTTTTTTTTTTGATTAAGAGATCTATATGGCCATCACAATCATCATCACCATGATAATATGATGATGATGATAAAATCAAATACGATATCCTGATATTCATAGCTAGTCAAGCTAGCTGTTATGCCGTCACGGTCTTGAATCTGCACCAAGTATGCAAAATCCTGATCCCGGTCTCGGATGTGAAACAGATTAACACTTGACTGTACTTGGTTATCTGGAGTCATAATATCAAGGCTGAGTAAAAAACAATATTTTATCAGATGCTGTTTGGTAATTTTATCGTCTGTCAATCTTCATTACTCCATCTGAACATATTATCAGAATCGCGCGGAGAAGATGACAAAACAGCTTTACATTATATAAAGAAGTTGTCAATGGAATTGAAATTATTATATAAAGAAGTTGTCAATGGAATTGAAATTATTATATAAAGAAGTTGTCATATAGTGTGTCAATAGTGTAGAATAATCAAAGAAAGAGACATAAGAAATGTAAATCACTGGTGAGATTACCCAAAAAATATTGATAAAGATAAACATATTCAAAGTTGGAATGAAACACAACTCAAACATACTCCATGCATGTCTTTTGAGATAACTGAGAGATGACAAATGTTTATAACAATTTAAACATATAACTAAACATGAAAGAATCGGATATTCAGAGACGAATAGACTGTATTGAAAAAGGAATTCAAAGTTTGGAATCAGTTGATTTAGATTCTATTACAGGGCCATCACGTAAACGACTAAAAGAGTTAAAACAAATGCAAGACCAAAAACAAAAAATTACACAAAAATAATTATTACACCTATAGTACGATCTAATAAAATTACATATTAGGCATAAACAATATTTACTCATATTTTTTTATTTTCTAAACATCATTTAATAATTTATTATATTTTAAATACATAAAATAATATAACAGCATATGTCATATGACGCATATAGTGAAGATATTAAAAAAGCAGAAATGAGAATAGAAGCTGTTAGTAAATATATAATTGAACTAGAATTGTTAGAGGAATACACAATAGCAGATGAACTGAGACAAGATTTAATACGTTTAGAAAAAGAACTTGTTGATCTTAAAGAATTACAATAAAATAATATTTTAAAAATATTGTTTTTATACACATGTATTACAAATGAGAAAAAATCATCCGAATGGAATAATTTTGAATGAAAAAATTCATCCGAAATTGTTATTTTTTAGTGGTTTTTTGATTAAATTAATTAAGTCTAGATGATAATACCATATCTCTGATTTAACAGTCTTAAAACAAACAACAAGTATATCCGTAATCGAACAGTGACTGTAAATATCCTGAATTTTAAACAATGTAAAAATATTTCATCGCCTTCATCACTTTGGATGAATTTCCCATGTGGTTTTGTAAATGCAGACTTGTCCATTCAAAAGATCCCTTTAAAGCAAGTTAGACAAGAAACGCTGCTCTTAGTATAGAATGGTATACTATGATCATTTCTTAGGATAGAAAATACCATTATTCTTTAATAAGAAAAAATCTTATTAAAAAAAGATTATGGTGATTTCAGTAGATTGGAATCTACCTGAAATTTAGTCGATTATATCTCCCAAATTAGACCAGATTGCCAATAGCGCCACGATATAACATGGAAGATAAAAGAGAGTAGGTAGGCAGATGGCTCAGATGTCTAGTCAGTCACATCCACATCACCACTAATAGACTGCGACAATGCAGTCGGATTATCGAGGGACTTCCATACAAACGCAGTGATACTGTATGTACCAGTCTCAGTAGGAATCCAGGATACTGCCGGACTGGTTCTGTTAACTTGACGAGTGGTAATTCTTCCTGTTAACTGTCGAGGGGTTGGATTTTGAGGCGTTCTGTATAATGGTTAGCCATTTGTTGTTACCCTTGATCTCAATCCCTGCTCTGTCTGCTGGAGTGTCACCGTCTAAACTCATGTGAGGTCTGATGTAATTGTGATATAATTTGATACCGTCTATTGCAGGCGAGTCATCTTTTTTGAGTCCTCGAAACACTTTCTCACGGTCTCGGAACTCACCGTTTAACCTCTCTTGGATATTGTTGTTTGCCACTTGGTTTTTGAAATGTACCTCTTTGATATGTTTGCTTGGTTTATGTAAGAAATTCTTCTGAGCAAACTCTTTTTTGAAAGCGTCATTATACGCTGGTAATCCATCCGTTACAAATACGCGGGGTGTCTTTTTTGCTACTGTTTTACCCATCTTTAACAGACTTTGTGCATCATGCTTGAACTTGCTATCAGCTACTTCTTGAGCAATCCAAAAACGTGTCTCGTTGTCCATCATGGCAAACAAATACTTGCGATCACCCTTTACTTTAAGCCATACCTCATCCGCATGCCACTTCTCGCCTACTTGTGGGGTTATTGTACTCAGATAATCATCCATAATCTTGATGTATTTTTTGACCCATTTGTAAATAGCAACATGAGACATATTGACACCTTGTAATCTTAGAAATTTTTGTACTCCTCTCAGAGATTCACCTGTAAAGTACAACTGCATAGCTTGTGTAATCATATCAGGTGTGGCTCTCATTCCCTCAAATCCCAAATTTACTGAGAATTTCTTAGAGCATGATTTGCACTTGAATATCTGCAAGTCATAATTCTTGTTGTGTCTAACTCCCCATTTGGACACGTCATTAGAACCGCAGAACTGACAAGATTTGACGTCAACAGTTTCAATAACATGTTTCTTTACTTCCTTGCGTATCTTCAAAGATATTTCTACGGCATGAATGTGTTTACAGCACACCTTACGGAACTGATGATCAGGACATGAGCAACTCCAGCCAAATTCAGTACCCACCACATCATATAGGGAATCACTGTTTTGGCTTTTGGCCTCGTAGTGTGTATCATTTACTCTCTTGATCTGATCCTGTTTCTCTACTATGGTTTGACCTCTGGTCTGTCTTGTGTTCATATCGTTGACACCTCAAAAATTAATATAGAGTAAAAACAAGTGGTGAGTGTGGGATTTGAACCCACGATGTGCTCGTCACACAATCGCCTTTCTGAGGCAATCGCTTCAGGGCGACACCTTACCATTCTAGATAAACTCACCATGTATAATCTAATCCTTAAGGATTATATTAATGTATGTTTTTTCCTTAAGGACTAGTAACTCTTAAATTACAAATATTTTTCTAACTTCGTATGGGACGATGGAAAAAAGATGAAACGGAATACACGGTAAATCTGAACCATGACAAAAGACGGGGATGTATTGCAATAATACCAAAACCGATTTTGGAAAAGCTGTCGCAGCCTGACCAGATCATGTTCAAACTGTCAAAGCATGGAATATTGGTAAAAGCAGGAGATTAACAGAATGATCTCCAGCAGAGGCAAGTCTTCCTCAATCGGGGGGGGCAGCGCCTCAAACCAGCATCAAGCGGAATCAAAAACCGAACAATCTTCACAGCAGATAATCTGCCTGTTATGAGAGGTATGGAAGATGAAAGTGTAGATTTGATTTATCTTGATCCTCCGTTCAATTCTAAACACAACTATGCTGCACCAATAGGGTCAAAGGCGGCAGGTGTCGAATTTAAGGACACATGGACACTTAGCGATGTGGATGTTGCATGGTGGGGTGAGATTGCAGAGATCAACGAATCCTTGTATTCGATTATAGGAACTGCTGGCAAAGTAGGAGGAAAATCTACAATGTCGTATCTGATATACATGGCAATTAGGATTTTGGAGATGCGCAGAATTCTAAAATCAACAGGTTCATTGTACCTGCATTGTGATGCCACTATGAATCATTATCTAAAACTAACATTAGATGCAATATTTGGTAGTTCGTGTTTCAAAAATGACATAACATGGAAACGACATTCATCCCACAATGATGGTAAAAAATACGGTAGGATTTCGGACTCTATCCTGTTTTATACAAAATCAAACAAGTATCGATGGAATAAAACACATATTCCATACACAGATGAATTTGTTAAAAAAACATTCAAACATAAAGATGAGCGTGGTAGATTTCAACATCAACCGTTAACAGCTGAAACAAAATCGGGCGGAGGATATGAATATACGTATCACGGACACAGTAGAATTTGGACACACCCTCAGGAATCTATGCTGAGACTAGAAGAAGAAGGAAGGGTATATCTTCCTAAAAATAACGGCATACCGAGACAGAAATTTTATTTGAACGAATCGGAAGGAATGCCAATTCAGAATATATGGATCGATATTCCCAAGATGTCAGGCAAGGAAAGATTAGGATATCCTACACAGAAACCATTGGCGTTGTTGGAGCGAATAATAGAATCAAGCAGTAGCATAGGTGATATTGTGTTTGACCCATTCTGTGGTTGCGCTACAGCCTGTCTTGCAGCAGAGAAACAGGGTAGAAAATGGATAGGCTGTGACATATCTGAAAGAGCGTACTCGCTGATTGAACTTGCATCCACGTTATCATGATGTACGAGCAGGAAGTGACATATCTGAAAGAGCGTACTCGCTGATTGAACAGAGGCTTAGGGCAGATGCAGGAATTGCCAAATTCATTACAGGAGCTGGCGAAGTCATACATAGGACTGATATCCCACATAGAAAAGGCAGACGATCCAAGAACATCAAGCATACGTTATACGGAATCCAGCATGGGTACTGCAACGGTTGTAAATACCATTATCTATTCAAGGATTTGGAGGTAGATCACATCATACCAAAAGCAAAAGGCGGTCAGGATGATGACAAAAATCTTCAACTACTTTGTGGTAACTGCAACAGACGAAAAGGCGGAAAACTTACCATGACTGAACTTAATGCGGTGCTGGTTGCAGAGGGCATGAAGTTCGGTAAGGGGCGTTCTGGATCCTAGCTCCCGACACTTTCCAGCAAGAGTTAGATCCCGTCAAGTTAACAGAACCAAAAATTTACCCCTCGACAGTTAACAGGAAGAATTACCACTCGTCAAGTTAACAGAACCTCATACTGGATGAGAAATTACACGATCATTTTTTGATTAAGAGATCTATATAGCCATGACTAAATAATTGATTAGGGAATAATGAACATGTAATCCAAGATAGGGCTGCTGCTGTTATGCCGTCACTGTCTGGAATCTGCACCAAAGATGCAAAATCTTGATCCCGGTACCTGGTGTGGGCAGATTAACGCTTATCTGTACTTGGTTATCTGTAGTTATAGTATCAAGACTGTTATTCCCAAACGCGTCTACTCTCGTCAAATCAAAATCAAGAGCTCGCTACAAATGCAGTCTAGTAGAGCCAATTAACGCAGTGACAGTAGTGGAGATACTATCAACAGCTGTATACTGGGCAGGCAATGTGACCGCATCATAAATGGCACCGACTGTGTCATCGAATCAACTATAATCTATTCTTTATTGACACGTATGAAGATCAATCAGTAATCCGAGCTAGTTGTTATTTTAAAATGCTCGTATATTAGCAGAGTAAAAAGCAGTATTTTATCAGAGGGCGTTTGGTAATTTTATCATCTGTCAATTTTCATTATGCTATCTGAACATATTATCAGAATCGTGTAGAGAGGACTATAAACAGCTTATACATTATATAAAGAAGTTGTCAATGAAATTGAAAGTATTATATAAAGAAGTTGTCAATGAAATTGAAAGTATTATATAAAGAAGTTGTCAATGAAATTGAAAGTATTATATAAAGAAGTTGTCAATGAAATTGAAAGTATTATATAAAGAAGTTGTCAATGAAATTGAAAGTATTATATAAAGAAGTTGTCAATGAAATTGAAAGTATTATATAAAGAAGTTGTCAATAGTGTAAAATGGTCAAAGAAAGAGACATAAGAAATGCAAATCCTTGGTGGGTTAATCCAAAAAATATTGATAAAGATAAACATGTTCAAAGTTGGAATGAAACACAACTCAAACATACTCCAAGGTTAATGTACAAATTGATTAGTAGTTTCAGGACCGTTAATACAGTTGTGTATACCCTAAGAGGTTTAAGACAAGTGGGTAAGACAACTCTGATAAAATTAAAGATTAAAGAGTTTATAGAAAAAGGCATAACAGGATGGAACATACTATACTATTCGTTTGATTTACAAGAAAAGCCAATAGATGTAGTTGATGTAATTCAAAAATATATGAAGATAACATCCAGGTTACGTGACAATAAAAGATGCTATATATTCTTAGATGAGATAACATCAATTCCAAACTGGCAAAAAGGAATTAAAGCGTTGATTGATAATGATGAAATCAAAAATTGTACAGTTATCGCAACAGGTTCACAGGCAATAGATTTGAAAGGTAGTGCTGAACGATTACCAGGCCGTAGAGGGGATATTGATGATAGTTATGATAAAATTTTACTGCCAATGAAATTTTCTGAATATGTTTCAGATTTAAACCCAAAAATCAAACATGTGATCAGAGAAGAGTTATTGTCAGATGACAGGAGAATTATATTTAATGAACTGTTCAATGGCAAAATAAATAAAAAGATAGAAAAGATTGATGTGTGGAGAAATGAATTAGACGATTTATTAAAAGAATACATAATGACTGGAGGATTGCCATATGTGGTGAATAAAAAAATATCTGACGGATTTATTCCAGAGAATGTATACACAAGTTATAAAGATAGTGTTAATGGAGAATGGGTACAATTAAACAATAAAGAGATATGGTTAAAACAGCTCAATAACGCAATTATAAAATCCCAAGGCAGTCAAACTTCATGGAATAGTCTGGCTAAAAATACTGAAATATCCAGTCATAATACGGCACAGGATTATGTGCGCACATTAGAGAATCTCTTTGTAGTATCAATAATTAATAGATATAGTACAGATACTAAAAAAGCGTTAATAAAGAAAGAGAAAAAGATCTATTTTCAAGATCCATTTCTTTTCCATATGTTTAACAATCAAGCAGGTAACAGAACAAGTTTTGATCAAAGTTTGGAATATTTGGAAGATGAGGGCAATAAAGGAAGGATTCTTGAGGGGGTTATAGCGAATCACTTGGTCAGATGGGCCTTTATCTCTAGCAAACGAAAACAGAGTTTTGACCCCCATGATCACATATTTTATTGGAAGGATAAGAATAACAAAGAGGTTGATTTCATATATTATGACGGGGAATCAATAGAGATGCCAATAGAGTTAAAGTACAAAAACAGAGTATACAAAAAAGAACTAGGCGGGATGTTGAGCTTTGTGGATTATACGAAGAAAAGCGGTTTGGTTATCTCAAAGAACCAGATTGGAGTTCAACAAGAGTATGTAGAGATTCCGGCATCAGTATTTCTGGCTTTGGTTTAAAGGTCAGGATAGGACTGAACAAATCTAGACTGTCAATAACACCGCGACACAGCAGGGAAGATAAAGAGAGAGATGGCTCAGACTACTATTACTATTAGCCAGTCACATCCACATCAATGCTAACAGGCGGAGACAAAGCAGTCGGATTATCGACTGACTCCCATACAAGCGCAGTGATACGGTATGCACCTGTCTTGGCAGGAATCCAAGATACTACAGGATTAAACGACTGCTCAGGGAGTAATGAATCCGTAATCCAAGATAGTGCGACTGTTATGCCGTCACTGTCTTGAATCTGGCACCAGATATGCAAAGTCTCGATCCCTATCTTGATTGTTGGACAGGTGACCGATGATTTGTACTTGGCTGCCTACAGTTATAGTATCAGGAGCATTTCCAAACGCGTCTACAATCCTCAAAGTAGGAGGATGAATTCCTCTCAAAGGTGACATAGTATAATCAGTTAACGTAGTGGCAGTAATGGGGACACTGTCAGCAATTGTGTACGGGTCAGGCAGTGTGGCATCATCATAAGTTGCACTAACTGTATCACCCACTGCTACACGTAGTACGTGTCCAGAAGATGATGTCTAATTACGATCCAGCTGCCGAAGTTGATAAAATGTTCGAGGAATCTGATAAACAATTTGAGGAACGTTTTAAAAATTGTAAAAAGCATGAATACGAAACAATAGATTTTCTATTCCCACACACTAACAAAAAAACCGATATATGCAAATATTGCAGTTATGTAAGACCACATGAATAATTGTGGTTAGCCCAACCCGGGTCTCGATAACCCAACAGAACCCCAATAAGAAATATTTAAAAACAACTTTAGTGTTATTATAATATGGCATTTAGAAAAAAACGAGGGGATACTAAAATTGGAAATGTTTCAGGAATACCCAAAGAAGTACTAGATAAATATAGAAATGATGCGCATTTAGACACAACTCTAGAAAAAGAACGTGTAACATCATTACACAATCTTAAGAAAAAATATAACAACAGCTAGAATTTCTGAAACGAATTTTTTTAATTTAGAAATCTGATCATTTAGATGACGATCTTTCCATATCGTTTTTTCATTATTTTGGATTATATATACAATCAAGGCATATGTGCAGTGTTGCACTATTCTGCGTTACTATTACAAAATGTTATTTCCTAATCATTGCCAACCACGCCTGACGGCTCTAAAATCGCGTCAGATTAGGTGCGCCAATCTAATTTAAACTGTGAATCAAACGTTTTCAACAGATCGTCTTCTCCACATTCAAACGAATATCCAGCAGGTGTATGAATGCACGAATATGGGCAAACGCCAAGACGGATATTTACGGGAAGGTATGTCTGTACAATCACATGATTGATATGGCAACTGAGAACGGATATGGCACGCCAAAGATCGTGTACCTCCCCAAAAAACTGCATTTGAAGACAGCAAGACGGGAGGAGAGGCAATGACGTGGCCAAAATCACAGATGGGCGTCTATCGGGAATAATTAGGAAACAAAATTTAGCAATGATCACAGATACATACTAGGAATCAAATAAAAAAAAGAAAAAAAGGATAGTTTGAACTAGTCTAGTTTACACTTACATCAATTGTGACTGGTGGTGACAATGCAGTTGGGTTATCGACTGACTCCCAAACGAATGCAGTTACAGTGTATGTACCTGATTCACTTGGTGTCCACGATACCGCTGGGCTGAATGATTGACCTGGTGACAATGTACCTGCGATCCATGCTAGGTGGACTGTAACGCCGTCACCGTCTTGGATCTGTACCAAATATGCAAAGTCTTGATCTCTATCCTGTCCATTTGCTAGGTTGGCGCTCACTTGTACCTGTTGATCTGGTGAAACAGTGCTTAGACTGTTTCCGAATGGATCAACTACCCTCAAGTCAGAGGCCGGAGCCCGTTCTAGAGGTGGTACGATAGTGCCAATTAGTGTGGTGGCAGTAATATCGATGCTGTCTGCAGTTGTGTATGGGTCAGGTAGTGTCTCATCTGTATAATATGCAGTGACTGTGTCGCCTTCTGCAATTCTAAGTCTGTGACCGGATGATGCACTGGAAGTTGTAAAGAACACAGTTCCCTCAAATATACCAGTTGCCTCGTTAGTCTCAGTTACAGCCAGACTGATGCCGCCTGCATCCGTACTGGATACAACATCGACTTCAAAGTTGTCTACTGCTTCTGGGTTCAGACTCATGTCTGGGTCAATTATTCTTAATATGCCATTTCCGCTAGCTGGATAGCTTGCTTCTAACCATTGTACTTCGCCTATATTCCATCGAATCAATGATGATGATAATACTGTCTCATCGTCTGAGAATTCAAACGATAATGATATACCATCACCGTGTTTGGTTTCTAGCTGTCCGCTAGTTGGTCCAGTTTTCTCAAGATCATTAGGTACTATATTCTTTCCTAACAGGCTATCATTATTACCAACAAGTGTGATCTCACCAGTAAAGATACCTGTATCAGCGCCTGTTTCAACGAGTTTGTAATTTGAAAGAGCACCTTCTCTAGTACTAATTCGTATTTCATCGTCGTCACCGTCACCGATACTATCAATGGCTTTGGTGTCAAAGTTGTGATCAGGAGCTACGATTGTCATATAGACCTTGTCAGTCCATGTGTAGATCTTTTGATCAAACTCGACTGTTGCGCCAAAGTTGGAAGTAAAGACTGTAGTACTAATGTCTTCGCTGTTTTCACCTACGAATGCAGAACCTGATGGTCCATAATCAACATATATCAACTCGATCTCCTCACCTCTCTCGAGGGCATCATCGTCTAATTCTGCAGGAATCTCGACTACAACCTGGAAGATACCAGTGTTGGGGCCTGTTTCCCTAAGACTAGATGGTTCAGGATCAAATGCGGTTATTTCACCACCAGCATTACCCATAGATACAGTTGCAGCACTAGAGTCCCACTCGATCAAATCTAGATCGTAGGTCTCGTTTTGGCTGCTGTCCAAGTCAAGATCTGGCTCGATAAGAGTCAGGATCATGTCAGAACCAATTATGTATACTGATTTGTCAGATTGTAAGACACCATTTCTTAGGTCAAAGGTAGCAGAGTCAGTTACGGTATTTTCTTCACCAGATGCATCAGTTGGATCCTTATATTCTACTCGGAGAATGTCTCCTTGTAAGATCTTACCGCCTGGTCCATTATTAGCACCGATTGTTATTGGTTCTTCAAATATTCCAGCGTCTGGTGCAATTTCCGTAATTGGATCATCTTCACTTCCTAATTTTGGATAGACGGCATTACCTTCTTTTCCAAGTGTAATAGTATCGTTTGACTTATCACCATAAATGAAGTATTCATCGCTATCTCTACTAATAGAGACTTCAAGAACTCCTTCATCAGTTTCTGCTATTGCGTCTTCACCGGATGCTGATACATCAAAGTCTGGATCGTTAATACTAACATAGACGATCAGATCGCCATTGGTTAAATATTCATTCCCATCTACAGCATCTAATTTAAATGCTTTATCGGCAAATGGTACAGGATAAACAGTTCTATCGAAACTTACAGATCCAGTATTGGCTTTGACACCTGCGTCACTACTTACTTCTGTAGTCTCGCCTGAGGCGTCTCTAAAGTCGACATAGTTGACTGCGATATCAAGACCAGTGACCGATGGTGTAATCAATTCACCATTATCATTACGATCAGCTTCACCATTACCACCATCAATACAGATTACGTCAGGTATTTGGAAGGTACCCGTAAAGACACCTGAATCGTTATCAGATTCACCTAAAGTAAAGCCAGTTGCACCAAGACCGGTACAACCATCAGTATTATAGTTAGTCCAACGATTGTCATCAAAGGTTACTTCCAATAAATTACCCAAGTATGTTGGGCCCTCGCCTGGATGAACCTCACCTACAACATCCCAGTTATCACCACGAGTATCAGTAATAACATCCTTCATCAGTACCTGTGGGTTACCATTAGTATCTAGTTCGAGTACATCATTAACATCACGTTGATACTGTTCGTTACCATCAGTGTCCAGATCTAGTTCTTGTGTTACAGTTCGAACACCAGTATTAACAACAGTATAGATTTCTTTCAGTTCAGAATCTACATTGAGATCCAAATCTTCAACTGTGATTGTTACGGTATCTCCAACCTTGAATGATTCAACATCAAGCGTTACAATACCAGAGTGACTAGGTGCGTCTTGCTTTGCTGAAACCTGAGTTGCAACACCGTCTGTACCTACATCAAAGTATGTAACAGTTGGAGCATCGCTACCTGTCAAATCCTCAATTACGATAAAGCTTACGTCATCGTCAATTGGAGATATGCCAGCATAAGTTTCGAGGTCAAATATGTTGAGTTGATTAATCATGACGTACTCCAAAGTACCTTCAAAGGTACCTTGGTTGTCGCTTGATTCTTCTAACTCGAGTCTGATTATCTGATTTGCGATTCTCTCACTGCTTGCTTCACCTTCGTTTTCATAACCAAAGGAGAAGAAGTCAACGACTACCGGATATTTCACGGCAACGTCAACATTAACAGTTTCGGTGTCAGCAAAATTCAACTTTAATCGAACCATGTCTGCACCATCTAGATCTGCATGAAACAGCGCTGCGGTATCATCAAAAGCAGAGATATATCCACTTTGGTTATCTAATCCACTAATCGTTTGAACAATCGCTACAGCATCGTTCTCGTATTCAACTATTACTTCAATAGAGGCAATATTGGCCTTAAAGCTTTCAACATTGTAGTTTACAAAGTTGTAGCCATTTGCTGAAGAATGGTCGATTAAGCTGTTTCGAAGTTCGTCAATACCATTTTCAAAGTCAATGACTATGAAATCAATATTTTCTAATGGTCGAGAACCCGTAAGGATTGCAAGAGCAGTTAAGTCATCTGTATCATCAATGTTATCTTCAAAGCTAAGAATAGCTCTTTCGCTGAAGGATTCGACGTTTGCGTCATGCTTTACCACGACAATGTTATCAGCGGTTATTTTGGTGACACCGTCATCTTCAAGGTTGTCTCTGTATTCATCAGTCCCTGGATTTATTTCATAACCCTTTATCACAAATGAATCCTCTGGATCAATACCGTTACCGAGGTTAAGTTGTCTTATGGCTTCAGCCTCGGCGGCATCACCCTCAATCTTCCAACCAACCCAAGTTGTTGTGTCTTCAGTTGTCATGCGGTCATCTGAGAGTTCACCCAAGGTGAATGGATCATTCGTAACTAACGTTGGAATGATTGAATTAACGTTAGAAACTTCAATGGTTTCATCAGACAGACTGTTCTTGTTAGCGTCGTCATCAACTACAGCTACAGAGATAGCTGATCCTGATGGCCATACATCGGTTGGCGCATCAATAGTAATTGATGCAGTGTAATGTTTTGCCCCTATACCATTAGGTGTACCATCATAAGATAGAACACCAGATGTATCTCTGTTAGCATCATCAAGTATTCTAACTGTGGATTCATCATCGATATCAGTTGTTGTAAAGACACCATCATTTGCTCCAGTTTCTCTGACCGAGACTGAAATAAAGTCTGGGTCTCTTGGGTCTATGATTAGTGGTCTCTTGTCAGCCGATACAGTATCAAGTACTCCATCGGAACTAATTTCAAGTGAACATTCAGCACATACTTCATCTGAGTTAACGTCATCACCTACATCTGCAAGAGGAATAGTAGGGCTGGCAGGATTAGCATCTAGGTTATAATACATTGCACCCGTTCCATCTCCTGTTACACTCCAAGTCCATGTATCTCTAGTTGTTGGATCGATGTTCAATCTATGATCATCGATGGATGCATGTACATATGCTCCAGGTGGATATGATGATCTGTCAAGGGTCATTCCCTCACTGTTATCATCAAAGTCAAGAGTTGTTCGCTCTGCACCTCCTCCTCTATTGTACTCTATCTCTACAGTACTTGAGAAGGGAAATGCTTGAACGAAAGGCCATTCAGTAATGGGGGGGTTTGATGATTGGGCATTTTGAATTACGTTTCCTAAGTTACCATCAGTAGCGGTACAAACATTCTCAACAGTAACAGCAGGAGTACCAACAGTAATACTAGCAGTAATACTAGCATCAGTAGTACAAGAACCAAAGTTCAAACCTGCAATATTAGCAGGAGTACCAACAGCATCACTTACAAAGTATGCATGATATTCACCATCGCTAATTTTAGCCATGTAAAGATCGTCACCATTAACGGTGACATCAGGTCTGCTATCAGTATCGAGATCATTATCTCTGATGACAACCTCGACTATCTGTAGTCCATGGAAAGAGTTACCCGTCTTTTCTGCGGAGACAAACAAGTTAGCGTTGTGGTCTGCAAATGCCTCTGGGACAAACCCTTGGGCACCGACAGTTACACCACCAGCTAGCATTATTGTCATTAGTGTAAGACTAGTTATTTTTCGTCCTATTTCATTTTTCATGTTATTAGTTAAATTTTGAATAGTTTGCTTATAAATGCAATGAACGATTTGTCTATATTAGAATTAAATAATTTTAGAGCGTAATCATCGTCGTCATTCTTAAGGCTAGAATACAATCAAAACGTCGAGTTAGGACATGATTTTGGCCCTAAAATAACATTCAGAATATGAGATGTTCAGGTATCACCTATGTTAAAACATCCAGGCACAGCCACGCGTGGTTTCCATTTGGCCTTCGATCCACGCCTACAGTACCCGTATGTGTTTTTAAAGCTATCGCTAGGAAAAAAACTGCAACAGATGTGTGACTGACTGGCTATTCCGTACCCTGCATAGACTGTCGAACACTGTTCATTCTCTTTATCTTTCTGCCATATCTTTGTACATTGTGTGACTTGTACGGTTCCCTGAGTGTCAGTATGGCCCAAATGATTCGTATCATCTTGTTTGCCACATGTGTTACGGCAATCGCATGTTTGCCGCCATGTCTTTTTTTGCATCTCTCATAGAACTCCTTTAACTTGTCATCGTATCTTACTGCCACGTTTGCTGCTTGAATAAGTATCCAGTTTATTCTTCTGTTTGCTGCCTTTTTCATGCGGCCATGATGTGTTACATCACCTGATTGGTAGACGGTGGGACACATGCCTGCCCATGAGACCAAGTGTTCCGGGGTTTTGAATCTTGATATGTCCCCAATCTCTGATACGACAAGCATTGATGCAAATACATCCAGTCCTGTCATGCTCATAAGCAATCTTGCATCATCGTTTACTGCTGCTTGTTTGTCTATCTCTGTTTCGACATTTGTTATCTCTTCTGTGACATGTGCAATTCTTTTGGCACAGTTCTTCAGTATCAGGTTGTCGTTTGGTCTTTTCAGTTCTGTATGTGAGAGCAGTCCGATGGCTTTTTTGCTGTACATGTTTGAGACGTTCAGTCTTACATCGTACTTGTCAAGCAGATTGTGTGTATAGTTGATAAGTGCAGTCCTTGCCTGGACCATGCTTATTCTGTACCTGAGCAGCTCTCTGGCATCACGCAGTGCCGGGGGCGCCACATAACACCGGGGAATCATCCCTACACAAAGTATGTTGGCAATCTTTCGTGCATCGATGGGATCCGTCTTGACGTCGGTATCTGATATTATCTTCATCTTGTAGGTATTGGCAAGCTGGATTGGTATGTCGTGTTCCTCAAATGCCTCAAATGTCTTGAGCCACATGTTTCCTGTAGTCTCGCATGCAGCACGACACTGTCCTCTTCTCCTGCCGTATTTTCTTTTCATCCTGCCTGCAAACTCTTTTGCATCTTCTAGCGTATTGTCATATGTAGTCTCCTCTAGTATTCTTTCCTTGTCATCCATGACACATACTACGCATTTTCTCTTGCTAATGTCTATTCCAATATTTCTCATCCTTTTTATCACCTCCTTGCGGATTGTTTTTGATGGATCGGAGGCTGCAATCACCTATCAGTGCGCGAGGCACAGGAACGCAGCAGCTCGGATTGCCCCATTCAAAGTTAAGTGCGCGAAGCACATGTTTCCTAAGGGGTCGATCCATCATCTAGACTACGACGAGGATGTTTTTACATGCATTCAAAGTTATAGAAACAGTACTTAAAGATGGAATTTGCGGTACTGGAACTATAGTGCAGTGGCAGACAGAGTCTTACATAGTATAATGAACACAAAACAAAGGATAGCCAAATAACAGACATATCACGCATTAGAGATCCTGGAGCTAGTAATATTTGAAAAATCCCAAAAAGATTCTAGCTTAATTCATGGCGGTCTTTGAGAATTATTTGTCATGATTTCAATAATAATAATAATAATCACAATAACAACAACAATAACATAGCCAAAATACTTTAGTTTTCAAGTCTTGTATCTCTTGTAATAGGGAGATTGATTTGCACGATTATGTGCAACTTTTTATCATCAAACGCTATCCTGCCTTGTTGTAAGCCGTTTTTTTTTTTTGGTCTATGACATAATGAGAACATCTCAAACAATCTAGGTACTAGAACATTTTGTATTTTTGATATGTATTGCATACAGCAGAATCCACACTTGTATTTACAATACCATGACAAGTCTGACCCTGCTTTTTTGTATAGTTTGGTTAGTACGAATTTGGCGCAACCAAAATCTGTTATCTTCTCAATGATCTCGTATTTCTTACAGGTATCACATACATCTTTACACTTGTATCAAGATAATATCATTATTCATTAGAATATTTAGAACAAACATATTTCTTAAAAAAACAGTATAACAGATAAGATCAATATTTGAAATACTAGCATGCATATTTTTTTTAAAATCAGTAAGACTCAGAATCTAACCAATATTCACAAACACATCTTCCAAGAAGATCAGGTTATTCAGACATAAACCACAAAATCATACCAAGATTGAATAGGACAAAAAAAGTGGTCATACTAGAACATTGTATTACATTTCATAGAGATGAGACATGGTTTGTCTCCTTGCGTTTGCCAAGTAATTGATAACAGTGATGCAAGCCATGTACAGCAGATATTTTAGATTTGTGGACATATTTGTAAAGAGGGGATTGCACAGATATAGGCATCATACATACATACATACGTTATCAGTAATGATACAACACGATTAAAAAAAATAAAAAAGATGATAATTTGTTATTTCACCTTGGAGAATCGACTTTGGACTTCGTCCCAGTTGACTGTATTCCACCAGGCCTCGATGTAGGCGGGTCGTTTGTTTTGGTATTTGAGATAGTATGCATGCTCCCATACATCGCATCCCAGCAACGGTACCAACCCTTGTGTTCTAGGACTAGTCTGGTTTGGCATGGCCACGTATTCGACCTTGCCAGAAGAAGGGTTGTAGACCAACCATCCCCAGCCACTGCCCTGATGAACTGCTGTAACTGATGAGAATTTTGTCTTAAAGTCAGCAAAGCTTCCAAAAGAGTCGTTGATTGCGTCTGCAATTGACCCTCCAGGCTCGCCACCTCCATTTGGTTTCATATTGTTCCAAAATAGCCTATGGTTATCATAACCACCACCGTTAAAGTTGATTGCGCCCCTTTGAGCATCAGGTACGGAACCAAGATCTGAGAATATCTCCAAGATATCCTTGTCTTGAATCTCAGATGGACATGCATCCAAGGCTGCATTTAATTTGTCAGTGTATGCTTGATGATGTTTTGTATGATGAATCTCCATTGTTTGAGCATCAATGTAAGGTTCTAGTGCATCATATGCATATGGCATTTCAGGAAGAGTATATTTTCCCATGAGGAACACTACAAATTCAATCAATTTATTGGTTTAGTCACTAGTCAGAGGATAAAAAACGACAATAAACAATTCATTTTTACCTGTAAAACCAGATAAAAAACTGTGAAGCAGGCAGTTTTTTTGTGCAGTGTGATAATACTTGGAGTTGTAGGCATAATCGTATTGCAGTATGTTATACCAGCAACAACAACAACAATGATAGTAACAGACAGCGATCAGATAGAGCTATACCTAGAGAATAGCGGACCATACATAGGAACTACAACTCCGCAGAGATACGACATCCTAGGTGAAGGAATAAAAATAGCAGTAATTGACACAGGCGTTGACTTTAACCATCCTGACTTGTATGGATGGAGTGACACAAACGACATAAATGAACCAGTAAAGGTCATAGGAGGATACAACTTTATCTCAGAGAGCATGCCGCCAATAGACTCAAACGGTCATGGTACCCAGGTTGCAGGAGTGATTGCAGCAGACGGGCAGATAACTGGAATTGCTCCAAAGGCAAAGATTCTGGCATACAAAGTATCAGAGGATGGCAACGGAGTCTCATCAGAACTAATAGCCAGAGCAATAAAACAGGCAATCTCAGATGAGGCAGACATCATCAACATCAGTCTGGGGGTAAACAGAACAAATACACAGATTGATGACGCAGTAAACGAGGCAGCAGAACAGGGGATACTGGTGGTAACAGCTGCGGGGAATGATGGGCCAGACACATACACAATAGGCAGTCCTGGAAGAAGTCTTGGGTCTATAACCGTAGGGGCCACATATAACAACCTGACATCCAGTCTTGTTGCAACACTACAGATAGACGACAAGGCGTATACTGCAGTTCCTATGACTGGGACTGTACCGCTTGATGAACTAATAACTGCCGATATTGTAGTTGGAGGATACGGCAAAGCAACTGACATTGCAGATATCAATGTCACAGACAAGATAGTAATTGTACAACGAGGAAGCGATATTCCAGATGAGTTGCTGTACTTTTCAATCAAAGAAGAGAATGCTGCAAATGCAGGAGCAAAGGCATTGCTAGTATACAACAACATACCGGGAATATTTCTTGGAGAGTTAATACACGAGTTCATAAAACAGGGGTATGCCCCGCAGATTCCGGTGGTGTCGATGAGTCAGCAAGACGGGCAAGAGATATTGGAGATGATAAATAAGAATAATGATAATAATAATGATAATAATAGTAATAATGATAATAATAGTAACAAAGCAACAATAGACCTGTTTTACAATCCTGATTTTATAGCACATTTTAGTTCCAGAGGACCGGTATCACCGTTTTACATCAAACCAGACATTGTAGCACCAGGCGCGTATATCAACACTACACAGAATGGCTACCCAGTTACGATATCAGGAGGAGGATACAACCTTACAAGCGGGACAAGTTATGCTGCACCACACGTTAGCGGAGCAGCGGCGTTACTGATGCAAAAGTATCCAGACTTGCACCATAACGAGATAACTGCGCTGTTACTGACAACAGTGGAACCGGTATCGGATGCGTATGGTATAGAGTTCTCACTGCATGATGCAGGGGCAGGCAGACTAGACATCAATAATGCGTACCAGGCAGACATGGTAATTACGCCGCCTAGTTTTGTAGCAAGTATGACTGCAACTGACAATACCATACAGCAAGAGTTCAAACTGCGAGTACTAGATGATGATGATGATGAGAATGGTAATGGGAATGATGGCAACAGCATAACAATAGATGATTTAGATATTAAATACAACAGTCCAGAGTTCATAAAATGGACACATGCAATAAAAAACAACAACACGTTATTTGTGAATATAAACATAACAGAGGACGGTACATGGGGAGAACACCAGGGAAAGATCATTATAAACCATCAGGATACACGATACACCATACCATTTATTATACATTACACACAAGGCAAGATATCAGTGATACAACAGGA
Source organism: Candidatus Nitrosopumilus sp. (assembly GCA_965197525.1). Classification (GTDB taxonomy): domain Archaea; phylum Thermoproteota; class Nitrososphaeria; order Nitrososphaerales; family Nitrosopumilaceae; genus Nitrosopumilus. The sequence continues at coordinate 717,239 of OZ240211.1, forward strand.
TCAAAAACTGCACTTTGAGGTATCACACCCTGATGTGTGGAACTATGCAAAGATTGTAGTGACAAACGGTAATGACGGTACTGCACACGAGACAACAGCTGCAACTCCTGCAAACAATGCAGCGTCAGTTCAGATATACGAAAACGCAGAGTACTGGATAAATGCCAAAATAAGAGTAAATGGCACAGTCACATCTGATGTGTATAACGCCATCACGGTAACGTCGTTAGAGGAGCATAACGATTCTTCTTCTTCTTCGTCTGCGATACACCCAAACAACATCATACAGACAAGACCGTTAACAATAATTATTGGCATTCTAATAGGCGTATCAGCAATAGGCATAGTACTAAAGAGAGTCAGCTAGGTGGTGGTGGTAGCAGCAGGAGGACCTGCATCAACAATATCCTGTGGAACGCCATTAAATTTTGCAAAGTTCTCAATGAACATGCACGATAGTTTTTTGGCAGATGTATCATATGCTTTCTTGTCATCCCAGGTGTTCTTGGGATCAAGTATCACAGAGGGAACGCCTGGGACCTCATCTGGAATATCAAGATTAAACAGAGAATCATGATGGTACGATACGCCATCCAGACTGCCTGACAGCGCAGCAGTGATCATTGCACGGCTGTATTTGAGCGATATGCGCTGTCCGATACCGTATGGACCGCCGGACCAGCCGGTATTTACCAAGTACACCATGGTATTATGACGATTAATCTTCTCGCCTAGCAGTTTTGCGTACACTGCGGCAGGTCTTGGCATGAATGGCGCGCCAAAGCACTCTGAAAATACGGATTTTGGCTCTTTGATGCCGCGCTCAGTACCTGCAAGCTTGCTTGTATATCCTGACATAAAGTGATACATGGCACCCTCTTTTGATAACCTGGATATGGGTGGGAGTACACCTAGTGCGTCTGCAGTAAGAAATATGATGGCAGATGGGTGGCCTCCAATACTTGGAACCACGATATTTGGAATATAGTCTAGGGGGTATGCAACACGCGTATTCTCAGTTGTGCTCCCGTCACTGTAATCAGGAGTGTTATTATCACCGCGCAACACCACGTTCTCCAAGACTGCGCCTGGTTTGATGGCATTCCAGATTTCAGGCTCGGACTCTTTGTTCAGATTTATGCATTTTGCATAACAGCCGCCCTCAAAGTTAAACGTACCAGAATCAGACCAGCCGTGCTCGTCATCTCCGATAAGCCTTCTGTTGGGATCAGCTGACAGCGTAGTCTTGCCTGTACCTGAAAGCCCAAAGAACAATGCAGTATCGCCATTTTTAGTACCAATGTTTGCAGAACAATGCATCGGAAATACACCGCGCGATGGCAGCAAAAAGTTCATGATACTGAACATTGATTTTTTCATCTCGCCTGCGTATTCTGTGCCGCCGATCAGTACAATCTTTCTAGTCAGGTCGACTATAATAAAGACATCAGAACGTGTACCGTCAACTGCGGGATCGGCATAAAAGTCGTTAATACACAGTATCGTAAACTCAGGTGTATGGTCTTGCAGATCATTGGGATCATTGGGTCTGATAAACAGGTTTCTTGCAAACAAGCTCTGCCATACATGATCATTAATTACGCGTATTGGAAGCTGGTTCTCAGGGTCTGCACCGACAAAGCCGTCAAAGACAAACAACTCTTTATCCTCTACAAATTTTTTCATCTTTGTAAACAGTGCATCAAACTTGTCACTGGAGAACTTGTGATTAATTTTACCCCAACCAACTGTATCACGGGTGGTATCATCATGTATGATAAAACGATCATCAGGTGACCTGCCAGTGTATTTGCCGGTATTTACTGATACGGAACCAGTCGAGTTTACTACTCCTTCACCGCGTTTTACTGCCAAGTCAATCATCTCAGATACGCCAAGATTTCTATAGACGCGCAAAGGGTTAATTCCAAATGCAGTCAACTGCGACATGAACTTTTCATTGACTACACTACCAAGTAGTTGGGTCAGAGAGACACACCCCCAAACGCAGTTGTTTTAATCCCAGACAAGCAATTCATGAGATATTCAATTCGCCCAAAGTTTCCTTATTATCTTTTCCCATAAAAAAATTCATCTAGGAACGTATTTATTCCAAAATTAGTATACGTGATACAATGCCAATTAACAAGGAACTATTAGAAAAAAGAGAGCAGATCAAGGGGAACAATCCCGATTTTGTACGACCTGAGAGTTGGCGTTATGTGAGATTACAGACTAACTGGAGAAAACCCAAGGGCATAGACCATCACCAACGAAAACAGAAGAGCAGGGGACGTCCGGGTTTAGTCAAGATAGGGTATGGAGGGCCAAAGGAGTCACAAGGACTGCACCCTTCAGGATATACAGATAATCTAGTGTTTAATTTAGCGGACTTGAAAAAGTTGGACCCAAAGAAAGACGGAGTAAGATTCGGACACAGTGTGGGTACAAAAAAACGAAAAGAGATTGCAGCTATAGCAATAGCAGAAAAGTTCAAGATATTTAATGCAAGGGTGAGTAGTGTATCGCATGGTAGTTAATCTTCAGGCCAAGAAGAGACTGGCAGCGCGAGTAATAGGTGTCGGAGTACACAGGATAAGATTTGATCCTGATCATTTGGACCACATCGAGGACGCAATTACACGAGAAAATATTCGTAGTTTGGTTACTGCAAATACAATCAAAGTAAAGTCATTTACAGGGACATCACGCGGCAGAGCGCACGCAAAAAAGGAACAGCGAAACAAGCGAGGTACCACCCAAGGGTCAAAACAGGGAAGTAAGGGTGCCCGAATAGGTAAGAAGACTGTATATGTTGCAAAGGTGCGCGCACTGCGACGACTGCTAAAGATAGCAAAGGATAGAAAGGATATAACCAATCCTGAATTTTGGACGTTGTACAAAAAGGTAGGCGGAAACACAGTCAGAAACAAGGCACACCTGCGTACACTTATGGATACGATGGTACAGAAACGCACCAATGCTGCTAGTAATAATTAAACCATCACAAACAATAGCTGCGAGTTCATCTACAACACATATTATCTAATCGCGGTATACTGCTAGGTGTTCTTCAAGTTTATCTAGCACAAAAAATAGCTTACCTCTAGTGTACAAGAAAAGCTAACAAACGTTAAATAATAATTTAACATAACAATATTGTTGTGTTAATAATGATACCTGAATTTAATAATAAAGGAAACCTCCCAGTAGGTGTACACCAAGCAGGATGGTCCGAGTTTAGAGAGAAATTCGGCTATAATTACGATAGAAGGAAACTACTCCAAGGAATGTTATCTGCATTAAAAAATCTCAAAAAAGCAGGATGTTCTACAGCATTCATTGATGGTAGTTTTGTCACCAGTAAACAAAAACCAAACGACTATGACGGATGCTGGGTTGAAACAGGTGTAGATTTGGATGTACTGGATCCTGTTCTCAAAGATTTTGGACCTAAACGTATTGCACAAAAAGTAAAATTTTCAGGAGAATTATTTCCAACAGTTATGCATAATAAACCAGGTCAGATTATGTTAGATTTCTTTCAAGTAGATAGAGATGCTAATCCAAAAGGAATTATAGAAATTAATTTGGTGGATATAAATGATCAAGAATGAAAAACAGTACAAGATAACAAAAACCAAGATAAAAGACTTTGAGCAAGCTATTTCTATACTGGAGCAAAAGATCGACAATAGTTCTGATGCGTTTTTAGAGTTGGAACATGACGCACTGCGGGGTCAGTTATTTGATTTGAAGGGAGAGATAGAAGAATACGAAGATTTGAAAGACAGCAATGCATCCACACTAGAATTCACAAATATAGAAGAGCTGTCTAAAATGTTAATCAAAAGTAGAATCGCGTTAGGATTAAGTCAGAAACGTCTGGCAGAAAAAATTGGATTGCATGAACAACAAATACAACGCTATGAACATACAGATTACGAGTCCGCTAGCTACTCCAGACTAAAAGAAATATGCAAAGCACTGGCATTAGAAAAAGAAAAAATTGAATTTTCGCCACGACCGTAGACGAGACAAGTCATAACAAAACAGTAAAAAAATTATCGTGGCTGTAATATGGAAATTTACGCTCAAACTTACATCTCTCATAAAACAGATAGTGATGATTGGTGGGTATGATGTGTGTAGATCATAGATTACTTTAAAAAAAACTACACAGTGGCTATTTCTGTAGTTTAGATGTTCCAAACCCACAAAACATCACCATCATCTAAAACTTGTGTAACACGTTAGATAAATCAACAATCTTGTCGTCTTGTATGTGTATCCCCTCTTTGTGCAGCATGTTGATCTTTACATCCTTGCCGTACGCGTAGCCTCCAACGAGTCCTGTAGACATTACAACTCGATGGCATGGAACGATACCAGGATAGGGATTCCTGTTCATTACTCTGCCTACAACACGCTGACCGTTCTTTAGGCCTACTGCATTAGCCAACTCTCCATAGGTGGTGATATGGCCTTTGGGAACTTCTAGTAGTTTTTTGTATATCTTTTCATCAAGATTCAAAGCTTGATCACTTTTAATCCAGTGGCATCCAGCAAATTTAAGACTTTGTGTTTGTGGATACGGTTCATTCCTTTCCAATCTAATAGCGCCACAGTTGCCATATTATTTTGTGCCATGATATGAGAGAATAGATCAGAGTCAAGATCGTCGATTGCGTGTTTTGGAATCACAGTACCTAGTGCATGATTCCCTGATAGTAGTTCCTCAGTAAACTTGACAGGATAGTGCGTTCCGCCAAAACATATGGCAACAGGGTTATCATCAGGGATTGAAGATGACAGTGTATCATGAATGATATTGCTCACTGACTGACACAAGTGTATATCAGTCCATTGTTCTTCGGTGGTTCCAATCTCGATGAATATAGATGGTTTATCCAAATCAGTAGGACCGTGATGTGTTGCCTCTATAGTGATATCAAAGTTAGAGAATGCATACTGGTGATGCTTTAACCTTTGAAGATATGCCTTTTGAAGGTGAGGCATTGGAATTGCAACACGGCGTGGGGAACCGCCAAACTCTGCTGCAGAAAAGTTGCCGGTACTGTGACACGTCAGTGCCAGATCGCCTGACACTGCAGCATGTTTTGATAAAAAGACATAACCGTCATACGAATACTTTTCAGACAGCCAGTCAGCAGAGATTGCAGGGGTGGGTATTACAACCATATCATAGTACTTTCCATGAAATACGCCGTCGCGCAAAACCATCTCTTTTGATAGACAACAAGCCATGTTGTAACCTGCAGGGTCGTCACGATATGCAACCAACAGTAACATGAATAAGAGATATAAAGACAGCTTTATAATCTCCAGCATTGAAACCCAAGCAGACACTAAAAAACATGCTAAACACCATGAAGATGGCAAAAAAGCCAGATAAAGAAGAGTATCAACAACATCTCAGACTAGTGTTATTAGGAATAGCAGGAGTAGGTGCTATTGGCTTTACCATTCAATTTGTATTTTCAGTTCTCACATTTGGTAGATAGCAATGTCAGACGAGATTAAATCACACCTATTTGCAATTAGAACTACAGGGGGACAAGAAAAGGTGGTCATGCGCCTGCTAGAGGCAAAGGCCAATGCAAATCAAGTAAACATTCAGTCAGTACTGCTAGTCGACAATCTCAAAGGATATGTGGTCATCGAGGCAATCAACCCAAGTGACGCATACATGGCAGTAGAGGGGGTCAGACACATCAGAGGACAGCTAAGAGGAGAGTTGGAGTTTAAGGATATAGAAGGGTATCTCATAAAGAGATCTACTGTATCACAACTAGCAGTAGATAACACAGTAGAGATTACAGGCGGACCATTCAAAGGTATGAAGGCAACCATTACACGCATAGATGTGGAAAAAGAAGAGGCAACTGTTGTGTTGTTGGATGCATCGTACCAGCTGCCAGTTACAGTTGACGCAAATTATCTAAAACTATCAAGTGGAGCATAATAATAATAATAACAGCAGAGTAAGAAGAAATGACAGTAGCAAAGATTAAATTTTCATACAAGAGGGAGTAGACATGGCAGAACAAAGAATATCATCACTTGTAACAGGCGGAGGAGCATCAGCAGGACCACCATTAGGACCTGCATTAGGCCCGTTAGGAGTAAACATCATGCAAGTAATAAACGCAATCAATGACAAGACCAAAGAATTTGAAGGAATGAAGATACCTGTAACTGTGATTGTGGATACTGACACAAAAGAGTATGATATAGAGGTAGGAATTCCATCAGCTGCTGCATTGATAATGAAAGAGGCCAACATAAACAAAGGGTCAGGTGCATCAGGGACTGAATGGGCAGGTGACATCACCATTGATTCAGTTATCAAAGTTGCAAATGCCAAGCTTGAAAGTTCATATGCCTCGTCATTAAAATCAGTTACAAAAACCATTGTTGGTACGTGTATGGCCTTAGGAGTAAAGATAGACGGAAAGACACCGAAAGAGATGACAGCCGAAATTAACGACGGCAAGTGGAACGAAAAGTTCTCCTAGACATAAAAAGAATCATTCTGTTAGAAATATAGGATTTTTGTCTGTTTTTTGTAACTGTACAAATGTCTCGGTGTTTTGTATGCCTTGGATTTTGCCTATCTTTTCAATTACGACAGAGTGAAGTGCCTCCAAATCTTTTGCATACACTTGGATCATGATATCAAATCGTCCTGTAACCTCAGATATTGATACAACCTCTGTGGCATTCATCAGCGTCTTGTGAATGCTATCTTTGTATTTGGGATCTCGGTTGATACCAACTGTCGCCTTGACGTGTATCCCCAATAGGGATTCGTCGATCTCTATGGTGAATTTTTTTATTAGTTTCTTTCTTGTAAGGCGCTTTATTCGACTGTACAAGACTGACGCATTAATTCCAAGTTTCTTGGACAGAGCAGGAACAGAGACAGATCCATCACTAGTCAATTCAAAGAGCAGTTTCATATCAAGATCGTCAAACCGGTGCAATGTTAAAAAATTAGCATTATGATTTAATATATGTAGTTTTTGGAGGTTCTGTGTAATCTTCGGGTGTTTTTTATGTTATTCATACCAAAACTAAACATTGTTTCAACAACGTCCTTGATGATTACTTGACTTTGACATATCGACTATTCGGATTACCGGTGTACAGGGTTCCGACATCGTTGACTCAAAAGTATCAAACTTCGCTTCATTTATGCCATCTCTACTATCCCTAAACCTAGGGGACAGTTTGCGTGATATATTCATGGCAGCGATAATATCCCTATTCATGTATAATCCGCAATTATTACACAACATTTTACGACTGTGTTGCATGTCCTCTTGGAGTTTCTTTCCGCATCTTGGACATTGCGTGCTTGTGCGTTTTGGGTCTACAAATTCAACTGGAGGTAGCCCGACCCACTGGGCTTTGTATTCTATCTGTCTTTGCAGTTCAAAGAATTGCCATCCGTTCAATCTACGTCTGTATTTGTTACCTTGACCGTTCCCCTTCCTGTATAGTTTTCTAATTCCTTTCAGGTTTTCTAGAACAATAACTGCTTTTTCTTTGACCGCATTATCCACAATATCTTTGGATATTTTGTGGATGTATTGTTTTGTTCTGTTGGTCATTCTTTTCTGTCTCTCTTTCCAAAACTGATCTTTCTTTCTGCGATCATTTCTGCGAAATCCGGATCTAGCATGTATTGTGTTCTCTTTGATTGAGAGCAGTTTGTTTGTCTTGTAGAATGTTACTTTTGTTTCATTTCCACAAGTTACATTTCGAAGGTTTCTGTCTACTCCCACTGTCTTGGTACACTCTATTTGTTCTGTTTCTTTGGAAACACAGAGACTGATGTTGATGGCAGTCAATGAAAATGAGCGTACTGTCAAGGTATGATCAGCTAGGATTTTTTGTGTGTGTTGGTTTAACAGGATGTTGATAGAATTTCTACTCTTGTATGGAATTGTCAACAATGCACCATTGTGTTTTACTCCATAACAGTTTGTGATAAATGGTTTTTTTATCGTTGGATACTTTACTTTGATGCCACGTTTCACGGATTGTTTTCTGTTAGCTAGTATACCTGCAGCCCTTGATATTGCATTGAGTTTGTATGATGATAAAATATCATAGTTTCTCAACTCGTGATAACACAGTATAGACAATCGCTTCATGTTATGGGTATCTTCTTTTAACCCTATCTTGATACAGCAGTTAACCATCTCTGTGAATGTGGCCATCATACCCATGAGGTCTGAATTCGGTGTATATTTTTGTGCTATTGACTTTATCGCCCTCAAAGACCATATTACGATTCAAGGATATTTAAGTGTAGATATACTGAGTTAATAGCACCCGAAGATTACACAGAACCTTTTTGGACATGATTACATTTTGTGGGATCCCGAAAGTAGTTTGCCCCTCTTCAAAACTTGGAGATGTTTGTGCGTATGATGTTCTAGAGTGATGTATAACTGTCTTGTGTTAGACTCTGCTGTACAATTTATGAATTGATTCGTTTTCATTCCACGCATGGCATCTATTCAAAAAATTATGTATAGTTACATCTCTACAGATGATCTTACGACGCTCTCCAAGGCAACAGCTCCTCGAATCTCGTTTGCTATTGCTGAGAGAATTACAGAATGTTCTAGTCGTTCAGGAGCACTTTTTTTGGATCTTCCTATGGGGCAGGACATATACTATCTTGTCTGCATCTTTGTATTTCTTGTGCAGTTTTTGAGTTCATCTGACCGAGACGTTCATCTTTGCTGCAATCTCTTTGTTACTGGCAGTGTTCTTGTGCTTTTCTTTGATAATCCATTCCGCGTTGGATGAGTCAAATTTTTTCATTACTCGTACTCTCCGTCTCCCCATACAACACCACATAGTAGAACAGTTCTACCTGCGGATCCACACACCACCACTGTTTCCAGTAATGGACAAGTTGACTGTGTCTTTCATAGATTTTACATTGGATTCCATACAGCTGAAAAAATCGGTCATGTAATACACTTCCACCTAGACCATGAGCATGATGTGAGGAGTGAACTACTTTCAGGACAATACATTTTTGTACAAAATACTCTATTGCAAGCAACATATGCAGGAACCAGATTCCTAAGATAGCCAGTACTGCCCTTTGGCTTGGGTTTGCTGTGATTAATTTCCACGCACCACGATATCCAAGCTTGTCGTAGTTGTTAAAAATAAGTTACAAATACTTATGAAGATGAAAAAAGTTTGATCAAATCTATGAAAACGCAAAAAAAAATCAAAATTGTACTGTAGTGATAGCAAAGGTAATAAACACCAAAAAGAGATAATATTCTAAATGCAGGTGATTGAATTTAGAGTACTCTGTGCTAATGATGGTGATTCATGCAATTTTGTAAAAGGCTTCATGAAGGACTTCCGGATTACTCAAGCAAATAAAACAGATGATTTTGACCATAAGTGTGTCAAACAGTTTAACTCCAGAGCAGAAGCTGTACAACGCATTGATGAAATTAAGAGTTTAGCAGGAGAGAACCTAATAGATATAACAATGCATGTTAGGAGATAAATCTAACATTGCGTACTGTGACATTTCTGGTGATCTATCATTTCTCAATTGCTATTGAAGATGAGCTTATTCCTACTATAGAAGATGCTTTAGGTTTTTCAATGTCAGAGTACTCTGAAATCAATGACGTTTCTGGTGAATACTATATTTTGTATTGGGATAATTTGCCTGTTCCTGACGATTTTAAAGCATCACTGGTAAAACGTAAAATCCATGAAACCGTTTCTAATGTAAGAGTCAAAATTATTGAACACAAACAAAGATTTTGGGAACGTAATGGCTTACTGCTCAGTATTGTTTTGGGAACCATTAGCGTAATATCTACAGTTTTTGCTGTATATCTTGCTTATTATCCCCCAAATGGTTAGCATTTTGAATCAACGTAATCCATTTGTTATCTACATTAATCTCAATTCCACACTTCTCACCGGAGGTCGTGCTGTCCAAGCTCATGTGCTTTCTAAAATAGTTATGGCAGACTTCGTACCATTTCAGCAACGACGTGTCTGTTTTCTTCAAACCTTGCATTATCTTTTCCCTGTCTCTGATCTCACCGTTCAATCTTTCCATCTTGTTGTTGTTCATTAGCTATGTGCTAAAACTTCAACTCTCGTTGGAGTGATATACTTCATGTGCTAATCGATGTATTTTCCTGTCCATAAGCAGATTCCCCTTCGAGTCCATGACTGCTATAGCAACGTGCATAAGTTTCTGTACAGCCAATTTCTGGGCATCGTCGTCCCTTGATCACCACATCTTGTGTAAATCATCGTCTCCTGCACTCTGAACAGCATTTGTATACCTGCAACATATTTTTTAACACAAATTTGTAAACTAGAACTATCTCAGCATTTCACACGAATATCGATTTAACCGTACAGTTACTAACTCGATAGGAAAAGTCAAAAATTTGTTTCGTCAAGTATGCACATGCAGGGATACAAAAAACAAAAAAGACGGAATTCAGAGAAGAGAATCCTGACATTCCTCACATTAGACACTACAATCTTGACGATGAACTAATAGCTATGCATGAGTTACTTGGAGAAAAATTCCAATTCGAGTTTCAATTTACAGCGCTTGCTACGCTAACACCATACTTTCATAACATGCGGGAAAAGATTGTGTATACTATTCATACTACACCAGGCAACAGAGAGTATCTTGCAGAACTGCTGTCTGAAGAATTCGGCAGTGGTTTTGCAATAGGCAACAAACCTGATCATAATTTACTAGACGCACTGCTAAAAATGCCAACAATCAGCAGAATACTTGCTGTACGAGAGTATCGTGTAATTAAAGGCACGACTGTTGCATATCCGGAAAAGGCATTTGTAGATCTGCTAGTAGAAAAACACACCTATGGTATACCGCTAGATGAGACCGAGCTTAGAAGAATGTTTCACGCCATGAAAAGACAGAACCTGATCGATGTGAGAAAAATACAAATGTACGGAAAACATGTCAAGAAAACTGCCCAAATAGCAAAACTGCTGGAGACGTAAATCAGATGACAAAACTTCATTTTCAAAAATATTTGGAAATATGTATGCTTGAAGATATCATGAAGGAGCAAAAATTTAGAGACATCCTTCCGTAAAAGATTAGGCCCCATACATGTAAATCTAATAACTCGTGCTTAACCTAACCTTCTACGCTGTAAACCTCTAAACGATTTTAAGTAGGTTTACAAGTATATTTATATGATTGCAGAGGCTCAACTAACTGAGATAATAAAAGGGGCAAAAGAGGCCACAAAACCAAAAAAGTTCAAACAGTCAGTGGAACTAATCATTAATTTTAAGGATATTGATGTAAAGAAAGGATTTGCCATTAATGAGACAGTCCAGTTACCAAAGACTAGTTCGCCTGCAACAGTATGCGTCATGGCAACAGGTGAGATGAGCCAAAAGGCAAAAGAGGCACAGGCAGATACGGTAATTGGAACAGACGAGTTAGAAAAGTTTGGGGCAAACAAACGAGAGTCACGCAAGTTCATAAACAAGCATGATTTTTTCCTAGCAGATACAAAGGTCATGCCAGTTGTAGGTAAGACCATGGGTCAGTTATTAGGACCAAGAGGAAAGATGCCAACACCTGTACCGTTTGATGCGTCAATAGAGGCATTTTTGCAGAGGTTTAGAACGTCAATAAAGGTCAGAACAAGGGCGTCATTGTCCATATCATGCAAGATAGGTGATGAATCAATGGAAGATGCGGACTTGGTAGTTAATGCACACGCTGTGCTGTCTGCAATAGAGAAAAAGCTGCCAAACGGCGAAAAAAATATCAAGAGAATTATGGTAAAGACTACGATGGGTAAGCCAATAAAACAGATACAAGAGGTTAGAAAGAAATATGCATGAAAACAGAAAGACCTATCCTAAAAGAAAGGCACAGATGTATCAGCAATTACAAGAATTACCATTAAAGTACAAAGTTTTAGCTATAATCAAGATGAACAAGGTGCGTTCAACTCAGATACTGCCATTAAGAAAGACACTCAAAGACGACGTAGAATTTTTTAGTATCAAAGACAAAATTGCACGAAGATCATTGGAAAAGTTAGAGTTACCAGGAATTAAAGAGATAGTACAAGAGTTGAAAGGACAGTGCATGCTCTTATTTACGAATATGTCACCATTCAAGCTCAACGTGGTACTAGCAAAAAACAAGATAATGATGGCTGCCAGAGATGGTGATATTGCAAGTGTGGATATAGTGGTTCCTGCAAAGAATACAGGAATTGCACCCGGACCAATGTTAACAGAGTTCAAAGAAGCAGGTATTCCAACAAAGATTGACCAAGGAACAATATGGATAGCAAAGGACAGTACGCCGGTATTAAAGGGAGAGGTAGTAAATGAAAAACTGGCAATAATCTTGGGCAAGTTAGATATCAAGCCGGTAGAGGCAGGAATCTCACTTTATTGTGCGCTAGAGGACGGATTCAAGTACGCAGAAGATGAGATGATAATTGACATAGAGAAGATAAGAGCAGAGATCATACAAGCACACCAAGAGGCAGTAACACTGTCAGTGGAGGCAGGATATGTTACAGCAGACAACATCAGACAGATTATCAGCAAGGCATCACAGGCTGCACGTGCAGTGTCAACAGAGTCAGGGTACATGACTGATGAGACAAAAGAGGCAATACTGCAAAGAGCAGACGCTCATGCAAAGGCAGTTGCAAGTCAAGCAAAAGAGTACACCCCAAACTAGGTTTTGAAATAATAGAAACTTGATGAACTTTTGATATCAGTATGTTGTGTGTGTATAGTAGATAATGTATAACTTGTATGCAGTTATTTGAAGCATTGATTTTTAGTCATAACAGAATTGAAGATGAAATAATTTTTCATGTGAATAATAACAAGTGTGTATATTAGAGTTTCAAGATTCAACTTGACTGTACTCGGAGAGTATACCAACACAATATCAAATCATGACTTGGTATAATATGGCTGCTGCAGTTGACTTTGATGCAAATATTTCAAAGGTCAAAAAATGTTCTTGCTAGATATATAGCTAGTAAAACAAACCCAAGATCAATTAACTATAAAATTTATTGGAATGGATCAACAAATGGGCAGTTAACTATATGATCACTGTTCATAGGACGTGCCACATTAATGGTTATCAAGCCAGCTTCACTAAAAGCGGTGATATCATCAACTGTCTCTAACAGTTGTGCATCTTCAGGATTATTCCACGAGATAAGATAGATTCTCCACATTGGAGAATAGTTGGCATCACCTAGTGCTCCTGTTGCTATTCCTGGTTGGAATCCTAATGGACCTGTGCCCTTTATTCCATTTGTAAATTGGAATAGATCAACTGCTGCTGAATTCAAGAACAGATCTGCAGATTTAGGTGAGTATACAACACCCATGCCATTAGCAGGGCCGCTAGGGGTAGCATCAGTTACAATGTAATAGATAGTTCTACCATCAGGACCCCACCCGCGATGAGCTATAAAGGTCACAGTCATCTCTTCTGTGTCAATGTCAGTAACCTGACCACCACCATAGGATGGATCATCAGCTGATTCCTTTATCTTCATCTGTCCTTCAGGCCAAACAATCTGTGGTACATTAAGTATGATAGAGCCGTCACCTAGTGTTATCTCACCTGCATCTACTGCTGATAGAATCTCAGCTTCTGATGTTAAAAGTCTAGGAGTGGCATCATCAGCCCATGTAACATGGATGTCAGAGACTAGTGCAGTATACTCGTCTGCTTGGGCAGGAGTATTTGTAAATACAGTGTATGTGCCCTCTGGGAATTCGTCTGTCACTGGACCATTTTCAATAAAGTATGAATTAGATACGTAACCGTCAGGGGTCGATGCCAAGAATGGAGAGTACTCTACCCTCCATCCTGTAGAATTAGCTATTAATTCACCATGTTCCTTGTCACTGGAATCAGTGGTAATAAAATATACATATTCTCCGTTGTAGAATCCAAGGTCCATTGGAATGTCTATTGGGATGTTTGCTCGGGATAATAAAAGTACAGAGCCTAAATCAGCTTCTTCAGTTACTGGTTCTGGAGCAGGTTCAGCAGGCATAGCATCATCTTCCCGATCTGATACTGTTGTTGTCTCGTCAGCGTCAGTAAGAGTAACAAAATTTGGAAGTTGTGCTAACCAAGCATCTCTGCCACCTTCAATTTCAGAACAAAATTGCAAACCACAGATATTGTCACCACCTTGTGCGTGAACTTCTGTAGAGGAGACGGTCTGAAGTGCAAATACAAACAGAGGTAAGATTGCCAAGACGGCTGTATATCGTAAAATATTATTCATGATTACTGAACATAATCATTCCTTTAAAAAAGTTTCCCAGAATTAACGCCATGCTGAGCTGTCATATGGATAATCCTACACAGTCGCGAGGTAGAAAGAAAGTAGATGTCATATTGTAGTTTGAGAAAAATTAGTTGAGGGTTGATTAACCATACCATTACACAGGTTATTGATATGACTGATTTAGGTAAAGTTGTAGGAGATGAGTTAATAGATTAACCATACCATTACACAGGTTATTGATATGACAGAGAGAAATGTTGTAGACGTCATATAAGGTAATACAGAGGAGCAACGGCGGGAGGGGTGATGAATAGACGTAAAGAAGAAGAAGAAGACAAAGGAGAGTGGGCAGTATAACAATAAAGATACTGCTTCTTGTGTAGATAAAATTACTAGAGATATTTTTTGGGTGGGGAGGGGCCTAGGGCTTTAGAAAAATAAAAGCAGTTGAGAACTTGTAATTAATTAATAAATTCGTAATAAATTAAACTCTTATAAGAGTTTTTAGTAAAAAATTTTAAATAATATGATTGCCCAAATATTGTAAGAGTTATGAAGAAGACAATAAATACATGTGGTGAACTACGATCAATTTCAGAACAAGCAATATTAGACAAATCAGAATTCATAATAAAATATGATAAAAAGCAGGCAACAAAGGACAGAGTAAAGGTTCACCATGCATCATGTAGAATTTACAATTTAGAGTTTGAGAGATATTTTGGCATAACAGAGGACACAACTATAACAAAAAAATACTGGTTTTTTGGTCCCATTAAAGTAAAGGATAACAGAGATTTAACAAAAAAATACTGGTGGTGCGACTCTATTAAGGAGATAAAATCAGAATATCCACAGATGAAGACTACATGTGG